>CAYWUV010000048.1:0-43107 GCA_964461235.1 uncultured Bryobacterales bacterium | reverse complement strand
CACTCCGCCAATCCCACCCGAACCATCCACGACCGCTACTTTTAGAATTCCTGCTGGTCCGCGCGAAAGACCTTGTCGGCACCGATCCGCCCGTTGCATCCGAACGAGGCTCGATGCAAGGTTGTTGCTAATAATTGTCAAGCAGCAATGGGCAGCAGTTGGAATGTGGGGGTGGGGTTAGGCGGGTAGAATGGTCACCGCTAACGCAATGTTCGATGTCGACCAATACCTCGCGGTCGGAACCGATGCCGGGATCTACTTCGTCCTCGCCATTGCGTCGACGCTCGTGTACCTCGTCAAGCTTGGGCTGGGGTTTGTGGGCGGTGCCGACGGGATTGACATCGGCGTTGACGATGTCGACGGCGCGATGGACAGCACGGAGGCGTTCTCTCTGTTCTCGGTCTTGTCGGTCCTGGCATTCCTGATGGGTGTCGGCTGGATGGGCTTGGTGACCCGCATGACTTGGGGAATGGGCACGATCTTGTCCGGTTTGCTGGCGACCGGGTTCGGTGCGGCCCTGTTGGTTGGAACCTCGGGCATGATGTACGGCATTCGGCGGATGGCGCACACCCCGCGTTACCTCGCGCGGTCGGCGCTCGGCCGCACAGCCAAGGTCTACCTCACCATTCCTCCGAAAGCACGGGGGCAGGGCCAGATAGAGGTGACGGTGTCCGGCAGGAGAAGGATCATGGCCGCGGTGACCTCCGGCGAGGAGATTCCTGCATTCACCGCTGTAAGGATCGTCGATGTCAGGAAAGGCGATGTATTTGTTGTCGAAAGCGCAGAAGTACCACGGGCGAAGCCCGGGAGAGCTAGGTCGAGATACATTTGAGGCTGCCGTCCCGGTGGAGGCGGCAGTGGAGCCCACAAGGAGAAACACTGATGATGCAGCCTGTGATCGGGCAAATTCTAACTTCGCCCATCGTCTTGCCACTACTAGTCATCCTGATGGCGCTTGGCGTCCTGATGTTCGTCGTGCGGCAGTACCGGCGCTGCCCGTCCAATCGAGTTCTCGTGGTGTACGGAAAGGTTGGAGGCGACCAGGCGGCGCGCTGCATCCACGGTGGTGGCGTATTCGTGATCCCGCTGTTCCAGGACTACCAGTACCTTTCGCTCGAGCCGGTCACGATCGAGATCGAACTGACCGGCGCGCTCTCGAAGAAGAACATCCGTGTCAACGTCCCTTCGACGTTCACTGTAGGCGTGTCGACTGAGCCCACCATCATGAACAACGCAGCGGAGCGGCTGCTGGGCTTGACCGAGAGCGAAATCTCCGCCCAAGCGCGCGACATCATTCTCGGCCAGATGCGCCTGGTGATCGCGACCCTGTCCATCGAGGAGATCAATCAGGACCGGGAGAAGTTCCTGGACCTGGTCAACAAGTTCTGTGCCGGCGAGTTGTTGAAGGTCGGGCTCGCGGTCATCAACGTCAACATTCGCGACATCACGGACGAGTCCGGCTACATCGACGCCATTGGTAAGAATGCCGCCGCCGAGGCTATCCAAAAGGCGAAGGTGGAAGTCGCGGAGCAGGAGAAGCAAGGAGCCATCGGCGAGTCCACCGCGAATCGCGCCAAGGAGGTTGAAGTTGCGAATCAGGTGGCCGGGTCGACCATCGGGCAGAAGCACGCGGAACGGGAGCAGCGGATCAGCGTCGCCAAGCTGGAAGCCGAGGGGCTCGCCGCCGAAGCCGAATCACGTCGCGAGCAGGAGGTCGCGATTGCCGAACAGGAGTCCCTTACGGAAGAGGGCAAGAAGCAGGCACAGGCGGCGCAACGCGTGCGGATCGCAACCCTGGAGGCCGAGGCCATCAAGGGAGAGAACGAGTCACAGGCGATGATCGCCGACTACAACGCAACTCTGGCAGAGAGCCGTGCCGCCGCAAGCCGACGGGGTGAGATCGCGGAGGCTGAGGCCGCCAAGGACGTGCTCGTCGCCGAAAAGGAACAGGAACTGGCCCGCTTGGAAAAGGAACAGCTGAGCCTCCAGCAAATCGAACAGCGCAAGGTCGAAATCGAGGCCGAGGCGGAAGCAGAGAGGGCCCGACGGATCGCAAGAGGCGAAGCCGATGCCGTTCTCGCGAAGTACAACGCCGAAGCCGAAGGAGTCAGGCGTGTCTTGGAAGCCAAGGCGGACGGATACCGGGAGTTGCTCGGTGTGTGCGAGCAGCGCCCCGACCTGGCCGCAACGCTGCTAGTGATCGAGAAGCTTCCGGAGCTGGTCGCTGAGCAGGTCAAGGCCGTGCAGAACCTCAAGATCGACAAGGTCACCGTTTGGGATTCGGGATCCGGTGGCGGAGGCGATACTCCGAGGCGAAACGGGGCCACGGCCGACTTCGTGCGCGGCCTCGCATCTGCTCTGCCGCCCCTTCACGACCTCGCCAGACAGGCCGGGATCGATCTGCCCAGCGTCCTTGGAACGGTCACCCAAGATACTGGCGGCGACAAGGACGGTAAGTGACGACGCTACCAACGGCCGGAGTCCAACTAGGGGCCGGCCGGGTCGTCCGTTTCCGGGTCAGGACGGCGGCTTCCAGTGAACTCCCATCCGAAGCGGCCCTTGATGCATAGGTTGCCGGAGGTCACCTCCTGATCCAAGGGGGATGTCACCTTGACGATCTGGTTGTCCTGTACGTGGAGCGTCAGCGTGCACCCCACCCCGCAATAGGGGCAAATCGTGTCGGTCGTTTCCTGCCTCGCTTCGTCCCACTCCCCGTCCTTGCGCAAGTCGTGCTCGGACTTGAACATCAGGGCGCCCGTCGGGCATACGCCAATGCAGTTTCCGCAGTACACGCACGCGGAGTCCGGCAACTCGACATCGAATTCCGTCGCAATGTGGGCGTCGAACCCCCTGCCCGCAACCGAAATAGCGAATGTGTTTTGTGCGTCCACTCCGCAGGCTTCGACGCACTTGTAGCAGAGGATGCACTTCGAGTAATCGCGAATGTATAGTTCGTTGTCGATCTTGGGCGGCTGCTCCAACGTCGCCGCGGGAGAGACTTCGTCTCCGTAGCGGCCCGGATCCGCCCCGTACCGCTCCATGTACTCGTTCATCTCCGGAGCGGTTTCGACGTCCGTGCTGGAAGCCAGAAACTCCAGCACCATCCTCCGGCTGAGGCGCACCCTCTCGGAGTCCGTGCGAACCGACATCCCGGGTTCTGCCGGACGCGAGCATGCGGGAACGAGCGTCCTGGAACCCTCGAGTTCCACAACGCAGACGCGACAGACATTCACCGGCGCGAGCGTCTCCAAATAGCACAGCGTCGGCGTGTCAACGCCGCAGTGCCGACACGCATCCAACAGAGTCGAACCGGCTGGAACGGTCACGCTCTGCCCATCGACGGTTAATGTCACCGGCGGCCCGGCGTCAGTCGCCGGCGCCCGGGGAACCGGTCCGCGCGGTACCGGAACCTTCGCCCGGGGCGCGTCGAAGGCAGTCTGATCGCTCACGGCATGCTCCTAGGAAGAATCGGGAATCGGGCCAGTGCCGAGTCCACCGCACTGGAGGCGGTGTGTCCCAGTCCGCAGATCGAGGCATCGCGCATCACTTGAGAAATCTCCCTCAACAGGTTCCGCTCCTGCTGTAACGTCCCAACCATCCTGCCATCTCTCAGGCGCTCCAAGAGTTCGTGTTGGCGGACCGTGCCAACCCGACAGGGCACGCACTGGCCGCAACTCTCGTGGCGGAAGAACTCAGCGATCCGAAGCAGTATGGACCCGAGGTCCACACTGTCGTCGAAGGGAATCACTACGGCAGAACCGACGGTCGCGCCGATCGCCCGCATCCCCTCGAACGTGAACGGGGCGTCCAATTCGTTGGGCGCAAGGAACGCCCCGGCGGCGCCTCCTACAAGCACGGCTTGCAACCTGCCAGTTCCAGCGACGCCGCCGGCCAGTTCGATCAGCCCCCGAACAGTGATGCCGAATGGAGCCTCGTAGACTCCCGGTCGCGCAAGATGTCCCGAAAGGCAGAAGAGCTTGGGGCCGCTGGACCGCTCGGTTCCGATCCGCGCGAACTCCTCCCCTCCCATGAGCAGGATCCGCGGAATGTTGGCGAGCGTCTCGACATTGTTAACTACTGTTGGCCGGCCGAACAGGCCGACCTCTGTCGGATAGGGTGGCTTGTTGCGGGGCTCGCCGCGGTACCCCTCGATCGAGTTGAACAGCGCCGTCTCCTCCCCGCAAATATACGCCCCGGCACCCCGTCGAATCTCGATCGGACAGGACGATTCCAGCAGGCCAGCCGCCTGGAATTCGTCGATCGCCGCCTGCAGTCTCTCGGTCGACCGCGGATATTCGCCACGGACATAGATATACGAGCGTTCACAACCAGTCGCGAACCCGGCGACGGCCATCGCCTCAATCACCGCATAGGGGTCGCCCTCCATCAGGACGCGGTCCTTGAATGTGCCCGGCTCGGACTCGTCCGCGTTGCAGACGAGGTACTTGCTGCCATCAGCGGACGCGACAGCACGCCACTTGATGCCGGTCGGGAACGCCGCGCCTCCCCGCCCGACGAGGTTCGAGGCCTCGACTTGGGCGATTACCCAGTCGGGGCCATTGGCCAGTGCCAGTTCGAGCGCTGCCAAACCGCCAGTCTCGCGGTAGTCCTCTAGGCTCCGCCCGCCTTGATTCCCGATTCGGCCAAGCAGCGCGAGCGACGGATCCCCGGCCTGAGGAACGGATGTCTCGACCGGTTGACTGTCGCACTCCTCGGAGAATGCGGATGCTGTCCACTTCAGGACGTGTTCAACGCTGGCCGGAGCAGACACGCGGTTCCAACTCCGCGTCCCCGCCCCGGTTACGAGCACTGCAGGCCCGCGTTCGCAGAGGCCCAGACAGGGCGAGCGCACCCACCGCGACCGACTGCCGTTACCGGGATGCGCTGCCGGGCCTACTGCCGTCTCGAGACGTGAGCAGAGCTGGTCGGCCCCTCGCGCCATGCAGGCGATGTCGTCGCACACGCGGGCGATCACCGGGAGCCGCCGTTCCATCGACAGCATGTCGTAGAAACTCGCAACCCCGTACGCCTCGGCAGGTGGTACCTCGAGCCTCTGGCAGGCATAGTTCAGCGCTCCACGGCTGATCCAGCCGACTCGACCCTGGATAGCGTGGAGCACCGGTAGCAGCAAGTGGCGCCGGCCCGCGGTCCGTTGTCCACCGACGGACGTGTGTCCCTCGGCAGGATCAATACGCTCTCCGCCAGACCAGCGGGTATCAGGACGACCGAGAATGGACTCAACAGCGGATCGCTCCTCGTCACTCGGCGCGTCCGCAGTGAAATGAAGATCCACTTACTCTCCTACCTGCTATCCGGCCCTATTCCGCGGGGACGGCCACACTCACAGAACCGTCTCCAGAATTGGCCGAATCTGCACCACCTTGGAGCCGAATCTCTCAGTCGCCCGAAACGGCGGCCCTCATCTTATCAATCCGAATCGCCGTTGCTTTGAACTCGGCTGTGCCCGACTTCGGGTCCACCGCGTCGATGGTGAGCCTGTTCGTATCGACCTCGTCAGGGAAATGAGCCGTCATGAAGGCCAAGCCTGGACGAAGTCCCGGGTCAAAACGCACGCGGGCCTCGACCGACGCCCGCCTGGAACTGATCACTACACGCTCGGATTCCTCGACGCCGTATGCTTCCCCGTCCTCCGGCGAGAGATCCAGGGTTTCGCCCCAACGCAGCGGGGAGGCGTACTGATCGCTCTGAACTCCGGTGTTGTAGGAGTCCAGCCTCCTGCCAGTCGTAAGGCGAATCGGGTACTGACTGTCCAGCTTGTCCACGGGCGGATCATGCGGGACTGGTGCAAAGGGGGCTCGCGGACCGATTAATGGGTCCGCCCAGAGACGACTGTGCAGGAACAATTCCCCGGGGTGCGTCTCGTCGTAACACGGCCATCGAATCCCGCCCGAACTCTCCAGGCGCTCGTAACTCATGCCCGCATGCATGGGACTGAGCGTACGCAACTCGTCCCACAGCGCTCTTGGATCCGGCTCGCCCCAGTCATGCCCGAGACGCTTGGCCAAGTCGAAAAGGATCTGCATGTCGTCCCGTGTGCCAGGGGGCGGTACCAAGGCTCGCCGCACTCGCTGAACCTTCCTTTCGCTGCTCGTCACCGTCCCCTCGGACTCGGCCCAGCCCGCCCGCGCGGGCAGCACCACGTCCGCAATCTCCGCCGTCTGGGTGAGGAACAGGTCCTGCACAACCAAGCAATCCAATCCCTGGAGCAGCCGCAGGGCCCGGTCCTTGTCGGCCTCGGAGCTGACCGGATTCTCTCCCAAAACGTACAGAGTCGTGAGATCGCCGCGCTCCATGGCGTCGAACATGTGACTCAGGTGCCAACCCTTCGTGGGCCGGATCGTACAGTTCCAGGCAGCCTCGAACTTGAGTCGGAGTTCCGCGTTCTCGACGTGCTGGAAGCCGGTCAGGCGATCCGGCAATGCCCCCATGTCTCCCCCGCCCTGCACGTTGTTCTGGCCTCGCAACGGGCAGAGACCCGAGCCGTAGCGGCCCACGTGCCCAGTCAGCAGGGCGAGATTGATTAGCGCCCGGACATTGTCGACGGCATTGTGGTGCTCGGTGATGCCCAGGGTCCAGCAAAGCTGCGCGGTCGGCGCCTTGGCATACGCGTGCGCCAGGTCGCGGATCGCTTCCCCGGGCACGCCGGTCTCACGCTCCCCGTACTCGAGTGTGCAGTGCTGGATCGCTTCTTTGTAAGCGTCGAATCCGCTCGTCGCCCGCTCAATGAATCCCCTGTTCTCCAAGCCCGCCGCAAGGATCTCCCGACCCACTGCATGAGCCAGCGCGATGTCGGTCCCAACATCGAGCCCCAGCCAGCGGTCAGCCCACTGCGCGGAACTGGTGCGACGCGGGTCCACGACAAAGAGCGCGGCTCCCCTACGAACCCCCTTCAGGACATGATGGAAGTAGATCGGATGGGTCTCGCGGGCATTGGAACCCCACAGGACGATAAGGTCGGTGTTCTCCGCCTCTTCGTACGAACTGGTGCCGCCGCCGGCCCCGAACGCTGCCGCCAGACCGGCGACACTCGGAGCGTGTCAAGTGCGGTTGCAACTATCGATATTGTTGCTACCGACAACGCTCCTTACGAATTTCTGCGCGGCGAAGTTCAGTTCGTTGGTCGTCTTGGAGCAGCTGAACATCCCGAACGACTTCTGAGCCCCGCGATCGATTGCTCTCTGGAACGCCTCGGCAACTCGGTCCAGCGCCTCGTCCCATGAAGCCGGCTCAAGCGAATTGTTCCTGCGCACAAGCGGCTGCGTTAGCCTGCCGGCCCGCTTGGATTTGCCTGCCATCGCGCCTCATGATACCCGATGCGGACTGCCATGAGGCACCGGGCCAGTTCCTGCGCGATCGGATTTCCGAGCCCATCGCCGGGACCCGTATGGACTCGCCACGAGCCTGCTCGGGCACGGACGAGCGGGTCCCCCGCCCAGGCAGTCGGCCACCCTTGGCTGCGGGAACGCTGGCTGGCACTACGGCACGCGTTCGGTCCCGACGGTGCGGACGGGGTCGAACCGCGGTGTCTGGTCGATTCCGATCGGGCTACCAAGCATCCAGCCCCGACACAGGCAGCGTACTGCCCTGAGAGCCCAAAGAGCATTGTCCAGAGTGGCTTACGACCGGGAGCGGGATTCAGCAGCGCAACCATCATGGATTCGCTACAATTGGGGTCTTCCTTCGCCCCGGGACCCCAAAGCGGACCCAGAGGACCCACGAGGCCGAAAAGGCAGTTGCCGGTCCCCAGTCCCGGGCCAATCACTCCACTGACGTAGCCTGTGGCTCGTCTGCCAAGGAACAACCAAATGGCTCTTGACAATTTCGGTGTCGCCGGTCTCGGCGTGATGGGGCGCAATGTGGCCCTCAATATCGAACGGAACGGGTTTCCCGTCATCGCGTACAACCGGGGCGACGAGAACGCCCGGCGCATGCGCGAGGAGTCCGCGGACAAGCGGGTGCGCGTAACCCAGTCCATCGATGAGTTCGTCTCGCTACTCGACCGGCCGCGGCGCGTGCTTCTCATGGTCACCGCCGGAGTGGGTACGGACCGTGTCATCGATGCGCTGATGGACCACTTGGAAGAGGGCGATGTCATCATCGACGGCGGGAATTCCCACTTCCCTGACACCGACCGACGCGCGAGTCGGCTGCACGAGGCTGGGCTGCACTTTGTCGGGTGCGGCATCTCGGGCGGCGAGGAAGGCGCCCTTTGGGGGCCCTCGATCATGCCGGGCGGCAACCGCGATGCGTACGATCGGATCGCGCCGGTCCTCGAGAGGATCGCAGCCAAGACAGAAGACGACGGGGCGTGCGTGACGTACTGCGGGCGCCACGCAGCGGGCCACTACGTGAAGATGGTCCACAACGGAATCGAATACGGCATCATGCAACTGATCTGCGAGGTGTACGACATCTTGCGCCGCGCTGCTGGCCTACCCACCCCGCAGATCCAGTCAATCTTCCAGCGCTGGACAACCTCCCCGCAGCTGGGCGGATTCCTGATTGACATTACCGCCCAGTGCCTAGGAAAGGCCGACGATGATACCGGGGAGCCTTTGGTCGAGAAGATTCTAGACACCGCTGGCCAGAAAGGCACGGGAAGGTGGACCGCTCAGTCGGCGTTGGACCTGGGAATCCCGATCCCGACGCTGTCCCAAGCGGTCAACGCCCGGATCCTATCGGGACTCAAGCAGGCCAGGGTCGAGGCGTCCGCCGTCCTTTCGGGACCGGAGACCTCGCATGACGAAGCACTCGACGAATTGGTACAGGTGCTGCATGACGCGCTTCATCTGGCGATGATCTCTTCCTATGCCCAGGGCCTCCACCTGATACAGGCCGCATCGCGGGAGTACGATTTCGGTACGGACCTTGCCGAAGTCGCACGGATTTGGAAGCAGGGCTGCATCATCCGCTCCAAGCTCCTCGATCCCATCAAGATGGCGTACATCGAGCAGCCTCAACTCGAGAACATGCTCGTCCATCCCTCGTTCGCGGCGATTGTCAACGACTCTCTGCCGTCGTTGCGCAGAGCCGTCGAAGTAGCGAATGCATGTGGCGTCGCCACTACTTGTTTCGGCGCGACCCTGGCGTACCTCGACAGCTACCGGTCGGAGTTTCTGCCCGCAAACTTGCTGCAGGCTCTCCGGGACAACTTCGGTGCCCACACGTATCGCCGACTCGACAAGGAAGGCGTATTCCACACGCAATGGAATCGCTAGGATTGGTAGCCAGTTACGAGCAGATCCGAGCCGGCGCGCGATGAAGACACTGCAAGATTTCCAGCCCTCCCGCGAGTACTTTGTCGGGCTCGATTCTGACGGCTGCGTCTTTGACTCCATGGAGATCAAGCACAAGGAGTGCTTCACGCCGATGTTCATCAAGCATTGGAGTCTCCAGGCCGCATCGAAGTATGCCCGGCGGGTGTGGGAGTTCGCGAACCTGTACTCGAAGACTCGCGGAATGAACCGGTTTCCGGTCTGCGCCCGCTCCCTCCGGCTGGTCGAGGACTGGCCGGAAGCTGCCGCGAGGGGCATTCACGTGCCTGACCTGGCACCCCTGCAAGCGTTCATTGATTCCGAATTCCCTCCAAGTAATGCAGGCCTGGAAGCCTATCGCGAGGAATTTCCGCACCCCCTACTGGATCTGACGATGGATTGGAGCCTCGCGGTCAACGCGGCGGTGAAGGATATCGTGTCAGGCGTTCCGCCGTTCCCGCGCGTGCGAGAGACGCTCGAAAAAATCGTTGCCAAGGCCGACCTAGTAGTCGTTTCGGGAACTCCGGGCGAGGCCTTGCAGCGAGAGTGGGACGAGAACGAGATCGCGCACTACCCGCAGATCATCGCGGGCCAGGAACTCGGCAAGAAAACAGAACACCTGCGAACGATGGCGGGAGGCGATCGATACGAACCGAAGAAGAGGCTCATGATCGGTGACGCCCCCGGGGACCGGAAAGCAGCGGAAGCCACCGGATGCCTGTTCTATCCCATCAATCCGGGCCGTGAGGAGGAATCCTGGTCGCGGTTATCCGATGAGGCGCTGGTTCGATTCCTCGACGGTTCGTACGCCGGGACGTACCAAGACGAGCGGGTGGCTGAGTTCGAGGCTCTGCTACCAGAGCAGCCGCCTTGGGCCCGCTAACGCCCCTCGCATACCGGGCAGGCATTCGAACGGAGCCCAAACACCAGCAACCAGGTCCCTGCGGATTGCGGATCATTCCGCCAATCTCTCCGTCGGTCACGGCGTGCCCTGGCGAGGGCGAAAGGCCCGGAGGCCCCTTCGAGGCTCCCGGCACCACGCCACCACGACCTGGCTAACAGGGAGACAACAGTTGACGGCAGTTGCGTCAGCGGGGATTATCCAGAGATCTTGTACAGAGCCGCGAACGTCCGTATCAGAAGACCGTCGTCTACGATCGCCGGCGTCGCCATGCACATCTCACCCAACTCATTGCTGCCCAGCAGCCTGAACTCGGGACCTGCCTGGACGACGAACGTCGTCCCAGCTTCGTCGAGACAGAATACCTTCCCGTTGTACGCCCAAGGAGAGGCGGTGAAGTTCGAAGACTCGCGGGATATCCGCTGCTTGCCGTAGATTTCTTCTCCCGTCCGAGCGTCGTGGCACGTCAGAAACCCCCTGTCGAAGAGCGTGTAGTAGTGCCCTCTGTAAACAAGACCTGATGGATGGTAAGGGCCTCCCTGAGGGACGCTCCAAGCGATGTACTCATTGGACGTTCGTTCGGTGGGCAGTGTGATGTCACCGGAGGCACCGGGCCGAATGGCGTAAATCGGCCGATCCTCGCTGTTCATGTAGCCCGAGGTGATGTACAGCATGCCGTCTGCAGCGAACGGCGTGGGGATGGCGAGCGAAGAGAGGCGACCGAGTTCCCAGAGCAGTGTTCCGTCGGTGTCATACGATCGCACCCGATTGCGGCCGACCGTGACCACCTCCGTCCGCTTGCCACTTTCCCATACGAAGGGCGTGGACCACGTTGTGGACTCGTCACGCGGAACCCTCCATATTTCATTTCCGGTCGCCTTGTCCATTGCTAGGAGGTAGGACTCGTCCTCGTTGTCATTCTTGATATACAGCCGGCCTCCGTGCAGCGCTGGCGAAGACGCCGTTCCGTAGCCCCATCTCGTCCGCACAGGCGGCCAATCCTTCGACCAAACAACGTTCCCATCGAAGTCGAGGCACCAGGTTCCAAGATCCCCCACGTGGGCATAGACATGCTCGCCGTCAGTGACAGCAGTCTCTGATGCATAGGTATTCTTCCGGTGGCGCCCCACCTTGGGGATCCCCAGACAGACTTCCGTCTCCCATAGCTCCGTGCCGCTCTGGAGATCGAGGCAGTGCACCGTCCAGACGTGCTCTTCATCGGACTTCGGACTCTCCACCGCGCCTTGATAGAAACCGCCCTCTGGAACAGGAGGGTTTCTCTTGGTCCTCGCCGATGTGAGGAATATCCGGTTCCCCCAAGCTATGGGCGACGACCAGCCCTGCCCGCCAATCGGTGCCTTCCACTCGACGTTCCTCGTTGCGCTCCATGTGTCAGGCAACCCTGTTTCGTCGCGAGGAACGCCGGTTGCGCTGGGTCCACGGAACTGGGGCCAGTTTGCAACCGCCCGGGCCAGCGCGAGCGGTACCAGGCTCAAGGAAACAAGAGATCTTCTTGTCCGCATCGTTTCACCATCACTTTATTCTGGCCATTCTGGACGACCTCGTCCCGTTGGTTGAGGACTTCGTACTCCACAGTCACGATTCCTCGGTCAAGTTTCGACTTGGATGGCCGCATCTCGGTCACTCGCAACCGGGCCCGTATCGTATCCCCAACATGAATCGGTCCTCGGAAGTTCCACGACCAATTGAGGGAGGCAATCGCCTGTACTTGAAAACTCGATCGATGCTTGAGGCCGTCCGCAATGGCGAGCCCCAGCAAGCCGTGCGCCACCCGCCTGCCAAATTCCGTCTCTCGGGCGTACTCTTCGTTCGTGTGCAATTCGAAGTAGTCCATCGAGACAGCGGCAAAGTTCATCACGTGCCAGTCGGTGACGGTGATTCCCGGTGTCTCATGGGTCTCCCCGACCTCTAGTTGGTCGAAGAATCGCTTGCGCATCGTCACGATACGAGGACTCAGCATACCACCGGGATTCGGACCCTGCCTGGAGACTCCCGGGCTACGCAGAGGTCGTACGAAAGGGATCGCCCGCAGGCCTGATGATGTTCGCCTTCCATGTTGGATTCCTAGAGGGAAGCGTGAGAAACATCATCAATCAATGAGCTGGAAGATATGGGAATTACAAGACTTGTGATTCATTGAATTCAATGGAAGAACCGTTGTTGCAACTGCCCCTGGAAACCACGTCGCGCCAATGTGAAGAGTCCAGAATCCCACGATCATGACCGCCCCAGGTTGGACCGTTCAATGGGGAATGGGGCCCGGAGGAGCGATGGCGGGAATCGTGTTGAATCGGTTTGGACCCACCCCTCCTGCTGATCACGAACGAGGCAACGGCCGCCTTTGTATGAGGTCGAGGCGCAGACTCAGACTGGTCCGGGTCGCATATTCTGGTACCTCAGAGCAGTGCCCATTGCCAGAGTTGCCGAGTTCGCCCCTCAGAGCCGTGAGGTTACGAATCTCAATCAGACTCGGATTCCGGACGGGCACGTACTGAGGAAGAATGGCATTCCGTACTTACAGCATTGGGCGCGGACGTGATGCGGATGTTCGTTTGGTAGCGGAGAGTGTCAGCAGATCACACGCTGAACTCACCATCACGAGCAGTGGCCGCCACTTCCTGACAGACCGGAACTCCATGCATGGCACGTGGGTGAATAAGGATGGGGAGTGGTGCCCGCACGGCCAAGGCTACGTGGAGCCCGAGCAGAGGGTGCGCTTCGGTCACGTCGAGACTCGCTTGAGAGACCTGCTGCGGGGTCGTTCATTGGATTCCCAAGAGGGACAACCGGACTACAATCAGATCTCGGTGAGTCCTGGGGGCAATTCGGACAGTGACGACGCCACCACGTAGACATACCAACGCTTTCGCACCAGTCTTCGGAGTTCCACTGGGGCAGCGGGCTTCCAATCGGCGAATTCCGCCACGTAGTGGTCGATGGCGGGCGGCGAATCCAATCAGCCGGCCCGTTGGTTTGCGACCAGCGCCAGTTGGAGAGATTGCATCGCTTGCTATTCCGATCAGTGGCATCACCCAACGCGATCCGATCAAATTGCTCGACATCAACGAGTGAACTGCGGCCCATCGCCCGCTTCTAAGGCGACGAACCATTTCGGGCAGGGCTTCCAGGCTCGGGGCCTCCACGCTACGACGAGAATGTTGGATTGACTGGACTTGCGTGATACGGAAGGCCCGTATATTGGGAGGGAGATGCCCAGCCAGGCAGCGGAGCGATCCTCGAGCCGAATCAGGAAGGCCTTGGTTTGGTCTTCGATTGCCCTTGGCCTGCTGCGCCCTACGCTGCTCGGCGCACCCCTCTTCGAAGGCCCGATGAACGGGAGGCAGACTGCAATGCTCGTTGCTGGAGCTGCCTTTCTGGCTGTCCTGGCATTGGCGCTGCTCATCGTGCGTGCTGGCAAGGAGTCGGGAACCGGCAACGGCCCAGGGCGCGGGAACTGGGCGGTTGCAGTCCACGGCGCTCGGCTCGCCATGACCGGCCCTGCCAATGAGGTCGACGCACTCGAACCGCTTGATGGCTCGACGACCATCCCACTGAATCCCGGACTGCTCGGCTCTCCTGAGGGCCTCGTGATCGGAAGTGACGCGGAGTTGTGCCACGTGCAGATTCGAGATTCGTCGATCTCATCCCGCCACGTCCGATGTCGATCGATCCGGGGAGACCTTTGGATCGAAGACCTCCAATCGGAGACAGGCACGCACGTCGATGATGCTCCTGCGGAACCGTTCATGCCTCTGCAGGTGGGGCCGGGACAAGTCTTGCGAATCGGGAATCACGCCTACAACCTGGCTGCTTCAAGCTACGGCGCCGGCACGTAGAGACCGCCCGCGCCTGGCTTGGCGAGAGACGGTCCCCTGTGGCTTGCCCGGCCTCGCGTTCCTGCCGCCAAGGGCTCAGGCAGGGCTGGTCCCAGCACGGACCGACAGAGCAGAACTCTGGACGACCAGCCCTTACCCGACTTCTGCCCCAAGGGGTCCGGCTGTCCCCGCAAGCACTGCCAGCAACTCCTGAGGTGGTTTCTAGCCCTAGCGGCTCGCGGCCTTGTTGGCGCTTGACCCAGCAGTCAGGAGCGGCTTACTATCAAGTAGAGCGCCGGACTCTCCCAAACCGGTTATCCCACGCGGACTGGGACGGTCTTCATGTACGCGATTATCGAAACTGGCGGGAAACAATACGCCGTCACTCCCGGCGACCGAGTGCGCGTGGAGAAGCTCGACGGCAACATCGGCGACACCATAGAGTTCAGCAGGGTAATCGCCGTATCCAGAGAGGACGGAGCCTTGCGGACCGGAAGCGACGCCCAAGCCACTGTAACGGCCACGATTGCGAACCATGGCCGTGCGGACAAAATCGAGGTGTTCAAGTTCAAGCGGCGCAAGATGTATCGGCGCCGCCTCGGCCATCGTCAGGAATACACGCAGCTTCAGATTGAATCGATTCAGGCGGAACCGGGCGGATAGCACGCAGGAGCAAGCATGGCGCACAAGAAAGGCCAAGGCACATCGAGGAACGGGCGGGACTCCCAGTCGAAGCGGCTCGGAGTAAAGCGCTTCGCCGGGGAGACCGTCACCGCAGGCAGCATCCTAGTTCGCCAGCGCGGGACCAGGTTCCACCCGGGGATGAACGTCGGCCGCGGCAAGGACGACACGCTCTTCGCGAAGGTGAACGGAGTCGTCGAGTTCCGCAATCGCGGCCGCAAGGGCCGTATGATCAGCGTCCACGCAGAGGCTGCCTGACGAATCGCCCGTTGTGGGTTGACTAATTCCCGATCTTGCGGGCAGAGTCTCGCGGAAGCAGGTTGCGGAGTCTGCGCCCTGCGAGCGCAACGAACCAGACTAGGACAGGAGCGTACTCCATCCGTATTAGCGATGGGTCGTACCGCCACATGTTGTTCGCTTCATACTCGGGAACGACGTGGTAAGCGAGCGACACCAGCGCACTCCAGAGCAGAAGCGGTGCGGTGGGATGCACCGCCAGCAACGGAAGCATCCAGGTGAGGTACCAAGGCAGGCAGTTGGCCGATGCCAAGAGAACCACGCAAACCGCAGCCAGCTCGCCGGCGAGAGGACGCAGTGGCAAGAACCGCACGACTACGACGGCCGCTAGCACAGTCCACTTGGAGATGTCCCCCGCTACCTCCATGTCGCCGCCTGCCAGTTTGAGGAACAACCCGAAGACGCTGTCGTTGTTGCGCCACCGTCCGGTAAATCCATCCAGAATGTCCAGAACCGCGATTACGCTGTCCCAATAGGGGAGACACAGGGCGACGGCTACCATCGCAAATGCCAAGACCCCTTTCCACTGCACTATCCACCGCTGGCGCCGTCGCGTGAGCGCCAAGAAGGGCAGAAGGATCGCCGGCCAGAACTTGCACATGGTGGCCACCGCAAGGAAAGCGAGGGCCGAGTGCGGTCTATCCCGGCGCGCAAGGGCCAACGCCAATACAACGAACAGCACCGCCAGTGCGTCGTTGTGCCCCTCGATCCAGAACTCGACCACGGGAAGGGGGGACCAGAGATACACCAGCGCCCACGTACCTGGCTTGCCAGCGCTGGATAGAAGCGCCATCAGAACCAGACCGACCAGCAAGTCAGCAACGGCAAATGGAACCTTGAAGAGCCAAACCTGTATCCATGGATCGGGAGTCGCGGTGCGAATTAGGCGGTAGAACCAAACGTTCACCTGCTCGACAACAGGCCCGTAGGCAGAGGGCTTGTCCTTTCCCGTGACCCGAGGCCAGGTATCGTCACGCAAACCGGCCCATTCGGGGTCCTCTGGCAGGTCCCGGTACGGGTCTCCGCCGGCATCCTGGAGCATTCCGAGCCAACGGTACCGAACGCTATCCTCTGAGAGGCTTGGATCAAGTGGCGCAACGGTGAGCCGAAAGACGAGAGCGGCGGCCCAGACGAACCGGACAGCCGTCGGGCCTAGGGACTGCCCAGCGTCCCTCACCACCAGCCAGCACGCGGTGACATAGCTGATGGAAATCAGGAGATAATAGGCGATGAACTCAGGGACGTAGCTTGCGGGCCGTTCCAGGCCCAAGACCATCACAAGGCCCGACTCGATCAGTGCGGCGCATACTGCGAGGCCGATCACGAACCTGTTTCCGCCCGAGCGGACGGGTAGGTTGCTCGCCTGGGCTTGAGCACGCGAACCCAAGATTTTCACCAAGCGTACCGTAGATGGGCCTGATCGACATCCTGCTTCTGGGCACGTACTTCGGCTTGATGGCCGTGCTGAGCCTGTTTGGGCTGCACAGATACAGCTTGGTGTACCTCTACTACCGCCACCGCCACTCAAGCCTGGCGCCCCCTGCGAGCCGCCTTCAGTCCCTGCCCCGCGTCACGGTCCAGTTACCGGTCTACAACGAACGATTCGTGGTCGAAGACCTTCTCGAGTCAATCTGCGCGCTGCGATATCCGAGAGAACTGCTACAGATCCAGGTCCTCGATGACTCGGATGACGAGACGAGTCTTGTTCTCGAACGGACAGTAGCGCGCAAACGGGCGCAGGGAGAGCCAATCGAGTACATCCGCAGGCCAACGAGAAAGGGATACAAGGCCGGGGCTCTCCAGGCTGGCCTCCAAAGGGCGACTGGCGAGCTCATCGCAGTGTTCGACGCCGATTTCACCCCCGACCCGGGTTTTCTCGAGCAGGTCGTCCATTACTTCGGTGACCCTTCAGTCGGCATGGTGCAGGCCCGCTGGACATACCGGAATCGGAATGCGTCAATGCTCACGCGTCTGCAGGCGATGCTACTGGATGGCCATTTCGTTTTCGAGCACGGGGCTCGAGCGCGTTCTGGACGGTTCTTCAATTTCAACGGAACCGCCGGGATACTGCGGAAGGCCGCCATCGAGGACGCAGGCGGGTGGCAGCACGACACGCTGACTGAAGACACTGACCTCAGCTACCGGGCGCAACTCCGCGGTTGGAAGTTCCTATATGCATCGCACGTCGAAGCACCGTCCGAGCTGCCGACGGACATGGCATCGTTCCAGGTGCAGCAGTACCGTTGGGCCAAGGGGCTGATCCAGACAGGCATTAAGCTCCTGCCCCGGATCTTTCGCTCACAACTCCCCATGAGCGTCAAGACGGAGTGCGCCTTCCATCTCACCGCCAACATCGCGTATCCATTGATGCTGCTCTTGGCCCTGCTGATCCTTCCCGCAATCCTGGCGCGCTACTCCCACCTTGACGGTCGGCTTCTGTGGCTTGACTTCCCCGCATTCGTAATGACCTTCTGCTCCCTGGCCAGCTTCTTCACCTTGGCCCAGCAGGAGCTCGGGCGGGGGGGGGGCCACCGTCACTTGCATCTCATACCGTTGCTCGTTGCGGCCGGCATCGGCTTGGCCCTCAACAACTCGCGGGCCGTCGTCAGCGCGATTCTAGGCTTCCGGTCTCCATTCGAACGGACAGCCAAGTACAGCACCAACGCGAGTGCCGCAAAGCAAGCCCGGAGGGTATATGGACGGAACGGGGGCTGGAGAATCGTGTTCAACTTCGTGGCGGCGAGCTACTTCGTCGTCTGCCTCGGGATCGCTGTTTACATCGGACATTGGCTGGGGCTTCCTGTGGTCCTGCTGTTCTTGGGAGGCTTCGCCTATACGGCAACGTCAATGCTCTCGCAGTCACCATCGAGGACGGCCTGACTTCTCCGGGCCGGCGGCCAGGGATCCGATCATTCGGCGGGGCGGAACAACCTGACGCGGGTTGTCCACGCGCCCCACCGGTCGACATCGCGGGCACTCGGGACCGTCGCCAAGATCTGCAAGAGCCGCCTCCAGGTGACCCGACAGTCCCTTCACGACATCCGGGTGCGCGGCGGCAATATCGGTACTCTCTCCAATGACCTCCTCCAAGTCGAATAGCTACCCGCTCTCCCGAAGCAGCTTCCATTTGCCGGATCGAACCCCTTCCAGATCGTGCCCGTTGTAGTAGAGGAAGGTCTCGTCGAGAGACCGCGCGTTCGGCCAGCCGAGCGGGAAATCGGAAATGTCACGTCCGCCCAAGACGCGGTCGTCCGGGACGCTGGAACCGGCCAGTCTGGCGAACGTCGGCAGCAGGTCCATTGACGAAGCGATCTCGTCGCTAGACGACCCGGCCGGAATCGTACCCGGCCACCAAGCCAAAGTTGGCACTCTCATTCCACCCTCCCAGGTGCTGCCCTTACCGCCTCGAAGTGGCGCGTTCACCGTTCCCCAGGGTCGACCGTTGTCCGACGTGAACACCACGAGTGTGTTTTCCGCGACGCCTAGGTTCCGGAGCGCGCCCAGCACAGATCCCACACTCCAGTCGATCTCCTCGACTTGGGCCCTGGCTTGCCGCTTAACGAGGCCCTCCAAGGATTCCCTGCTTGCGGTACCGGGCCCGCAGTTACCGTGCGAATCGCAGTGCCAAGGAGTCGTGCCCCGGGGTGATCGCCGTCCAATCGATCGAATTCAGGTTCTCGCCGGCTCGTTCCATGAACGGCTCGCGGGCCACGCGCGGGTGGTGGAACGCTTGGGGAATATAGGCGAAGAAGGGACGGTCCTTGTTGCGTTCGACGAAGCCCACAGCCTCTTCCGTGAACGCTTGGCAGAGCTCCGACTGCTGTCTCGTGTCCGTAACTTCCCCAACCACTTCCGTGCCGCGCATCAAGGGCAGCGGGGGAAAGTCGTACACCCCGTCTTCCGGCGCTTGGGGGTGAAACGGCCACATGTCGTTCGAACAGGGGATGCCGAGATACTCGCTCGATCGGCAAGAACGCAGGCTGGTCTCCCAGGTGCCATTTGCCGAAGCAACCAGTGACGAATCCCCGGTCGCGCAGGATCTCGGCAATCGTTTCTTCATCGGGGGGAAGCCCCCAAGGCTCACCGGGCCAGAGCACCCGCATCACGGGTCCGGCTGCCGAGCCGATTCGCTTGGGATGCGATCCGGTCATGAGGGCAGCCCTGGATGGTGTGTAGACCGGAGACGCGGAATAGAACGACGTGAGCTTCATCCCCTCAGCTGCCATCCGGTCCAAGTGCGGCGTGTCGTTGCGGGTGGAGCCGAATGGTCCGATATCCCCGAATCCCATCTCATCGATGAATATGACCACGAAATTGGGTGGCACCGACTCTCTGTTTCCGGTGCAGCCCGGGCCGACCAGCACGAGCGCCATGAGGCCCGCGACAGCCAGGAACCGGACGGCCCGCGCGGTTCGCTCAAGTGGCTGGCCATTGGCCACCGACATGCCAACATCTCCCCAATTCGCGCTGACAAATCGGCGGATCGGCGTCCTCCACTGATGCAACGGGTCGAGACGGCGCTTGAATCGAGACTCCAGCCGGCGGCCGCGGACCCGCTCGACCGGCTGGCTCGCCATTCTGGCCGTCCAGTTCTGATTCGCTGGAACGTACCGCTAATTTGACGCACGAGTTACGCCTTGGAGCCCGGAACGGAACCATGGGCCTATCGTGGCGGTCGTTCCCTCCGTAGCCCTCGGTCGGGCACAATGAGCAGATACGGCCATGCCGCAGTTCCGGATCTACTACCTCGCATCGGAGCGAAGCGAGACCTTTCGGAGCAAGGCGGGAGTGAAGCCTCCCTACGTCATCCGGCGGTCGCACTATGAGGAGGGACCCGAAGTCCGTGCACCGGATCCGTATGCGCTTTGGAAGTCCCTTCGCGGCATGAGCGAGTCAGGTTCCGGTGACGCCCCGAGAGCGGTGGATGTCGGAGATGTGCTCGAATCGGAAGACGGATTGCTGCTGTGCAATTACTGGGGGTTCGAGCCGGCGGAGTGGCGAGACGGCTCAATAAGCGCGAAGGAAAGGGATTGCCCGGCACCGGCACCCAAGGCGTCGAAGCGGTAATAGTCTCGGCTCGAGAGCTCGATGCCGCCTACCGCCCAAGCGCGGACTTCCAACGAATGCCTGTCCTATGACGAACCGCGAGACCTGCGCCACGCACTGCACGGCTCACAAGAAGGAACACCAACGCCTGAAGCGGCTCCATCGTGTCATCGGCAACGCTCGGCTCTTCGGCGTCTTGGTGGCGCTTGGACTGTTGTGGCTTATCGAAACTCACTGGCCTGCGTTCTCGTGGCTCGCGCTCGCGTCGCTCGGAGCTGCGTTCATCGGTTCATCGGTGGGATTAGCGAGAATCGAATTCCGTTCCGCGTACGCACGGCTCGCAGAACTGTTCTACAGGAGGAACCTACAAGGCATCGCGCCCGTCGATCAGGGCGACATGCAGCCGGCCAAGCTCCCTACGCACCCGAACATCCGGGATGATCACCCCTTTGCGTCGGATATTGACCTTCTGGAACCCGAAGGATTGTTCAACAGGCTGAACTTCTGCGCGACCTCGGAAGGGGCACGGCACCTAGCCGGGCTCTTGGCAACACCAGCAAACATCCGAACGATCGGAGACCGGCAGTCAGCTGTCCGCGAACTCGCGCCGGAGCTAGCACTCCGGGAGCGCCTCTTCGTCGAGGGGACGCGGCGGAGCCCGTTCATCCGGACGGACTCCATGCTCCGGTGGGCCTCCAAGGAACCCTCGGAGGTCCCCCCTTGGATCCCTGCAACCTGCGTTGCCCTGAGTCTGTCGATGCTCTTCAGCGTCGTCGCCCTCGCATTGAATCCTTCAATCGGGATATGGGCTTGGGTCCTGGGCTCTGTTTCGGCTTCCCTGGTGTTCCGGCGCGTGGCCAGCGAGCGAATCAAGGTCCCCGCCTTGGAGGCAGAGGCGTTTCATGTTGACTTCTCCCAACTCCTTGGGCTCGTCAGCATCCTCGAGTCCCAGGAGTTCGAGTCCTCCAATTTGCAGCAAATCACGGAATTAATCCGGGACGGTGAGGATAGCGCAAGCGAGGCGCTTGGGAGAATTCGGCGAATCATCTCCCTGTACGAGGACCGCAGGAATCAGTTCGTCGCAATCCTTGGCCCGTTGGTCCTGTACGAAACCCACCTCTCGCTGATGGTAGAGAAATGGCGGGTGCGGCACGCGTCCCGCTTGCCCGACTGGATCCTCGCTGTGGCGAAACTAGAGGCCTTCTCATCGCTTGCCGGATTTGCCTACGTCCGAGAGGGTTACGTGTTTCCGGAACTCTGCGAGCGAGGGCCGCTGCTGCGCGCCCGAGAACTCGGCCATCCCCTACTCGGCGATGCGGCGGTCGGCAACGACCTGTTTCTGGATCCGGAGCATCCGATCCTCGTCGCCAGCGGCGCGAACATGGCCGGCAAGAGCACCCTGCTCCGCACGATCGGCGTCAACCTCTCGCTCGCCTATGCCGGCGCGCCGGTTCAAGCTGCATCGATGGCGATCTCCGACCTCGTCCTGGTCACCTCGATCCGAGTGGCGGACTCGCTTCAGCGAGGCGACTCAAGGTTCTCGGCGGAACTGCAGAGGATTCAGCTCATGCTTGAGAGCGTCCGCAGCGGCCGTCACACGCTGCTGCTAATCGACGAACTGTACGGAGGCACGAATTCCTACGACCGCTACGCTGGTGCGGTAGCTCTCGGCGAGTACCTGCTGGATTTCGACTCCGTGCTCGCGGTATTCTCGACGCACGACAGGAATGTCACTCGGTGGGCTGAGGAACACTCGCCGCGTGTCACTAACGCGCACTTCCGGGACGTAGTCGACGACGGCAAAATGACCTTTGATTACAGACTCCATGACGGCCCGGCAACACACGGCAATGCGGTCGAACTGATGCGACTGTCCGGCATTCCGGTGCGCCGGGATCGCGAGGCCTTCCCTCCATAGGGCGAGATCAGGCTGGTCTCAGGATTTCCGGCCGGTCATTCCGTGCGTTATTGACCTCGGTACCGACGCGCCTAGTGTCGAAAGGGCCCGCGCGGGGGGTTCGAACGAGGTCGAGGACGTTCGGACGCACCGGACCAGGTTCGAGCCACTCCTCATAGCGCTCCCGGGGGACGATTGACGGCTGCCGGTGATGGATCGCTTGGAGCGATTCGGCAGCCGGACAGGTCAGGATCGTGAACGACCAGATGGGGCCGGAACCTTTGTCCCAGACTTCCCAGAGACCGGCGAAGGAAAACGGCTGGCCCCCAAGCGAGATCCACCACGGCTGCTTCGCGCCACCCACCTTCTGCCACTCGAACCAGCCGGTCGCCGGAACGAGGCAACGGCGGTGACGAAGGGCACTTCGGAAGGACGGTTTGGAATCGACAGACTCCGACCGGGCATTGATCAGCCGCGCTCCAATCTTGGAGTCCCGAGCCCAGGCGGGGATCAGGCCCCAGCGGTGGACCGCAACCTCCCGTAGTCCGGAAGGATTCAGCCGGCACAGTGCGAATTCCTGGGTGGGGGCCCCGTTCCATCGCCTTGCCACGGCAGGCACTTCCCGGGCGTTGATGTCAAAGAGACCCTCCAGATCGTCCTCGTCGACATCTTGCGTGAACCGTCCGCACATTCCATCACCCGAATCCGAGATTACCGCAACTCTGGATACATCCTAAAGCAAGGCTAGCGGCCAGCACGGGCCAGCGAAGTCTCGTGATTCTGCCTACGGCTGGGCAACCTGCGCGACAGGCTGCGGACTTCTGGCGGCAGGCGAGGAACCAAGTGGCCGCGCCCCGGGGAAACACGGTTCTGTATTGCGTGGATGGGCATTGCCAGCCGTCCCCTACCATGAGGACAGGGGTGTTGGGCGGCCGGCAACGGTTTGGTTACTCGCTGAAGTCCGCCGTCGCCATGGGCAATGGGCCTTGGACAGCTAGGAACCGCGCCCTGGTTCGGAGCGTCTGATGCACGATCAACGCTTCCGCCCCAGGCCGGGCGCCGGCCGCCTTGGGTTAACCGACGGTTCCGCCTCACCGTTTACGAGACAGAGAACCGCCGGCGTGTCCTCCGAAAGCAACCGAGACGGGCGATGAGCAAACGAAGTAAGGCCTACGGGCTTCTGGCGGCAGGGCTGCTCGTGGGGGGCGGCGCCTACTTCGCCCGAGGGCATCTCACGTCGGACGGTTCGGCGGCCGGAGTTGCCGTGAAGGGCACGAACGGCGGCCTCGATGATGCAGTTCCCGTCGCAGTCGAGGTGGCAGTGCAGGGGGCTATTTCCCACACACTCACATCGACGGCCAACCTGCGGGCGCGGAGGGAAGTGGAGGTAGCCACACGCGCAGCGGGTATCGTCAGCGAGGTGCGGGTTGAAGAGGGCGAGCATGTTAGGGCCGGCCAGATCCTCTGCTCACTTGATGACCGCGAACTGCGGATCGACCTGCAACTCGCCGAACAGCGCCTCGCTCAGACCAGGATCCAGCTGGAAGCGGCGGGAATCCGCAAGGAGCAGACAGCGGTCAAGCTAGGCAACAAGCGCGCGGAGCTCGCAAGGAACGAAGGCGCCCTTAGCCAAGGGCTTCTGGCAGAATCCGAGGTGGCTGTCGAGCGCCACGAAATCGAGGACCTCGAGCACGAGGTGCGGGTGGTCGAATCGACGGTCCGCGAGAACCGCCACCGAATAGACGAGCTGGAATCCGAAATCGAGAAGGTGAACCTGCTGATCTCGCAAGCCTCGATCACGGCACCGTTCGCCGGTCGCGTCACGGAGCGGAACGTAGAACTCGGCCAGTCCGTGCGCGTCGCCGACAAGCTGTACAAGCTAGCCTCGTTCAAGCCGCTCTACGCCGATGTGTTCCTGCCGGAGGGCGACTCACGCGAAGTCAGGCCCGGACAGGAGGTCTCAATCAGACTCGGAGAGGCGTTCGCGGGTGTCGCGAAAGGTCGAGTCGAGCGCGTAAGTCCTGTCGTAGACGAGCAGACCGGGACTGTGAAGGTGACGACACGATTCGACCAAGCCAGCGGGGCTTTCCGTCCGGGAGCGTTCGTGCGCGTGGAGATCAAGACAGACACGCATGCGACCGCCGTCCTGATTCCCAAGCAGGCGGTCATTGAGGAGGACGGCCAGATGTTCGTGGTCCTGGTCGGAGCCGACGGTGCCGCCCAGCGGAGCGTGGTCGAACTGGGCTACCAGGACGACTCTAGAGTGGAAGTGCTCGCCGGCATCAGTGCGGGAGACACAGTGGTCATAGCGGGACAGGGAAAGCTCAGGGACGGAGACCGGACCCGGGTGATCGCCGACTAGGCTGTTGCCGGCCGTGTCGAATTGCCCTCACGAGGAGACGGGAACCACGCCGTGCAGATCACCCGTCTAGCCATCCGTCGACCAGTCACGGTGTTCATGGCAGTCACCGCCGTGGTCCTGTTCGGATGGGTTTCGCTGGACCGGCTGGCACTCAATCTCCTGCCGGAAATCTCCTACCCTTCCCTCACCATTCAGACGGACTACGAGGACGCGGCACCAGAGGAGATCGAGTCCCTTCTGACTCGACCCGTCGAAGAGGTTGTCGGCGTGGTGCCGGGGCTGAACCGGATCGGCTCGGTTTCTCGGCCGGGGCAGTCCGAGGTCGTCCTGGAGTTCAACTGGAACACAGACATGGACGTCGCAGCGATCGAGGTCAGGGAGAAACTCGACCTGATCGAGTTCCCGCGCGACGCCAAACGACCCGTCATCCTGCACTTCGATCCGGCGAACGATCCCATCCTTCGCCTCCAGATCCACGGGGGCCTGACGCTCGCCAGGCTGCGCGACATCGCCGAGCGGGAATTCAAGAAGCGTCTTGAGTCGGTCGAAGGCGTTGCGGCCGTCAAGGTCATGGGGGGGCGGGAGGAGCAGATCCGCGTCGAACTGGACGAGAGGCGCGTCGCCGAGCTCGGCATTCCCATCACTCAGGTCACCGAAACCCTCCGCCAGGAGAATCTGAACCAAGCGAGCGGCAGTCTATATGACCTCGACATGAACTATATGGTTCGCATGGTCAACGAGTTCCGGTCGGTCGACGAGGTCCGGAGCATCGTCATCTCCGATGACGGAGGGCGGAAGGTCATGCTGGCGGACATCGCGCGGATCTGGCGCGGTTCCAAGGACCGGGACATCATCGCCCGCTTCAACGGGCGGGAGAGCGTCGCCCTGGCGGTCTACAAGGAAGGGGACGCCAACACCGTCACGGTGTCCCGGTCGGTCACAGAACGGCTGGCATCCATGGAGAAGGAGCCCACGTACCCGGCAGGGGTCGAAACCGACGTGGTGTTCGACCAGGCGAGATTCATCACGGACAGCGTTAACAACGTGCTCTCGGCCGCGATCGTCGGCGGATTGCTGGCAATCCTCGTCCTGTTCGTGTTCCTGCGGGACGGGCGCAGCACGGCGATTGTCGCAGCCTCGATTCCGATCTCCGTCATGGCCACATTCGCCGCGATGTACCAGTCCGGGATCACCCTGAATATCATGTCCCTCGGCGGCGTGGCGCTGGGCGTGGGCATGCTCGTCGATAACTCGATCGTCGTCCTCGAAGCGGTCCACCGGCATCGCCAGCCCGGAACGAGCCTGGCGGACGTCGTCTACGCCGGCGCGTCAGAGGTGTCGATGCCCGTCACTGCATCCACGCTGACCACGGTCGCGGTTTTCGTCCCCCTGGTGTTCGTTGAGGGGATCGCGGGACAGCTATTCCGCGACCAAGCGCTGACCATCACGTTCTCCCTGCTCGCCTCCCTCGCGGTTGCTCTGACCATGATCCCGATGCTGCTGGCAATCCGGCTGGAAGCGGACCCCGAGGGCTCGTCCCAAGAAGGCAGCAGGTCTCCGAGGTCCCGTGGCAAGGGTCTCGCGCGGCGCGCCAGCGCATTCGCGCGGTTCGCCGCCTACGAGGCACCGCAGATCGTGGTGTCCGATGTTCGCCGGTTGCTCGGCACAATCTCGCATGCCTCCGGGAGGGCGGCCCTCCCCCTGCTGAACCGTTTTGATTCCGGGTTCGCTCGGCTGACTGCCCGCTATTGCCAATTCCTGGATGCATCGCTGAACCACAAGGGCCTAGTGGTGGCCTCCGTGCTGGCGGCTGTCGCCCTTGCCGGGCTTACCCTCCAGCTCCTCGGGGCCGACCTGATCCCGCCTCTGACGCAAGGGGAGTTCTCGTTCCGGGTCACTCTCCCGCAAGGACGCCCTCTCGAGTCAACGGACGCGGTCATGCGCCAGATCGAATCGGAAGCAAGGGCGGTTGCCGGCGTGCGGACGGTCTTTTCCAGCGTGGGGGGCAGCCAAGAGAACCAGTTCTCGAGCGGGGACCTCGAAGAGAACGTAGGGACCCTGCACGTCGTCCTGCAGGACCGCAACGACAAGACCGCCGAGGAGCATGCGATTCGCAGGATCCGGGACATGATCGGCACCGTTCCGGAGACTGAGCAGCAGTTCGAGCGACCTACGCTGTTCAGTTTCAAGACGCCCATCGAGGTCGAGATCTTCGCATACGAGCTTGCCGACCAGCGCAGGGCGGCGGAGCTGGTAGCGGCCCGCATGGACCGGATCGAAGGCCTGGGCGACATCGAAACGACCACCGATCTCGGCAGTCCCGAGATCCAGGTCCGGTTCGACCGTCGACGCCTGAACCGCCTGGGACTTCAGGAGGGGCAGGTGGCGAGAGTCCTGCGCAACAAGATCCGCGGTGACGTGGCCTCGAGGTACCGCGAGGGCGACCGTCAGATCGACATCCTCGTGCGTGTCGACGAACCAGACCGGGACACGGTCGAAGACGTCCGGAACATGGTGATCAACAGTGCGCCGCGCCGCGCCGGAATGGTGATGCCCCAGCAACCTGAAGGCGGCAGGGGGGCAGCCAACGGGGAAGAATCACAAGAGGAGCCGAGAGCCCAAAGAGAGCAAGGGGCACGCCCGCCCTTCGTGCCGGTCCGGCTCGGCCAGGTCGCCACGGTGGAAGTGCGCCAAGGGCCTGCGGAAATCCGGAGAATCCGTTCCCAGCGAGCCGCAATCGTCCGGGCCAATCTCAGCGGGCGCGACCTGGGAAGCGCCACGGACGAGATCCGAATGTCCCTGGACGAGATCAGCGCGCAGATGCCCGTTGGGGCAACGGCAGCCATCAGTGGCCAGAACGAGGAACTCGAGGTGTCCTACCGGAGCCTGGGCTTCGCCATGGCTCTTGCCGTTTTCCTGGTCTATCTGGTGATGGCCTCGCAGTTCGAGTCGCTGCTGCATCCGTTCGTGATCCTGCTGACCGTGCCGTTGGGTCTGGTCGGCGTTGTGTTCGCCCTCGCGCTGACCGGCACGGACCTGAGTGTCGTCGTCCTGCTCGGGGCGATCGTGCTGGCCGGAATCGCCGTCAACAACGGCATCGTGCTGGTTGACTACACCAACCGGCTACGCGCCAAGGGTCTCGCGCGTCGGGCCGCGCTGCTGCGTGCGTGCAGGATCCGGTTGCGCCCGATTCTGATGACGTCGCTGACCACTCTACTCGGCCTGGTCCCGATGGCCTTCGGCTGGGGGGAAGGCGACGAGGTGCGCACGCCGATCGCGATTGCGGTCATCGGTGGACTGCTCTTCACCACACCCCTCACACTCATCGCGATTCCGGTTGTCTACGAGGCCCTCGACCGGAAGCGAATTGTATCGGGTCCGGAGCCACGGCCACGGGTCGGTTCCGATCTGGCCATCGAGGAAGGACTCGGCACCGTTGGACAACACTGACATGGAGAGGAAGTCCCTGGGCTCCGGGGAGGGGCTCGCCGGAACGGGCGAACGGATTGTCGGCCTCGCGATCCGCAACCCGGTCACGGTGTGCATGCTGTTCCTGTGCATCGTCGCGATGGGCGTGATCGCGGTCCAGCGAATCCCGCTGATGTTGGTACCGCAGCTTGACGCGCCGGTGATGTTCGTGGAGGCGCACTACCACAACGCGACGCCCGGCCAGGTTCTGGAATCCATCACCAAGCCAATCGAGGAGGCTCTCGCGACCGTTCCGGGCGTGCAACGGATGAGTTCCCGGTCCTCCCGCAACGGAATGTTCATCCAGATCTGGTGCGGAATGGGTGCCGAGACTTCGATGATCCGCGCGGAAATGCGCGAGAAGATCGAGCAGATTCGGGACACACTGCCCGAGGACCTGCGACAGATCGAGATCCGCAATTTCTCCACGGACGAGATTCCGGTGCTCGAGGGCACTCTCACGGCCGAACGCGACTTGCGTACCGAGTTCGACTTCCTGGACAGCCGCGTCAAGAAGCCTCTGGAACGCATCCCCGGGGTCGGGAACGTGAATCTGTGGGGAACCGATCGGAAGCAGGTCGACATCTACCTCCGGCTTGATGACATCAAGCGGTACGGAGTGGACGTGGGCAGGATCTTTCGATCCCTGGACGGGTCGAACACGAACCTGTCGCTCGGACGGATCTCGGACGGGGGCAACCGCTATTCGGCGGTGGCCAGAGGGACGATCGAATCCGTCGATGACATCGCGCAGTTCCCGGTGGGCCAGCACGGGATCGTCCTGAGCGACATCGCGGATATCGTGCTGGACCAGCGCCCGCGGAACCAGGGGCGGCACCAGAATGGCGCGTACGCCGTGGGACTCGTAGTCCAAAAGGCATCGGAAGCGAACACGGTCGAGACGGTCGACCAGGTGCAGGCCGCGTTCAGCCAGTGGGGGGCGGACCCCTCGATGGACGGTCTGGCCGTCCGCTGGTGGCACAACTCCGGGGAGGAGATCCGGAAGGTCCTGAGGGAGCTGCTGAAGGCCGGCTCGCTTGGAGCGATGCTCGCCATCGTCGTCCTGTTTGCGTTCCTGCGGCGCCTGGACGCGAGCATGGCGATCGGCTTCGCCATCCCGTTCTCCGTGCTGACCGCGGTGGGCTTCCTGTACTTCAACGGTGACACGCTCAACACGATGTCGATGATCGGGCTGATGCTCGCTGCCGGCATGCTGGTTGACAATGCCGTCGTTGTCCTCGAGTCGATCTTCCAGAAGCTCGAGCGAGGGTACTCCCCTGCCCAAGCGGCCGAGCGCGGGGCCGGTGACGTCACGATCGCGGTCATCGCCGCAACCTCCACGACGATGATCATCTTCGTGCCCTTGATGTTCGATTCCGAATCGCAGATCTCGATCCTGCTCGGACACGTCGGCATTTCGATCATCTTCGCCCTGCTCTGCTCCCTTTTCATCTCCCTCACCCTGATCCCACTCGTCGCGACCAGGATTCTGAGAGACGATGCCCACGGCCACACCGGAATGGACCGCAGGCTCTGGAGCGCGATCTCGGCACCGTTTCGCTTCGCACTGGCGAGGCTCGGACGGGAGTTCAAGGTCGGCGCCGGGAGGGGCTTCGTCGAGGGCTACCTGCGGATGGTGAGCTGGCACCTGGACCGGCGATACGTCGTCGGCCTTGTAGCCGTACCGGTCCTGCTCGGCGGCGCCGGGTGGGCGCTGAGGGATTTCGTCCCTGACAACTCCCCGACTGCCAATACCGTTTCTTCAATCCGGATCGCGTACGAATTCTCCGAGAACTACCACTACGCCAAGATCGAGAACGACTATGTGAACCGAGTCGAGGATTTCCTGCACGCCAACATGGAACGCTTCAATCTCAAGTCGACCTCAAGCGCCTACGGCAACAACTGGGCCTGGTCGCGGGCGTTCCTCGACACCGACCGCGCCGGACCGGCGGACGTGGCAGGAATCCGCGAGGCGATCAGCAAGGAGCTGCCCGTGATCCCCGGAGCCCGGATCGAGCTCGGCAGGGAGGAAGGAAACGACCGCAACTGGATCAATGCCAACATTTACGGCGACTCTCCTTCGGCTCTGGTTGAGCTGACGAGACAGGCCCGGGAAGCTCTGCTAGCCACCGAGGGAATATCCGAGGTCCATGCAGACCTCGCCGGCGAGTCCGCCGAAGTGCAGGTGCGCATTCGGCGCGACATCGCGCGCAGGTTCAACGTCTCGCCTCGGGTCGTTGCGCAAGTGCTCTCTGTCACCGTGCGGTCCCAGCGGATGCGCAGTTACCGAACGTCTGACGGCGAGGTCGAGATCTGGGTAGGAATCAATCCGGCGGATATGCAGAGCATCGACGATCTCAAGTCGATCACGGTCGGCCGCGACCAGGACGGACAGGATGTGCTGCTAGGGAGCGTGGCCGACCTGCGAATTGACAGAGTGCCGGGACAGGTGAATCGTGAGAACAGGCGAACTTACAGCGAGATCCACGTCGCTTACAAGGGCGAGCGCCTCGAAGATGGCCGGGCGGCGATCAAGGAAGTGCTCGACGGCCTGCCATACGAGCCGGGATACGGCTGGACATACGGGTTCTGGACCCAACAGCAGAATGAGGACGTCGAGGCGTTCCTGTTCAGCATGGTGCTTGCGCTGGTGTTGGTGTACTTCGTGATGGCCGCGCTGTTCGAGTCCGTGCTGCACCCCTTTGCCATCATGCTGTCGCTTCCCTTCTCTCTGGTCGGGATTGTGCTGTTCCTGCTGCTCACGGGTACACCGTTCAACGCCATGGCCCAGGTCGGCATAATCATCCTGATCGGGATCGTTGTGAACAATGGCATCGTGCTCGTCAACCACGTCAATAACCTGCGACGCGAGGGCCTCGCGAGGCGGGAGGCGATCCTGCGCGGGTGCAAGGAGCGTCTTCGGCCGATCTGCATGACGGCCTCCACGACCGTCGTGGGTTTGGTCCCTCTGGCAACGGGAGACGCCAACATGATGGGCATGAACTACTTCCCGCTGGCACGGACGGTCATCGGGGGCCTGATGGCTTCAACGGCCCTGACGCTGGTCGTGCTGCCCACGTACTACGTCATTCTCGACGACTTCGGGCGGTGGCTCCGAAGGCTGTGGATCACAACCGATCCGCCGCTGCGTGTCGAGTCCGCTACGGGAGATTGAGATACCCTGAACCGGTCGTTCGGGCATGTGCAACGTGCCGCGGTGCCTGAACGGCGAAGCAAGGCCCTTGGCGAACTGCGGAAAGGACCGCCGCCTAGAGACCGAGTTCCGTGCGAAGCCTCGATTCGAATCCGGGGTCCAGGATCGGAGGCTCGACCTTCACGCCGGATGCCATCCGGTTCACGACAGTTTCGATCGCGGCGAGGCGCGAGTACTTCTTCTTGTTGGACGGGATCACCCTCCACGGACAGGCAATGGTCGAGGTCTTCCGGAACATGTCCTCGACTACTGCTCCGTATAAGTCCCACCGTCGACGGTTGCGCAGGTCCTCCTCCGAGAGCTTCCAACGCTTCAGCGGGTCATTCAGGCGCGCTCGGAAACGCTCCAACTGCTCTTCCTTGCTGATGTGCAGGTAGATCTTGACCAGGCAAATGCCGTCGTCCAGCAGCATCCTTTCAAATTCGTTGATCTCGTCGTAGGCGCGTCTCCACTCGGCCTCGGTCGCGAACCCCTCGATTCTCTCCACGAGCACGCGGCCGTACCATGAGCGGTCGAAGATGACGATCTGTCCAGGCCTCGGCAGGCGCTTCCAGAACCGGTACAAGTAGTGCTGGCCCTTCTCCTCTGCCGTAGGGGCCGAAATCGGCCAGACCTTCAATCCGCGAGGATCCAATGGCCAGCTGATCCTGCGAATGGCCCCTCCCTTGCCAGCGGCGTCGCTTCCTTCGAATACCACCACTGCCCTGCGGTCTTGGGTGAGGTAGGACAAGGCCACTTCCTTCAGCCTGAGCTGCAGGTTGCGAAGTTCCTCGTTGTAGGTCGCGGAGTCGACGCACTTGCTCATGTCCAGTCTCAATAGACTGGGAGGCTCGCTCTCCAGGGCGATCGGTGCCCGCTCTGCGGCGATCGGTCCGTGCTCAAGCAACGCGTCTTGCATGAATCCGAGAATCACTCCCTGGCCGGGTCCGGCTCACTCCTGCTGGCAGGCTGCACATAGGGACCCGCCGGTACTCAAGGCACGCGTTAGCGGTGCCGTACGAGTCCGCTGAACCGTTCGACCATTCAACTCGATTCGTGGCGCGGAGCGCAACCCTCATCGCTCGGGACAAGAAGGACCCGATCCGGCTCTCGGCCCGGGAGCAGCACTCCTCTCGAATGGCGCAGTGTCCCGATGTGTTGGAGCGGGGCGGCCGGCAACTCGCGAGCCGTGCCCCAGTGGGCGGACCCATCGAGATGGCAGACGCCGAAGTTCAGCTGACGCGCCGAATCTGTCGGATATCATGTCTGCCATGCCGAATCTGTCGCTCGAGTCACGGTCAGGGGATTATAAGGCCTGCCGGGCTAGCGGGCCCCCAGGAGGTTACGGCAGGGGCATCTGGGTGCTGGCGGTCATTCTTTCAGTTGCCGCGCTACCGTCGAGGCTCCCCGGGCAGGCAGAGTTTTTCCCGCCCGATCCCAGAATTTCCATGGAGGAGTTTCCCAACATTGTGCTCATCACCGGAGACCACCTCCGCTGGGATCACGTGGCCGCAAACGGCAACGACAAGATTGTCACTCCGAGCATGGATCGCCTGGCCCACGAAGGGGTGACGTTCCGTTCCCATTTCACTGTCGGGGTGGCATGCGCACCGAACCGCGCCTCCCTGATGACCGGCCGGTATCCCCATGCCCACGGCGTCATCAGCAACGGCATCAAGATGCCCCAAGACGAGAGGACGCTCACGCACGTGCTCCGGGACGCAGGGTACTACACCGGCCAGATGGGGAAGCTCCACTTCTGGCCGCACAAGGACCGGGACCACCGCGAGATGCATCCTCCGTACGGATTCCACCAGATGCGACTCTCGGACGAGCCGGGTCCGTATGACGACGCCTATGGCCGGTGGTTGTGGGCGCAAGGCAAGGACGTTCGGGAAAAGGCTCGGGTGAACATGCCCGGCGACCGGCCGCGGTTCGAGCACTACCTCTTTGAAGGGGAAGACCGCACCACTCATGCTTCCTGGGTGGCCACCGAGACGATCACCTTCATCGAAGGCACGGTCTCGCGACACCCCGGTCGGCCGTTCTTCGTGCATGCAGGCTTTTACGCGCCGCACCCACCCCTGAATCCGCCCGCCTCGTCCCTCGCTCGCTACCGCGGCCGGGCGCTTCCGCCCCGGCAATTCGCCGAAGACGAGATCGACCGATTGCCCCGAAGGCTTGCCGCCTCGATGACGGCTTTCCTGCAGACTCCGGAGGACACTTGGGACTCCTACCGCACGTATTTCTACGCGATGGTCACGCATCTGGACGAGAACGTCGGGCGCATCGTGGATACTGTGGAACAGGCCGGGCTCGCAGACCGGACCCTCTTCGTGATCACCAGCGACCACGGCGACTATCTCGGCGACCACAACCTCATCAGCAAGAGCGGCAGACCGTACGACGGAGCCCTCCGGATTCCGCTCATCTTCCGTGGCCCCGGAGTGCCGGAAGGCAAGAAGATCGACGAACTCGTCGAGATCGTCGACGTGATGCCCACCCTGCTTGCGATGCTGGGTATCGATCCCCCAGCAGGGAACCAAGGTATGTCGCTCGTCCCGGTGATGGAAGGCAAGCCGGGGCGGGACCTGATCTACATGCAGGCGACCAACAACCGAATGATCCGGTCGGAGGACGCCAAGTACTGGATCGACGAAAACGGGGAGGAAGTGCTGTTCGACTACTCGTCCGATCCTCACGAACTCCGCAACGTGGCGCAGGAAGACTCCCATCGCGACCTGCTTGACCGGATGCGGGTCATGCTGCTGAGGAAGGTCATCGCCGTTCGGGACCCCCTTCCGGAGAGGATCCGGCCGTACTGACGGCCGACACGGATCACGCATGACCCGGCCCATCCCGAGCGAGGGCGCCCGGCGTATGCCCATGGCTAGCTCCGGCGTCCGCCAAGTTCGTTCCCCGGCACCGTTTCAATCAATTTCAGAACGAGATCCCCGGGACAACCGGGACCGGGGCGGGCGGGCTCAATGATGCAGCCGCCCTTTGCGTGCGCTTTCGCTGTATGCCTCGCAGGCATCGCTTCGGCGCAGACGACGGAAGGCAGCCGGCCGGATGTCCGGGCTACGCGCGTCGAGCGCCCACCGGAGATCGACGGAATCGTCGACGAGGCACTCTGGCAGGAAATCGAGCCCGCAACCGGCTTCATCCAGCAGAACCCGGACGAAGGCCAGCCTTCTGTCGAGCTTACGGAGGTCCGTGTCGCGTTCGACGATTCGAACCTGTACTTCGGGATCATTTGCTTCGACTCGCAGCCGGAGCAAATCGTCGTCACCCAGAATCGCCGCGATGGCAGCCTAGTCGACACCGACTCGATCCAGCTGCTGATCGACACCTACAACGATGGCCAGAACGCCTTCATCTTCGGAACGAGCCCGACCGGCATCGAGTTTGACGCACAGGTCACCAAAGCCGGGCAGACGCGGGGGTCTGGCGGAAGCCCGGCCCGGGCCGGTGGTGCCGGCGGTGGCGGGGCCCAACGCGCAGGATCGGCGGCGTTCAACCTGAATTGGGACGCAGTCTGGCGGGTGCGGTCGAGCGTGACGGCTCGCGGCTGGGAGAGCGAGATCGTCATACCCTTCCGGACGCTCCGCTACCGTCCGGGGCCAGATCAAACCTGGGGCTTGAACGTCTCAAGAAACCTGCGACGGCGCAACGAGCTGTCATTCTGGTCGCCGGTCTCGCGAGCGTTCGAGTTCACCCAGATCGAGATCGCGGGAAGACTGCACGGCATCGAAGCCAAGTCCCACCGAAACCTGAAACTGCTCCCCTACGTCATTGGCGGGGCCGCGCAGGACTTTCGGCTGGCAGAGGGCAGGACCGACCCGAAGATCAATGGCGGACTGGACGTCAAGTACAGTCTCACGCCAGGGCTCACGCTGGACGGCACGCTCAATACGGACTTCGCCCAAGTCGAGGTCGATGACGTACAGATCAACCTCACACGCTTCGATCTGTTCTTCCCCGAGAAGAGGCCCTTCTTTCTCGAGAACTCCGGGTTCTTCGAGTTCGGCTCGCCCCAGGAAGTCGAGATCTTCTTCTCGCGCCGGATCGGGCTTGACGAGAATCGCCGGGAAGTGCCCATCGACGGCGGGGCAAGAATGAGCGGGAAAGTGGGCAAGTACCAGGTAGGACTCCTGAACATGCAGACGCGCCGCGTCGCGGGCCAAACTCCCGCTAACAACTACGCCGTGGCACGGGTCAGCCGGGAGCTTCCGAACCGGAGTTCCATCGGCGTGATCGCGGTGAACCGGCGGGCGGTCGGGAGCCCCGAAGGCAGTCGAGGGTACAACCGGACATTCGGAGCCGATGCCAACATCGGCATCGGCAAGTACGGCAACTGGTTCAGCTACGTGGCCGGCACGCAGACACCCGGACTGCGGGGTAGCAGCCATGCGTACTCCAGTCGATTCGACTACGACGACGCTACGCACCAATTCAGCCTCGGCTACCTGGAGGTCGGCGAGAACTTCAACCCGGAGGTCGGATTCGTGCGACGCGTGAAGTTCCACAAGCCACGTGGCTTCTATCGTTACACTTACTACCCAAAGAAGGGTGCTTGGAGAACGATCGAGCCGCATGTTCTGGTCCAGAACTGGTACACGCTGGGTTCGAACGAGAAAGAGTCCGGATTCGAGCACTACCACATAGATTCGCGGCTGCAGAACGGTGGCCGGCTGGGCCTGGCGTACAACCGCAACTTCGAGCGGCTCAGGGTGCCGTTCGAAGTGTTCCCGGGAGTCAGGATTCCGGCCGGGTCCTACCAGTTCGGAGAGACGATCGCGAATTTCCAGAGCGACCCAAGCGCGACATTCTTCGGCGGTGGGAATATCGCGTCGGGCGACTTCTATTCCGGTGACATCAAGTCTCTCAGCCTGACCGGCGGCGTTCGCAGAGGGCAGAACCTGACCTGGACGCTCACCTGGGCACGGAACTTCATAGACCTCCCTGTCGAGAACTTCCGCACTGACCTCGCCAGCCTCCGATTCAACTGGTCGATCACTCCCAAGAGCTACTTCCAGACGCTCAGCCAGTACAGCAACCGGACCAACCAGCTCTCGCACAACATCCGGCTCGGCCTGCTTTCGACATCGAGCACGGGCCTGTTCGTGGTGTACAACACAGGCATGCTCATGCGGGACTACCTGGACCCGCACAATGTAGAGCGTAGGCTCGAAACCCACGCGTTCTACGTGAAGTTCAACTACCTTCTTGACTACTGAGCGTGGCCTCTTGAATTGGGGCTCAGATTCGGGAGCGGCCAAACTGCAAGCGTTCGAGCTGGCTGCGAGGGACGGCTACGGAACTACCGCTGGAGGAGCACCTTCCAGGCAGGTACGAGCGGACTAACGGAGGTGGTCTTGACGGGCTCGCTGTATTCGCCGTGGGTCTCGGACTTACCGCGACCGTTGGTCGGGGCGACATGGGTACAGTTGGCGACGCGAAAGCAGGTGCCGAGGAGGCGTCCGTGCCCACAGTGCGTCCCGACGCTAAACCCTGCTGTGTCTCAGGTGCTTCGCGTTCATGTGTTGGCCCTTCAAGGTCGACGTGGGCCAGCATCGCCACGGGCAGACATCCAAGATCGAGACTCCGAGCTTGGGCGGTTCAACATCTCCCGATGGCAGGTGATCGTAGGTGCCCCGAGTCGACAGCCCCCGTCAGGGGAGCGGACTGATCTTGCCGGGACCGGGGCCCCGCCGTGCTCTCAGCCATGCTTCCGCCCGCTCGCCCCAATGCACGGAAACCGGTTCCACGACCGATTCTGGGGTCCTCGGCGGCAGTCTACCTCTCCAAATTCGGAAGCCACGGCCAGCCTCAACTTGGGTGGGCCGAATCAGGTCGTCCGTCACGCCCTCCACCGCGATCTCGATACTCCGCCAAGCGCGCCTTCGCTCGAGAACAGCGCGCCTTCGCCTGTTATCACATTCGATCCCGTTGCGATGGGGACCACGGCGGTGACCTATTCAGACCCACCTCTCCTTGTCGCGTTTTAGACCGACAAACCTCGGTTCGAAGTTCCTCGGTCATTCTCGGGGTGGAGTGCGGATTCCGGGCGCTGCTCCGGTCTGCGACCGAGGGGACCGTAACGTCGACCCAGCGACAGTGCCCATATGAGGTTCGAGACGCTGCTGCCCGAAAAGGACTGGACAAACGAGACCCCCGTGTAGGCTTTGTCCACGGGGACCCAAACGGGACACTCCGAGCCTTGATACGCAGCTGATCGTCTTTCTGCACTCTTGCGCAGCGTCCCTTAGTGCGGGCGGATCCAATTGGGTCGAACCGCACGGTTGTCGCAGATCAAGTATCCTGGCCCGCGACTTGGCGCGAAACCACCACGTTGTCCCAAGCTGACCATTCGCATTCGCATGGCGCCTTCACGAGGCCCGTATTCCTTCCGCTCGTACTAGTCCGGCTCGAACGAAGCCGTCACCGGGGGAACGCCAGCACAATTCACCGTCACAGAGTCTCCCGGACTCACCGCGTACAGCGGCAGCGGAGAGCCGGTCAACAGGAGATCCCCCTTGCAGGGCTTGATCCCGTGGACGGCAAGCCGGGACGCGAGTTCCCAAAGAGTCGCGCAGGGATCGTACGCCTTGGACTCATGTGTCTCGCCATTGATCTGGACCCGGACCGCCTTCCCCGCCCCGATAGCACCCGTCCCTGTCGCCCTCACGATCCCGGCATGGAGGGCGTTGTTCGCGATCAGCTCGGCCGCGGACGGCTCGGCCCCGCGAAAGAAGTAGTTGTGAAGCTCGATCACGGGAAACATGTCCCGGACATACCTCTCCGGCGCTGCTCGAAGATGCTCGAGGCTCTCGATGTCCTTGCGCAACGTCACGGCAATCTCTCCCTCGATGGCGGGACTACAAAAAGAGGCGTGATCCAGGCAGACCGGGCTTAGGTGGACTTCACTGAGGAAGACATGACCGAATACGGGATGCTCAACGCCGAGCTGCCGGCGAATCCCTTCGCTCACGCATCCGATCTTGTAGCCAGCGAGAGACTCGCCCCTGGCACGGCGCAGCCTCACGGTCTCGAGTTGAAGCCGGTAGGCCTCATCGACGGTCAGACCGGGACCCGAGCCCGCGAACAGGCTGCCCGGCGCGACAGCATCGTAATCGGCAAGCTGTCGGCTTGCCAGCTGACGGAAGTCGTGACCTCCTCCAGATCCGGGCCCTCTCACCATCGCAGTCTCCACAGGCCAGACCCTCTCCGAGCGATCAGCCGAGCCAAGAAGAATACCAAGCCGGCCGGGCGCCCGGACCGGATTCGTCCTGCCGATAGCGCTCCCGAGAAGGGATCCGGGACATCGTCCGCGATCGACGCTGTCATTCGGTCCTGTTCACCGTGCGACTACCCTGCTCGGGCCGCGTGACATTGAACGGCGAGATCGGGAGAATCGTACCCGACAACGGGCTCGAACATGGTGCCGTACGTCTGCTCGCATTCGCGGGCCTGCACAACGACCGAGCAACCCGGTTCGCCCATGGTCGGATGCGGGACTATGGTACAAGATCCCCGGGGCCGACCAAGTCATGCGTTACCTGATGCTTGCGCGCTGTGTCCTCGTGCTGGCCATGACGGCTTGCACCGGTTCCCCCGGAGACCCGAGTGCCAGGCCATCGAACATCCTCCTAATCGTTTCGGAAGACAACGGACCGGAGCTGGGCGCTTACGGCGATCCGTACGCCGACACGCCGGTCCTCGACAGGTTGGCACGAGAAGGCGTCCTCTTCCGCAACGCGTATGTCCCCCAAGCAGGATGCAGCCAGTCGAGAGCTGCGTTCCTGACCGGCCTCTACCCCCATCAGAACGGTCAGGTCGGACTGGCGACCTGGAAGTTCGGACTGTATCGGGACGACACTCCGAACATCGTGCTAAGCCTCAAGGAAGCTGGCTACCGAACCGGAATCATTGGCAAGTTGCATGTCAACCCAGCGGAAGCGTTTCCGTTCGATTTCATTGCGCAACCCAGCGCGAACTTCCAACGGAAGGACATCGGGACGTATGCACGGTCAGCCACGGCTTTCTTCGAACAGGCGGACGGTCCTTTCTTTCTCTCGGTGAACTATCCGGACGCCCATCGACCGTTCCTCAGGCAAGTGGACGCGCTGCCCGCGGATCCGGTGACCGAAGAGGCCGTGGAGACGCTACCGTACATCGGCCTCGATTCTCCGACCCTCCGACGCGACACCGCCGATTACTACAACTCGCTGAGCCGCCTGGACTCCCTGATCGGAGACCTCCTGGACGCATTGGATCGTTCGGGACACACCGAGGACACCCTGGTGGTGTACCTGGGCGATCACGGCGCGGACCTGCTGCGGGGCAAGCGAACCTGTTACGAAGCCGGCGTACGCATTCCGCTGATCGTGCGCTGGCCCGGACGGCAGCAGTCAGGACAGGTCCGCGAGGAACTCGTCTCGACGCTTGACCTGGCACCGACGATCCTGACGGCGGCCCGGTCCGATCCCTTCCCCGGTCTCGAAGGCCTGTCGCTGGAGCCGCTGCTGGCTGGGCGCAGCACATCCTGGCGGGAATACCTGTTCACCGAGTACCACTTGCATTCGAACCACAACTACTACCCCCAGCGATCCGTGCGCAATAGAAGGTACAAACTCATCTGGAACCTCATGCCCGGAGAGCCGAACCCCGGCTACGCGTTCACCATCGACAAGTTCCTGAGCCGCGACGAGATGCGGGCGGCCCTGTCACAGGCCGATTCGAGTGTGCGCAGCGCGTACGAGACCATGCGCGAACCGCCGGAGTTCGAACTCTATGACCTGCAGCAGGACCCCCACGAGTTTTCGAACCTCGCCGATGATTCGGCGCATCAGCAGATCCAAGGAGACTTGCGAACACGTTTGCTGGAGTGGCGCGAAAGAACGGACGATGCGTTTCTCGAGCCGGCGAACGTTCTGCGCCTGAAGGCGGAAATCGATTCCACTTTCGAGGACGGCCAGTACCACCGTCCTGACGGCTGGCAATACAATGCCTATCTGGCACCAACGGTTCCTCCGTGGCTCAAGAGCGGACCACAGGACTGACTTCCGTGGGGACGCGAAATCGAGATGCAGTTCGGCCTAGGAGGCAATCCCCCGATCATGGCTTGCACTGAGCCACGTGGGGCCTTCCCGGTGAGGACATGGGTTATCGCTGCCATCGCCTGCTCCCTCCTGGGCGGGGCTTGTGCGACAAGCGAGCCCCATCGGCCCAATGTCCTCTTCCTCAGCGTCGATGACATGAACGACTGGGTCGGAGCCCTCGGACACGAGACCGCCCGGACCCCAAATATCGACCGCCTCGCCACCCGCGGCGTGCTCTTCACGAACGCGCATGCCCCGTCTCCCAAGTGCAATCCGTCCCGGACCGCAATCCTCTCGGGACTTCGGCCGTCGACTACTGGAATTTACGGGAACGGCGAATGGTGGCGGCCGAACTACCCGGACATGGTCACCCTGCCTCGCTACTTCAAGGACCATGGATACTACGCCGCTGGCGGAGGAAAGGTCTTCCACCACACGCCAGGATTCAACCCGCCCGACACCTGGGACGAGTACTTCGACCTTGTGGATGACCTCAAGACGGAAGGCTTCCTGATCCCGTACCGCCAGCCGCGGCATATCCCCAGCTTTGATTGGGGCCCGCTCGACAAGACGGAAATGGAGATGGGAGACGGCGCTACAGTTCGCTGGGCCGAGGAATTCCTGCAACGGGACCACGACCAGCCCTTCTTCCTTGCGGTGGGCCTGTTCCAGCCCCACCTGCCCTTCTACGCTCCCGAAGCCGCCTTCAACGCGATCGGGCCGGATGAGGCACCCGTGCCACAGGACGTTCCCGGCGACCTGGACGACGTTCCTGCGGCGGGCCGCAAGCTGGCCGATTTCCGGGTCGCGGACCTCGAACTGATCCTGGAGCACGACGCACTGGCGGAGGTGGTTCGCTCGTACACGGCGTGCATCCGGCATGCCGACTCCCTGATCGGCCGGATTCTCGACGCGCTCGACTCCAGCCCGTACTCGGACAGCACGGTAGTCGTGTTCTGGTCCGATCACGGCTACCACTTCGGAGAGAAGCACCACTTCGCCAAGGACACACTATGGGAGCGGTCCTCCCACGTCCCTCTGGCGGTCGTGGCACCGGGCGTCACGACTCCAGGGAGCACGTGCTCCAGACCCGTCAGTCTCCTGAATCTTTTCCCGACGCTCACGGACCTCTGCGCGTTGCCCGGGAGCCCGGAAACCGAAGGAGTGAGCCTGCGGCCACTGCTGGAGGATCCATCCCGCGCGTGGGAACGGCCAGCGATCGTGACGTTCGGCCGGGGCAATCACGCCGTGCGCTCGGAGCGGTTCCGCTACATCCGTTACGCGACCGGCGAGGAAGAGTTCTATGACCACGCAACCGATCCAGGCGAACTGACGAACCTCGTGTCGGATCCAGGCCACGCGCCGGAGATGGTGCGCCACAGAGCCTGGCTCCCCGCTGTCGACACCCCCGGCGCACTCCGCAAGAACGCGTTCCATTTCGACGAGGCGTCCTACACCTGGACTCGTCGCACGCAAGGGGAAGCTGAGTGATCCGCCGTCGGGACGCCTTGGCGATGGGACTCGGCGCGGCGGAGCTGCCGGCCATGGCGAAGGCACGTTCGAACGAATGGAACGTTCTCTTCGTTGTAGTCGACGACCTCCGGCCGGAGCTTGGTTGCTACGGGAACAGGATCGTCAAGGCCCCGAATATCGACAGGCTGGCCGACCGGAGCCTGCTCTTCCATCGCGCTTACTGCCAGTCTCCGGTCTGCGGCCCCTCGCGGGCCTCGCTTCATACCGGCCTACGCCCGGACACGACGAGGGTCTGGGGGAACCGACGGCACTTCCGCGAGGTCTTGCCCGACGTCGTTTCGCTCCCGCAGCGGTTTCGGCAGGCGGGCTACCAAACCCAGTCAATCGGCAAGGTCCTGCACGGGAGACAGGTCGATGAGCCCTCCTGGAGCATCCCAGCCTGGCCGCCCGGCGGTGCGCAAGCAGGCATGCAGTATGTCGACGAGGAACGACTGGCCGCCATGCGCGCGACCAGCCCGAGGCGACGCCTTCCCGGGGAAGAGATGCCTACCCTGCAATGGAAGAAGCGAGGCTCCTGGCAAGCGACCGAGGTACCGGATAACGCCCTGCAGGACGGGCAGGTCGCCGACCGGGCCGTCCAGGCCCTTCGCCAGCTGAAAGACGAGCGGTTCTTCCTTGCGTTGGGATTCCAGAAGCCCCATCTTCCGTTTACCGCACCCAAGAAGTACTTCGACCTGTACAACCCGGACGACCTGCCCGTCCCGGGCGACGTCGTGCGCCCAATTGACGCTCCCGATGCAGCCTTCACGCGGTGGCAGGAGCTGAGGGGCTATTCAGACATACCGAAGGAGGGCGCGCTGGCCCCCGGCAAGGCCAGAGAACTGATCCACGGGTACTATGCGGCAACGTCGTTCATGGACGCGCAGGCTGGTCGTGTGCTGAACGAGCTCGAGAGCCTGGGGCTCGCGGAGCGGACTGTGGTCGTGCTGTTCGGCGATCACGGCTGGCACTTGGGCGAGCAGGACTTGTGGGCAAAGACCACCAACTTCGAGCTGGCCGCAAGGGTCCCCCTGATGCTTCAGGTGCCGGGCATGCGCAAGCCGGGCCGCACGAGCAATGGTTTCGTCGAATTGGTGGACCTGTTTCCGACCTTGTGCGAGGCCTGCGGGATCGAGGCCCCGCAAGGCCTGGAGGGCATCTCGATGCTTCCGTTACTGGAAGACCCCGGGCGCCCTTGGAAGCGGGCAGCGTTCAATCAGATTCCCAGGCCGTACCTCGCCAGTGAGGACTGGGAACTGATGGGCTACAGCATGCGGACAGAGGATTATCGCTACACGGAATGGCTCGATCGCGACCGAAGCCCGGTCAGCCGGGAACTGTACGAGTTCCGGGCGTCGCCGACGGAAACCGTGAACCTCGCGACGCTACAAGCTCGAGCACCCCTCGTTGAGCAACTCTCGCGACAGCTTCACGCCGGATGGCCTGCCGCCCTGCCACCAGAAGCACGGTGAGCCGATGTGGAGTCGGGGAGAAGCGCGCCAGCCGTAGCGCAAGGGAGTAGCGGTTGCCGA
>CAYWUV010000047.1:0-43552 GCA_964461235.1 uncultured Bryobacterales bacterium | reverse complement strand
TTGCCGGGCGGATCTCGCATCCGCTAGGAAACAGCGCCTTTCCACGGCGCACGATCAAATCACGATTGAAAGGAGCATGCAGACTGCCCATCTACGAGAGGTCGGAGACTCCGTCATGCTCGCCGTGCCCTCTGTGATGCTCGATGTCCAGGACCTTCGGGCCGGTGCGAAGGCGGATATCGGCATAGATGAAGGTCGTCTGGTTGTGACTCCAGTGACGGTCCCGAGCTACACCCTCGACGAACTACCTTCACAGTGCGACGAAACCTCTCCCGCTGCCGAAGGGGACCGCGGTCGGCTTGGGGTCGAGCCGGCCGGCAACGAGCACTTGTGGTGCAGCTCGGAATGCCCTCTCGATCCTGCCTCAGTCACCTGGATTCTGGTCAGTGCCGAAAGGAATAGTCACCTTCCTCCCGTCCGTCCGTTCGCTCCCGCTCGGGCTCCTAGGCGAGACTCCTCGCCGTCGATCGGGAGTGCCTTTGCCATGCTCGGTCGGGTAACGCCCAGAGCCGTTTCCGGAATTCGCCGCCGGCAGTCCTCGCAGCATCCGAAGCTGAGCCCCCAGAACTGAGAGGACGGGTCCGGGAATCGCTCGGGCTCAACATCCCGCAGCGGCGGCTCCAAGTTGGGCCGCTCCCGCGTGCCCTCGCCCGTGTCGTAGTCCGGGACGTCCTCCGGAAAACGCCAAGGATCCGCAATTCTGTACTCGGGCAAACCGGGGGCGAGAACCTCGGAAACCAACAACTACGAAGGCGGTCCGGCACAAGCCGTGCCGATCATCCAGGAACCGAGGCTACAGTTTCGAACTCAGTCCCCGGAAACAAGTTCCGGCAGTCGCTCCTCCGCTGCCGGATGAGCATACTCTGGGAGGTGCTTTGTACGGATCGGGCTCTCGGTATCGGCCGCGCCTGTCGCCTCGTTCACGATGACCTCCAGCGGACTCGCTGGCAATGCCGCACCGTCGCGGACGCGAGATGTCCCGTAGATGTGGAAAGGCTGCCGGTCGTTGATCTGCCGGAGTTCCTCCAGGGTCTGTTTCCGGTGCTTCGGGATGAGGCGGGGCGGGGTCGCCTCGGTGTTGGGCTCGCGATCCCAATTCAGGTGGAGGTGCTTCGACAGCTCTTCTTCCGGCTCCCCGGCGAATCGCATGGCCGGCCACTTGAACGCCGGCCCATGAACGCGCTTGCCACGAAGGTGGTAAAAGACCTTCGTTCCGATCTTGAAGTACTTGCGGGACCGGTCTCGCATCTCCCCGAAATCGCGGCTCTGCTTCCACGCCGTCATGATGAATTCCCACTGCAGTTGCGTGAGCTCGCGCGCCTTCATGGCGTGCCCCGAGGCCATCCGCGTGTCCTCCAAGGGCGTGAAGATGGACGGCACGTACAGTACCTTGTTGTGCTTGAGCCGGTGCAAGAGCTCAAGTGACTGCTTAACGTCGTCATCAGTCTCGTTCGGTAAGCCAACGATAAAGGTATAGACCGGGAACCAGTTGTTGTCGTTGAGGATATTGGTTCCCTCCACGACAATCTCCTGCCAGTCTCGGATGTCGAACGGGAGCGATTTCCCCGACATCGTCAGGGCGGCCAGGCGTGGCGACCCGGTCTCGATGCCGATCAGCGGGGCGAGGAACCTCTGGTCGGAATGCGAAGAGTGGCGGTTCTGCAACGCGCTCTTTTCCAGGAGGATCGTCGACAGGTCCCGAATCAAGTCGGGATTGACGACTGCGGGAGCGATTGTCGCGTGGGAAAGCGGCAGGTAGTCCACCCCGGGCTCCTCGGCGATGGACCCGTAGAAGTTCAGGAGCTGGTTCGCGTTGGGAATGTAGAAGGGTGCCGAGGCCCCGTAGATGAAGACGTCTTCGGAAACCGGGAAGATGATCCTTCCGCCGTTCGAAGTGTTTGCGCGAACTGCAGAAAGGACGTCCGGCATCGGCACCGAGATGCGGGTTTCGAGCGTTGGGGAACAGAACGCGCACTGGCGACCGCAACCCCGGTTCATCTCGACGATTCCGTAGGTGGAGCGTTTTCTCGGGATGATGAGGTTCTCAATGGTGGGCTCGGGGGCGTTTACGGTCGGGGGAAGTTCCTTCCCTTCCTCGGCCGCCTGGAAGACTTCCAGGATCTTCGACTCCGCCCTCCCGTTGATGATGCAGTCGATCCCCAGCCGTTCGCGGGATCCGGTCTTGTCGATTTGCCAGGCCCCGGCACCCCCGACGATTATCTTCGGCCGATGTCTGCGGATCGCTGGATGCCGATAGACCCGCTCCGACTCGGCAGCGTTGATGGGGCGGGCAGACGAGCCGAAGATATTCGAATAGACTCCGGTCGAAAAGGCCGTCCCGATCGGATTGTGCGCACCAACCCCGACGGCGATGGTGCGTCGCCCGACGAAGGTGTCGAGATCATCGGGATAGCAGACCACCACATCGTTGTCCGGATAATTCCTGCGCAGGACCTCCTCTGCGACCCGCACGCCGTAGGGCATGACCTTCGCACTGCCGTCTTCGTACCGCGGCTGCTCGAACTTGCTCTTGTAGAAGTACCGAGGCACGAACTGGGCCGGGGCAGATGCGTACATCATCTGCTTCCAAGGGCTGAACGCCTGCTCGGTGCTCTCCGTATCAGGAGCTGTGAGAACGAACCTAACGCCGTCCGGATCGTATGCCATAGCTACGCAGAGTGCGGTAAATCAACCGACTGATTTGATTGTAACTTGACCATTGCGAACCCTGTGACCGGTGACAAGTCTGGCCCGGATGGGCCTTGAGGATCTGTTCCAAGCACCATTAGGGCGGACCGAATACCGGGAAGCAGCGTCTCAGTCCTGCTGCATGGACGAACCGAGCCGCGCGGTCGGAGGGGTGAATTGGCGGCCGACCCAGTTGCCGGATCAGCCGGTGCAGGCTTCGGTCGCGTATCGACGAATCGTGCGCACCATGGCGTGCAGTCCGTTCCCTCGCGTGGGACTAAGGTGGTCAGTCAGGCCGATCTCGTCGATGAACCCGTGCCCGGCATCGAGGATCGTCCGAGGCGGGAACCCGGAATACGCACGAAGGAGCATGGCGATGAGGCCGGCCACGATAGCAGCATCGCTCGTCGCCCTAAAGAACAGCTTGCCGTTGCGTTGGTCGGCGCGAAACCACACCTGTGCTTGGCACCCCTTGACCTTGTACTCGTCCGTCTGGAACTCGGAAGGGAACTCGGGCAGCTTGCGCCCCAAATCAATGATGTGCTGGTAGCGGTCCATCCAGTCGTCGAGGAACTCGAACTCGTCGACGATCTCGCGGTGGACGTCTTGAATCGACTGGCTCATCCGCCGGGAAGCCCCAACCTTGGATTCTACCTGCATCGCTGACTCGCTCGGCATCTGGGTGATCGAGAGGTGGTGCGTGGGTCGGCATCCGCAACCGGATTAACTCATGATCCAGACTTGGAGTCTGGGTCGGCGGGATTGCGCGCCGACGGGTCCAATGGCAAAGTGTTCTTGTGCGAACCATCCTAGCCGTACTTGCCTGCGGCCTGCTCCCACTGGCTCAAGCGTCGGATCTCAAGCGGGTCCGCTACAACAATCCAGGCCTCGTCGTGGACCTTGGCGTGGGTTTGTGGGCGTGGCCGCTGCCAATGGACTACGACGGGGATGGCGACATGGATCTCGTGGTTTCCAGCGGGGGCTTGCCGTACGAAGGCACGTACTTCTTCGAGAACCCGGCGGGACCGAATTCCAGCAACCCCATGCCGGTGTTTCGGTCGGGGGTGCGTATCGGCGACTACCGCACGAACGCGCAGATCTCGCACATCGAAGGTCGTCCACCGGTCGTGACGACGCCCAACGAGCGGCACGACAGGTTTCGGGAACACGCCTTCGCCGAGCCGACCAGCCTGGGCCTGGACACAGACAAGGTACACGCCTCGAAAGGGCGAATCCGGGCGAAACAGTGGAAGCTGGCGGACTGGGAAGGCGACGGGGATCTCGATCTCCTGATCGGAGTTGGCGACTGGGGCGACTATGGCTGGGACGACGCGTTCGACCACACTGGAACCTGGACAAATGGCCCCTTGCATGGCTTTGTCTATCTGGCCGTCAGGCAGTCGGACGGAAGCTATGGAGAGCCTCGAAAGCTCATGGCAGGGGGCGTTCCGGTCGATGTCTACGGGATGCCGAGCCCCAGCTTGGCCGACTTCGACCAAGACGGCGACCTGGATCTGATCTGCGGCGAGTTCCTGGACGGCTTCACCTACTTCGAGAACGTCGGCTCACGAAAGTCCCCCCGACTTGCCGCCGGCCGACGGCTCGTGTCTGACGGACAGCCTGTCCGCATGGATCTCCAGATGATCACCCCGACGGCCGTCGACTGGGACGGCGACGGGGACACGGACCTGATCGTCGGGGACGAGGACGGGCGGGTCGCCTTCGTCGAGAATCTCGGAACCGTTCAGAGCGGAGTTCCGAAGTTCGCCCAGCCGCGGTACTTCCGACAAGAAGCCGAGTTTGTGAAGTTCGGTGCGCTGGTCACCCCGCAGGGAGTGGACTGGGACGGCGACGGCGACGAGGATGTCGTGGCCGGCAACACCGCCGGCTACATCGGCTTCATCGAGAATCTCGGGGGCACGCCGCCTCGCCTTGCGTCCCCGCGGTACCTCCAGGCCGCAGACAAGACGATCCGCATCCAAGCCGGAGCGAACGGTTCGATCCAAGGCCCATGCGAAGCGAAGTGGGGCTATTCCACCATCAGCGTCGCGGACTGGGACGGCGACGGACTGGCGGATATCGTCGCCAATTCGATCTGGGGTCGGATTGTCTGGTATCGAAATGCGGGCTCGAAGCGGTCCCCGCGGCTTGAAGCCGCACGGCCAGTGCGGATCGACTGGCAGGGAAATCCCCTCAAGCCGGAATGGAACTGGTGGTCGCCGGGAGACACGGAAATGGTCAGTCAGTGGCGGACCCGGCCGTTGGTCGTTGACTGGAACCGCGACGGATTGATGGATCTGGTCATGCTCGACCACGACGGTTACCTGGCGCTGTTCGAGCGAACCCGACGCGAGGGCGCACTGATCCTGCTGCCGGGCAAGCGCATCTTCCACGCGCAACCCGCCTCGGTCTTCGACCGCAGGCACTCCCCGATCAACAGCGTCTCGGGCGTGCTCCGACTCAACGAAGGGCGGGCCGGGCGGAGCGGACGCCGGAAGATCGATCTCGTCGACTGGGACGGCGACGGGGACCTCGACTTGTTGGTCAACAGTGTCAACGTGGATCTGATGCGCAACATCGGAGCCATGGGTTCCCGCACGGTGTTCTCCCACGAGGGGGCTCTCTCGACTACTACACTGGCAGGCCATACGACAAGCCCAGCCTCCGTGGACTGGAATGCCGACGGAAAGCGTGAACTACTGGTCGGAGCGGAAGACGGGTTTCTCTACTGGGCAGCCGGGCCACTCGACTAAGAACGTTCAGGATTCGGAGGCAGAAGGAACCACGCGTCGCTCCATCTCTGCCATCGCCTCCGTACTCAGGCAATTCCGGACATACGGAAGGGGCACGGGCGGGCCGACTGCATCCGCCGGGAATTAGTCTTGGGCGATACTTCGGATAATGCTGTTTCTCGAGCGCCTGCGGGAAACCTGCCGGCAGATGCCGGCGAAGGTCGCACTCGACTTCCGGGACCAGGACGGCTGCCAGCGACTCAGCTACCAAGAGCTCATCGAAGGGACCTCGCAAACTGCCGCATGGCTGACAGGTCACGGCGTTGCTGCCGGCGACCGCGTGGCGATCTGCCTGCCAAAGAGCGTTGCGGCCATTCAGATCCACCTGGCGACGTGCAGCATGGGAGCCGTCTCGCTGCCAATCAATCCCGCATACTCCCTGCCGGAAATCCGATACCTGCTCCAAGACTCTGCAGCAAGGCTCGTTGTGGTCGGAACGGATGGGAACCACAGATCCGCGCTTTCCGACGGCTCGACAACAGTCGTGGACATCAACCCGAAGAACTTCGCGAGCCTGCTCCCCCGCCACGGTCGAGATCTCGACCGCGTACCGATCGCCATGGGCCAGACAGCGTTGATGCTCTACACGAGCGGGACTACGGGCAGGCCAAAAGGGGCCTGCATGTCACACGCTAGCCTGACCGCCAACATGGAAATGCTGAACGAGGCGTGGCAATGGTCCGCGGACGACGTCCTTCTGCATGCCCTGCCCTTGTTTCACGTTCACGGGCTGCTAGTCGCGCTCCACGGAGCGCTCTACATCGGCGCAACGAGCGTCGTCCATGCCTCCTTCGAAGCGCGGGCCGTGCTCGAAGCCCTTCGGGCTGGCGAATGCACTGTCTTCATGGCCGTGCCCACGATGTACCGCCGGCTCTTCGATGTGATGGGCCATCAGCCGGCAGACCTCCGTCACATGCGCTTGCTGACATCCGGATCGGACCGGCTGCCAGTCGACCTGTTTCAGCGAATTGAGAGGCAGTTTGGCATGAGGCCCGTGGAACGCTACGGCATGACCGAGACGGGAATCATGCTCTCCAACCCGGTCACGGGGCAGCGCGTGGCCGGCCAGGTCGGCGTTCCCCTGCCGCAGGTGGAAATGCGGATCGTCGATCCTGTAACGGGGCAGCCAGTGGAATGCGGGGTGGTCGGGGAACTGCAGACCCGGGGACCGCACGTCTTTTCGGGCTACTGGCAGGCCCCGGAAAAGACCCGCCGGTCGTTCACTGCAGACGGCTGGTTCCGAACCGGCGACCTCGGACGGCTCGACACCAACGGTCGCTACGAACTCAAGGGGCGAGGCACGGACCTGGTCATTAGCGGAGGTTTCAACGTCTATCCGTCGGAGGTCGAGCACGTTCTCCAGACCCACCCGGATGTGGAACAGTGCGCGGTGATCGGCCTGGACGATTCCGAGTGGGGAGAGTCAGTTACCGCCGTCGTGGTCGCCAGAGACAGACAGCCAAGCGTCGCCGAGCTCTTGGAGCATTGCAAGCGGTCTCTCGCAAGTTACAAGGCTCCGAAACGTGTCGAATTCACGGACTCGCTACCGAGGAATGCAATGGGAAAGATCCAGAAGCAGATACTCCGCAACAGCTTACGCGATTCGGGCGGAGGTCGATGATGCATGAGCTGGCCCACACGGACTACCAGCTTGATACGTAGCCGCAACCGGTTTTCTTCCCCCGCACCGCGATGCGCTTGAGTGTTCCAGTTGGAACTGCACGCGATGGAACGGGCGATTAGGGTGGTACCCTGATACGTTCCGCTTCGATCGGATCCCCGATCGGCTCCCTGAAAGTACGAATCATGGCCAGAGTGGTGACATTCGGCGAGATCATGCTGCGTCTCGCCCCCCCGAATCTAGAGCGACCCCTGCAGTCGCCAGTCTTCATCGCTACGTTTGGCGGCGGCGAAGCCAATGTGGCGGTCTCGACTGCCAACTATGGAATCCCGACATCCTTCGTCACGGCGTTCCCTGACAGCAACTTCCTTGCGGACGGCTGCATTACGCAGCTGCGGGGCTTCGGCATCGATTGCAGCCGCATCGTCCGCCGACCCGGGAGGGTCGGAGTGTACTTTCTCGAAGCCGGAGCGAACCAGCGCCCTTCGAAAGTGCTCTACGACCGAACCGACAGTTCCATGGCCCTGTCGGCACCTGGCGACTTCGACTGGAACACCGTCTTCGACGGAGCCACTTGGTTCCACATTACCGGCATCACGCCGGCCCTGAGCCAGGGCTGCGCCGACCTATCGGTTGAAGCCGTGCGTGAGGCGAAGGAGCGGGGCTTGACCGTGTCGTGCGACTACAACTTCAGGAAGAAACTCTGGAAGTACGGCAAGTCTGCCCCCGAGGTCATGCGCGAAGTTGTCCAATACGTCGACGTGGGGATCGCGAACGAGGAGGACTGCCAGAAGTCCCTGGGGATCTCCGTCGAAGACGTGGATGTGGAGTCGGGAAGCCTGAATGTGGACCGCTACAAGCAGCTAGCGAAGAAGATGCTCACCGAGTTTCCGAACCTCAAGATGCAGGCCATTACGCTTCGGGAGTCAGTCTCGGCCTCCCACAACGGCTGGTCGGCCTGCCTGCACGATGGCGACAGCTTCCACCTGAGCCGGAAGTACCAGATCACCCACATCGTCGACCGGGTCGGGGGCGGAGACTCGTTCTCGGGAGGGCTGATCGGCGGGCTTCACCTGTTCCCCGACGATCTCGGGCAGGCGCTGGAATTTGCCGTGGCGGCTTCGTGCCTGAAGCACTCCGTGCCCGGGGACTTCAACCGCTTCTCTAGCCAGGAGGTGCTTGCGCTGATGAAAGGCGGCGGTTCAGGAAGGGTCGAGCGGTAGCGGCCCCAATCGGAAGCTGCAACCCAAGGGAAGCCACGGTGACGGCAGTCCGCGGGAACTGGCGCTGACCACTGGGTCAATTTTGCAGAAGCAGCGGATTGCACGCTCCTGCGAACCCGGTGACACCGCGACAGTGGTAGGCGTTCGATAGAGCCGCGAGATCTCGCCACGATCAGCAGCCGAGGCCGGATACCGCCAGCGGTCTGCCGCGCTCGCGATCGCCGTCTCATCGTCCGGCCTCGAGTGCGGTTGCACACTGCGACCTGCCGCATTCCGACGGACAGGGCCAACCACCCGCAGCTGACCGCACGTCGTCGTCGGGTTGAACTCGTGCATGAGTCACTGCCGAGCGGACACTCACTACCGGGTTGCATCGCAGTGGCGCGTCCGGTTCCCCGCCAGGCCCGTCGGAGCCGCGCCAAGGACGCCTAGCCGCAATCGCAGACCAGCAGCCACTCGCCGGTCTCCTCGAGCCGGTCCGCGTCCGTGACCGGCTCCAACAGCATGTCAATGCTGCGCGTCAGGATCCAGCGAATTGACGTTTCCCCAGACCGGGCCTGAGCGCGCCGGTTCGAGGGGCACCCGAAACGGCCCGCCCGAACGGCAACAGACAGTTCTGGTGCCGCATCCGACGCGCCGGTCTCGGATGCCTCATTCTGCCGGTTCGATGTAGCTGTAGCGCTCGTTGAGTCCGAGCGCTTGGATGGCCTCTTGGCTGGGTTCGGGCGTGAGGTCCCGCTTTTGAAAGTACTCCGCCCCTTCCCACTTCAATTCGCCACCCACCTCGCGAGGGTCGCCGGTTGTCACCAGATACTGTCTCAACTGGGACGCAAGTTCCTCCTTGACCGAGGCATACGCGGCTTCGTCAGCAACATTGTTCATCTGGTGCGGGTCGTCGGAAAGGACATACAGCTCTTCGGAAGGTCGCTTTGCGAAAGCCAGTTCGAACATGGTGCGATACTCCGGATGATCAGGCCTCTCCAAGAGGTACATTTTCGTGGGCGAGGGAAACTGCAACATGTGCGCATCCACGTCGCCGTACAGGGGCGGATCGCCTGCCGGCCACAGGTCGGGCGCATAGTTGCGAACATAGAGGTAGTCTCGAGTCCGCAACGCCCTAGCGGGATAACCTGGCCCTCCCCTCCTTACGTAGGCGTGCCTTTCGCGCGCAGTCACGACGAATGATCGCTCCGCATCGACGGATCCGGACCTTTCCGAAATCAAGATGGGCACGAGACTCTTGGCAGTCACATCTTCGGGAATCTCGAGACCAGCCAATTCGAGGATCGTTGGCGCGAAGTCCGCCAAGCTGACGAAGTCATCGACCACACGTCCCCCCGGGAACCGGGCAGGGAATGAGATGATGAGCGGAAGGCGCGTCCCGGCATCGTAGAGGTTGGCCAACCCTCGGGGCATTTGCCATCCGTTGTCGCTGGCGATGATCACTACCGTGTCGTCCTCCGCGCCGTATTCCGAAAGCAGTCCTAGGAACCCCGCCACATCAACGTCAAAGTTCTCGATTTCGGCATAGTAATCGGCAATGTCCATCCGAACGGAAGGGTCATCCGGCAGGTAGGGCGGGACATCGATCGATGCCGTGTCGATACCCGCGGTCTTTCCGCCGTCTCTGCGAAAGGGCCGGTGAGGATCTCGGGAACTGAACCAGTAGCAGAAGGGCTGACCCCGCTCCCGCTCGTTATAGAACTCCTCGAACGACCCGTATCGGTCGCCAGCTGGATTCCTGGACCACCCTCCGGCTTCGTAGTTTCCGGGTCCCCACCCCTTGCCTTCGTAGCCGACCAAGTAGCCGGCTTGTTCGAGGAGATCCGTGTACACGGTGAAGTGACTAGGAAACGTTCCCCATAAGTTGGCACCCTCTTCCAGCCGCCAGATGTCTTGGCCCGTCAGCATGGCGGCACGAGCGGGCGTGCAGGAGGGTGCGGGACAAAACGCATGCGTGAATCGCACGCCTTCGCTCGCTATGCGATCGATGGTCGGAGTCCGGAGGGTTTCGTCCCCGTAGCAGCCCAAATGGTTCCACGAGTGGTTGTCGGACATAAGGATGAGGAGGTTCGGCCGTTCCGTCTCCTCTTGGGCACCTGCGCACCCCACCAGACTTACGATGCAGGCCAAACAAGCCAGCAGACCCATGCTGGGCAGCCGTGCCATCCTCTCCGCCACGGGGAGTAGAGCGAGATTCCATGAACGATGGGAACGCCAAGGCCCGCACGGAAACGAAGCCGTCGCGGTCCCGGACCGCCCTTCCCTTGAGGCCGACATCCGCGACCGCGCGAGATGCAGGAGAGCCTGATGCGAGGAAGGACTGGGTAGCATGAATGCACCAATGATATTGCACCGATTCGGCACTTCCCCCGAGTTCCTCGACCGGCTGACTTGCCTACGACCGAGAAGGTCTTGCAACCGCGCCACCAAGAGATCGCGAAGAGACCCTGGCCGGGCCTATCCGTATACGTACATGAAGACCTTCTTCAGGTCCTGAAACGCCTGCCGCTTGGCCTCGGCGTTGTAGCCCCGGAGCAAGTAAGAGGGATGGTAGGTCGGCATGACCTTGATACCGCCCCACTCGTGCCACTTGCCACGCAACCCAGTTATACCGGTGCTCGGCTTGAGAAGCGCCTTCGCGGCCGTTCCACCTAGCACGCAGATTGCCTTCGGTCGGATGGTCTCGATCTGGCGGGCCATAAACTGGCCGCAGGTTTCCATCTCGTCTGCTTCCGGGGTCCTGTTCTTGGGCGGCCTGCACTTGACGACGTTGCAAATGTAGACGTCGGGCCTCCGAATCGGCAGGCCGATTCTCTCGCACGTTCCGTCGATCATGCGGGTTAGCAACTGCCCTGCCCTGCCGACGAACGGAAGACCCTGTTCGTCTTCGTCGGCACCGGGCCCCTCTCCTACGAACACGAGTTCCGCGTTCGGGTTGCCCATTCCGAAGACGATGTGCTTGCGCCCATGATGCAGCCGGCAACGGGTGCAGTCGCCGATGTCGGCCTGGATGACCTTCAGGGCCTTCTCGGCATCCAGCTGCGCAGTGTCAGGATCGACGAACAGATCCTCGATGCCTAGATCTCGATAGAACTCGAGGTGTTCGCGGATCCCCTCGTTGGACATGGCCAGCTATGCGAGCGCCCGCGCCGGGGCCACACTGGAACGTAAAGATTGCACGGCGATGTCGAGGATCCGTGTCGCCATATCGGCTTTCGGCATCGGGCCCAGCCGGTGAACGGCTCCCGTGGCGGACAGGACGAGGCCCTGATTCAGATCCGTATCGAAACCCGTGGTGCCACCCACGGGATTGGCAACGATAAGGTCGCAGCCCTTCGACACCAGCTTCCTACGGGCATTGGCCTCCAAGTTCTCGGTCTCGGCCGCGAATCCCACCACAAACGGGCGGTCCTTGGCCTTGCCCACGGCCTGCAAGATATCGGGTGTCTCCTCGAGTTCAAGCGAGGGGACACCGTCGCGCTTCTTGAGCTTGCGCGCTGCAGGGGCAACGGGACGGTAGTCCGCCACTGCGGCGGTCAGCACGGAGACGGTGGATTCCGAAAGCCTTGCCATCACGGCATCATGCATGTCCTGAGCGCTTTCGACATCTACGCGCTCACACCCGGGCGGAGTCGGTAAATCGACCGGTCCCGCGACCAAGATCACGCGTGCGCCGCGATGAGCGGCCTCGGCGGCGAGGGCAAAGCCCATACGCCCGCTGGAGCGATTGGAGATGTAGCGCACCGGGTCCAGCTCCTCTCGGGTGGGGCCGGCCGTCACCAGGACGCACTCTCTTTCGAGGTCTCCGGCACCCCGCAACGCTTCGCGGACGGCCGCCACGATTCGCTCAGCATCCGCTAGGCGCCCTGGACCGATGGTGCCGCAGGCGAGTTCGCCGGTGCCAGGTTCGACGATCCGCGCGCCCCGGGACCGAAGGACAGCGAGGTTCTCACGCGTCGCAGGGTGATCCCACATGCTGGTGTTCATCGCGGGGGCGAGCACAAGCGGCCCCTCGAACGCCAAATGCGCGGTGCTGAGGAAGTCGTCCGCGAGCCCCAGCGCGAACTTCGCCAGGACATCCGCCGTGGCGGGCGCAACCAGGAGCAAATCAGCCGACTGCGCAACGTCGATGTGGGCGACAGCGCTGTGCAGCGTATCCTCAGCGGAAGAGTCGGAGAACAGGTCGGTGATGACCTTCTTACCTGTCAGCGAGGCCAGCGTCAGCGGCGTGATGAACTTCGTCGCGGCCCGGGTCATGACCACTTGTACGCTGCAACCGGACGTTCGCAGCACGCGCACGAGTTCCGCTGACTTGTAGGCGGCGATGCCGCCCGACACTCCCAGCAGAATCGCTTTGTTTTCCAGCACTTGACTTGCCCCAGTACTCACAGTATAGCCCCGCTCGAGCCACTCGAATCCGAAGGGCAAGAGCTCTCCGCGAGGGGCGTTCCGCCTCTTGCTACCTCCAATTCGCCTTCTCTCACAGGCTTCCGCGACGCGGCGCCGAATCCTAGGTGCGGCCCGCCAGCGGCGTCTCGAATAACTCTTTACCCTTCATGTCCCGAATCCTGTCCCGGAGCTGAGCGGCCTTCTCGAATTCGAACTTCGCCGCCGCAGCCCTCATCTTGCCTTCGAGTTCCGCAACCAGCGCATCGAACTCCTCCTGGGTCGTGGGCACGGTCTCCGATTCCTCGACCGGGACATCGACATAGTCGGCATCGATGATCCGGGCAAGCGACATGTCGACCGGCTTGACGATCGTCTCGGGCGTAATGTCGTGGGCGTCGTTGTACTGCTGTTGGATCTGCCGACGCCGGGTGGTCTCGGCGATCGCCCGGGTCATGCTGTCGGTCATGCGGTCGGCATAGAGGATTGCCGTTCCATTCACGTTCCGGGCCGCCCTCCCCATCGTCTGGATCAACGATCCGGTCGATCGGAGGAATCCCTCCTTGTCCGCATCGAGTATCGCCACCAGCGAGACCTCGGGCAGATCGAGCCCCTCGCGCAGCAGGTTGATCCCGACGAGCAGATCAAACTCGCCTCTCCGCAGGTCCCTAAGGATCTTGACCCGCTCCAAGGTGTCGACCTCGGAGTGCATGTAGCGGCACCTCACGCCAGCCTCGGCGTAGTATTCCGAGAGGTCTTCCGCCATCCTCTTGGTGAGAGTGGTCACCAGAACACGCTCGCCGGCGGCCGCACGGTGGCGAATCTCCTTGAGCAGGTCGTCAACCTGGCCCCTCACCGGGCGCACCTCGACCCTGGGGTCGAGCAGCCCCGTCGGTCGGATCACCTGTTCGGCGATCACGCCTGCCGACTTGGTCAGCTCGTAGGGCCCCGGTGTTGCGGAGACGTAGATCAGCTGAAACGTGCGGTCCTCGAACTCCTCGAAGGTCAAGGGGCGGTTGTCGAGCGCGCTCGGCAGTCGGAAGCCGTGCTCGATGAGCTTCTCCTTTCGAGAACGATCCCCGTGGTACATGGCCCGTAGTTGCGGAATCGTCTGGTGACACTCGTCAATGAACATCACCGTGTCGTGATGCAGGTAGTCGAGCAGGGTCGGCGGCGGCTCGCCCTGCTTGCGATTCGAGAAATGCCGGGAGTAATTCTCGATGCCGTGGCAGTAGCCAATCTCTCGCATCATTTCCAGATCGAATTGGGTTCGTTGGCTGAGGCGTTGTGCTTCCAGCAGCTTGCCGTTGCTCCTGAGGCCCCCGCACCACTCATCCAGCTCCTCCGTAATGCTCTTCACGGCCCTCAGCATGGTTTCGTTGGACATCACGTAGTGACTCGCCGGGTAGATGGGCAGTCGCTGATAGGTCTGTCGCACCTGGCCCAGTAGCGGTTCGATCTGGCACAGCGAGTCGATCTCGTCCCCCCAGAGCTCGACCCGGAAGGCGTAGTCGTCATATGTCGGGAAGATCTCGACGACGTCGCCGACCATCCGAAAGGAGCCGCGCTCGAAATCCCCGCCGTCCTTGCGGTTATAAAGGATCTTGACCAGCTGGCGCGCGATTTCCTTACGGGAGATTCTCTGCCCCTTCTCGAGCATGAGAAGCATGTCGTAGTAGGCGTCCGGGGACCCGAGCCCATAAATGCAACTAACGCTCGCCACGATCAGGCAGTCGCGACGCTCGAACAGCGACTTCGTGGCCTTCAGTCGGAGCTTGTCCAGATCGTCGTTGACCGTCGCCTCCTTCTCGATATAGGTGTCGCTGGCGGGAAGGTAAGCCTCCGGCTGGTAGTAATCGTAGTAGCTGACAAAGTACTCGACCGCGTTGTCCGGGAAGAACGACTTGAACTCGTGATACAGCTGTGCAGCAAGGGTCTTATTGTGGGCGAGAACGAGCGTTGGACGCTGAACGGCCTCGATTACCTTCGCGACCGTATACGTCTTGCCGGATCCCGTGACGCCAAGCAGGACCTGGTGATCGTCTCCCTGCTCGACACCGGAGACGAGTTGCTCGATTGCTGTCGCTTGGTCGCCGCGCGGAGTGTACTCCGATGCAAGGCGGAAAGCCACTTCCGTTCAGTGTACTGGGCGACCTGCGGAGAGCGGCCGAGTCTCTCAGTGGCCGATCTGGGAACCGACTATCGGATCGACCAAGAGGCGCATATCGTCAAGCGGTCCGCACTCTCCCCGGTCAGCGCGGCATCGCGAATCAGTCCCAGAACTGCTCTCCATCCATGAGCTGCCCCTTAAGGTAGTCCTCATCCGGCTCAAAACCCAACCCAGGCCCCTTGGGTGTCGTCAGGACTCCGTTCCTGACTTCGGGTGAGCCGGTCGCCGACATCTTCTCGATGTGCCTCGCGGGACGTCCCAATTGGCTCTCGGACCGGAAGAAATTGTGTATCGCCGAGCCAAAATGCGCCGAGGCGTAGGTCAGAACCAAACTCCCGACGTTATGCAGAGCAAGCGGCCGGCGGGACAGCATGGCGTAGTCGGCGATCTTGCGGGTGCCGGTGATGCCGCCGGCGAAAGCGAGATCAGGATGGAGGTAGTCGACCACACCAGCGTCGAGGAAGGGCCGAAACTCCTGCGTCAGCTCGAGTTTCTCGCCGATCAGCAAGGGGATCCGAGTGGCACCTCGCAGTGCCTGCCAGCCCTCTGAGAACTGCACCGGAAGCGGATCCTCGTAGAAGTAGGGCCGCATGGGCTCGACGGCATGCGCCACCTGAATAGCGCTAGTCGTGTCGAGCTCGTTATGGCCGTGGACGGCGACGGCGATGTCGTCTCCCACCGCTTCGCGGGCGTTCATGAAGCCTCGTCCGATGCGTTCGATCTGGACCGGGTCCAGCGTCGTGGTGTATCGAGCGGCCCGAATGCCCAGAGAGTAGTCGATGGAAATCTTGAAGGCCGTAAAGCCCTCCGGAGCGTCCCGGATCTCGGCAGCCCACTCGCGCATCCGTCCCATGTCCTGCATGTCGCCGACCTGGTCGCGTCGCCCGTGGGAGTACATCTTGATCCCGTTCCGGAACGGTCCTCCCAACAGACTGCTGACCGGCTTGTCAAGAATCTTGCCGGCGAGATCCCACAGCCCGATGTCGATCCCGCTGATCGTGGGCACGTGCGCCTCGTAGGGGTGCATTAGCGTGATCAGGTCGTGGAAGTGCTTCTCGATTGAGAGCGGGTCCTTGCCAACCAGCATCGGCTCCATCACAGCGAGGCGGGCCCTCGCCATCGGACCGGACGATCCGGCCTCGCCGTAGCCGACCAAGCCGGCGTCGGTCTCGATCTTGATCAGGCAGTTACCAGCGATGCTGCGGACCTGCATCGCCTTGACCCCAGTGATCTTGACTATGCCCGTGTAGGGCGCAGCCAGCGTTTGGAAACGCTGGAGCCACGCGCCGGCAGGAACGGCAAGCAATCGAGAGAGGAGGGCGCGGCGAGTCAGGTTCGTCTTCATTGCACCCGCGGTCGATCGTAGCAGATGGCTCCGGCCTCCAGCGACCGATCGGGGCCTCAGGCGAACGGGCCCGTCATCAGTGTCCGAAGTTGGATCCGAACATTGATTGCGCCCCGTTTGGCGATTGAATAACCCGATGAGGCATGTCCGGAACGCGTGCGATTACGGGAATCTTGACCTGGAGCACACGTGCGTCGTCTGGACCGAGATGTGGCGCGCCCATCCGCACCGTGGTGGCGGGGCAAGGTGGATTTCGCTTTGACACAGCTTACACTGCCCCCGGGTGGGGGCAGATCACGACGCATGCGGACTGCATTGGAGGACAGCCCCACCCCATTTTCTTGAAACTGCAACGTTGCTTCCCGGAACGAAGCGCTCACGGTCCGACGGCCACATCACGTATAGGTTTCAGTCTGCTTGCAGGCACACCCAGAACCGAGGGGATGTCTTGGATAGCTGCGACTAATGTACGGCCGTGTCTGCTGTGACGCGACGCTTGCCAGAGACGACTTCATCGAGGCGATTCGCTTAAATTCCCAGCCGCTCAGCGGCCTCGACCTGCCGGAGCCCGAACGGCATGAGAGACTCCTCGCGCAGGATCTCCCCTGGAGAGGTAGAGATGGTGGGACCCGACCAACTTGGATCTCTAGTGACCGTCTTCGATTCCGACATCATGCGCATCGCCGTCCTTCCGGCGAAACCTCACCCGGTACTGATCGTTGATTCTAATGCTGGATCGCCCTGGCCGGTCGCCTTTCAACCGTTCCAAGCGGTTGCCAGCCGGAATGCGCAGGTCGTCCAGTCGAACTGTCACGTCTTGCGCCTTCAACTTCCGTTGAGCGACCCGCCGCATAGTTCCTCGGCAGTGGCCTTGGATACCTTGTTTTGCGCTCCCTGAACTGGTCAACGGCAATCTCATCGGCAAATGACCGGATCATCCAATCGACCGCAACATGCCACGCGTGTATCGTGCGTACGGCATGCCTTCTTGACTCGTGCTCGGGGAAAACCAGTCGTTCGGGACGCTCTACTGGACCTTCGGCTCAGGAATGGGCAAACGATGAATGGATCAAGGTCAAGCCCGGAAAACCCCAGATTGCCGCCGTACAGGTTCGAAGCCTGGAATCGCTTCCAGAATCGCGGGGCGCACGCGAACGGCGGCAGCGCCTTCATGAGGGATGGTGTAGCAGGCTGCGATTTGAAGGAAGTGGTGCAAAGAGGCTGGGGTCCGCTCCACCCTTGCAAGTCTCTGTCTGCTCGATCAGGTTTCACGGCCAACCGCCCTGTTGAGAATCGCTGTACGTGCGGGGCCATCGTACTTCCGTTGATATAGGATTGAACTCGATGGGGCACTTGCTGGTTGACATCTGGGTACCCAGCTCCGGAAACGCTCCAGGGATCACGGAGGACTCCAGCAGTTCCCCGTCTTGGTGCCGGACTGGCGCACGGGTCCAGGCGGCACTCGCGCTCGTCCTGGTCGCGACAATCCCGCCAACCGCGATCGCGGACGACGTCTCGTTCAATGCAGATGTCCGACCCTTGCTGGAACGCAAGTGCGCGGTCTGCCACCAAGGTGCCGGAGCGCAGAAGGGGCTTCGGATCGGCACGGTCTCGGACCTGCTACACGGAGGGGAGTCAGGGCCGGCGGTTGTGCCGGGCAAGCCGGACGAGAGTCTGCTGCTAGCGATGACCGGAGGCGAGAAGCCCACAATGCCGCTGACCGGAGAACCGTTGACTGAATCAGAACTGGACAAGATTCGCGTCTGGATATCTTTGGGCGCCCCGGATGACGGTCTCGACACGCCGGTCACGGGCAGCACCGCCTGGTGGTCTCTGAAGCCTTTGAGTAAGCCAAGTGCGCCCTCGCTGTCCGGTGAATGGGAGAGGTCCGGAATCGACGGGTTTCTTCTGGCTGCTATGCAGGAGAAGGGCTTGTCGCCGTCCGACGAGGCGGACCGAGCCAGCTTGATCCGGCGTCTAAGCTTCGACCTGCTCGGCCTCCCACCGGCACCGGCAGCGATCCGGGAGTTCGTGAACGACCCCGACCCGGCCGCCTATGAGCGTCTCGTCGACCGCATGCTCGGTTCTCCGGCATACGGAGAGCGCTGGGGGCGGCACTGGCTGGATGTGGTTCGGTTCGGCGAGAGCAACGGCTACGAGCAGAACCACCTGCGAGCGAACGCATGGCCCTACCGAGACTGGGTCATCCAGGCGCTCAACGACGACAAGCCGTTCGACAGGATGATCATCGAGCAGATTGCCGGCGACCAGGTGGCACCCGATGACCCACGGGTGCAGGCGGCCACAGGATTTCTCGTCGCCGGCCCTCATGACACGGTGGGCATCCAGAACCCCGAGGGAGAGGCACAAAAGCGGGCCAATCACCTCGATGACATGATCATGGGCACGGCCTCGGCGTTTCTCGGCCTGACCGTCCATTGCGCCCGCTGCCACGACCACAAGTTCGACCCGATTCGCACCGAGGATTACTATCGACTACAGGCGGCTTTCGCCGGAGTCTGGCACGGCGAAAGGACTTGGGACTCCCCTTCCCTGGTCGAGACACTCGAGGCCGCCGCGGGGCCGCTCTCTGATGCAGTCCGCAACAGCGACGAAGCTCTGGCGGGCCTGAAGGACGGTGCCAAAAGCCGCATCGACTCCCGACGCGCCGAAATCCTGGGGCAATACCGGCCGAGGGTAGACAGGGCCGGAACGGCGGAGACGTTCGATCCCGCCGAGGCCCGCTTTGTCCGCCTCACAATCACCAGGTCCACGGCGCGGCGCCGCCAGGTCGATCTGGACGAGTTCGCAGTATGGACGGCCGGCAAGGACAGCCGGAACGCAGCCCTGGATGGCCAGGCTTCCGCAAGTTCGACCCGCGTGGATTCAGCGAGTCCAGAGACGTACTCTCCAGCGAACCTGATTGACGGAAAGTACGACAAACGCTGGATCTCAGCCGGCCAACTCCCGGTATGGGTCCAGGTCGAACTCCCGCAGGCAGAGACGATCGATCGGGTGGAGTGGTCGTCGGACCGTTTGGGTGGATTCGGCGGAAGATTTGGTCGACCCCAGCCGGAGTCCTACAGCCTGGAGCTTTCAAGCGATGGGGTTTCGTGGAAGACGGTGGCAACGTCTGCCGGCCGGCTGCCCTTCACCGAGGCCGAGCAGGAGCGACTGCTGCTCGACGCGGTGTTCTCGCCCGAAGAGAAGCGGGCCTGGGCGGAACTTGAAGATCGCAAGCAAGAGGCCCAACGGCAGCTCAATCGCCTGGCCAAGCCCCGGACAGCTTTCCTCGGACGGTTCGAGCAGCCCGCGGAGCCGTCGTTCGTGATGGTACGTGGCGACCCGATGAGCAGGGGGGATCGAGTCGCCCCCGGCAGTCTCAGCGCGCTCTCCCAGATGCTGGATTCCTTCGAACTGGCCCCCGACGCCCCAGAAGGAGAGCGGCGTCTGGCTCTTGCCCGATGGATCGCGTCGGACCAGAACGCCTTGACTGCCCGCGTAATCGTCAACCGCGTCTGGATGCACCATTTCGGCCAGCCGATGGTCCGGAACCCGAGCGATTTCGGCATCAACGGCGGAGAGCCGAGTCATCCGAATCTGCTCGATTGGCTGGCTGACAGGCTGGTACGCACCCATCGGTGGCGGTTGAAGCCGCTCCATCGGGATATCGTTACGTCGTCCGCATACCGCCAGTCGAGTCGGTTCCGCGAGGATGCATCCCTCATTGATCGAGACGGTCAGTTTCTATGGAGGTTCCCTCCGCGACGGCTCGGCGCGGAAGAGCTGCGCGACGCTATCCTGTCCGCGAGCGACAATCTGGACCGTGCGATGGGTGGCCCAGGATTCCGCCTATATCGCTACACGGTTGACAATGTCGCAACGTACTACCCGCTGGAAGTGTTCGCTAGGGACACTTACCGCAGGTCGGTCTACCACCAGCATGCGCGGTCGGTAAAGCCCGACCTTCTCGGGGAGTTCGACTGTCCCGACAGTTCCCTTCCCGCGCCAAGAAGAATCTCGACTACATCCCCGCTCCAGGCGCTGAGTCTCCTCAACAATCGATTCATCCTGGATCAGGCGGCATCGTTCGCCAAGTTGGTCGAGTCCCAATCGAACGGCACGGATTCCGAGAGAGTCCGACTGGCCTGGCAGCGCGCATTCGGACGGGACCCAACCGAGGTGGAGTCGGCGGAGGCTGCGTCGTTCGTCGTCGCGGAAGGCCTCGACTCGTTAGCGAGAGCGCTCCTGAACTCCAACGAGTTCCTTCACGTGTTCTAGGGCTAGTCTCCTTCTTCTGCTGGACCGTGGCAAACGGCACAGGATCTGTGCCGTTCCGTTCAGGCCTTTCAGCCTGACCACGGTGGCGATCGTCGAATCCACAGCCGGAAAATCGTGGACAGGATGCCGGCGCTGGCACCTACGACTCCCCGAACTGTACCGCCCACCTTCGACTCCCCGAACCGCCGCGCTCGTGTGTCCACCGGGACTTCGACGACTCGCATTCCCGATTGGATTGCTTTGACCTGCATTTCCACCGTCCATCCGAAAGCGGTATCCCGCATCTCAAGGTGCCTCAATGCCTGAGCGCGAATGGCCCGGAAAGGTCCTAGGTCGGTGACATGGTGCCCCCACAATGTCCGGATCAGGCGAGCTGCAACACGGTTTCCGAGGCGCTGGGGATATGAGAGCGCACCCTGCTCCTCCCGGCCCAGCGCCCGCGAACCGATCGCCAACTCGGCCCCCTGCTCGAGAGCGGCAAGCAAGTCCAAGGCCTGGCGCACATCGAACGCCTGGTCGGCATCCATGAATAGCACCGCATCCACCGGGCCAAGGGCCCTTACGGCCGTTTGGCAGGCGATCCCGTATCCGCGCGAAGGTTGGAACACGACCCGTCCGCCTGTCTCCCTCGCTCTAACAGCAGTTGCGTCCGTCGAGGCGTTGTCACAGACAACCACCTCGTCAACCACTCGATCTCCCGCATCAGTTCGAAGGGAGAGGAGGTCGGAAACAACTGGGCCGATATTGTCCTCCTCGTTAAAGGCGGGAATCACCGCGCCCACGGCCAGGCTTTTGTACATCGCTACGTCGAATTGAGCCGGCCCTCGTACCGGCCATGCACTGGGTCTGGCCCGAACTCGATTCCGTACGGCCAGGGCGTGCATTGGCCGTTCTTCCGAGCTCCCACGCGAACACCTGATCCCTGATCGGTTGGAGCCCGAGTGCGGCTCGGGCGGTTCACTATCCGGCGAATTGGGATGCGGATGAGTCGCACGTACGAAACCCCGAAGCACCGAGAGGACGTCCCGAATGCAGCAGGCACCAGAATGCGCCTTCGACCGCGTCGCGGGATGCGATTCATGCCGACTCATGTGAAGTGTACAGGACGGTCGGAACGGAACGAGATAAGGCCATTGGGTAGGGAAAGTCCACTCTATCCAGAGACAGGCAGCCGAAGGCCGAGCCGATTCGCCTGGGCACCGATGCGGCCGTTCGACCTCGGCCCTGTCAAGACCGCGAATCCTGGATGCCCTCCGGGGCCTTCTCCCTGCTGGCAATACGTGTGGTCTACTGAAGTCTCCTCCGGAGGATCCACCCTATGGCCGTGCCGGTCACCCGCCGAGAGATGCTTGGGGATTTCGTCACCGGCCTCCAAGGCGTGGCCTTGGCTTCCTTGCTGCCTCAGCGAGCGTCGGCCCAACGGGCACAACCGCACTTCCCCCCGAAGGCGCAACGAGTCCTTCAGGTCTTCTGTCCGGGGGCGGCGTCGCATATCGATCTCTGGGACTACAAGCCTGAACTGCAACGGCGATCCGGTCAGTCCGCGCCAGCAGAGATGGACGCCGTCACGTTCCAGGGGAAGAATGGCGCACTGATGGGCTCCCCCTGGACCTTCCACCCCCGGGGACAAAGCGGCAAGATGGTCACCGAGCTGCTGCCCGAACTCGGTGAGCTGGTCGACGAGATTGCGTTTGTCCACTCCATGCAGTCAAGGACCAACACGCACGGCCCAGCGTGCGTTCTGATGAACACAGGCTTCAGCCTAGAGGGGTTCCCATCCTCCGGGGCGTGGATCAGCTACGCCCTCGGGTCCTCGAACGACAACCTCCCGACGTACGTGGCGATACCCGACATCCGGGGCATTCCGCCGGCCGGGCCAGCGAACTGGGGAGCGGGATTCCTGCCAGCCGAACACCAGGCGATTGTCTTCAACGCCCAAGAGCCGATCCGGAACCTCGACCGGCCAATTCAGATCAGCGGGCGTCGGGACAAGGCGACTCGCGACTTCCTCGGCTTCCTGAATCGCACGCACGCGGAGCGCCATCCTGGGGACCAGGACCTGCAAGCACGCATCGCAGCGTACGAGCTCGCGGCGCGGATGCAACTCTCGACCCCAGAGGTCACGGACCTGTCTCGAGAATCCCCCGCGACTCGGTCCCTGTACGGCGCTGATGATCCGAATCCGCTCAAGGCTGCCTACGCGCGCAACTGCCTACTCGCAAGGCGGCTTCTGGAACGCGGAGTTCGATTCGTAAGCCTCTTCTGCGCGTCGCGTGCATCTGGAGTGGATGGACTGCTCAACTGGGACGCGCACAAGACGCTGAAGGCGGACTATGAACGTCACTGCCCCATTCTGGACGGACCCACCGCTGGACTGCTTCGCGACATGGGGGCCCGCGGCATGCTCGATGACACTTTGGTGGTGTGGGTGACGGAGTTCGGCCGGATGCCGACCCATCAGGAGGGAACACTCGGACGGGACCACAACCCGAACGCGTTCACGGTCTGGTTCACGGGCGCGGGCATCAAGGGCGGAGTGAGTTACGGCGCTACGGACGAATTCGGGGGGAAGGCAGTCGAAAACGTCGCAACGGCGCATGACTTCCACGCGACGGTGCTGCACCTGCTAGGCCTCGATCACGAGAAGCTCACGTGGTACCACAATGGGATCAATCGCAGACTCACCGATGTCCACGGGCACGTGATTCACGAGATACTGGCTTGAGGTTCCGCCAGGGTGATACGAACGCCTGCTAGATCCCGGGAACGGGCTGCGGGGCCGGACCGGTCCGAGAATCCACTCGTCACTGCAATCGCCGCCCCGTCCCGAGCAAGGGCACACCAGCAATGATCCTTGAAGGTATCCGTGTCCTGGATCTCTGCCAGAACATAGCGGGGCCGCAGGCTACCCAGATCCTGGGCGACCTCGGTGCCGACGTGGTGAAAGTGGAGCCGCCCGGAGGGGACCCTGCCCGCAAGTGGGGACCGCCGTTCTGGGGGGACGACGCTCCCCTGTTTCTCGCATTCAACCGGAACAAACGCAGCATTGAGGTCGACCTGCAGTCCGAGCAAGGTCATGATGCCATTTCACGCCTTCTCGCGCGCTCCGACGTGCTGGTCCAGTCGTTCCGCAATGGAGTCATGGAGCGATTCGGGTTCGGTCACGAAGACGTCAGGAAACAACACCCAAAGCTGATTTACGCCTCGCTGACCGGATACGGAGCCGAAGGACCCTACGCGGACGCCCCCGGGTACGATCCCCTGCTCCAGGCCTACAGCGGCATCATGTCGATCACGGGCTATCCGGACGGCCCGCCGGCCCGCGTCGGAGGATCGGTGGTTGACATCGGCTCTGGCAACCTCATCGCGCTCGGAGTCCTGGCTGCGCTGCGGAAACGGGACCAGGACGGCGTCGGTTCGCACATAGAGTGTTCCCTTCTCGACACATCTCTGGGGTGGATCGGCTACCACATGATGAGTTACCTCGCTAGCGGCAATGTGCCGCGGCGCATGGGCACCGGGCTCACCATGGTGGCTCCGTACGAGGCGTTCCCTACCAAGGACGGTCAGATCATGATTTGCGGAGGAACCAACGGGATCTTCCGGAGGCTCTGCGATGCCTTGGGAATTAGCGAAGCCGCCCGTGATGAAAGGTTCAAGGACAATCCGACGAGAGTGCAGAACTGTGACGTCCTGAGGGAACTGCTGTCCTCGCGAACCCGACAGCTGCCCACCAAGAAAGTGGACCAACTGCTCAAGGCTCACCAAGTTCCATGTTCCCCGATCCAGGACATTGCCCAAGTGGTCGACGACCCTCAAGTGCGGGCCAACCGGATCTTCGAGCCGCAACCCCACCCGAAAATTCCCGGTTACCGGGACATGAAGATGTCAGTTCGGTTCGACGGAGAGCGCCCTCCATTGCGAAGGGTGCCGCCCGCTCCAGGCGAGCACACAGAGGAGATCCTCGAAGAGATCGGCTACGCCGCTGAAGAGATCCGGAACTACGCCGCGGCTTTGGCGCGGTAAGCGCGGGACTTCGAGACGCGACCGAATCTCATCCGCACAACCCAACCGGCGGGCAGGAGATCCGCGGCAAGGGGAGCAACTCTCCGGATGCCCCGCTAGAATGATCTGAGTTGGCCAACCGGACCAAGTTGCTGGTGGCAGTCGCATGGGGCGTGCCCCTCGCGCTCCTGCTGGCCCTGTGTTTCTGGCTCACTTCACTGGACTTCGGGAGCTTCCGACCGGAAAGCCCAGCCGTCACGTTCGTGCTGTGGGCTTTGTCGACATGTGTCGTTCTCGGCACACTTGTCGTCGGCTTCCTGGTATTCCGGAACCTGGTCAAGCTCTACCTGGACCGCCGAGCCGGGATCCTCGGATCCCGCATCAGGACCAAGCTAGTGCTCGGTGTCCTTGCCTTGAGCGCCGCCCCGATTGCGCTGCATGTGTACTACTCGATCACGCTGCTCAATCGCAACCTGGACAAATGGTTCTCGCAACCGACGGTCGACGTCCTGCGCAGTGCGGAGCGCTTGATGGACAGCGCAACCGGAGAGAGTCTCGCGAGCCTTCGCGAAACTGCCGAGCGTGTGGCGGGCATCCCCGGGCTCTCTGACTGGCAACCGGCAGCTGAGTTGTCAGGCCCCTTGCGCGACGCGCTGCGATCGTCGGGGTCCGCCGACTACCTGGCAGTGGTGCCGTTCCAGGGCACCGGGTCGCGCGCAGAAGTCGCAAGTGATGGCGAGAAAGTCCCGGACCAACTCCGATCGATCGGCGAACCCGGAGCGGAATCCGCCATGCAAGGGGTAATTGCTGGGTGGCTCTTCGCGACGGCGCCGATTCCGTCCGGCCCGGGACTTGTCGTGATTGGGCAGACGATTCCGGAATCGATGTCAGCAGAACTGACCTTCATGCAAGCCCAGGTTCAGGAATGGCAGCGGCTCGAGGCCTTCCGCCCAACGGCATGGCGGTTGTATGCATTCATCCTCGCCATGATCACGCTGTTCATGCTGTTCATCGCTGTCTGGCTCGCACAGTTCGCGTCCAAGCAGATCACCCGCCCGGTCGAGGCCCTTGTAACAGCCACCGGTCAGTTGGCTGGCGGCCACCTGGATTACCGCGTGAACACCGCCGCGACCGACGAACTCGCCGCTCTGGTCGAGTCCTTCAATCGCATGGGGCAGACCCTGGAAGCCAAGACCCGTCAACTGGAGGAGAGCAATCGGAGCCTGGCCGTGGCCAACACCGAGCTTGAGGACCGCCGCCGCTTCATCAACGCCATCCTCGAGAGCATTACGCCAGGAGTCGTGTCGGTCGATGCGAAGAAGAAGATTCACAAGTTCAACGAATCCGCTCGCCGGATTGCGGAACCCCGCGATATCTCGGCTCTCGCGTCCGTGACCGAACTCCTCGACGGTGAGGACAGATCGGCGTTCCAACACATGTTCAGCAGCGCCGGGCGGACTGGAATCGCAACGCGAGATTTCGAAATCGAGCGTATGGGGCGCCGGATGCACCTCAGCGTCACAGTCTCGTCACTCGACCCCGGCGACCGTGACCACGGATTCGTCGTCGTCCTGGAGGACACTACCGAACTAGTCCGCGCCCAGCGCTCCGAGGCTTGGGAAGAGGTCGCTCGGCGCGTTGCTCACGAGATCAAGAACCCGCTGACTCCGATTGCTCTGGCCGCTGGAACGATCGACCGGCTCTTCGAGAAACACCAAGCCGCCACCGATGGCGAGGAGCGCGCCGCCGTACAGGACCGTCTCTCCCGGTGCACCTCCACAATCCAACGCGAAGTCGAATCCTTGAAGGAGCTTGTGGACAACTTTTCGCACCTGGCTCGATTCCCCACCATTCAGCCCGAAGAAGTCGACCTGAACACGCTGGTCCGGGAGGCCGTTGGAGTCTTCGAGGGCCGGCTTCCCGACATCAGCATCGAGGTGAGCCTGGATCCGTCCTGCCCTCCGGCGATGGTCGACCCAGAACCATTCAAGCGAGCTCTCGTCAACCTGATCGACAACGCAGCCGAGGCCCTTCAGGACTGCTGGGTGAAGGAGATCGTCATCTCGACCTGCGCCACGCCCGACTCCTCCGACATCGAGTTGACCGTTGCCGACACGGGCCCGGGGATCTCGCCGGAGGACAAGGAAAAGCTGTTCCTGCCGTACTTCTCCACCAAGAAAAGGGGCACCGGCCTGGGACTCCCGATCACGCGCAGCATCATTAGTGGCCACCGAGGCTCGATCCGAGTCGAGGCCAACCGGCCGTCCGGTTCGCGGTTCATTATCGAGGTACCAGCGGCGGCCGGGTCACGGGAGGTGATCGCATGACGCGGTCGGGGGCGGACCGCATCCTGATCGTCGATGACGAACGAGGGATACGGGAGACTCTCACGGACGTATTGGAGGACGAGGGCTACTCCGTGGAGTCCGTCGAAACCGGGAACGAGTGCCTCGAGCGGCTCTCGGCCCGGAACTACGCCGTCGTTTTGCTCGACGTCTGGCTCCCGGACATCGACGGCATAGAGACGCTTGAGCGAATGAGCAGCGCGGAGGACTCCGGCAAACCCGTCGTGGTGATGATCTCGGGGCACGGGACTGTCGGAAGTGCCGTGCGGGCGACGAAGCTCGGGGCTCACGACTTCCTCGAGAAGCCCCTTTCGGTGGATCGGGTGCTGCTCGCCGTTCGCAATGCGGTGGAGCATCGCAACCTCATGGTGCAGAATGCGTCGCTGCGCGACGAGATCGGCGCAAGCCTCCAAATCATCGGCAATAGCGTGCCAATGCAGGCTGTCCGACAGCAGATCGCCCTGATGGCTCCGACGAACGGCCGTGTACTGGTTTACGGAGAGAGCGGAACGGGAAAGGAGCTCGTCGCCCACGCCATCCATGAGGCAAGTCCTCGGGCGAGCGGCCGTTTTGTAGTCGTGAACTGCGCGGCGATCCCGGAAGATCGCATCGAGAGCGAGCTTTTCGGGCACGCTCAGGGCATGCTGCCTTCCGATGACAAGGCGAGGACAGGCAAGTTCCAGCTCGCGGACTGCGGCACCCTCTTCCTTGACGAAGTGGGCGACATGAGCCTCAGGACGCAATCCAAGGTCCTGCGGGTGATCGAAGAGCAGCGATTCGAGCCGGTCGGAGCCGGCAAGACCGTACAAGTGGATGTTCGGGTCATCGCGGCAACGAACAAGAACCTCGAGGAGGAGATCGCCAATGGGAACTTCCGGGAGGATCTTTTCTACAGGCTCAACGTGGTGCCGTTCCACGTGCCCCCGCTACGCGACCGCCTGGAGGACATCCCTGTGCTCGCCCAGCATTTCCTGGACCAGTTCTCAACAGCCTACGGGCGCAGGCGGAAACGCCTCAAGCGACAAGCCGCCCAAGCGTTGGTATCCCGGCCGTGGCCCGGCAACGTCCGCGAACTGAAGAACCTGATGGAACGTATCGTCATTCTCACCGAAGCGACGGAAATCGGGGTGCGCCAGCTACCCGACCAAGCATCGGGCGGACGTGCCACACGACCACCGTTGGCAGGATTCTCAAGCCTCAAAGAGGCACGCGATACGTACGAACGCGAGTATGTCGAACGGGCCCTGGAGGCGACGAACGGCAACGTCACCAAGGCTGCGGAAGCGCTCGGGCTGGAGCGAAGTAATCTGCATCGCAAGATGAGGACTCTGGGAATCCGCCAAAAGCCTACCACCTCCTGACAGGCCAGGCCGGATTGAGGGCCGCAGGCGACAGGAAACGGAGCAACCGGAGGGGCCGGTTGGGCGAATCCCCTATGGGACAATGGGCGCCTGAGCCGTTCCCGGGCTAGACCGGAACTGGACATGGACCGCGTCCAAGAGCACCGGGAATCGGACGATTCCCTATCTAGTGACCCGAAGTCGCTCTGGCAGGCAGTGCCCGATGCGATTCGCGGATCAAGAGAAGACTACACGCTCGTCCCCCTGCCGCGAGCTATCGTGCTGCTCGCGATTCCCATGATGCTTGAGCTCGTCATGGAATCAACATTCGGTCTCGTCGACATCTATTTCGTGGGAAAGCTCGGTTCGGCGGCCGTAGCGACGGTGGGGCTGACCGGCTCGCTGATCATCCTGGTGTTCGCAATCGTGATGGGCCTCTCAATGGGCACCACCGCGACGGTCTCGCGCCGGATCGGGGAAGGCAATCCGGAAGGTGCTGGCCTGGCCGCCTGGCAGGCCATCCTCGCCGGCATCCTGGGTGCCGTTCCGATCAGTCTGTTGGGAGCTGCAATCGCCCCCCAGATGCTCCGCTGGATGGGGGGCACGGAGGCAATCGTGGCCGGATCTCCGTACACAACAGTGCTCTTTGCCAGTTCCGTGACGATCTTCCTGTTGTTCCTCAACAACGCCATTTTGCGCGGAGCGGGTGACGCAGCGCTCGCCATGCGAGCTCTCTGGCTTGCCAACCTCATCAACATCGTTCTGGATCCGGTGCTGATCTTCGGAATCGGACCGTTCCCCCAGCTCGGACTCCTGGGAGCAGCGCTTGCCACTGCTGTCGGCCGAGGAACAGGTGTCGCCTATCAATTCTGGGTCTTGTTCGGAGGCAAGGGAAGGATCTCGATAACAAGGACCTGCCTGCGGTGGGAACGAACTGTCTTCCGAAACCTGATCCGAATATCCGCAACGGGCATGCTGCAGTTCTTCGTGGCGACCGCGGCGTGGCTGGGAGTCACACGGATCATCGCCCTGTTCGGCGAGGCAGTGCTGGCCGGTTACACGGTCACACTCCGGCTGATCCACTTCGCCATCCTCCCGTCCTGGGGCGTTAGCAACGCGGCCGCGACGCTGGTCGGACAGAACTTGGGAGCGAAGAAGCCAGACCGGGCCGAGCGGGCCGTGATAATGACCGGGTTCGTGAATTTCGCCATGCTCGGCGGGATCGCGGTGATTTTCTGGGCCTTCGCGAAACCGATGATCGAAGTGTTCACGATCGACGCCGCAGTCGTCCCCCACGGCGTGGAGAGCCTCAAAATCCTGAGTGCGGGCTACATCTTTGCCGGTTTCTCGATGGTTTTCGGCCAAGCATTCAACGGCGCTGGCGACACTGCCACACCCGCCTGGGTGAACTTTCTCGTCTACTGGTGCTGGCAGCTTCCGCTGGCCTATTTCCTGTCCACCCGGCTGGGTTTCGAGGCCGCGGGCGTCTACGTGTCTCTGGTAGTCTCTGGAGCAACTTGGATGGCAATCGGGTACATACTCTTCCGACGCGGCAAATGGAAGCAGCACCGAGTCTGAAATCCCCCTGCGCAAGACCCAGAGCGTTAGGTCTCTTGGTCGTCTTGGCCTGGATCACTGCGATCCCTGTCAATGCAGCCAACTTGGAGTGGACCAGCCTGCCTCCCCTGCCCTCTCGCGCGGGTGCCGAGGGCGCCTTCATCGTAGTGATCGACAACAGGCTTGTCGTGGCGGGCGGGCTTGGTCGGTCGGCACAATCGGCCAGCGACAGCAACGCCCTCGCGACAGCAGATGCATGGGTCCTAGACAGTCCGGCATCGGAATGGCGCTCGACGACTCCATTGCCTATCGCGGCGGCCTTCGGTTCCTCCAGCTCGTCCGGCACATATGCAGTCTTCGCCGGTGGAACCGCGGGAATCGGCGCAGAATACGTCGCCTCCGCGTACCGGGTCGGGTTCGAGGGCGGTGAGCTGGCATACGAGGAACTACCGCCCCTTCCTGAGCCTCGGGCCCGCTCGAGTTCACTTTGCATTGGGTCCATAGTTTATCTCGCATGCGGCTTGCGCCAAGCGAACACGCCAGAACCGACAGGAGATCTCCTCCGCCTTGATCTAGACGCGTCCGAGCCAATTTGGGAGACAGCCCCGGCACTGCCAGGCCCGGCGCGCCACTCCGCAGGGTTGAGTTCGCAGGACGGAGCCCTTCTCCTTTTCGGGGGTTCCACATCGGTCACGGAACAATACCAGGAGCGCGACGCGCTCGCCGATGCATACCGGTTCGCGTCCGCAACGGGTTGGACGGAGGTTACCCGCAGCCCGTCGCCTGCGTTCGGGTCAGCCGTCCCGATGGGACCGACCCATGTCGTCACGATGGCCGGCGAACCGGGGGCGCCCGTCAGTGCGCTCGCCTACCATACGATCACCGACACCTGGGTAAGCTTGGGCGAGCCTCCGACCGAGGTGGTTCGTGCATCGAGCACGCAGTGGCAAGACTTGCTCGTAACCGTCTCTCCTGCGTCTGGCCCAGGCGATGCAACGACGCGACTCCTCGCGGCTAGGCTCGCAACCTCGGCGCCGGGCTTCGAGCAGCTAGACTACGCGACCCTCGTCGCCTATTTCGTGGTCCTCGTAATGATGGGAGTCTACTTCGCAAGCAAGGGATCGACGACGGAGGACTTCTTCCTTGCAGGAAGGCGGATGCCGTGGTGGGCCACGGGGCTGTCGATCTTCGGAACGCAGCTGTCTTCCATCAGCTTCATGGCGGTGCCCGCCAAGGTCTACGCAACGGACTGGGTCTACTTCCTTCTGCAGATGACGATCGTGATGATCGCGTTTCCGGTCGTATTCCTGTACCTGCCGTATTTCAGGCGGGTCCGGATGACGAGCGCCTATGAGTACCTCGAGAGCCGGTTCAACTTGCCCGTGCGAATGTACGCAAGCATATCGTTCGTGCTGTACCAGGTGGGCCGGATGTCCATTGTGCTCTTCCTGCCCGCGATCGCTCTCTCCACCGTAACGGGCATCAGCGTCTACGCATGCATCGTCGCGATGGGAGCCCTATCGACCCTTTACACAGTTATGGGCGGCATGAAGGCGGTGATTTGGACGGACGTGGTACAGGTCTTCGTCCTTTACGGAGGGGCGCTGCTCAGCTTGGTCATCCTCCTGACGAACTTGGACGGCGGACTCTCAGGGCTCGTCTCAGAGGGACTGTCGTACGACAAGTTCCACATGTTCAATTGGACTTGGGACTGGACGACAACGGCGGTCTGGGTGGTGGTTGTCGGCAATCTGTTCATGAACCTAGTGCCATACACGTCCGATCAAGCCGTCGTGCAGCGGTACTTCACGACCAAGGATGAGAAATCCGCGGCGCGGTCCATCTGGACGAACGCGATCCTGATCGTCCCGTCGACCCTTACCCTCTTTCTGCTAGGCACGGGCCTCTGGGCGTTCTACCGGTCCAACCCAACCCTGTTGGACCCTGCCTTGCCAACGGATTCGATCTTTCCGCTGTTCATTTCCCAACAATTGCCGGCGGGGGTTGCCGGCCTCCTGATCGCGGCCGTCTTCGCTGCGTCGATGTCGACCCTCGACAGCAGCCTCAACAGCGTGTCAGCCGCGCTCGTCACCGATTTCTTCGTGCGGTTCCGGCCGTCTTCGAGCGAAAGGAAGCGGCTGGCGCTGGCCCGGCTGCTAACCGCCGGTCTCGGTCTCCTCGCAACCGTGACATCCATCGCCCTCGCCACATTCGACATCGGGTCCCTGTGGGACACCTTCCAAGGGATGATGGGCCTTCTGGGAGGAGGGCTGGCGGGGCTGTTCGCGCTCGGCATGTTCTTCCGCAGTGCGAACGGTTCCGGCGCAATGGTGGGAGCTGTTTCGAGCGTCATGATCCTGTACTGGGTTCAGCAGCACACTGACCTGCACTTTTTCCTCTACGGGGCGGTCGGTGTACTCAGCTGCGTGATGGTCGGCCTCCTCGCCAGCCGGCTGTTGCGAGGCTCGCGCCTCGATCCTGCCGCTTGAGGACAGCCCGGCCCTAGCCTGGGCGAACCCTCGGTCCTAGCAACGGTTCCAACCAGGAAGCCGGACCAGTGCGGACAGTTTGCTCCATACTTGTTCGATGGAAATGATCGCGAGCCTCATGGGCGACTTCGCCGCGGTTGCCTGGGGGCCGGGCGTCCTGGCTTTGCTTCTCGGGGGCGGCTGCTACTTCTTCCTGTACTCCCGTCTTCTTCCCTTCCGGCATTTCTCCCATGGGCTCCGAATTCTCATGGGCAAGTACGACAATCCCGATGACACCGGTCAGGTTTCGCACTTTCACGCACTCAGCAGCGCTCTGGCCGGGACCATCGGCATGGGCAATATCGCAGGGGTGGCCTTGGCAATCCAGACCGGAGGACCCGGAGCCATCTTCTGGATGTGGGTATGCGCGTTCGTGGGGATCGCGACAAAGTTCTTCACCTGCACCATCGCGATCCAGTTTCGAGGTCCCGACAGCCGAGGTGTCATTCAGGGCGGCCCGATGTACGCCATCGTCTACGGGCTGGGACGCCAGTGGAAACCACTAGCAATGCTCTTCTCGTTCTGCTCCTTGTTCGGCACCCTGCCAATGTTCCAATCGAACCAGTTCACACAAATCCTGCGCGACACCGTGGCGATTCCTTTTGGGCTGATATCCGACCCCTCAAGGCCCGGAGCCTTTAACCTCACCGTGGGGCTGGCTATTTCCGTGCTTGCGGGTTGGGCACTGATTGGCGGCATCCAGCGCATCGGTCGCGTCGCATCGCGACTGGTTCCGGCAATGGTAATCCTGTATCTCGCATCCGGCCTGGCCATCGTGGCCATGAGCATTGGCGAGGTCCCTGAAATGTTGTCCCAGATCGTCAGCGATGCCTTCACGGGGCGAGCCGTGGCCGGCGGGGCCCTGTGGACAGTGATCGTGACGGGCGTCCGTCGTGCGGCATTCTCGAACGAGGCGGGCATCGGCTCTGAAGCGCTGGCCCATGGCGCTGCAAAGACGAACGAGCCAGTCCGGGAAGGACTCGTGGCGATGCTCGGCCCAGTCGTCGACACTCTGCTGGTCTGCACTTGCACTGCGATAATCATCCTGTCTACAGGGACTTGGGAAAACGCCGGGATGAGCGGCGTGACGGTGACTGCGGCCGCCTTCGCGCAGGCCTTGCCGGGATTCGGAACACTCATCCTCGTCACGTGCGTGACATTCTTCTCGATCACCACGATCCTCACGTGCGGGTATTACGGCGAAAAGTCGCTAGGATTCTTGATCGGAGCGCATCAGCAAGGACTGTACAAGTACATCTACGTGTCAGCAATCATCATCGGGGCGATGACATCGCTCACGGCCGTGATTGACTTCATCGACGGCATGTACGGATTCATGTCAATTCCCACCATGGTTTCCAGTCTCTGGCTTTCGCCCCGAGTGATGGCAGAGGCACGCCGCTATTTTCGGGAGACCAATGGGTGAACGGAACTGCAGTACCAGACATTGGACGGGCCAATCGGAATCCTGCTAACCGACACACGCCGCACTCCCACCTCACGCGCCGATCGGATCGCCCACGTCTCGAATGTTCCAATTGGCCGCGGCTTGGATCCAAATGCGGTTGCCGGACGGATTCATGTCGCTGACCCACTCAGCGAGACTTCAGCCCGTCAGGCGTCGGTCGCGTCGGTAGCCAAAACCACGTAGTTCCGCTCGATCTCCCGGCAAAATCGCTCGGGCAACCGCGCCCAGTCCCGAGCCTCGACAAGAAACGGGATCCTTGACTCACGGACGGCGTCCTCGAAGTTGACCAACTGATCGATCGGGATCGCTTTCAACCCGGGCCCCCGCAGCACGAGGTCGAGGTCGCTGCCGTCGTGGCTCCTGCCGGTCACTCGGCTGCCGTAAGCCCAAACCTCAATGCCGGGCAGATGTTCGCGGAGCAGACCTTCGAGGACTTGACGGTGACTCGGCGACAAGTGAATCCGGTCAGTCATGGCTGCTCATCAGGTGCCTGCTCGATCAAATTGGCAAGCGCCTTCGCGTCGTCGACGAACGCCGGCAGCAGCTTCAGGGTGGCTGCAGCGAAATTCTCCCCGTAGTTATGTGCCGTGTCGTTGCGATTGTCGCGGTAGCCTATCCACCGCTCTACCGCCTCACAATCGATCAAGTCGTGCCGGGCGGCGTGTCGAAACAGGTCCTTGAATGTCAAGCGGTCCGCTTGGCGGTTGCTGGCGAAGTACGCCCCGAGCCGCTTGCGCAGCAGCTTGCCGCTTTGTTCCAGTACGAGTTCATACTCCTTGACGCAGGCGGCGCGGTAGATGTCATACAGAAAATCGTCGCCAGGCTCATGCCGTTCGATCTCCTGAGCCGCCCTCTCGAGCGAGGCGATGCACCGTCGCAGGAAAGTGGTATCGATGCTCATACCCGATTGTTCTCGCAATCTAGCGCTTCGAGATCGGCGGCGACCGCCGCATCGACCAGCGCAATGGGCCCGTCATAGCCGACAGTTCGGCCGCATTGCCGAGAGACACGTTGCTGTTCCGGGCTGATCCTGGGCCAGTATTGGTCCGCTTGACCTGCCGCCGTCGTGCCATGCATATACTCTCCGTCGGGCAGTGTTCAGCGGGCACTCAAACTTACACTACCACCGGCAATCGGCCATCTCCCTCCTCCGAATACGACATGCGCTTGCGGATGCCTCCTCTCAATGACAGTGGCGCACGGGAATTAACCGCGGCAACCAGTGCGTTAGATCGCAGTCCAGCCCGTGCGAGACGGCCCACCCAACATGGATCCGCAGACGGAACTCGGAGGGCTTCCGCTCGCCCGAAACCAGAGCCGGTAGGTCCGCATGGTGACCGGCCGTGGGTTCGCTTGCCGGCAGTGCGCCCGGGGCATCATGCTCGCCACCGCATGATCGGGTTTCCCCGGAGCCAACCCCGGGGGAATGGCCAATCTTCGATCTGCACTCCCCCCAAGCCGTTCCCCGATCCCGGTTTGTCCGCTTGGACCGCCGATGCGCCGCGAGCTCGCATTGACTTGCCTACAGCATCCCTGCACCACTCCTGACAGGTACGGACATTCCAACTCGGGCACGAAACCTAGGGCTGTAAGATCGGTGAAGGACCACAGCAGCTCGACGCCGGAAGTCGCGAATCAGAATTATCTTCGACAGTTTCGATCGGGGAGCAATCGCGAGGAAGGGAGTTACCGGAATGGGTCGATGTAGCGTGACACCAGAGGGGGCTCCCGGAGGTGTCGGTCGAGCTGGAAACGAGTCAAGCCAGCCGCGCTCGACCCACCCAGCAGGCGGGTGGCCACCTCGCCCCTCGCATCTCGCTCCCGCCGCCACCGCTGGCTGCGCCGTCGTCCGTACCGCAAGCCTCTTACCGTGCAGTTCCATCACGGTTGCGTGGGAGCGGACGGAGGCCCGCACGACCTCCTCCCGCTCGGTCTCGATCCCCGCCCGCCCGATCCGCTACTCCAGTTCCCAGTTCACAACCAAGACCAAGAACGAGCAGAACAGGTGCCCCCGATCATCTCGTCCCGTCAGCGGTACACCGGCCGTATCCGCAGCAGGGTATTCTTCTGCCGGAAACAGCACTCCAATTGCCACGGCTGCATGTACTTCAAGGCCGCTTACGTAGCCGTCAGCGGAGCGTTTACTCATTGAATTGAGTGGAATCAGACGTCAGGAGACCGTGCCCCAACGGGAAGCAGCAAGTCGGACGTGAGTGCATTAGGACGAGAGAGTCGCCAAACCAGGACGTAGCTGTGTCGATGATGAGTCAGAGTTGTCGGCCTGGCTCATGGGGTTCGGGACGGAAGACAAGCCTCGAACGGCTGTCGGCGGGTTCGATGCTGCGGCGCTCAGTGCACCTCCGCGCGACTACAATGTCACGGAATGATACCGCGAGCAACTGTCCTGTTCCTTGCACTGACAATGGGCCTTTCCGGACGCCCTCCCAACATCGTTCTGATCGTTTCCGATGACCAGGGATACATGGACTTGGGCTCGATGGGCAGCCCTGACATCCTGACTCCTCGACTGGACCGGTTGGCGTCGGAGGGCGCGCGGCTGACGAGCTACTATTCGGCGTTCCCTGTCTGCACTCCTTCGCGAGGAGCCCTGTTGACAGGTCGGTATCCACAACGCAACGGCACATACGACAACTTCCGAAACGACCGGGTCAACGACGGATACGAGTACCCCTTGTACGAATACGAGATCAGCCCTGAGCGCATCCTCGGGATGGACACGCGGGAAGTGCTGTTGTCTCAAGTCCTGTCAGAGGCCGGCTATGCAACGGGAGTGTTCGGAAAATGGGACCTCGGGTCGTTGAACCGGTACTTGCCACTCCAGCGGGGCTTCAGCGATTTCTACGGTTTCGTCAACACCGGCATCGACTACTGGACACATGAACGCTACGGCATTCCCTCCATGTACCGGGGCAATCGCGCCACCAAGAAGGACAAGGGCGTCTACACCACTGACCTATTCGAAAGAGAGACGACCCGTTTCATCGACCGGCATCGCGACGAACCGTTCTTCGTGTATCTCTCCTACAATGCCCCGCATGGCGCCTCCAGCCTGAACCGAGGAATTCGGGGATTCGTCCAGGCACCCGGGAGATGCCTGGACCGCTACCCTTCCCCTGACGGATTAGACGAGGAGCGGCGACACAAATTCATGGCGGCCGTGACCTGCATGGATGAGTCGATCGGCAATGTTCTCGACCACATAGAAGAGCACGAGCTGCGCGAAGACACAATCGTGATCTTCGTGTCGGACAACGGTCCCGGCGGGGGCGGAGATGCCGGCCCTCTTAGGGGCAGCAAGGGAAGGATGTTCGAAGGCGGAGTGAGAGTGCCGTTCCTCATCCGCTGGCCAGCGGAGATTTCACCCGGCACGGTCAACGACGAATTCCTGTCTGCCCTCGAGGTCTTCCCCACTCTCCTGGCAGCGGCCGGGGTGGAGCTGCCGGAAGGCGTCGTGCTCGACGGCTTCGACATGCTGCCCGTGCTGCAGGGGCGCGAGGGATCCAAACGAGAGTCCATGTTCTGGGAGCGACAGGGTGAGTACGGCGCCCGGGTCGGCAAATGGAAGCTGGTGAATTCGAGGAGAGGCGGAGGCCTCTTCGATCTGTCTGAAGACCTCGGCGAGGCCCATGACTTGAGTGCGCAACTCCCCGATATTCGCCAGAGACTGCAACACCGCTACGACGAGTGGGGACGGGCCATGGCCGACGCCGAACCACGGGGACCGTTCAAGAACTACTGATTCCCAAGCCTCAGCTCAAGCGGGCAAGGCGGCAGCTACACTGCAATTACGGAATCATGGCTGGGTTGGCTCATCCGCGACCGACCGAAATCCGGAGGCACGGCGCGCACGATGTCGCAATACGGTGGAACTCGGGGGAGGATGCGGTCTACCCCGCCCGTTTCTTGCGGGGCCAGTGCCCATGTGCCAGCTGCGTGGACGAGGTTACCGGGAAACGTATCGTCACAGAAAGCCTCCTGCCGATCCTCGTATATCCGACGAAAATCGAGCCGGTCGGGCGATATGCCATCCAAGTCTTCTGGAGCGACGGACATTCGACGGGAATCTACACCTGGGAGCGTCTATACGAAATGCTGTCTCGCCTGCCAAGCGGCGGGAGGGGCTCGCAGGAAGCCGCGTCCGGTTCAGGTCAGTGATCTAGCCCCAGCGACCCTTTCGACCTTCGTCGGCGATGTAGTCGGCAGCCCTGGCGGTGATCGCCATCATCGTGAGCGTCGGGTTTTGGCAGCCGATCGATGCCCACGCGGCACCATCGGTGACGAAGACGTTGTCCACGTCGTTGGTCTGGGCCCAAGTGTTCAGCACGGACTTTTTCGGGTCCTTGCCCATCCGAGCAGTCCCGACCTCGTGGATGCAGAACCCGCCGACGGACTGCCTGCCGGTCAAGCGAACTCCCTTGTGGCCCGTCGCTTCGAGCATCTCCGCTGCCTGGTTCCGCGCGTGGCTCCATAGGGTCTTCTCGTTGTCGGACCACTCGAAATTGATGTCGAGGGTCGGAATGCCCCACGCATCCCGCCGGTCCCTGTTCAGGACGACGTGATTGTCGTACTGGGGGAGACATTCACACCAGGCCCCGAAGCCCGTGCCCCACGTAGCCTGCTCGTGAACAGCCTCCTTGAATCCGGCACCAAACCCCTTAGCCCAAAGATTGAAGGAAGGGCCGCTCCGGCCTTGGTACCCATATCCCCGGATCATCCCGTTCGTATGGCCGCGATCGATGTTGACGAAGCGGGGGATGTACATTCCGTTAGGTCGCCGGGGCATACCCGCCCACGGATTCGCCTTTACATCCGGTAGCTTCCCGGCAGCGCCGCCCTGGTAGATGTGGTCCATCAGGTAATGCCCCAATACGCCGCTGGAATTGAAGTCCAAGCCTTGGTCTGCAGAGTGCATCAGGAGCCGCGTGGACTCCAGCGTCGAAGCGCAGAGCAGGACGACCTTCCCTCGCACCTCCCTGGGTGCTCGCGTGTTGCGGTCAATGTAGGCCACTCCGGCGGCCCGGCCCGTCCTCGAATCGCGTGTAACGTGGCTCGCCACAGCATCCACTACCAAGTCGCAGTTTCCCGTCTCGAGTGCCGCCTTCAAGGTCGTAGTGGGGCTGTTGTAGTACGAGTGGGTGATGCAGCCCTGCTCGCACGGTCCGCAGTAGTGGCACGCCGCCCGCCCGTTGTGCGGAACCGTTATGATCGCCGTGCGCCCAATCGTCGCCACTCGCCCCATCCGCTTGCGCAGCCGGTTGCGGAACATCACTTCCCCGCAGTTGAACGGCATCGGCGGGAGGAACTCGCTATCCGGCAGTTGCTCAAGCCCTTCCTCGATTCCGGAGATACCGACATAGCGTTCCACCTTCTCGTAGTACGGAACCAAGTCCTTGTACTCGATACCCCAGTTCTCTCCATAGCCGTCACGATCGGCGCAGCGGAAATCGATGTCTCCCATGCGATACGACTGGCGCCCCCACGAAAGGGAACGACCGCCGAGCACACGCATCCGTATCCAGTGGAAAGGCCGGCCTTCCGGTGTCTGGTAGGGATTCTTGATGTCGTCCACGAACCACTCGTGGTTGGACTCCCGGCAGGCGTAGACCAGTCCCTGGATGGGCCGGTTGCGCATCAATACGGGCGACTTCGGGATTCCACCGACGAATCCCGACGAGTTGCCGCGGTACTTGAGGTCATACGGCAACACGTGCTCAGTGAAGTCCGCGTCCGTGATTTTCGGACCCGCTTCCAGCACGCAGATGCGAAGGCCGGCTTCAGCAAGCTGCCAAGCCGCCACGCCGCCCGTGGCCCCCGAGCCGACAATCACCGCATCGTAGACGTCACGGTCCCGGGCGATCGCTTGCAGCATGCGGTTTAGCTTAACAGTCAACAGGCCTCTCCCAGAAACGTTCGAAGACGCCCGTGTCCGCGCATAGGTTCCGCGAACAAGCCGGTCCCCTTTTCGGGACTCCGGACGCAGGACCGATGCTTGGTAGCCGGCCACCCAAGACCGAATCCGGAACGATAACGCTATCCCCAGCGGCCCTTCCGGCCTTCCTCTGCAATGTAGCCGGCCGCTCTTGCCGTAATCGCCATCATGGTCAGCGTGGGATTCTGGCATCCGATCGACACCCAGGCGGCTCCGTCAGTCACGAAGACGTTGTCCACGTCGTGCGCCTGCGTCCAGGTGTTGAGGACGGACTTCCTACGATCGGATCCCATCCGAGCAGTGCCGACCTCGTGAATCGCGGACCCGCCAACGGATGGTTCGCCCATCATGAAGACCCCCTTATGTCCAGTCGCTTCCAGCATTTCGGCTGCCTGGATTCGTGATTCGCGCCAGAGGGCCTTGTCATTCTCGGACCAGTCAAAGCGGATATCAATTGTCGGAACACCCCAGGCATCCCGCCGGTCCTTGTTCAGAACGACATGGTTGTCGTACTGGGACAGCGTCTCGCAGAAGCCGAAAAGAAACGTCGCCCAGTGACTTTCATCGTGTACGGCTTGCTTGAACTTCGTGCCGAACCCCTTGGCGGACAGGTTGAAGGATGGCGAGCTTCCGCCTTGGTAGCCGAAGCCTCGGAGGAGTCCATTCGTGTGAGTACGGTCAATGTTCATGAACCGGGGCACGTAGATCCCGTTCGGCCGCTGGGGGCTTCCGAACCATGGCTTCGCCTCCAGTCCGGGCATGATGCCGACTGCCCCGCCCTGATTGATGTGATCCATCAGGTAGTGTCCCAGTACCCCGCTCGAATTGAAGTCAAGGCCATGGTCTGCGGAGTGCATGAGGAGCCGTGTCGATTCGAGTGTCGAAGCGCAGAGCATCACGACCTTGCCCCGGACCTCTCTGGGTGCTGTAGAAATTCACATTATCTTGACCGAAAACGGCCATTTTTTCTCGAATTAAATTGACGACAAAGAGGTTGGAAATCAGTTTATTTCGGACACGGTTGCTTCTTCGACAGGCTTGTAAGTCCAAATCCTACAGGTGCCTTCAGGCAGTCGCAGGCCTATTCCTCTTCCGGCAGGAGCCAATCAAACCGAGAATCCCAGCTCAACTGCTGCCGGAATAATCTGAGACTGAGGCGTCAGAATAATGTGATTCTCTACAGGTGCGCGCGTGTTGCGGTCAATGTAGGCCACGCCTGCAGCCCGCCCCGTTCTGCGATCGCGGACCAGATGGCTCGCAACCGCGTCGACTATCAAGTCGCAATTACCCGTCTCCAGCGCAGCCTTGAGGGTCGTCGTCGGGCTGTTGTAGTACGAGTGCGTGATGCAGCCCTGCTCGCATGGTCCGCAGTAGTGGCACGCCTGTCGGCCGTTGTGCGGCCTGGTTACGATCGCAGTGCGCCCGATCGTGGCGACCCGGCCCATCTCGGCCCGCAGTCGGTTCCGAAAAGCGACCTCTCCGCAACTGAACGGCATCGCCGGCTGGAAGACGCTGTCGGGTAGCTGCTCCAATCCCTCCTCGATCCCCGAAATACCGATGTATCGCTCTACCTTCTCGTAGAACGGAACCAGGTCCTTGTACTCGATACCCCAATTCATCCCGTAGCCATCGCGGTCCGCGCAGCGAAAGTCGATGTCGCCCATCCGGTACGACTGGCGGCCCCACGACAGCGAGCGCCCCCCGAGGACCCGCATCCGGATCCAGTGGAACGGGCGGCCCTCTGGCGCCTGGTAGGGATTCTGTACGTCATCCACGAACCACTCGTAGTTCGACTCCCGACAGGCGTAAACGCGTCCCTGGATCGGGCGGTTTCGCATCAGTGCAGGCGACTTTGGAGAGCTCTGCAGGAAGCTGAACGAGTTGCCTCGGTATTTGAGGTCGTAGGGCATCAGGTGCTCGGTGAAGTCCGAGTCCGTGATCTTCGGCCCCGCTTCCAAAACACAGGTGCGCAGCCCTGCTTCAGCGAGCTGCCATGCCGCCACTCCGCCGGTAGCCCCCGACCCGACGATCACCACGTCGTATACGTCGCGGTCACGGGCAATTGTCTGCAGCATTTCGGACAGTCTACCAGTCACAGGGACGATCAAGGTCCCTCATTCCTACTCAAGAAACTGCCGGGAAATCGGTGGCTCGTCGTCCTTTATCGGAGGCCCCGCGCTCACGCGCCGGTGCCCCGAGGTGAATCCCCATCGACGCTCGTGTCCCCAGCGCCCGTTTCGATTTTCGCAGTCAATTCAACGGCTGCCCATGACTCTGATCCAGTTGCGCCTGCTTGCCCCATAGGGCTGGCAGTACATCGCACTCTGGTCCCTTCCTGAGGCGAACAGGCCAATCGGAGTACTACGTCCCAACCCTGAACGAGTCCATTGCGCGACAGCGCCTCAATCGACATCCTGCTCCGGTCGCGAATCGCAAAGGGCTGGCAGCGAAGCGTGCGGGCCGTTTCGGCAGTGCCGCCCAGGACGCGTCGCCATGCTGGCTTCTTTCGGTGCGCTCACATCGCCGCGCGCAGCGATTTCAAGATCCGACGACTGCCCGACTGCAATGCGGGGGACCGCCAATCGAGATCACCCGTCGCCGCCCATGAGAAGCTCAAGGCAGGAATCGATCAAGGCGCACGAGGCTGGAGGTTGTGGTCCAGCTCCACCACCACCCCACCAAGCCCTCCCCCCGGCCTGCGTGCATACCGCAAGTCGGCAATCGAGACCCGAAAGCCATCGGCCGTTTCCTCGACCCGGTAGGTCGGATACCGCAACCATTCCGCAAGGCCGCGGACATGGGGAGCCGCAAGCGCGGCCCTTACGACTGGACCATCCACTCCGCGGGGTATCGAGGAGCCCGCCGATTGGATCGGCTCGTCCGCCAGCCAGTCCACTTGCAGGAAATGATAGTGCTCGGCATCTGCGGCGACGATCTCGTGGCGGAGCGGGTTCCCGGCGACGGGACTCGCAAGAATCCATTCGGGCACCTTGCCGCGCTCGACCATCCATGCTGCGACCCTCCGCTCGGCGATCCGGGAGGCGGAAACCATCCCCGCGATGTAAACAGCGGCAGCCCCGAGGCAGATCATGGCCAACCGAGAGCCCCTCTGCGACCACCGCCGTCCCTTGAATCGCAGCCAGACGATCCCTGTCACGCCGGCACACCAAAGGACTCGCGTGGCCGTCGGTGCCCCTTCGAACCCTGTCACAAGCAGCGTGGTGGCGAACCCGAGCAGGATCCAGGTGAAGGCCGCCGTGCGAGACGCGCTGCAGGCCACCACGACAGGAGCACCGAGCAGCAGCCACAGATAGGGGTCGATTATGAAGAGCGCGTCTCCGTAGTACCACGTTCCATCGAACGGCATCAGGAACCGAATGCCATACGTATTCAGCCAGTCGAGTGCCGGGTGAGAAGCGACGGCCAACGCTGTGACCCCGAAGAGAGGAAGCGCCCGGGCCTTCGACTCGCGTCCCCGCCAGGCTCCGTGAACGCGATCGACGAGCATCAACAGAAACGTCAGCAAGATGGGAAGGAGAACCAGAGCGAGCACGCCGTGAGTCCATCCACGGCGGAAGCCCAGGGACACATCACGGTCCATGAACATCGTGATCGCGTCGATGTCGCAGGCATTGGCCCCCAAGATCAGCGCCGGCACAGCCAGTGCGGTTGAGCGCCCGAGCCGTGTCTCGGCCAGGGCGGCACCGGCCAATGTGTGAGCAAGCGGATCCATCAAGCGCCCTGGAACGATCCGATCCGTACGGCCTCGGCGGTGGTTTCGCCCGAGCCTGCGGGACAATGTCACTAACTTAAGGTTTTGGCCGCTAACTTAAGGCCCTGACGGCTTCTG
>CAYWUV010000046.1:0-44674 GCA_964461235.1 uncultured Bryobacterales bacterium | reverse complement strand
TCGCCCACAGCGATTCCAACTTCCAGACTCTACCTGGAAATGAATGCCATTGCGTGTCCGGGGGCAAGGACTCCCTAGCGCTGCTCGACGCCTTGGATCACCTTTCCCGGCGCTCCCCGGTCAAGTTCTCGCTGCAGGCGTTCACCATCGAGCAGGGGAAATTCGTCCGCCCGGTCAAGCCACTTGGCAAACTTCTCGCCGACCGCGGCATTCCGTGGACTTACTACCGGGACGAACCGTCCTTCCAACTGCTGAACGAAGAGCCCGGGCACGGCTGCGACATGTGTAGTCGGTACCGTCGTCGCGCGGTCTACGAGGTTGCCTCGGCACTCGGATGCAACGTAGTGGCCCTTGGTCACACGGCCGACGATCTCTGCGAAGCGCTGCTGCGCAATGCGCTCTTCACCGGGCGGCTCAGCGCCCTGCCGCCAGTAGCCGTATCCAGGTCCGGCGACTTCCGTCTGATCAGGCCACTGGTGTATGTTTCCGAGGTGGTGACGAAGGGCTATGTCGAGCAGGCCGGTCTGCCGGTGACGCCCTGCGTCTGCTCATACAAGACCGGGACGGTGCGGGAGAAGCTGCGCGGGTTCATCGCGGACTTGGCACGCGACAACCCGCATGTTGCCGAGAACCTGCTGGCGGCAATGGGCAACATAGATGTTGCGAGGCTGCTGGACAGACGCTTTTTGCCGAGCAGACCCGACCCGCTTGAGGATCAAAAAACGGCTACAATGGCGACTGAAAGGCCGTATTTCGTGCCGACCGTCGCGGTTGGCGAGCACGGCGTGACAGATCAACCGAGCGGAGCGTTGTGATTCTCCCTGGTGACAAGAGCCTCAGCCGGCTCCTCTGGACGCACCGGCGGCTCGGTCGAGGCTAGCGATCACGGTCGGATTGCCCCTTAGCCTGGATTTTCGATCGGCCTAGACCCAATGACTTCCGGACTGGATCGTTCAGGGGACGTTTCTGCAAGACCGTCAACGCTGCTTGCTGGAATCGCGGTGGCTTGCTTGCTGCTCCTCTTCCTGGCGGGCGTTAAGGGACTTGGGGACGGTTTCAAGCTCCTCGGCAGCAACCTGTTGGACGCGTTCTTCAGTGCGACGGCCAACCCTTTCGTCGCGCTTATGGTCGGCCTGCTGGCCACCACGCTCGTCCAGAGTTCCTCAGTTACGACGTCCATGGTCGTTGGCTTGGTGGCGGCACCCGACAACCCGCTTCCGCTGGCTAATGCCGTTCCCATGATCATGGGCGCGAACATCGGCACGACCGTGACCAACACGATCGTTTCGATCGCGCACATCGGGAATCCGGACGAATTCCGGCGGGCGTTCTCCGTGGCGACGTGTCACGACTTCTTCAACTATCTCAGCGTCCTCGTACTGCTTCCTCTGGAGATTGCGACTGGTGTCCTCTCGCAAACAGCGGCGGCTTTCGCAGGCCGCCTCGCCATCGGCTCGGGGAGTTCCTTCGAAAGTCCGTTCTCCGCTGTGCTCGGTGCGATCACAGTCCCGCTGAAAATGGCTTCGAGAGGACTTTTCGACGCCCCGCAAGCGCAGGGAGCCGTGATTGCGGTTGGGAGCGGCGTGCTGATCTTCATTGCGCTGATACTGATCGTGCGGGTCCTGCGCTCTGCGTTGCTCTCCAAGGCGGAGCGCTTCATTGAGCGCGCCCTCGGCAGGTCCGCGCTGCTGGCTCTCGCCGTCGGGTGCCTCGTGACGGCAATGGTCCAGTCGAGTTCGATTACCACTTCCTTGCTCGTGCCGCTGGCAGGAGTGGGCATCATCACGCTGGAGCAGGCGTTTCCCGTGACGATCGGGGCGAATGTCGGCACTACCATCACGGCATTGATGGCCTCCCTTGCGGTTTCCGGCCCGAACGCCCACACAGGGGTCGAGATCGCTCTGACCCACTTGGCGTTCAATATCGCCGGGACCGTCCTGATATACCCGTGGGGCCCCGTTAGGAACATTGTGCTCGGAGTGGTCCGCAGGTTCGCGGACATCGCTACGCGGTCGAAACTCGCCGCGATTTCCTACTTGCTGGTGCTTTTCTACGGGCTTCCCGCCTTGGCTGCGTTCCTGACGTAGCGTTTAGCGAGGGGGAGCGCTCCGACCGGCCACGACCAACTCGTCGAGGCGCCTCTTCAGTCGCGTTGCGGTCTCTGGCTCCGCCGCATAGAGATTCCTCGTCTCCCCGGGGTCGTTGGATAGGTCGTAAAGCTGGGCCGGGGCATCCGGTGCTCCGTCGTCAATAGCGAATCCAGCCAATTCGCGACGGGTGTAGTCGTTCCCTCCGGATCCCGCGTGGTCCAGGTACTTCCAGGGGCCATGCCGGATTGCCAGCTGGAGCCGGTTGGTCTGGTGGAGGGTAAACTCCCGAATCGGCACCCCGTCTCCGTCCCCGCTCAGCAGAGTCGAAAAATCGAAACTATCCTCGGCGGCGTCATTGGGCAACGGGTACCCTGCCAGGGTGGCCAGGGTCGCCATGATGTCGGTCAGGTTCAGGGTTTGGTCCGAGATCCGTCCAGGGCGAATCCTGGCCGGCCAGCGGGCGATCGTCGGTACGCGATGGCCGCCCTCCCACTGGTCCCGCTTGACCCCCCGCCACGGGCGGGCTCCGTCGTGCCCGTGGTCCGTGCGCATGTGGTAGACCGTCGTGACTTCGGGACCGTTGTCGCTGGTGAACAGGACGAGAGTGTTCTCGGCGAGCCCGAGTCGTTCCAGGGCGGTCAGAAGTTCGCCGACGATGAAGTCCGCCTCGAGCAGGAAGTCGCCGTGAGGGCCTGCTCCGCTTCGTCCATGGAACTCGGGTGCCGCGAAGGACGGCAGGTGCACCGCCTGCATTGAATGGAACAGGAAGAAGGGCTCGTCAGGGGAGCGGCTGGCATGTTCCTCGAGAAACTGCAGGCTCTCCTCCAGGAAGCGCAGGTCGACACGCTCGAGGTCGTAGTCCGGAGCAATCATGCCACGCCGGTTGTCGTTGGCGTACGGGTGCTTTGGGAGCGGCTGACGGTCCAGCAGCCCTTCCGGGGGCACCGGGACGCGGTCGCCTTCAATCCAGGCGTAGAGCCAGTCCGTCGTCGGACACGCGACCGTGCCGAAGAACGAGTCGAAGCCCCGGTCCAGGGGACCGTCCGGAATGGGGCGGCTGAAATCGACCAGCCGCACTCTCTCGACACCCGCTGCGATCCTTTCCTCGCGCGTTCCCGACGGCAGTTCGATCTCGTGCACCGGCCTGCCATCCCCATCGGAGAAGGTCATGCCCAGGTGCCACTTGCCGACCATCGCCGTCGCGTAGCCAGCCTCCCGGAGCATCTGTGGCAGGGTCAGCCTGCTCCCGTCAATCAGGCACGGACCCTCGACACCGGTGAAGACCCCGGCCATCCCGGTCCGAAACGGCATCCGACCGGTCAGGATCCCGTAGCGGGTGGGAGTGCACACCGTGGACGGGCTATGGGCGTCCGTGAACCGAAGGCCGTCCCGAGCCAGCGAATCGATGTGCTCCGTCCGGACTTTCGCTTCGGAGTTGTAGGCGCTGATGTCTCCGTAGCCCAGGTCGTCGGCCAGAATCAGCAGGAAATTCGGCGGCCGAGCGGTCTCTCGTGGGGCTCCGCAGCCGCTTGCCGCGACAAACACCGCAAGCGTCAGGGCCGCTTGCAGGAATACCATGCCTCCCACCCGGCGCGGCATCATCAACCCATTCTGGGAGCGCTGTCGGTAACCTCTTCGATGTCGGGGTCGAAGTACAGGACCTTGCCCTGGCGCAGGGCCATGACCCCCATCGAGATCGTCACTTGGGCCCGGTATGCCGTGTCCGCGTCGAGATGCGGCTTTGCGCGCGTGCGCATGCACTGTAGGAAGTTCTTCATGTGCGCGTCACGGCCTCGGTCCTCGACCTTGATCTGCACGGTCTCTGTTCCGTACTTGCTGACGAACGCGTCCTGAAAGATGCGTTCGGATTCGACGGTTATGTGTTCGGTCCGTCCTTCGAAGCGACCGTGCTCCACCATGACGATCGTCCCCTCGTGCCCTCGGATCAGGCCCGGGATATGCCGCGAGTTGGCCATGGTCGAACTGAGCACAAGCGAGTGTCCCTGGGCAAAGTCGGCCAGCAGGTTGAAAGTGTCCGGCACCTCTCGGTCTCCGGGCGCGTTGAACACGTACTTGCCGCCGGTAGCGGTGACCCGGTAGGGGAATTGAGGCTGGCCCCAGCAGATGTTCAGCGGCGCCACCACGTGATAGAAGAGGTCGGTCGCGATGCCCCCTGAGTAATCCCAGTACTTGCGGAATCGGAAGAATCGGTGCGGGTCCCATTCCCGCTTTTGGGCGGGACCCAGCCACATGTTCCAGTCGATGTAGTTCACGCCCTGGCCGTGCGGGCCGGCGTCAGGCTCGATCACCCACCCGCGATTGCGCTCGGGCGTCCAGTTCCACTCGCCTCTCAGCGAGTTGCGGTGGTAGGAGCCCTGGCTCGAGATCAGCTTGCCGATCATGCCGTCCTGTATGGCCTTGCGGGCCTTCCACCACTGGTCAGCTGACGTGGTTTGCGACCCGACCTGCAGGACCGCTCCGGTCTCCCGCACCTTGAGGGCGACTGCCTTCGCCTCCTCGATCGTGTGGGTCATCGGCTTTTCGAGGTAGACGTCCTTACCGGCCTCCATCGCCGCGATGGCCATCGTGCCGTGCCAGTGGTCCGGAGTCGCGATCACGACTGCATCCACGTCGGGCCGTTCGAGGACCTCCCGATAGTCCAAGGTGGAGAACTCCGCCTTGCTGTTCTCCTGAGCCAGTCGGCGCCGTTTCTCATAGACATCGCAAACGGCTGTGATCTTGAAGTTCTGCCCGCCTTCGATCATTCCGAGCATCAGCCGCTGCAAACTGCTGCCACGGCCGCCGACACCGACTTGCCCCACGTTGATGCGGTCGTTGGAGCCCAGGATCCTCCGGTTCGAGGCGGCGTCCTGGCCTTTCGCCGGCGTTGCGGCGATGGCAGTGGCGGCTGCGGCACCTTGGAGGAAACTGCGACGATTCACGGGCTTGCTCTCTGGCATGGAGTCCACTCCGACGGATTGTAACAGAGCGGATTGGAGGCAATCGCGTCCTGTCGCCACCACGATCGCACCAATCGGCGCGAGGGCACGGCAGACATCGGTCATCACGCAGTCCCCCCAGCGCGATCGCTGCTGACGACAGTTCGAGCCTTGGCTACGCGGCCCGTAGCACAGTGTCAGAGAGTCTCGGTATCTTCAACGATCGCCAGTAGATCGGGGAAAGCGAGTATCGCTGGAGAAGGGCCGCTGCCGGCCCGGATTTCCATCAGGATGCCGCAGGATCGCAGCTGATGCAGTATGCGGCTTGCAGTGGACGTTGGCAGTCCCGTTCCCTGCGCGAAGCTCGGGGTAGCGAACACTGGCTGGGAGAAGATCCAGTCCAACGCGTGAATCGCGTGAGGGGAGCGGGTCGCGTCCGAGACCGTTCGCTTGAGTCGATCGTAGAGGTCAAGGATGCCCTGGGTCTTGGCCAGATTGTCGGCTGCCTGCTCGTGTACAGCCTTGAGAAAGAAGCGGCACCAGCCCGTCCAATCGTCGTCCCGGGAAACTGCGAGCAGACTTTCGTAGTATTGGTCCCGGTTGGTCTCGAAGTACGCGCTGATGTAGAAGACTGGCTGCTGGATGACTTGGCGTTGCCAGAGAAACAGGGGCACAAGCATACGGCCGATCCGGCCATTCCCGTCGAGGAAGGGATGGAGGGCTTCGAATTCGGCGTGGAGCACGCCCGCCTGTACCAAGAGGTCCGCTGGATCGGCGTGGATATAGCGTTCCCACCTGTCGATCGCACGCTCAAGCTTTTCAGCGCTAATCGGCACGTACTTGGCATGTTCGATCGTGCGTCCGGGCGGGCCAATCCAGTTTGGTATCCGCCGATAGACTCCCGGCGCCTTGTTCGTGCCTGACACCCGACAGCAGAGTCTTGTGTGCCTGGCGGATGACGCGGCTGGAGAGTGGCAGCTTCTCCAGCATTCGCTCGGCCGTCCGCAGCGCGGTTCGGTAGTTGAGGACTTCCCGGATATCGTCGTGACGTTCCTTCGAGGACGAGCGATGTCCGGCTTCATACTCCAAAGCCTCCCCCATCGTGGCCTGGGTGCCTTCGATCCGGGACGACAGCACCGCTTCTCGGGTCGTCAACGGTGCCAGCCGGACTTGTGGGTTTGGAATCGCAGCGAGCATTCCGTCGTATCGGGCGACCGCTCCGTAAGCTGGCCTAATCAGCGGGATCAAGATCTGCCAATCGAGCCGCCCTTCGGACGGGAACTTCCCGTCGTGGTATTGAACGGTGGGCAAGCTGCTGGGATCTTCGGGAGTTGAGAGGAACAGGTCGGACGTTGACTGATCCTCAATCAGGGCCCGACTGCTCGGCCTCGAGTGCCCCGATACGGGGCCACTATACATGGCTTCCCGTTTCGCCCGGTTTCCGGGATGCTCTAGTCGCACGGTTGCCTCGTCCCCGGCGTCCGGAGTCGATTCAACCGGCACGGCCTCTCTACCGGTACAGCCAGTGCTTTTGCACACCTTGTTTTGGAGCAGATCATATATCTGATCAGTACCGCAAGGGCGACATTCCAGTCCTCCCGGCAGACGTACACCCCCCTCTTGAAGGAAGGGCAATGACCGCGCATTCATTACGGTATGGAGGCGCGGGTGGCAACCGATCCGGGGCATCGAGGGGTGTTCAAGGGTTTCAGAAGGAATCCTCAAAATACTGATAATAAGTTAGTTATAGGACATTGTGGTAACCTGAGGTATCCGGCGTTCTCTCCATGAAAGGCATAACTGAAGGCGTAACCTTGCAGGGAACACGAACCCCGAAACGGCTCTCCGCGACCTTCGTCAAGACCGTGACGAGACCCGGCCGCTACGGCGACGGTCGCGGCAGCCACGGACTCTCGCTGCTGGTCAAGCCGATGAAGCTCGGAGGGCATTCGCGGACCTGGAGCCAGCGGCTCCGCATCAATGGCAAGCCCGTCAGCATCGGGCTCGGCTCGTTTCCGGTCGTCTCGCTGGCAGAGGCTCGCAAGGCCGCCCTCGAGAATCGACGCGCCCTCGCCCAGGGGCATGACCCGCGCACCTCCGTCCCGACGCTCGCACAGGCGAGCGAAAGGGTACTGGCGATCCATTCCGCCAGCTGGAAGGACGGTGCTCGTTCGGCGCAGATCTGGAGGAACAGTCTGCGCGATTACGTGCTGCCGCAGCTGGGCCGCGTCCGCGTCGACCGCATCACGACGGCAGACATCATGGCCGTGCTGCTGCCGCACTGGGCGACGAAGCACGAGACGATGCGCCGCATCAAGCAGCGGCTCAGCCGGATCTTCCGCTGGGCCGTGGCCGAGGGCTACCGGACGGACGATCCCGCCGGAGCCACCCTCGACGCGGCCCTGCCCCGGAACGGACGGTCCACGCGCCATTTCACCGCCTTGCCCCACGGAGAGGTCGCGGCCGCGATCGAGACGGTGCGGAACAGCGGGGCCTGGCCGGGAACCAAGGCCGCCTTCGAGTTCCTGGTGCTGACGGCGTGCCGGTCTGGCGAGGTCCGGCTGTCGGAGTGGCGGGAAGTCGACCTGGATTCCGGGATCTGGACGATCCCGGCGGACCGATCCAAGACACAGCGCGAGCACAAGGTCCCGCTGGCTCCGAGAGCGCTCGCCGTGCTGGACAAGGCGCGACGACTCTCGCAGGGTGAGGGACTGATCTTTCCGTCGGTTACCGGCAAGCCGCTTTCGGACGCGACGCTGTCGAAGCTGCTCCGGGAGCAAGGCATCCGGGCGGTCCCGCATGGATTCCGGTCGTCATTCCGCGATTGGTGCGGGGAGACGGGCCAGCCGCGCGAAGTTGCCGAGGCGTGCCTGGCGCATGCCGTCAGGAGCAAGGTCGAGGCCGCCTATGCGCGATCGGACCTGCTCAATCGGCGTCGGGTACTGATGCAGGACTGGGCGGACTATCTCTCTGACGGTGCCTGAACGCGCGAATTGACTCAGGCTGCGATTGTCGGGACCGCACCCGCACCCGTGCACTGAGCCGAGGAGCGACGGCTCGATCCCTGACCAGGGCGTGATTGACCGCCCGCATAGCGTAGGCCTGCAGCGCTGTCACCATGCTCTTCTTCCCCAGAATCGGGCTGTGGTCTTGGCCGACCTGGGGACGGTCGTTCGCTGTTTCGGGGAAAATGCCGCAGCGAAACACTCGCCGTGCACGAGGGAAGCCCGTTTGGCGCCTCCGCGAAACACTCGCGGCCATGCCAAGGCCTTGTTCAACAGAGAGTTACGAATTCAGGTGGGACGGCTGGCGCAGGAAGGCCGAAACACCAGCGGTGCGGGAGCGACCCCCCCGAAAACGGCCCTCGCTTGCACAAACGGGCTTTTCGGAGAGGTCGCTCCCGGGAATGTTCCTTGCAGGAAGGCAGGGCGGCCCCGAGGGACCGCGGAGGCGTCGGCCGACGGTGTTCGGACCGTCCTGCGCCGCTCTCCGGGTTCGCGACCCTGTCTAGGCCGACCCTCGCATCGTCACGCGGTCCGGTCTCACGGCACCGTAGGTCGCCTGGCCGCTACATCCACCTCCGTTTCCGCGGCAAGCGTCACTGACTCTTCGCTTGTGACCCCTTCTTGCGCGTCCCGACACCAACACCTCGCCATATCCCCGGAACCGCTTCGACATCGTCCAGTACACAGCGTTCGTTGATCCAGAGCACAGCCTCCGTGCTTCCGGCTGTGCCGCTTCAAGTAGCGTGGCCAACTGGCGAGCATTGAGGCAACGGCAATTGCCGCCATTCTCGCTGCGGCGTCCGCTACTCCTGCCCAGCGTGGTCATAGGCACGTTGCGTCTTGGCCACGGCGTCGGTGAGTGGCGACTCGCAAGAATGGGCCGCTTGGGCCGTGCGGATCAGGCGTTCATGGCCCCTTGCTGAAGTGTTGGTCGCCATCTCCCGGAACTCGAATGGAGACCTCCCTGACCTCGCTCGGGCAGGCTAAGGAGATGGTCTCGGTAATCTTCCACGTGCGGAGGCGGACATCAGGCCAAGCGATGCACTAGTCACGAGAGTCTATTAGCATTCCGTTAGAGAGCAGAGGTACAACGGTCCCTCCGTTGATAGCGGCAGGAGGATTAGGATTGAATCATGGAAAAACTCACGTGGAAGCAACTGGTTTACTTTTCGGTGCTCGTGCTAGTCGGCATTGGGATTGGTGCCGCACTGACAGCTTGGCTTGATCCGGGGGACAAAGGATGGGATCCCAAGAACCAGTTCCTTGCAGGCTTCACAGCCATTTCCCTACTCGTGCTCGGCGGGCTTCCGTTGATGGCTCATTGCGTTGGGAAAGAGCAAAACGAGCCTCGCGGGCTAGGACTGCCTCGCGGTTCCATCCGTGGCATGCTCGCACTATGGATGGTGGGCAGCTACCTCCTGTTTCTGGTGTTTGCTCCGGCTCTTGCAGAATCGGAGGGGTTCACGGAGGGAATTGTCGAATCCGTCATGACAGCATTCGGGCCGCTCGTCGGGGCGGTACTTGCGTTCTACTTTGCCGGACGGTCGGCAACTCCCAGTCCCAAGAAAAGACTCGTCGATCTGACGCAGGAGGAAAGGACTGAATTGAAAGAGGAAATCCAAGCGGGGCAATAGAGCGGACTGTCCAGTTTCTGCCGGCTGTCCTGTGCGCTGCGGTGCTGGCCGGGACTGTCTTGGCGGTCTGCTACATTCACGGCGACGCCTTTCCTGCGGACCGGTTCTGCCATGCAGTGTTTGCCGGGTCGATCGTGCTGGCTGGCATGGCTCTCGGCCTTGCGATGGAGGACGTATCCGAATCAAGGAGCACAATCCGGCACTGTCAGTGCGGCACCAAGCGGAATGGCCAGCCTATGGCTAGGTCCTCTGCATCACGCAAGTTCCCTTAGTTCCGCTTATCGACCCGGAAGCGCTCCGACCGTAAGCCGATCAACTGGGCGGATCCTCCGGGTGGACCTCCGACCGTCCAGCGGTTCGGCCTTCGCGAACGAGAGCCGAGTCGTCTAATCAGCGTTGCCCTTGAAATCGAATACGGTCACGTCCCTCTGGTTTAGAAATTGCCTTGAATTCAGTAGCGGACAGTGGTCAAGCCGCCGAAACAGCCACCTGTTCCGACCCGCGAAGACCTCGTGCGCAGTTCAGAGTGCCGCCGAGCATCCGAGCCACCATCTCCAGACAAATCCTCAACCGGGCCTACTTGGTCGGAGAGGAGAATTGCACGACGACAATTGCAAGGTATCACAGGACCTAAGGCGGCTGCTGTCAAGTCGTTCAACTATGATTGTTGATCGTCGTCGCGTTCTACCGAGCGCATATCCAAACGTGATTGTTCAGACCGTGCCATTTTGGCTAGTACTCTCAATCGGCGGTAGAGAGAGAACACAATCTTCATTCTGGCAATTGGGTTTGCGGTGAGTCGCCAGAGTTCGGTTCGATCGACACCAAGCTGCGCAACTAACTGATCGGCTGCCTCTTCGGCAAACTCAAGCTCCTTTCTGCTGACCTCCAGTTCGCGTTCACGGACGTTCGCTCGCAGGATCCGTCGATCCATCGCACCCTGATACCACTGGTTGTATGTTCGATCGATTCGCTCAAAGCTATCGCACACGCTCCCAATTGCTTTACCGAATGCGACCAAAGCGGCGAGGTAGCCGCCTATCTCAATCAGTCCGGGAGATCCGTAGTGAATCGACCGGACAACCGGCCTGTCGTCTTCGGGTGTGTGGTGCGAGTTCCAGAAATTCTGACCGCCCAAATTCCGGAAATTATGGCCGGTTCGTCTGGTCGTGACAAGGCCCACACTGCCCTATCCTCCGGTGCAGGGAGTGCCCGTTCGGGCGCCCCTGGACAGGAGGAATCCATGTACGCAGAGGAGAAACGTCGTGATATCCAGTTGCTGCAGGCGGCAGGAGTGCCGCAGGAGCAGATCGCCGAGTTGACGGGCGTGTCGGTGCGCACCATCCGCCGGATCGGGCGTGAGCCGGCCCAGCCCGGGCTGGTGGTCGCCGAGCCAGCTGCGACGGAACCAGCCGGGCGGCCACAACGGACCGGGCCGGGCCGCCCCTCGACCGTCGAGCCGTACCGCGAGGCGGTGACGGCGATGCTGGAACAGACGCCCAAACTGAAGAGCCTGGAAGTGCTGCGGCGCCTGCGCGAACAGGGCTACAGCGGCGGCAAGTCCGCGGTCTACAGGCTGGTCAAGCAGCTGCGCCGGCAGGTGCTGCGGCCGATCTGCCGCTTCGAAGGCGTGGCCGGCGAATTCAGCCAGCACGACTTCGGGGAGGTCTGGATCGACTGGACCGGCGGGGGCCGGACGAAGCTGCGGTTTTTCGCCTCGCGGCTGAAGTACTCGCGGTACGTGCTGGTCACCTGCGTGCCGAACCAGCGGGTCGAGACGCTGGTGCGGACCCTGACGGCGCACTTCTGCCAGTTTGGGGGATTGCCATTGCTGGCGGTGTTCGATCGCCCCGGGACGATCGTGACGAAAGCGGATCCGAAGACCGGCGCGGTGCTGGTCTGGAACGCGACCTTCGCGGACGTGACGTCGCGGCTGGGCGTGGCGGTCGAGGTCTGCTGGCCGGCGCGTCCGAATCAAAAGGGATCCGTCGAAAACCTGGTGGGCTGGGTCAAGAACTCGTTCTTCAAGCAGCGCCAGTTCGTGGACCAAGAGGACCTGGCGATGCAGCTGCAGGCCTGGCACGAGGAAGTCAACGAGCAGCGTGTCAACCGGGCCACCGAGCGGATTCCCGGCGAGTTGCTGCGGGCGGAGGAGTTGGGCCGTCTGCGGCCGGTCAAGCTGACCGCGGAGCAGTTGGACCTGCGCTACGCGGTGCGGGTCGGCCCGACCGGCATGGTGACGTTCGAGACGAACCGCTACTCGATGCCGGCCGAGGCGCTGGGTTACTCGGCGACGCTGCGGCTGTTCGCGGACCGGGTGGTCATCGAAGCGGGGCGCTACCGGGCCGAGCATCCGCGCCTGAACGGGCGCAACCAGGTCTCGAGCCTGGCGCCACACCGTGCCGGGCTGCTGGCCGCGGTGAGTGGAAAGCGCGGCCGCATGTACCTGAAACGACAGCAATTGCTCGAACTGGGCCCGGATGCCGAGCGGGTCCTGACCGACCTCGTGCACCGGCGGCCGCGGCGCTGGCCCGACGATGTCGAGCGCCTCCACGAACTGCTGCAGTCCTGTGGCAGCGACGTCCTGCGGCAGGCCTTCCGGCGGGTCGCCCGGCTCCCCGAGATCTCGGTCGTCGCCGTCGTGCGGGAAGTCAACGGCCAGGCCCCGCTGTTCGCCGGCTCCCAGGAGGAGATCGCATGACCGCCCCGCTGGCTCCCACCCCCGTGCCGTCGGTCGCCGCTGGCCAGCCGGGCGAACTGGCCGCCCTGCTCAAGCGCCTGCATCTGGCCAACGCGCGCCGCAGCTTCGGCGAACTCATCGAACGCGCCGAGCGCGAGCACTGGTCCTTCCACGAGTTCCTGCTCGCCCTGGCCCGCGAGGAAGTCGCCCATCGCGCCGAAACCCGCCTCCAGCGCTGCGTCCGCAAGGCCCGCTTCCCCCAGCTCAAGACCATCGAGGAGTTCGATTTCTCCGTCCAGCCCGAACTCCGCCGCACCCTGCTCGGCTCCTGCTTCGGACCCGAGTTCGTGGCCGAGGGCCGCAACTTGATCCTCACCGGCCGCTCCGGCCGCGGCAAGACCCATCTGGCCACGGCCATCGCCTACCGCGCCATCCAGAACGGCTTCGACGCTCTCTTCGCCACCGCCGCTGCACTCATCGACGACCTCTCCCGCGCCAGCCACGAGGGCCGTTTCCGCGACGCCCTCAAGGCCTACGTCCAGCCGGCTGTCCTGGTCTGCGACGAAGTCGGCTACCTCAGCTACGGTCCCGACGCTGCCAACGTCCTCTACCATGTTGTCAACGCCCGTTGCGTGCAGCGGCGTTGCATTCTGTTCACGACCAACAAACCGCTCAAGGACTGGGGCACCGCCCTGCACGACTACGATCTGGCCGAGGCCATCATCGACCGGGTCCTCGAGCGGGGCCGCATCGTCACCCTGGAAGGACCGTCGATGCGCACTCGCCACTTGGAGGGAATCGACTATGAACGCTGACCGCATGCACCGACCTCCGGCCGGACTTGCTGGCAAGCCCCTGCCCCGCTCAACCGGGACCATTGCTGCCGCGCCCTTGGCTGATCGGCCCGTTTATCAGCCAGCCGCTGCCCCGTCCCCAACTCCTGGTGCGGATCCCGCCTCGATGCCGGACACAAACGCTACCTCTTCTCCGGCACCATCTGACCGGCCAGAATTTATGGAATTCACCGGCCATGTTTTCCGGAACCCACATGTGGCGCGCGAGTTCCTTGTAGAAGTGCATCGAACTCCAGCCACCACGCCATGGATGGTTGCGGAATGCTTGATCGGTCCAGCGTTGCTGTAGTACTGGATCAACCTCGGCGGTCATCGCGTAGAAAAATGAATAGACGTCGACGTATTTGCGGCCAAGTTCCGAGAAATCAAGCAAGCCCCATTGCCCATCAAGCCTAAGTAGGTGAACTCCGCTGGTTGACATTCATGTCGAGGCTATCACGCTTGATGCATCTGGCTCGCTGCCAGTGAGCGCACCTAGGGCCGCCTACGAGCCTCGCAACATCGTTGATAGTTCCCAAGAGGTCCCGGTTCGCTTTGCGACAAAGGATTGAAGTGCTCTGTGCTCCTCACGAGTTGACTAGCTAGCCTCGTAGCTTACTTGCAGGAGTGGCTTTGCGCGCTCAAGGTCTTCAGGTGACCGGATGGTGAGCTCCAGATCACCTGTGCCGAAGTGGCCGACATGTCGGACGTCCCGGCTAAAGCCCTCCTCAAGCGGAACCGTTTCTGGACCGACCTTCAGGTAGACGGTCACTACGGCCTTCCGTGGGTGCACCTCGACACATGCGAAGTTTCTCAGTCTCCTAAACACCCATGGCCGCTTCCAGCCACCCCGTAAGCATGAAACGGGCGAGGGTTGCCAGCGGCGTGGGGGCCGTCGCTAGACTTGCGGATAGCGGAGGCGGGTGCAAGATCGGATTTCTAAGTGGTGGAAAGGCCGCGATGCCCGCAAGGGCTGTGGCCCCCTACCTCGTCATCTAAACTGACGCCGCTGCGCCCCTTCGAGCCCCGTACCGTACCAGGCCGCGGCCTAGGACGCACAGTAAATCGAGCCCCGGCTGGTTGCCCAGCCGAGGGATTTCCCCGGGCCAGCATCACCCGCCTCCGCTGTACAGGAGGATACAACATGACAACCACAGCAGGCGACAGCCTGCAACCCGACGAGATGCACGTCGTGCATCCACGTGCCGCCGGGCTCGATGTGCACAAGATGCAGATCACCGCCTCGGTGCGCTTGTGCCAGCCCGGTGGCGGTGTAGAGAGCGCCACGCGCAAGTTCAGCGCCTTGCCCGACGGGCTGGCCGCGCTGACCCAGTGGCTCCAGAGCCATCAGGTCACGGCCGCGGCCATGGAGGCCACCGGCATTTTCTGGCAGGCCCCGTGGGAGGCGCTGGAGGCCGCGGGCATCGCGCCGCAGTTACTCCACGCGCAATTTGTCAAGCAGGTGCAGGGACGCAAGAGCGACGTGGCCGACAGCCTCTGGCTGGCTCGCATTTGCCAGTTCGGCCTGTGTCGGCCCAGCTAGGTGCCGCCGCGCCAGTTCCGCCAGTTGCGCCAGCTGAGCCGCTACCGCCGCAAGCTGGTGGGCGAGCGCAGCCGGGCGCGCAACCGCATCCACAAGACGCTGGACCACGACGGGCTGCGGCTGGGCGGAGCGCTGAGCGACATCTTCGGGCGCAATGGGAGCAAGATCCTGGCGGGGCTGGCCGCAGGCCGCTCCCCGGATGCGATCCTCGCCGCGCTCAGCGGACACGTGCACCACAAGCGCGGGTTGCTCGAGCAAGTGCTGGAAGCCAAGTTGGATGCGCACGCGGTGTGGAAGCTGGGCGACCTGCTGCGCGCGCACGAGGCGGCCAACCAGAGCATTGCGGAGTTGGACGCCCGGATGGCAGCGGGCCTGGCCGAGTGGGAGGAACAGGTGCGTTTACTGGAGACCGTGCCGGGCATTGACCGCGGCAGCGCCTGCGCGATCCTGGTCGAGTTGGGGCCCGACCTGTCGGCATTCGACAAGACGGCCAACGTGGCCGCTTGGGCCGGACTGGCGCCGGGCAACAACGAGAGTGCCGGCAAGCGGCGCTCGGGACGCTTGCGGCGCGGCAATGCCACGCTGCGGGCCACGCTGGCCGAGTGCGCCCACGGAGCGGTGCGCACCCAGGGCTCGCAGTTCCACGGCCACCACAACGCGCTCAAGGCGCGGATGCCGTACAAGCGCGCCATCCTGGCGACGGCGCACAAGCTGCTGCGCACGATCGTGGCGATGTTGCGCGACCAGCGTCCCTACATCGATCCGGGCATCGACTACGACAAGCTGGTGGTGGACCGCAACGCGGCCCGCTGGCTGCGCAAGCTCGAAGAGCACGGCTATCTTGAGCGCGTCCGTGGCGGCAGCCAGCTGGCCGCCGCCTGAGTTCGATTCCATCCTTGGCCCACCGCCGGCGCTGGCGCGGTACCGCTACGGACACAGATCGGGGCTACCGTGGCGGGCTGCTGATCCGGCGGCTGGTGGGCATGCAATGGCTGACCGCGGAACTTCAGGACCGCGGGGTGGGGGAGAGGTGCGCCTCCCTCAGGACGACGTTTCTCAGTAAAGGCGACATAGTTCTTTAGTGTCTTCTCTTGGACGTCGTCTCCTAGCGCGAGCAGATGTGCGCGAAGGGCTTGGAAGAGGTCTTGAAGCGTGCCATCAAGTGTCTGTAGGGTTTCCGAAATGGTCTTGTTGGTGCCCGCCGGTGATGGCGTCTTGCCATTCGTAGCGCCCTCCTGCTTCGCGACAATCGCATTGACCAACTCCAGCATCAGCAACCCGTCACCAAATCGCCTGTAGCGGATCAACTCGATGTTCCGGTTCATCTGCTGCACCGCATGCTCGTCATAGCGAGTGAATCCCCCTGCGATGCAGAGCAATCTTGGTGCCGTCCAGTCAATCGTTTCAGCGGACTCCTTTCCACGCTTCTCGATCACAAGCAGCTTGAACTCGGCCCGGTGATCGAGGAGCCAGTCTAGGTAGAAGAGTCCCTGATTGATAACGTTCTCGTTAGTGGCGCGCTTGTACTCAATGATCACAGGACTCGCGTTTTCGTCGATGGCGAGAGTGTCGATTCTCCCGCCATACTTAGGACCTGTCGCGTATTCGCTTCCGAGGAGCCGGAGACCAAGCATAGTTTCTAGATTCCGTTCAATTAGCAACTGAAGGGACTTCTCCAGCGGCGAGGCGCTACCTGGAATCTCCTTTGCATCTCCGTCGTTGAGAGCAAAGAGTTTGATATCTGACATCGTGCTGAGCCTTCTTGCCATCCTAGCGGCTTGCCGATTCAACTTCTATGGCCTCGTATCTCGAATTGGTGCGGAAGAGCGACTGACAGCTAATACCTCACAGGCCACAAGGGCTAGGACCGATAGGACGTCGTGGTACTGATTCTCGCCTGGCCCGGTGCGTACAGGAGCAGTCACCCATTGATTCTTTCGATTCCGGATATTCCGTGCGAAGGCGGAGTTCTGCCCACATGGGCGAGTGGTCGCTCAATTCCTCCTGTTCGCGCGACTCATTGTGGTAATCGCATCCCAGAACCTCGAAGTGTCTCGAGACGAAGGTATGGTCGATACATCGTGTGCCCCACGAGACAAGGTCGGACGCCTGAAAGCCTTTACGGGCACGATAGGCGTCCCGTAGACCGTGCTTTGACTCGCCATCGAGGACCGAAAGCACGCCATTGATCGACTCGATGCGCGGGCGCTCGTCGCCGAACTGGTCACACCTACACCCTTCCTCTTCCCAAGTGACGATCTGCCCCGAGTCTTCGAACCGCTTCGGCTCGTTGAAGTCTCCGGTCAGAATACGCGGCGAATCGGGAGAAGTGTTCGCTCGGCGAAGCTCTGCCGTCAGGACGTGAAACGTGTCCACCTTCATCCAGCCACTCTCGCAACCGTTGGGGATGTGCGCGGTAAACACGTCGATTCCTTCCTCGCCGCACACGGAGACTGTGGCCCGCCCCAGCGACTCCGGGTAAGGTGGTTCACGTGGCCTGGGGATGTCGTTGGGCGTCAGTTCCCAGCAACTCGCAATGAGGCACTGGTGCGTCAAGGCCAGGGCGTTATTGCCGCTCCGATAGTGGTGGACAAGGCCGATTCCACTGAGCTGTTTGGCCCAGTCATCGGCAAGGATTCGCTTAACTTCCTGCAAGGTGACGATATGCGGGATATTCGGTTCTAGAGATTCGATCTTCGCCGTGAGTTTGTCGGGCTGGCGTTTGTTGACGTACCACGAGAGGAGCCGCATGAGAGTCTCCGTGGCGGCGAGGTGGCCTAGGTTGGCGGTCCTCTGAGTTGTCGTGGAGTGTATCAACGTTCTGAGGAATCCGTGCGGATGAGGGTCAGCGAGTCAGGTGCCCCCACCAAGGACGTGTCAACCCACATGAGAATCGGCGTGGCGGGATTACGGCTTGCCGTGACCAACGATGGTGCTCCATCCACTGCGCTACTGTCGCAATTGGCCAACAAGGCCCTCTCTCATGGGCTTGGAATCCTTACTTTGGGTTAAGATTTTGGCTCTCGAGAGAACGAATCGGTCGCTGCTCTCGCCCGCCAGCTGCTGGTCGGAATCAGGAAGTCCAGCGTGGTCTCGCCCGCGAGAGCGGGCACTTGCTGAAATCCAGAAGTGGTACTTGTAGCGGTAACGGATTCACCGTTTATTGTATAAGTGTATGGTGTTCAGTAGGTTATGAATTCATCTTGGAGGCGCTGGTGACCTCGAAGACGGCGGCGTAGGTCGTGTTCGGAAGCCGTGACGCGCCCGCGTCCGCAGAGACGGTGTTGGTCGTGCGGGCGCTGAGCGAAGACGGGTTGGTCAGCACGTACAGGCTGGTGCTGGGGCCGAGGGGCTGCCGGACGTGTCGTAGATGCTCACCCGGGTATTGGCGGAGTGCGTTCCGGAGGCCAGCTTCACCTCGACCGCGGAGAGCGTGTAGCCGGCTGTGTTGTCGCCGGCCGTGAAGATTTGCGCAAAGTACCAGTTCACCCTGAGAACGGGGTAATGCCCGAGAGAACGTGCCGAATTCGGTGGAGCCGCTTTGCCGCACGGAGTGGACGCTATTGGGCGCGATGCGTCGTCCTAAGTGGCCGGAGGCGCTGATCGCCACCGGAAGACCCGTTCCCTGACTCTACCCTTCCCGCGAGCTAGCAGAGCTAACGACAGAAGTGTCCGTCGCGACGTTCGCGTCCCCTCAAGACTACTTGTTTGAGAAGTAGTCCTGGTACAAATAGCGCCAGGTGTCTTCCACCAAAGTGATCGCCGCGTGGCTCACGCCCGCTGTAGTACGGTCTGGTAGTCCTTTGAACTCATCGACGAGCGCACGGAGCGCATCCAACTGCTCGAGATGACTATCCGTCCGGGGTGCGTCGGCCAGCGCGGTGAGCGCCTTCCGCAATCCTTCGCCGATGTCGCTAGTTGACTTTAAGGTAACGCTTGCCGCGGCACGACAGGCACCCAACATCATCGGTGTAGTGAGTCCGGTGTCGGGAACATATCGGTACCGGTTGATCGCGCGCGCCAGTGGATCAAGCCGTTCGAGGCGCACCGCGAGTGGAAGGGAGTCATCAGCCAATGTCCGGGACACGGCCTCGAACCGCTCCGAGTTGGAGGTCAACTTCGCCGCTAGATCGGCATGCGAAGACAGCGATGCGCCGGTAAGAACCGTACCGAGGCAAAGCTGAAAGACCTCGCGGCCGTACGCAAGCAGCGACTGGTACGTTGGCGCTCCCTTCTGTTTGCCTGAGGTGGGCATTGGAACAAACGCGACTTGTCCGACGTTTCCTTCGTGGACGGCACGCGATCGTGCTTCGTAGAACTGCGTGGCCCAGTCCTCCAGCCGAGGCACCCGTCCTAGGAGCAAGGCGATTGCATCGACGAATCGGCCCTTCTTCGCGTCGTGCGGTACGCAGAGCAGCGTCTCAAGCGCCACAGAGAGGCAGATGAAGGACTCAGCCTCGTCGCGGTGCTCGCTGTTCGCCCGGTTGAACCAACGGACCGCTGTGAACACTCGAATCCCGATGTCGCCGCCTCGGTCACGCTCATTCAGCAGTTGTAAGAGAAGGCGGTAGTCTGCCCTCGCGCGGCCAGCTCGCTCGACATCCGTGGCAAGGTCCTGGGAATGGTTCAGAGTGGGGTGCGGCGTGGTTCCGTACACTCGCGACCCAGGAACAACCCAGAAGTGGTGCCGGAGCCCAATGACTCCGTCGTAGCCGTCGACAAAGCCGGTTTCGTCGACTTCCAGGTCCACGTGCTGAGCCGTATCGATGACGTTAAACGACAATCGCACCAGCCCAGCAGCCACGCGGTTGGGAGTCAGCACAGCGATGCTCGCGTGCTCCGGGGTGAGAAAGAGATCGTTGAATTCATGCCGCGGGCTAGCATATAGATACGCTACGACGGCCTCGATGTCACCGAGTGCGACCTGCCCAGCCGACACGTTCACCCGATCAACACGGTCGACAATGGCGTAGGAAGCGCGTTTGATGCGCTGATCGCCCAGCGCAAACAGCATTCCCGTGATCTCGGTCACGGAGCCGGCTTGGTCCTCAGGCAGTCCGTCGAGGTCGTCAGTCGAACGAAACTCGAGAGACCCTAGACGCACAGGTCTAACGGTCTTGAGAAGCGGAAACACGACCACGCTGTAGGTCTTGTCTCGTGGATCCATGGTGCCTTATGCGGGCTCCGTCAAACGTACGCGCGACTGTCATGTCGGTGTAGCGAAGCTTCGCTTCCGGCTTTCTTGTGACAGTTCGATCCGAGAGGCGTCCGCGCGACAGACCCGACTTAGGATAGCGACCGAGCGTGTAGTTCGTCACAACCGACCACGGTGATTCGCTCTATTCTGTCGCCCGTCAGTCGAAGGCCACTGTACCGTGATCTTCATTCTCGACCGGCTGTAGTCAGTCATTTGGTTTGTCGTGAATCGAGGCCATGATCGCGGCCCAAACTCGCCCGTCAAAGTGCGGTAGAACGGCCGTCCAACCCCTTGGGGAGAGCCTGCTGGCTCGCAGAGCCCGGCCGTTTCGCGTCCCTCTCGCCGGCTCGTCAGTCCGCCGGGTCTGTTGGGAATTACATTGATTCGTGATAAACGGGTAGTGTTGAACCGGACTATCCCGAGTCGGATTGGGTTCGAAGACGGGACAGTCCGACAGGGGGTGGGGTTTTGTGGCAGCGCTGCGCTCAGTGGGTAGCTGACGAGGCCAGCCGGGCCTCGAACGGATCAATCGACAGCCTTCAGGTGGCGGAGAGACCGGCCGTCCTGCACAGGCAGTGTGCGGGCGGGCCAAGCCTGCCGGCATTGCGTTCGGCGGGACCGACCCGTTGGAATAGGGGTCGCCCGCGCGACTCATACTCGCCGGACCGGTGGACGGCATCTTCCAGGTTCGACACAACACCGACCTTACCGTCGAGGACTACGTTAGCCGCCGGGCCTAGTGGGACGCAAGCCCGCCCGACTATCCCAACCACCGCCAGGGCGGCTGCCGGCTGGCACCGCACGGGATCTACGCGCGCAAGACGCCAGAGGGTGTGCGAGTCCGCCGAATTCTGTGTCCGTACTCGCACGGTCAGCCTGCTACCGGATGGTCTAGTCGCGCATCTGCTCGGCAACTTGACGGCGTTCCCGTAGCAGCCCGGGATCCTGAGCGGGGAGGCCGTCGCGGAATGCGACCGCGCAGTCGCGCTGTCATCGCGTTCTCTGCCGGGGTCGCGGACTGTGGTCCCGCCAGCGCAACACTTGTTACTCGTTATTGCGGGGAAAATACCGTTCCGCAACACGCTTTGCCAGTGAGCGCAACACGATCCGGGCCTCCGCGCAACAGTGTTATTTACCGCAAGGCCTTGTCCGGCAGGGGGTTAGCGATCCGGGCTGCACACCCGAGGCAATGGGTCCGAAGAACGGGTCGTGCGGGAGCGACCCCCCGGAAAACGGCCCTCACATGTGCAATCAGGCCTTTCGGGGAGGTCGCTCCCGAAATCTTTCCTTACAGGAAGGCGGGAGGACCCTGGAGGATCGCCGAGGTGTCGACCCAAGGCTTCCGAGCCGGCATGCGCTGCTTATCGGGTGCCTAGTCGGAGTCGGAGTCCAGTACTTGGTCGCCACTGGTCTCGACTGCCGCGATGTCCCCGGATTCCACCCATTGAGAAGAAACTGGGGCGAGCCCGGTTGCACGCCTTCCCCACGCAGCCCAACAGTCTTTCACGGCTGCGGGTAGTCCTCCGAGATCCGTTCCCTCTTTGTCCGATCATCCCGCCTTCATCGAACAAGGAAGAGCCGCCCCCTGACCTTTGATTCTGGTTAGCTCCCGCAGATGACTACGCTGGGAGGGTGGGGATCCGCTCATTCGGCAATCGCGCCACAAAGAGATTCGCCCGCGGCGACAGGCGGCGGCTCCCCGCCGAGCTCGCCGAGAAGATCGACTTCCTGCTCAAGCTTCTGGACCGCGGCACCTCCCCCGAGGACTTGCGTGCGGAGGGGATCCGCGTCCACCGGCTGGCCGGCGACCGCAGGGGCTTCTCCGCGATCGAGGTGTCCGCAAACTGGCGCATCGTCTTTCGGTTCCGGGATGGTAATGCGTATGATGTGGAAGTAGTCGACTATCACCGGAGCTAGATCGGGACATGGGTGAATGGATGCAGGCGCTTGCGCCGGAGGAGTTGCAGGCCAGGGTGGACAACGTCCGCCGCGACCCGCCGCACCCCGGAAGAATCCTCCGGCGCATTCGCTTCGAGGATCCGCGGTCCATTCCCGCCGCCGCTGAGCAACTGGGTGTCAAGTGCGGCGAGTTGGAGCGCGTGCTTGACGGCAAGGCTCCCATTACCCCCGAATTGGCGTTGCGCATGGAGTCTGTGTGGAACTCTCGCGCTGGCCTTTGGCTGGATCTCCAGACGGACTACGACCTAGCCCAGGCACGGCGGCGCAACGCTGCGGCCTGACAATTACTGGACATGGAGTGCGGCGACCGCATAGGGCAACTCGTGGCCGTCTTGATCGGTGGAAGACAATTGGAATACCGAGCGCTAGATCGAGCAGGGGGAGGGACTTTGCTCTCAAGATCGCGGAGTGAACTAGAGGATGAACGGAAGGAAAGCAAGCTGTTCGACGGCCCGGTCGAGGTTGATGAGACGTATATGGGTGGCAAGCGTCGCAACATGTCCAACTCGAAGCGCAAGGAACTGACGGGCCGGGATCCGGTCGGAAAGACCACCTTGATAGGGATGCGCAACCGCGATACAAACAAGGTTACGGCAGAGGTCGTGAGCGATACGACGAGCGGGATGCTACAAGGCTTCGTAAAGCGGCAAGTCGTTCCTGCCATGACGATCTACACGGACGAGTCGACGGCCTGCGCGAATCTCCCCAACCAAGACGCGGTGGATCACAGCGTATCCGAGTACTCCCGGGGTCGAGTCCATATCAACGGGATCGAGAGCTTCTGGTTGACGCTGAAGCGGGCGCATAAGGGGGCGTTTCACCTGCTCAGCCCAAGCACCTGCATCGGCACGTGGACGACTCCGCCAGTCGGCACAACATCCACGATCTCGATACGCTGGAGCAGATGGCCTCAATTGCTTCCGGCATGGTAGCTCCGCGTCTGCGGTACAAGGACCTGATCCAGGACATCGGATTGTCCGCAGAAGCGACGGCATGAGCTTCGGACCGGCGGATTCCGCGACCACGACAGCAACCATTGGACTGGGAGGGGAACTCTCGTGAATGGCAGAGGGGTTTCGATGGAACTTTATTCCGAACAAGATGCCGAGACGAAGGTCATTGTGCCGGCGCTCGAGAACCTAGGCTACGACGAGCGAAATCCGAGTCGAAATGTAATTCACCGCTTTAGGCATCCGATAGCTGCTCAACAAGGTCGAGACAGACGCACAATCTACGCCGACATCGTGGTGTTTGTGGATGATGCCCCAGTGATCGTCGTAGATGCCAAGAACCCTCGTCAATATCTGACCGAGAACGATCGCGAACAGGTCATTTCCTACGCACGGCTCATCGGCGACATCGCGCCCTACGCGGCACTCAGCAATGGGCACACCTGGCAAGTATTCGACACGGTGAGCAAGCAGCAGATCACCTCGCTGCCTCCTTTTCAGGTGCTGATCGGTGACCTTCAGCGACGGCGGCTGAGCGATCGTCAACGAACCAGCTTGCAAACCTTAGCGACACGAACATTGTTCGCCATCGACTCAGCCCGTGACCTGTCCCGGATAATGCGTCGCTGCCACGACATCATCAGAAACCTCAGGGGGTTCGACCCCACCAAGGCGTTTGACGAACTCTCCAAGTTGCTCTTCGCCAAGATGTACGAGGAACGAGAGCTAGCTGACGGAGTGCGGAAGAAGAACCGCTTCACTCTTCAAGCGGTTCGCGAGATGCGTGAGCAAGGAGTGGAAATCATCCAGACACTCTGGAGCGACACCGTGAACTCGGACCGCTATCGAGGAGTGTTCTCGGATCAAGATGTTGCAGGTGGCGTAGACTTGCCCGCTGAGGCCATTGACCGAATCGTGTCAGTACTTGAGGCTAAGAGCCTAGGTCTGACCGATCTGGACGTTAAGGGCGTAGCTTTTGAGGAATTCCTCGCTGCAACCTATCGCGGCGGAGGATTGGGACAGTACTTTACTCCGCGCGAGGTCGTCAACTTCATGGTGGACCTCGTGAACCCCGCAATTGGAGAGCGGGTTATTGATCCCGCCTGCGGAACTGGAGGCTTCCTGATTCGGGTGTACGACGTCGTTAGCGAAAAGATCCGCAGTTCCGACATCGCAGAACGGGAGCAGGACCGTCAGTTAGAAGAGTTGGCTCGTTCTTGCTTGATGGGCATGGATTGGGAAACCCGGGCTGCTCGCACCTGCAAGATGAACATGATAATCCATGGAGACGGTCACGCGGGAGTGTACCAGGCGAACAGCCTTGACCTTAACGAACTCAGGAACAAGGTAGCGAGACGGCGGCGAGCCGACTCGACCGCTCCTGACATCGAAGACGGAGCCTTCGACATAGTCCTCACGAACCCTCCATTCGGAGCCAACGACCAGTCCTCACGAATCTTGGCTAACTTTGAGCTTGGTCGAGGCAGGACGACCCAAAAGCGTGACGTTTTGATCTTGGAACGCTGCGTGCAGTTGCTGCGACCCGGAGGTCGGCTTATCGCTGTCATTCCAGAGGGGCTTCTGTCGAACAAGAACGATCGCCATTTTCGTGAGTTTCTGAGACGGGAGTGTGTTATCAAGGCCATAGTGCGCCTGCCACAGGACGCATTCAAACAAAGCGGTGGCGCGGCCTGCACGAGCGTTCTCTATGCAGTCAAGAAGACGGACGAGCCAGGCTCGGCCGAGCAGGGGGACTTCTTTCTCGCTCGTGCGGAACATATAGGCACAAACCCCTCCGGAAAACCGATTGAACAAAATGACCTGGTCGCGATCCGTGAGCACTATCGGCGGTTTGAGGCTGGAGATTGGGATGGCATTGAACTAAGGTCTCCGGGAACAGACAACATCGAGCTTCTGCGAGCCGCGCCACGGGAAGGAAGCGGATTCTGGCTTGAGCCAGAGGTGAACCGTACGAGCCTCTTGTACGATCGTCTCAGTTATGTCGTAAGAGATCCGGCTATTCAGGACCGCTTCAGCTACACCTACTTCCACCTCTGGTACTACCGAGTCGTCCTGGCTCTGCGAGACATGAACACGATGAATACGACGGTCGTCACGCTCGGTGAGTTGTGCACGAGTGACTACCCACGGCGAGGCAAGAAACCGAGAGAGGAGTCAGCAGAGGGGATTCCGATTCTGAAGGTGCGAAACGTCACGGGCAATGGAATCGATCTGGATACTGAGTATGCTCCCGACACAGACGAAATAAGGTCAGAGTGCTCAAGGGCCAGCGTCCAGCAAGGTGACCTGCTTCTGACGTCCACAGGGGAGGGGACGATCGGCCGCGTAGATCTTTACCCATATGCGGAGATTGCCATTGCAGATGGTCACGTAGCAATCTGTAGACTTACGGAGCGAGTGAGTCGTGAGTACATTGCGGAGTACCTACGAAGCGAACACGGGCAGGTGCAGATCTTGCGACACGTTTCAGGGTCGACCGGCCAGACTGAGTTACTGATTGATCACGTCCGGAACATCCTAGTGCCAGTACCCAGCCTGAGCACGCAAGGTCGCATCGTAAGACTCATGAAGACCGCTAGGGACAAGAGAGACAGTCTACTCAATGAAGCCAAGACCTTACGCTTGCAAGCCAACGACTTAATCGGAGAGGCTCAACAGGGCATGGAGCAGCTACTTCGAGGGTGAGTCACACCAGCGTGCCGTTGCCGAAGGATTCATCACGAACAAGAACCCAGACTCGAAGACCGTCGAACTGGAACGGTCCGACACCAGCCGACGAAAGCCGAACTGGAGGCGGAATTCGACCTCCCGATTCCAAGAGACACCGTGGAAGAGCGCATGGACTTCCTCGGCCACACTCTCACGAAGACCGTGAAGGTGCGCTGGATCGACAGGTCCCGGAACCGGCGAAGGTAGCTCGGAGTCAAGCGGTTTCGAGGGCTATTTAGTCACTTTTCGATGCAATTCCGTTTCGATTGGTGCAAGGAAATTGGTTCGCGACACGGGGCCCACTGCAAGTGACGAGGCCCGCAATGCTTGATCAAGCTGCACAAGCCTCCCCGCGGCATTACGCGAAATGCATCGCATGTTCGGAATTCTGAGACTAGTTCGACAAACTAAGCGCCCCTCGCGAACCGACTCAAGCGCCAGCACCCGGCCCGCGTCCATCGCGCCCGCGAGAAGCAGTTCGGAATCAGGAAGTCCGGCGCGGTCTCGCCCGTTAGAGCGGGCACTTGCTCAAATCTTAAAGTGGTATTGGTAGCGGTAACCAATTCCCACTTACATGTATAAGTAGTTTAATTTCAGTAATTTATAAATTCACTGTGGAGGCGCGGGTGGGAATCGAACCCACGAATAAACGTCTTACAGGTCTGTCGCGGCAGGCAGCCCGAAGCCGCCAGTTGCAGACTGCACTGCGACCATGATCGCGTTTGCCATCGCGTTCGCGGCCAACGCACCGACCACTCCAGTGAGCCGCGTATCGGCTTGGCGCCCGCCCGTCCCAAGCGCGAAGACCGTGTCTCCGTCGAATGGCATGTGAGCTGGGCGAATCGCTAGGGCGAGCCCGTCTTGAGCCATCTGCGCCACTTTCGTGGCTTGCGCCTTCGTCCACTCCACGTTCGCCGCCACGACGCCGAGAGTCGTGTTGCCGGTAGGTTCAGGTTCTGCGCTGGGACTCTCGCCTCGCAGCACGGCCATTGTGTTGGCGAACCCTGTTCCGCTCCTGTTGCGAGCCCCGGCCACAATCACTCCGGTCGAAGGGTCGACCACGTCTCCCACGCAGTTGACCGCCGCCAGGGCTCCGACAATCAGTCCGTCATCAAGGGAGATAGCTGCCGAGCCCAAGCCGCCTCGCATGGACCTGTTCCGTCCGAACATCTTCCCGACCGTCGCTCCGGCCCCCGCGCCGATGCTCCCCATAGGTACCGGTCGGGTCGAAGCTGCCTTCGCCGCAGTGAACCCAGCGTCGGCGTCCGGCCTGACGGTTGGATCGCCCACTCCCAGATCGAACAGGATCGCGGTTGGGACGATTGGAACGACGGACTCTCCTGCGTGAAATCCGATTCCTCCCTCCTCGAGGTAGCGCATCACGCCGTCTGCCGTGGCCAGGCCGTAGGCGCTCCCGCCCGACAGCACCACCGCGTGGACAGAATCCACGCTCATTTCGGCCCTTAGCAAGTCGGTCTCGCGCGTACCTGGACCGCCTCCGCGCACGTCCGCGCCCGCCACCGCGCCCTCGCCAGCGAGGACTACGGTACAGCCCGTTGACCCGGACTGATGGGTCCAGTGTCCGACCTTGATTCCCGGTACCGCTGTAATCGTGGTGTTCAAGTCTGTTTGCGCGGATCTACTCTGGCCCGCGACTGCTAGGCCGCCTGCTAGGTGCAGCATGCGGCGTCTCGTAATGGTCCTGCGACCGGAGAGGCGGCGCATCGCCCATATTATCCACGGAGCGCGTCGCTATAATTCGAGTCGATGCGCCTGCCCCGAATGTTTCATATCCAGCAGGACTTTCCGGACCGCTCCCTGCCTGATGTCTACGGAGCCGTGCGCGCGGAAATGGCCTCTGCGGACTGGGTGGCGAATGTCCCGGCTGGCAGCCGCATTGCCGTCGGCGTCGGAAGCCGCGGAATCGCCAACATCGACACCATCGTTCGGGGCGTAGTCGACGCCTGGCGCGATCGAGGAGTCAGGCCTTTCATCATTCCTGTCATGGGCAGCCACGGAGGAGGCACCGCAGAGGGCCAGCGGGAAGTGCTGGCGCATTACGGCATCAGCGAATCAGCCATGGGCGTGCCGGTCGTCAGTTCGCTCGAAGTCGTGCCGATCGGCGAGTCGCCGCACGGCATCGCCGTTTCCATGGACCGCGAAGCGTGGGAAGCTGACGGCGTCATGCTGTGCAGCCGAGTGAAGTGGCACACCGGTTTCGACGGCCAGCTCGAGAGCGGTGTTCACAAGATGATGGCGATCGGCCTCGGCAAGTGGGAAGGCGCGAGGAGGTACCACATGTGGGCCGTGCGCCTCGGCCTAGAGCAAGTGATCCGCGAGGTGGGAAGGGTGATGCTGGACAGCGGGCGGATGCTAGGGGGCCTCGCGATCTTGGAGGACGCGCATCACAACACGGCCGAGGTTCGCGCGCTGGGAGCGTCGAACATGGTCTCCAGGGAAGAGGAATTGCTCGAACGGGTTAAGAGCTGGAAGGCAAACATCCCGGTCGACCCGGTCGACGTATTGATCGTTGACGAGATCGGCAAGAACATCTCCGGGGCCGGAATGGACACGAAGGTGATCAATCGGTCATCGCTCGGCCGCAACTGCTGGCCCGGCCTGCCGCGGATCGAGCGCATCTACGCTCGGAGCCTAACGCCTCACGGGGGCGGTAATGCCATGGGGATCGGTTTGTGCGACGTCATTCACGACCGGCTCTTCAATGCCGTGGATTTCGAAAAGACGTGGATCAATTCGTTCACGGCATCCAGCACCATTGGGGCAATGTGTCCTCCTCACTTTCCGACTGATCGCGAATGCATGGAGAAGATCCTCTCAACTTGCGGGCACGCCGAGCTGGAGGATTGCCGCGTCGTATGGATCCGCAACACCATGGAACTCCGGCGGCTGCGGGTGAGCGAGAATCTGCGGCAGGAACTGAGCCAGGACTCGAAGATCAGCTTCTGCAGCGGACCGCATCCCATCCGTTTCGACTCAGGCGGCCAGATTGCCGATCGGGACCCCATTGAGCAGGCAGCGTAGGCCTGCCCGCGCACTTCGGAGAAGCCGTGATTGCTCATGCTCATGCCAGGCCAGGACGACGGTCTGCGGTTTTCGTGCGTAGTGGTGGGAGTCGATAGACTGTAGGCACGGGACTGGTTCCCACGAAGGCTATGGCGCGCCCGGCTTTCCTTTCCAAGGCGGAGCTGTTCTCCCTCGTGGCTGCCGATCTCCGCCGGGTCGACCAAGTGATCGGTCTCGACACGGTCTGCTGCGAGGACGTGGTGACATCGATCAGCCGTCACCTCAACTCCAGCGGTGGAAAGCGCCTGAGACCGGCCCTCGTATTGCTGTCATCCCGGGCCTGCGGCGAGCAAGGAGATGCCCCGGTCCGCATCGCAGCCGTGATGGAGATCATCCACACCGCGACTCTCATTCATGACGACGTGATTGACGCTGCCGAGGTCCGGCGCGGCCGGCCCTCCTGCAACCAGGCTTGGGGCAACCAGGTCAGCGTTCTCGCGGGCGACTGGCTCTACATGCAGGCGTTCAGCATTGCGTTGCGCGAGCGCGACTTCGCCATTCTGGACGTGCTCATTGACCTGACCAAGATGATGGTCGAGGGAGAACTGATGCAGGCCGAGCTGATCGGACGTCTCGACATCACAGAGCAGCAGAACCATGATCTGATTCACCGGAAGACTGCGTGCCTGCTCTCCGCCTGCACGCGTCTGGGGGCGCACCTAGCTCACAAGGGAGAGGCAATCGAGGAGCGCCTGCGGGCATACGGCTGGAACCTGGGCATGGCATTCCAGCTGATTGACGATGTCCTCGATTTCGAGGCCAGCGAGGCCGTGCTCGGCAAGCCGGTAGGCAACGATCTCAAGGAAGGGAAGGTAACGCTGCCGATGATCCTGGCGCTCCGTCAGTGCACAGCATCCGAGCGTGCGCAGGTGGAAACCGTGATGCGCGAGGGTGGTTACGAGTCCGTCTCCTTGCAAAGGATCCTTGAGATTCTGGATCGCTACGGAGCAATCGATCAAGTCCGTCGCAAGGCCCTGCGGTTCTGTGAAGCGGCTCTGCAAGGCCTGGAATCGCTACCCGAGTCGCGCTACAAGCAAGCGCTCGCCGACGCAGCCGCTCACTGGGCCGTTGAGCGCGCGAGTTGAACGTCGGTCTCGGCAGACCGGTCTCAGTTCGACTGCCCTCGGCAGTGCTCTCTTAGCTCGCCTTGAGGATCTTGGCCCGGTTTGCGCGATTGTCCGATTCCACGAGTGGCCGTCAGGATCGCCGAACGGTCTCAGGTCCAGAGCTCGTCGACTGGGGCGTACACGTCCTCGTCGGCCACGGGGACGTAGTAGAAGCCCCGGCCGAGCGGATCGTCGTGGCGCACCTTCGTCCAGTCGATCCCCATCGCCGAGTAGATCGTCGCCTCGATGTCTTCCGGCTTGATGTCCCGGTCCCGCGACCAGCCCGGCTCGGTCGTGAACGAGCCCGGCCCCCGACCGCCGGTGTCGTTCGTCGCTCCGATCACCTTCCCGCCCGTCACTCCCGCGCCGGCCAGCACGTAGAACATCTGCAGGTAGTGGTCCCGTCCGACCCTCGCGTTCGACAGCGGCCCCGGCGTCCGCCCGAACTCCCCGGCGACGATCACCAGGGTCTCGGCCAGCTTCCCGGAGGCATCCAGATCCTCGATCAACGCTGCGAACGCCGGGTCGAACTGCGCCGTCCGGGTGTATATGGTGTTCGGCGGGTTGGCGCTTCCGTAGATGTCGCTGTGGTGGTCCCAGCCGCCCAGCTCCACCTGGATGAAACGCGTCCCCTGGTCCTGCTCGACAATCTTGCGGGCCGTCAGCAGCGCGTTCCCGAAGCCCGTGCCGCCGTAACGCACGCTCTCCTCCCGGGTGAAGCGGAAGGCCGCCTCCACCGCCGGGTTGAACATCAGCCGGCGGGCGTTCTCGTACAGCCCTCCCATGCTGCTGGCCTGCGCGCCCAGCGGCGAGCCCGCGCCCCGCAACTCCCCGTCCACCGCCTGCAGCAGGTCCCAGCGCTCGTTGAACACCTCAGCTCCACCGCGGTGCCCCGCGCTGGCCAGGCCGGCTGCCGACGCGTTCGTCTTGAACGGACCCAGCTCGGACGGGAAGTAGCCCGCCCCGGCGATGTTGCGCCCCTGCAGCGAGATGAACGGCGGGAAATGCTGGCCCGCACCCCGCTCGGGCTCCTTCTCGATCGCCACCACGCTCCCGATATGCGGCGCGATGCGGCCGGTCGCCGAAACCGGGTTGCGGCCGATCTGCAGCCAGCTCTGCGCCAGCGGGTGCGCCCGCGCCCAGGCCGTGGCCGACCGGATGACCGCGATCTTGTCCGCCACCCGGGCCGTGTGGCCCAGCAGCCCGGTCGGCAGCGTGATCCCGCTGAACGTCTCCGGCGCGAAGTCCAGCGGCGTCACGCCGGGATCTTCCTTGAAGTCGAACAGATCGACATGGCTCGGCGCGCCGCGCAGGAAGATGAAGATCACGGACGTCGCCGTGGCCTGCGGCACGGCGTTCCCCACGGTCTCCGTCTCGCCCTGCGCCAGCCGGTCGGCCAGGAAGAACCCGCCCACGCCGGACAGCGCGTTGCGGAAGAAGCACCGCCGGCTCACGTGCGGCCGCTCGAAGAAGCTATGGTGCTCCGGCTGCCACTTCCGGACCAGCCTCTCGAACCGTTCTCTCTCGGTCACTGCCCCTGCTCCTCCCCGCCTGCGATCAGTAGTTGAAATAAAAGTCGGTCTTGTTGAGGAACGACCACATCAGGTTGGAGGCCCGCTCGGCCCGGTCCCCGCCCTGGATGTAGTCCAGCGCGTAGGCCTCCTCCTCTTCGGTCGGCAGCCGGCTCAGCACGTTCAGGTACAGGTTGGCCACCAGATCCTTGTCCGACATCTCCAGCGAGTCCTGCAGCGTCCCCGTCCTCTGGTCGGCCGCGACACGGTCCAGCACGAACGGGTTGTTCATCAGGTTCAGCGACTGCAGCGGACTGGTTTCGCCGCTCCGGGGGGTGCCCTCCCGGTCCCCCGGCGTGAACGACTCCAGCAGCCTCCTCGCGTTGCGCGCCCCGTAGCCGTTGCCGGGCGGCATGTTGCGCACGTCCGGGAACTGCATCGCATACCGCAGGCCCCGCATGTTCCGGCTGACGTTGTACGTCGCCGGACGACCGCTCGCCACCAGGATCGCGTCATGGATCTGCTCCGCCGACAGCCGTTTCACCTGGTGCCGCACGAAGTACCGCTCGTACAGCGGGTTGTAGACTCCCTCGTAGCGCGACGAGAGCTGGTACGTCTGCGAGCTGACGATCTCCTTCATCAGCCACTGCAGATCGAAGCCGTTCTCCCGGAACCGGGTCGCGAGCCACTCCAGCAGATGCGGGTGCGACGGCTGGATGTCCCAGCCCTCGGCCGGAGGCGAACCGGGATCGAGCCGGGCCAGGTCGAACTGGTCGGGCGGCTCCACGATCCCCCGCGAGAAGAACTCGCGCCAGATGTAGTTGACGGCTGCCCGCGCGAACTGCGGGTCGGCCGTGAGGTGCTGGCCCACCCGTTCCCGCAGCCGCAGGGTCGTGTCCTCGGCGGGCGCCCCCTCGAACGGGTAGTTCGGTTCCACGGCCCGGGCTTCGTGCAGCCGGTCAGGCCGGTTCCCCCCGCTCGTCTGGGCCAGGTAGATGCCGGCCGTGTCCCCGTTGCCCGCCCGGGCCTCCCGCCCGACAGGCAGGTCATGGATGAAGTAGAAGTTGGCCCTCACGCGCTGGTTGTTGCGTCGGGGGTCCAACGGCAGCGTGCGCCCCGGAATGCGCCAGGCCTGGAAACGCGGAATGTCGGAGAAGTACGCCGCCAGGCTCCAGCCCTCGAGCCGCTTCGCTGCCGCGCCCCACGCGCTGAGCGAGTCCAGGTGGCCCTCCCCGTCGTGGCACAGCACGCAGTCCATCAGCGAGATGCCGAGGAAGTGCTGGGCGGTCTTGAACGCCAGCGTGTCGTACGTGTCCTGGATCGGGCCGCCCGTCGTCCGCCCGCCCACGACATAGCCCACCGGCGACGCCGTCACCGGATTGCCGGCATAGTCCTCGTAGGTGCTTTGGTAGTGCTCGAAACTGGTGAACCGCTGCGGGTACGTGCGGCCGTCGCTGACGCCCTCGGCCGCCAGCATCTCGCGCGCCATCTGGTCGTAGGGCTTGTTGGCGAGCATCGAGTCCCGCAGGTACAGGTGGAACGAGTCCCGGCCGAACTGGTAGCGATTGACCTGGGCCGTGACCTGGGTGTTCTCGAACAGGTCCCCGAAGAACATGGCCCAGCGATCGGCCCAGGCGCTCGTCTGCAGAAGCTGTTCGACGAGGGCCTCCCGCTTGTTCTCGGAGCCGTCCAGGAGGAACGTGAGCACCTGCTCCCTGGTCGGGATCCGGCCGGTCAGGTCCAGGCTGACGCGACGCAGGAACTCGGCGTCGGTGGTCAGGTAGGTGAGCGGCACGCCGGCCGCTTCCGCGGTCCGCTGGATGCAGTCGTCGATTCCGGAGCACGCCGCGTCCCCCGCGTTGGGGGTGTCGGCCGCCCGGGGGACGATACCCCCTCGCCGAGGCTGGGGGATCATCGCGAGCGCGCTGACCGTGTCCTTCGTGCGCCGGCGCATCGCATTGATGTCGTCGGCTTGCGTGTAGACGATTCCGGGCCGGGCCGTCGGGCCGAAATAGGTGCAACTCCCGTGATCGGGGAATGAGCCGTCCTCCGCTTGCCAGTCCGGCTCGTCCGCTAACGCCGGCACCAGCCCCCCTGCCAGCCCCAGACTCAACGCCAGCATGCAGGAGCGCACAACCGATGCTGATTGACTCATTCGGAGTCCCTTCCCTGCGAACCTCATGAAATCATACCGCGGGTCGGCCGGTCAGCAAAGAAGCTGTAAAACCGTTCTTGGGTTGCCGTAATGGTCGCGCGCCATGCCCGAATCTTCAGACGTGCGTGCGGCCGGCCGTTTCGTTTCGCGAGCCCGGACTTTTTGCCTCTCAACCCTTACCTTGGCCATCTGCGGGCTTCTGTGTACCGCCCGCGGTGCGTGACACCGTCTATATTGGGGGGGTATCGCGGAATGGTGGAAGGCGGAACGGGCAGGCTCGATGTGTGGCAACCAGTCCCGTGGTTGTTGGGCGTGACCGCGATTCTCGCAGCACTGGCCGCCATCCTGGCGTTCGTACCGACAGTGGGAGCACAGCCGACGGCACCGTTGCTGGATCCCCGCAGTGTCGCTCCGTACGTGCCGACGCCCTGGCACGTTGTGGACCGGATGCTGGAAGCGGCGGGAGTCTCGCAGGACGACACGGTGTACGACCTCGGGTCGGGGGACGGCCGCATGCTCGTCCGGGCCGCCAAGGCCCACGGTGCCCGCGGGGTGGGGTTCGAGATCAGTCGGCGCTTGGTCGAGGAAGCGCGGCAGGCGATTGCCGCCGCCGGGGTCCAGGATCGCGTCGAGATCCGGGAGCAGGACATTTTCGACGCCGACCTGGGTTCCGCGACGGTGGTGACGCTCTTTCTCATGACCTCCGCGAACCGCCGGTTGCGCCCGAAGCTGGATGGAGAACTGAGGCCGGGCGTCCGCGTGGCCAGCTACAAGTGGGAGATTCCGGGGTGGAATCCCTCCATGACCATTACCGTCCCGGTCAGCGGGACGGAGCATCCCATCTACGTCTACACGGTAGGGCAGCATCGCTGAGACTGCCCGATTTCGGCTCCTGCAGCGATTCCCTTGCATCGGTGCTATAGAGAATAAGTGAGGCACCGCTGCCGTGAATAACCCTTCCAAGGCTCTCGTCATCGTCGAGTCGCCGACCAAGGCGCGAACGATCGCGAAGTTCCTGCCAGACGGGTACGTCGTCAAGGCTTCTGTCGGTCATGTCCGCGATCTGCCGAATAGCGCCACTGACGTCCCTCCCAAGCTCAAGAAAGCCCCTTGGGCTCGTCTCGGCGTCAATATCGAGGCCGATTTCAAGCCCGTGTACGTCATACCGAAGGACAAGAAGGATCTCGTCAAAGCGATGCGAGCCGCTGTCAAGCAGGCCGAGCACATCTATTTCGCGACGGACGAGGACCGTGAGGGCGAATCGATCAGCTGGCACCTGCTCGACCTGCTCGGCCCCAAGGTCCCCTTCGAGCGGCTGGTCTTCCACGAGATCACGAAGGACGCCATTCGGGAGGCCCTGGCGTCCCCTCGCGACATCAACCAACACCTCGTCAGCGCCCAGGAAACCCGTCGCATCGTGGACCGGCTGTTCGGTTACGAAGTGAGCCCGTTGCTGTGGAAGAAGATGGTCCCGCGTCTGAGCGCAGGGCGTGTGCAGAGCGTGGCCGTCCGCCTTCTAGTGGAACGGGAACGGGCCCGGATTCGCTTCACCGAGGCGGGTTACTGGGGCATGAAGGCTACCTTTTCCGCTGCAGGCTCTGGGTTCGGGGCGGACCTCTTTCAGGTTGCCGGCCGCCGGGTTGCGACCGGCAGGGACTTCGATCCGGATACCGGCCGTCTGAAGGCAGACGTGGGCCGCGTAGCGGACCGCCCCGTCCTGCTGGGCGCCAGCGAGGCCCGGCGTGTCGCCGAACAGGTTCGCGGAGCGCAAGCGGAGGTCGCTTCCGTGGAAGAGAAGCCGTTCGTCACGGCACCGCAGGCCCCGTATGTGACCAGCACCCTGCAACAGGAAGCCAACAGCAAGCTGCGTTTTCAGGCCCGGCACACAATGAGGCTTGCCCAGCAACTGTATGAGAACGGCTTCATCACTTACATGCGCACGGACTCGACCGTTCTCTCGGACGAGGCCAAGTCCGCCGCGCGCGCCCTGATTGCCGAGCGATTCGGCCCGGAGTACGTTTCCGAATCCGTTCGCTACTACCGCAACCAGGTCAAGAACGCCCAGGAGGCGCACGAAGCCATCCGGCCGGCGGGAGGGCAGTTCCGAGCGGTCGGCGAAGTGCGGGACCGCCTCGGCACCGAAGCGGCCAGGCTTTACGAAATGATCTGGAGGCGCACGCTCGCCAGTCAGATGCGTGACGCGCGCGGCACGAACTCCACCGTCTCGGTAGCCGCCGGAGACGCCGTCTTTCGCGCCACGGGCAAGACGATCGAGTTTCCGGGCTACCTGAAGGCCTACTCCAACGAAGCGCTTGGGGAGGACCAGCAACGCGAAGCTGCGGAAACGGTTCTTCCCGCCCTTTGCGCGGGCGCGGCGCTTGATGTCGAGGCGGTAGAAGCGCTCGAGCGCCGGACGCAGCCCCCCCAGCGCTACACCGAAGGCCAGCTGATTCGTGAACTGGAGCGCCTGGGGATCGGCCGTCCCAGCACCTGGGCAACGATCGTGGATCTGGTCCAGTCGCGATCCTACGCGTTCAAGCGCGGCGCGGCCTTGGTGCCGACATTCACCGCCATGGCGGTGGTAGGCCTTCTCGAGAAGCACTTCGAGCACCTCGCCGACTACGCCTTCACGGCCAGACTGGAGGACCAGCTCGACGCGATCGCCCGGGGCGAGCTCGAGCGGCTGGAATACCTAAAGGCCTTCTACTACGGAAACGGGCATGCCGGCCTGCAGGCGCTGATCGAGAGGGGCCAGGCGCAGATCGATCCACGGACGGTCTGCAGCGTGCCTGTCGGAAAGCCTGGCGCTAGCGACGGAATCGAGGTCCGCATCGGGCGCTACGGGCCCTTCCTGACCGACGGGGAGTCGCGATGCAGCGTGCCCGAGTCCCTGGCCCCGGACGAGCTCGATCAGGGCAAGGCCCGCGAAATGCTGGAGGTTGCCAGCAAGGGCCCGGCCTCGCTCGGACTCGATCCCGAAACCGACCTTCCGGTCTATGTCAAGCAGGGGCGCTTCGGGCCTTTCGTCCAGCTCGGCGACGCGGATGCGGACGGCAAGGCCAAGCGGGCTTCGCTGTTGCGGGGCTATGACCTGGGTGCCATCGACCTGGATACGGCGCTCAAGCTCCTGTCCCTGCCCCGGGAGCTCGGTAAGGACCCCGCCAGCGGTGAGACCGTCTTGGCTGCGAACGGCCGCTTCGGCCCGTTCGTCAAGTGCGGCGAAGAGATTCGGTCGATACCGGAGGGCTCGAGTCCCCTGGACATCAGTCTCGGCGAGGCGTTGGAGCTACTGGCTCAGGAAAAGAAGACCCGGCGCCGGCCCACCCAACCGACGCCGATCAAGATCTTGGGGGGGCATCCCGAGACGAGCAAGGAGCTCAAGGTGCTATCCGGTCGCTACGGACCGTACGTGACCGACGGCGAGGTCAACGCCTCGGTTCCACGCGGGTTCAAGCCCGAAGACGTCACTATCGACCAGGCAGTCGACCTGTTGCGGGCACGCCAAGCGAGACTCTCCGAAGGGGGCGGGCCCAAGCGAAGGACCCGGGCCAAGCGGACCTGACCCCCTTCTCGATGCATGTTCTCGCCATCGACACGGCGCGCCCCACCGGGAACCTTGCTCTGCTGAGCCCCGGGGAGCCGGCCTCAACCGAGATGCTCGGGACCGGACCGCGGTACGAGGAGGTGCTATTCGGCGCGATCGGCCGGCTGCTGGAGCGGCACTCGCTCGCCCTTGATGCCATTGATCTCTTCGCTGCCGCCACGGGCCCGGGCTCGTTCACCGGCATCCGAGTGGGTCTCGCCGCCGCAAAGGCACTTGCGGAAGCCAACGCCCGACCCCTGGTCGGGGTGTCCAGCCTCCGCGCTCTCGCGGGCGCCGGGGAGGGACTGGCTTCGAGGGCGGCACTGCTCGATGCACGCCGCGGAGAGCTCTTCGCTGGCTGCTACGACCGCGATTCACGGTCCCTGCTGCCCGAGACCCTGTGCACGTGGGACGAACTGGAGCCCCGGCTTCGCCAGTTCGGGGCCGTCCTGGTTGCTGACGATCCGGCGATTTTCTTGGAAGGAGGCCCAGCCGCGGCTGCTTCCGGCTGGCCGACACGGCTTGCGCCTGGAGGGCTCGCTGAGTTCGTGGCGTTTCTCGCGCTGCAGGATTCCCAGCGGGGGCTGGCCGTGCCTCCCGAGGCTGTCGAGGCGAATTACATTCGCCGGGCCAGCGCCCGACCGCCCGGGACTCAGGCGGCCAAGCGCTGAAAGGTGTTGTCGAGGAAACCCCGGATCAGCGCCGTCTGCTCGCCGGCTTCGAGCAGGAAGGCGTCATGGCCGTAGTTCGATTCCAGCTCGATGTAGGCGACGTCCAGGTTGCGCGACCGGAGGGCTCGGACAATCTCCTGGGACTGGTAGCTGGGATAGAGCCAGTCCGACGTGAAGCTCAGCACCAGGAACCGCGTGCCGACGTTGGAGAAGCAGTCCTCCAGCGACCCGCCTGAGTCGGTCAGGTCGAACGTGTCCATCGCGCGGGTGATCACGAGGTACGAGTTGGCATCGAACCGACTGACGAACTGAACGCCGCGGTACCGCAGGTAGCTCTCCACCTCGAACATGTCGCTCTTGTCGGCCGCCTTGCGGCGTCGGCGGCCGAACTTCTCCCGCATGGAGCCATCGCTCATGTACGTGATATGGCCGACCATACGCGCCACCGCCAACCCTCGCTCGGGGGAATTGGCCCCGTAGTAGTCGCCATGGTTGAACTCGGGGTCGGCTACGATGGCCTGCCGGCCGACCTCGTTGAACGCAATTTGCTGCGCCGAATGCCTGTGGGTGCTGGCGATCGGGATCACCGAGGCCACCTGGTCCGGGAAGGAAGCCGCCCACTGCAGGGCCTGCATCCCGCCCATTGAGCCTCCGGATACGCTGAGCAGCCGGCGGATGCCCATGGATTCGGTGAGCATCCGCTGCAGACGGACCATGTCCGCGATCGAGACCGGCGGGAAGCGGGAGCCGTACGGCTGGCCAGTCTCGGGGTCCGTCGAACTGGGCCCGGTCGTCCCGCTGCACCCGCCGAGCACGTTGCTGGAGATCACGAAGTAGCGGCGCGTATCGAAGGCCTTGCCCGAGCCGATCATGTTGTCCCACCAACCGGGCTTGCCGGTCTCGGCACTGATCCCGGCGGCATGCGCGTCCCCGGAGAAGGCATGCATGATCAGAATCGCGTTCGAGCGATCCGCGTTCAGTTCGCCGTAGGTCTCATACGCGACGTCGACCGGTGCCAGCATCTGACCGCAATCGAGTTCGATCGAATCGAACCGCTGTATGGATGACGAGACGATCATTCGGCTTGGTCCTCCCTTTCTAGGTTAGGTTGCGACTCCCTTACGCGCCGGCGCGGAGGGGGCGGGGTATGATGGAGGGTCGGCGCTTGGCCTGTGTCCTAGCGCGCCGAACCGACCCCGCAGCGTCCGAACCGTCACCGCATCCGCGGATCGATCCGTTCCCTTCGTCGGCGCTGGTTCCAGAGAGGTTTCCCAGGTAACGCACATGCCAGTCTCGCTTCAAGAAGACACCCTCGCGGGTCTGCAGGACAAGGCCACGAGAATGCGGATTCACTCGGTCCGCTCGACCAGCCTCGCCGGGAGCGGGCACCCCACCACGTGCGCCTCGGCCGCTGAAATCATGGCAGCGCTATTCTTTGATGCCATGCGCTACGACCCGAAGAATCCGGCGAGCGAGGCCAATGATGTCTTCATCCTTTCGAAAGGACATGCCGCACCCGTGCTGTATGCGGCCTGGGCCGAGGCGGGGTATCTTGCCGAGCATGACCTGCTGAGTCTACGGCGGATCGATTCGGATCTGGAAGGACACCCTCCGACGACCCTGCCTTTCGTCGACGTGGCGACGGGGTCGCTGGGGCAGGGACTCAGCGTAGGGGTCGGAATGGCTCATGCGTGCCGGCTGGACGGCAACGACCGCCGGATCTGGGTACTGCTCGGTGACGGCGAGGTTGCCGAGGGCTCGGTTTGGGAGGCGGCCTCCATGGCAGCGAACGACGGCTTGGGAAACCTGATCGCCACCGTCGACGTCAACCGGCTCGGCCAGAGCGCTCCGACCATGCTCCAGCACGACATGGACGCGTACCGGGTGCGCTGGGAAGCCTTCGGATGGAGGGCGCTCACTGTCGACGGTCATGACATCGAGGCCCTGATCGAAGCCTATGCGCGGGCCCGGAATTCGCCGGACAAGCCGACCGTGATCCTCGCGAAGACCTACAAGGGCCGCGGGATCCCGTGCGCCGAAGACTTGGACGGATGGCACGGCAAGCCGATCCCGGCCGGACAGATGGAGAACGAAACGATCGCCGCTCTGGAGTCCGAACTCTCGGGCGCCTCGTTCTCATGGGAGCCGAATCTCCCTCCGGCGATCTCGGCCGCTCCCGCGAGCCCGGGGCCTGTCGAGCCGCCTCCTTACCGAATCGGCGGTCCGGCGGTCGCGACCCGTCAGGCCTACGGTGCGGCGCTTGAGGCGCTGGGCCGAGCCGACAGCCGTGTAGTGGGAGTCGACGGCGACGTTGGCAATTCGACGTTCACGACGGATATTGCCAAGACCGATCCGAACCGCCTGTTGCAATGCTATATCGCCGAGCAGAATCTCGTGGGTGTTGCAATGGGACTGGCCTGCCGGGGAAAGATCCCCTTCGCTTCGAGCTTCGCCTGCTTCCTCGCCCGGGGCTACGACTTCATGCGGCTCGCCGCGATCAGTTCGACGAACGTCAAGCTCGTGGGCACGCATGCCGGCATCTCGATCGGAGAGGACGGGCCCTCGCAGATGGGCCTCGAGGATCTGGCGATGACGTGTGCCGAGCCGAACTATACCGTGCTGTATCCGTCGGACGCCACGAGCGCGTGGCGTGCGATCGAGCTGGCGGCTGGCATCGAAGGTCCGGTGTACGTTCGCACCAGCCGTCCGAAGACCGCAATCCTCTACGGACCCGCGGAAGAGTTCGAGCTTGGAAAGGCCAAGGTCCTGCGGCAGAGTGGCGATGACCGGGTCGCCATCGTCGCTGCGGGAGTCACGCTGTACGAGGCCCTGATCGCTGCCGACCAACTGGCTGCGGAGGGCATCTCCGCCCGGGTCATCGACCTGTTCAGCGTGCAGCCCGTCGACGCGGTCACCCTTCGTCAAGCGGCCCAGGATTGCGGCGGGAACATCGTCACGGTCGAGGACCACTACGCCCACGGCGGAATCGGAAGCGCGGTCCTTGCCGCGCTGGCGGAGGACCAGGCGCGGGTCCGCCAGCTAGCGGTCCGCGGCATCGCCCGCAGCGGAAAGCCCGCCGAGCTGCTGGACCGCTTCGGGATTTCGGCTCGTCACGTTGCGGACGCCGCCAGGAGCATGGTCGGCTAGGGTACTCGTAGCAGCACATTCGGGGGCACGTGTTCTTGTGCCTGCCGGCGTACTACGTCGAACGGCACTTGCGGCGGAAGCTGGTGCCGGTGTTGTTCGAGCACGCGGAGCCGAAGAGGCCGGTGGAACTGGCCTGTGTTTCGGAAGCGGCGGAGGCCAACGCGGCCGTCAAGCGGACCCCGGAGGGGTCGCCCGTGCCGAGTCTGCGGATCCTGCTGGAGAACCCGGGAACGCTGTCGCTGAACCGGGTCGCGCTCACCCGGGGGAACCCGCACGAGTTCGAGTTGCTGACCGAGTGGACGCCGTTGCAGGCGAAAGCGCTCGACCTGCTGGGAGTGGAGCCCGAATGGACTGTTTCCGACAAGCTGACAGATTGAAATCGCGCAACTCGTTTCGATCAACAGGACCAACCTGCTTTCCGCGAATGAAGGTCAGTCTGGGTCTCGAAACAGCCGTTTCCAGAATTGCCACTTCACGCTAGCTCCCCGGATCTCGAATCCTTCCATCGGCATGGCGGACCCGTTCCCTACCAGAGGAACTTTAGCTGGAAGCGGAAAGTGCGTCCGTCGTTGAGCGTGTTGTTGATCTGGCCGAAGTTCGGCGAAGTTAGCGACATGCCCGGCTCGGCGAACTGAGGCGTGTTGAGAAAGTTGATCGTCTCGGCACGAAGCTCCATTGACCATTCGGACCTGATCGGGAAGCGGCGCGAGAGGGAAGCGTTGACGTTTGCAATCTTGCCCTTGCGGAACGTGTTGCGCCCGAGGCTGCCGGCCTGCTCGGCCGGCGCCTTCATGAAGCGAAACGCGCTGCGGGGCAGTAGCGACTCGGATGTGTCGGGCGAGCCGATGACTCGACCCAAGATCGAGGGATCGACCAGCATCGGCCTGTCGCCCATGCGGCCGTCGATGTTGCCGAAGCCCGGGCCGTCGGAGCCTGCCCGTACGGTGAACGGCGTCCCGGACTTGATCAGGGTCACGGTAGAGAGCGTCCAATTGCTCAGGAGCTTCCCCGCCCAGCCCGGTGCAAGGCCGCGAGGTACTGTGTAGCCGGCCTGCAGCAAGAACGCGTGCGGCTGGTCGAAGTCGCTCAGTCCCTTCAGATCGCGATGGGATTCCTGTTCCGTCTGGGCAACAGCGAGACGGGCATCGGGCCCCGACGCCGTGTTGGTGTAGGAGCCCCCCAAGTCAATGGCTTTGCTGAACCAGTAGGAGGCGTTCAACGAGAGCCCGCGCCAGTTCGGCGCCGTCAGCGTGACACGCCCTGCGTCAAAGTAGCCGCGCGACCCGTTATGAATGAACAGGTGCTCGAAAATGCTCTGATCGGGGCGGCGCTCGTTGAGGTTTCCGATCGTGGAAACCACCCCCGGAACTTCGTGGGCACGATTCAGGAAATACGTGATGATCAGCTTGTGGGCCCGGCTCCCGACGTATCCGAGCTGCAGGCGCCAATCCGCAACTAGCCGCTTCTCCCAGCTGAAATTGTACTGATGCTCGTACGGCACGGCCAGGTCCGGTCCGGGCTCGATCCGGCTCGATCGGGCATTCGGGTCGCGCTTGGAGTGGTCGATCAAGGAGCGCCAGTCTGCCAGGGACGGCCGGATGATGATCGATGTCACGGTGTGCGGTGGGTTCAGGCGGGCCTGCCCGTAGGTAACGGGAAAGAGTTCACCGTAGTGGGATGCGAAGTTGCCTCTCAGCAGACCGGCGTCACCAGGCAGCCGGTAGGCGAACCCGAACGAGCCGGCGAAGTTGTTCAGATCGGAATCCATGCCTAGTTCAGTGCGCCCGGTTACCTCGTCCGGGCGGGTGAAGGGCTCGTAGCGGACGCCGAGGTGCAGCGTCAGGCGGTTCGACGCCTGCCAGCGGTCGCCCAGGAAGAACTTGTTCGACCAGTTACGGAACCCGCGGTAGGTCGAACCCAAGGAAACAACCAGACGGTTTGGCTGCCCGAGGCGCAGGTTCGTGATGGCGTCGTTGCCGAAGATCGCCGCGAACAGGAGGATTCCGCGACTCGAATCCGGCTCCTCGCCGTTGTACTGCAGACGGGTCAAGGCGAATCCGGCGGTGACCTCGTGCTTGCCGCGAGCGTGGCGCAGAGTCGCCGCCTGGAGCCACCGGTTCTGTGCGCGATCGATCGGAATGTTCGGGTACGGTCCCAGAACGGTAAGATCCCTGGAACTCATGAAGACGGGGCCGACCGCGCCCTCGGCCGGCAGCAAGAGTGTGCCGAGGCGGTCAAGGCCGGTGGAAAGCTGGAGGGCCGTTGCGGGCGCCAACGTGCGGCTCCAGGTGAGTCGCGCCGAGTGGGACCGGTTGTCCGTGTCGGGATTCTGCCCCCTGACAAGCTGGAAGGCATCGACATTCTGGGCAGTCCAAACGTGCCGTACAGAGAGCTTGCCGCCGCCAGCGCCGTCGCGGTCGAGCTGGATCCGGGAAGAGTCGGTGTTAATGCGCTGCAGGCTATTCGTGTTGTGGGCCCGGTCGGCGATGTCGGGCCGGTTCGGCGGCACGTTCGGAAAGGCATCTAGAAGCTCCTGGACCGCAGCACGGGTGGCTGGGTCCTCGGCCAAGGGCGTGCGTTCCTCGGGCAGCGGAATCAGAACATTCCCGTTTACGTTGCCGCGGATCTTGTTCTGGGTAACGCCCACCGTGATCGCACCGAGAGGTCCGAGAGGAGCCGCGAGATTGACGCTGTAAAAGTTCTCTCGCGCGGGTCGCACGGCACCGACCTGGAAGAACGAGCGGGCCGAGAACACGCTGTTGTTGTGCCGCCAGAGGGCCTCGCCGTGGAAGCCGGAAATGCGTCCCGTCTGCGCATGCACGGAGGGCGTCGGAGGCTTCCCGTACTCGGAGCCGAAATAGCCTACGTCGACGGCGAACTCATCGACAAGAGTCGCGGTCGTGCCGAGCCGCACGTTGAGCTCCTTGAGCGCGTTGTTGTCTACGAGGTTGAACTGGACGTTCTCGTTGCGGCGGCTCTCACCCGACTCGGAGGCCGTTTCGCCAAGCAAGTTGATGGCGGTGCGCTGAGCGTCTCCGTCCGCGGAGGCCTCGGCGGCATCAACCTCCGGTTCCGTCTCGGACGCGGGACTCTCTGAATCTGTAGTGGACTGCTGACCTGCGAGATTCAGCGACGATCCGGCCGCGAGAACGACAAGGAGTGCTACGTAGCCGACGAACGCTCGACTTGGCCGCGACATCTAGCCCTGGATTCCTACCGATCACAAGGAAGCCGCGTTGCAGTGCGTGGAATCCTGCAAATCGGCGTGCTATCGGACGGCAAGCTACCGCAGTGGCGCCTTGAGATCACATGCGAGAAAAAGGGCCTCACGCTGGCGGAGGGAAACCAAGCAGGCAGCGGGATCGCCGGAGGATCTCCTTGTGGCTGCGGCGTTCCGAACCATCTCGCGCCCGAATGTCCGGCGGGAGCGTCAAGAGGTGCGTCAGTCGAGGTCTGCGGTACTTCGACCGTCAGTGCTGTCAACGGCACCGGCACGCGGGCTCCCTATCGGCCTGCCGCATCTCGCAGCAAGCCCTCCGATTCCTCACCGTGCCCCGGCTTGCTGAGGTACCAAGCTCTCCGGAAAGGAGGCGCAACGTGAACTCCCGACGTTGACGCAGGCTCATGGGCAACACGCCATCGCCCACGACCGCAGCCAGTTTCGCCGCCCTGAGAGAACGGAGGCCGTTCGCGCGGGACACTCGATTCCGCTGGTACCGGAGCACTCGGGTCCTGCGGCTTTGCCTGTCGGCTATCCACACGTTGCGAGACCAGTCTACCGCCATTTCCGGAACGGAGAGTCCGGCGCCAGGGATTCTAAATTTGGGGGGCCTGACTAGGGTATAGGGCCCCGGGCC
>CAYWUV010000045.1:0-44749 GCA_964461235.1 uncultured Bryobacterales bacterium | reverse complement strand
GGCAGCCCGTGCATGGATGCCAGGGCCATCATCATGGCGGGCAGGCCCTTGTCGCACGTCGCCACCCCCAGCACCCCGCGACGGGTCGGCAGGGACCGGATCAGCCGACGGAGCACCTGCGCCGCGTCGTTCCGATACGGAAGCGAGTCCATCATGCCCGGCGTTCCCTGGGTCCGGCCGTCGCACGGGTCGCTGCAGAACCCGGCGAAGGGAATCGCTCCACGATCGCGCAGTTCGAGCGCAGCCTCCCGCATGAGCAGGCCAACCTCGAAATGCCCCGTGTGGTAGCCGAGAGCCACCGGAGAGCCGTCCTCTGCCCGGATCCCCCCCTGCGTGCTGAGGATCAGGTATTCGTCACGGCCGAGATGGGAAGGATTCCAGCCCATGCCCGCGTCCTGTGTCCATCCGAAAATGTCTCCGCTGGGAAGCGTGCGGAGCATGGCCGGTGTCAGGGGAAGCTGTCCCGACGGCCCGGGGGCAGCCGTCCGAATCTCGTAGATGGAGGAGTCCTCTCCCCCGAAGAGTCTTTCCATGGCCTTCCAGTTTGGCCTATCGGGCTCGAAGAAGATGGCCTCGCTCCGCAACCCAACTGGATTCGCGTACTACTCTAGGCGATATCGTGACGTATCTCACTCGACTCGTTTCAGTCCTCGTCGCCGCGTCAGCCTGGGCGGCCCCCCCCAATCTCGTGCTGATCATGGTCGACGACCTGGGCCCGGAATGGATCTCGAGCTACGGGGGCGAGGGTATTGAGACGCCGAACATCGACAAGCTGGCCGAGGGAGGCCTGCTCTTTCGCAACGCCTACTCGATGCCCCAGTGCACGCCGACCCGGGTGACCCTGCTTACCGGCCAGTATCCTTTCCGGCACGGCTGGACGAATCACTGGGACGTCCCGCGCTGGGGAGCAGGGTGCCACTTCGACCCGGAGCACAACCTTTCCTTCGCCCGGTTGCTTCGCGATGCCGGCTATGTGACTGCCATTGCCGGCAAGTGGCAGATTAATGACTTCCGGGTCCAGCCCCGGATCCTGGCGCGCCACGGCTTCGACGAGTGGTCGATGTGGACCGGGGGGGAGGGTGGCAATCCCGTCAGCGACGAGCGGTACTGGGATCCGTACATTTACACCAACAAAGAGGCCAGCAAGACCTACTCCGGACGGTTCGGGCCGGACGTCTTCAACGACTTCCTAATCGATTTCGTCCGCAGGAACTCCGGCAGTCCGATGCTCCTGTACTATCCGATGGCATTGACCCACGGGCCGCTCGTGACCACCCCCCACGAGCCTTTCGCGAAGACCGCCTTGGAAAAGCACAAGGCCATGGTTCGCTACACCGACTACCTGGTCGGACGTCTAGTAAAGACTCTCGATGAGACCGGAGTGCGAGACAACACGATCGTGGTCTTCACGACCGACAACGGCACGTCCCGTGGCATCCGAGGCAGCCTCAACGGGCGCCTCGTGCGGGGCGGGAAGGCACGGCTTACCGAGAACGGACCGAGGCAGCCGTTCATCGTCAACGGTCCCGGGCTGGTTCCGGTCGGGGTGGAGACCGACGAGCTCACGGATTTCTCGGACCTGTTCCCGACGTTCTGCGAACTGGCCGGCGTGGATGTGCCGGCGGGAATCGAGATCGACGGCAAGTCGATCGCGACGCTCGTGCTCGGAAAGGCCACTTCCGGCCCGAGGGAGTGGATCGCAGCCATGGGGTACGGTGCGGCCAAGCTGGACGCAACGGGAGTGCGAGGAGTTGACGACTACGCTCCCCGAGTGATTCGCGACAAGCGCTACAAGGTGCACGTTTACGACGGCAAGGTGCGGGAGTTGTATGACCTCGCGCGGGATCCCGACGAGAGGAAGAACCTGCTGGAGAGCGATCTTCCCGAACACGTCGCGGCCTTGCAGAAACTGCGGGCCGCCAGCGAGACCATGCCTTCCAAGGACGCGCGTCCCCGCTACGACCCCTTGCCGGCGCAACCGTGGGATGTCACGATCGAACAGATGAGCCGCAGACGGTGAATGGCCAATCGCGGAGCCAGATAGGATCTGAACCCGGAGCCTTGAATTGCGAGTGATGGCGCTGGACTGGGGAACTCGGCGTATCGGCGTCGCAGTCACTGACGAGCTCGGAATCGCGGCCCACGGGCTCCCCACGCTTGTCCGCCGGAACATCCAGTCGGATCTCGACAACCTGGCGGACCTGATTCGCGAGCGGGAAATCCACACGGTGGTCGTGGGCAAGCCGCTGCACATTGACGGGGCGGCGAGCCGCTCTTCGGACCAGGCAACGCGATTCGCTCGCCGGCTTGCCAAGCACGCTGGAATCCGCGTCGAGATGCGCGACGAACGGCTGACGAGCTGGGAATCGCGCCAGCGGCTCGGACCGCGTTCTCGCGGGCGCGGCGACACGGATCGCATGGCAGCCGTGCTGCTTCTTGAGGGTTATCTTGCCGAATCGCACCCGTAACCGCGCGGTCATCCTCGCCGCGGTGCTGCTAGCGAGCTGCGGAGGGACGGGTCCGCCTCAGGAGCCGTTCGACGAGCCGGTGATCTTGCTGATCGAGCGGGGCAGCAGGTCGCTCCAGATCGCGGAACAGCTCGAAGCCAGCGGCGTGATCGACTCGAAATGGCAGTTCCTGTGGGTCCGTGCCCGGAACATGGACCGAACGCTCATGGCCGGCGAATACCGGTTCGAGAGCCCGGTCGGAGCCGATGAGGCGTTTACGATGATCGCCGAAGGCAGGGTGATCCTGTACCCGATCACGATTCCGGAAGGCCTGAATCGCCTGGAGATCGCCGAGCTCGTCACCGAATCGGGCCTAGTCGATGGCCAGGAGTTCCTGGAGTTCATTGCGGACCCTGCACCCGTGAAGGAATTGTTTCCTGAGGCCGAGACTCTCGAAGGCTGCCTCTTTCCGGAAACCTACAGCCTCGCGCGAACTTCGACCGCGGAAGACCTTGTGAACGCAATGGTAACGAATTTCCTTGATGCCCTGGACGAAGCGCGCAGCCAGAAGACGGCGGAGATTTCGGACTGGGACGCCCTGATTCTCGCGTCAATGATCGAGAAGGAGGCCGGGGACGTTCAGGAGCGGGGACTTGTGTCTTCCGTCTTCCACAACCGCATCGGTCGCAGCATGTTGATGCAGAGTGACCCCACAATCATCTACGGATTAGTCCTCGAGGGACGGTACCGGGGCCGTATCTTCCTCTCAGACCTGTCGGACCCTCATCCGTACAACACCTATGTCCATGAAGGACTGCCGCCCGGCCCGATTGCCAATCCGGGGAAGCAGTCGCTACAAGCAGCGTATGCCCCGGCCGAATCCGACTTCCTGTTTTTCGTGGCCAAGCCCGGATTCAATGCCGGCCACGTGTTTACCGAGACACTCACGGCGCACAACAGCGCAGTGCAGGCCCTAAGGCGGTTCGAGCGGTCGCAACGCTGACGAACGGGAACCGCCCGACACGGCCGAAGCCTGTCGAGGATTCGGAGCCGCTCCCCGGCCCACGAGAGCTGCCCAAGGCCAGAGAGCTCCGCCTTGGGCATTGGGCCGGAACGACGCACCGGCAGCCAAGCGGGAGGGGTCTACAGGAAGTCCACGGGGTCCACGTCCAGAACAAGCGCAGACGCTGGCCAGCGCCGTTCTTCCGCGAAGGTCCGGGCCCTCGCGAGCAGCCCCGCGACAGCCGACCGGCTCAGGGACTTGATCAGGAACTGGAAGCGGTAGTCAGCCCGGAGCTTCACCAAGGGAGCGGAAGCCGGACCCATTATGTGCATGCCATCCGGCACGGGCCGCAGGTTCTCCGCCAACTCGCCTGCCCAGGCAGTGGCAAGCGAAAGGTCGGAGCTGCGGACCGTGATCGAGGCCATTGAGGTGAATGGGGGGTACCAGAGTTCCCGGCGGAACGTTCTCTCCCGACGGTAGAACGCTTCGTAGTCCTGCTTGGCGGCGAGATCGATCGCGTAGTGGTCAGGATTCATCGTCTGGAGCAGGACGTGTCCGGGCTTCTCGCCGCGGCCAGCGCGTCCTGCTACCTGCGTCAGCAGTTGGAACGTCCGCTCCGCAGCGCGGAAGTCCGGACGGCCCAAGCCAATGTCCGAGTTCACAACGCAGACCAAGGTCACATTGGGAATGTCGTGCCCTTTCGCGATCATCTGGGTCCCGACCAGCAGGTTCGAGTCCCCTCGACGGAACCCGCTCAGGATCGTTTCGTAGCGATCGCGGCCCTTGACGGTGTCGCGGTCCAGCCTCGCGATCCGGGCTTCGGGAAAGTGCCGCGAGAGCTCGTCCTCCACCTTCTCTGAACCGCTTCCCTGGAAGTCCAGGTATCCGCTACTGCAGCCATCGCAGAGACTGGGCACGGGTTCGGCATGGTCGCAGTAATGGCAGAGCAGGCACTGCTCCCGCTTGTGAAACGTCAGCGTAACGGAGCAGTTCGGGCATTCCGCACGCCGGCCGCAGGACCGGCAGACAACGTAGGTGGAGAACCCGCGCCGGTTGAGCAGGATCATCGCCTGCTCCCCCCTCGCCAAGCAGTCCTGGACGGCTCTGACCAGACTCCGCGAGAAAAGATGGCTGCGGCCAGTCTCAGTGAATTCCCGGCGCATGTCCACCTTCTGCACCGTCGGCAACGGCCGTTCCATCACGCGGGTCGGCATGGTCAGGAGCGTGTACTTGCCCGTCTCTGCGTTGTGCCTGGTCTCGATGCCGGGTGTCGCCGAGCCAACCACGACCGGCGCGCCCGCGCCTCGGCCGCGCACAATGGCAACGTCGCGCCCGTTGTAGCGCGGCGCCTCTCCCTGCTTGTAGCTTCCATCGTGCTCTTCGTCGACGATCACGAGGCCTAGGTCGCGGACAGGGGCGAACACGGCACTACGAGTTCCTAGCACGACCCCGGCCGCCCCTGACCGGATGCGACGCCACTGGTCAGCGCGCTGGGGATCAGTCAGGCCGCTGTGCAGGACGGCCATTCGGTCCCCGAACCGTTCAAAGAACTGGGACGCGAGAGCTGGGGTAAGGGCGATTTCGGGCACCAGGAGCAGAGCCGACCGCCCGAGGCCGATTGTCTCCTCGATTGCCCGCAAGTACACCTCGGTCTTGCCGGAGCCGGTGACACCGTGGAGCAGGAAGGTCTCAAACCGGCGCTCCCGGATCGCCGGCAGGATCGCCAGCAGGGCCTCCTGCTGTGACGGGCTGGGATCGGGCCGAAGTCCGCTCGTCGGGCTCTCGCGCCCGACGAGCACGGCTTCGAGACGCACGGACCCGTCGCGAGCCAAGCCCCGCGCGACCCGCACGGCATCCGCTCGCTCCACCGCGAGCGCCCGCAGGTCGTGACGGCCCGGATTGCGCCGTAGGAATTCCAGCAGCCAGCGCTCGCCGGAACTCGGTTTCGCGGGAACGGCCTCTGGATCACCGATCTCGACCAGCAGGAGAGTGTCCCGCCGGCGGGTGGGGTCGCGATCCTCCTCAACGCGCTCGATCCGGACCCAGCCGCGCCGGCGTAGCTTCCGGACTGCTTCGGCCCCGCCTCTGTGCTTTCTGGCGAGGTACTGCAGTGTCAGGGGCCTAGACCGGAGAGACTCCAGCAGTTCGGCCTCGACGCCCGCAGCCAGCACCATCCTCTCGACCTCCGCGAGACCTTCCGGTGTGAGGGAGACAACCCACTTCGCTCTCCTCTCGCCCTTGAGGGGCAGCATGGCCTTAAGGACCTCGCCGACGGGCGTGCAGTAGTACCCGGCAATCCAGCGGGCCAGCCCGAGCAGGTCCTCGTGGAGCGGCGGCTCGACGTCGAGCAGTTCCTTGACGGGCCTTGGCCGGAACTCCGGTTCACTCCGGTGGACGCGCAGGACAACTCCCACGAGGCTTCGGTTTCCGAACGGAACGAGCGCGCGGCATCCTGGCCGGACGCGACCGGCCTCCGACCCAGGCACGACGTACGTGAACAGCTTCTCAAGAGGGACCGGAAGCGCGACCTCGCAATACTCGGGCAGTCCTGCGGCGGGGGATTCCTCTTCCATCAATCGAGGTGAGGTGCGACCAGCTCAGCCCAGATCGCGTACCCGGCATCGCTCAGGTGCAGCCCGTCGTCGACGAACAACTCGGGGCGCAACTTCCCATCAGGCCCCAGAAGGCCGGTACCGGTGTCGATGTACTCGAGCAGGGCGTTCTCCCGAGTGATCGCCTGTATCCTGGCATTCGCCTCGCGGATCTCGCCGATCAGGTGCCACCGCCGGAAGCTGGGCTTGACCCCGAAGAACACGATCTTCGTCTCCGGCAGGGCGGCGTGGACCCTGGCAACGAGTTCCTGGAATTCGTGCACGACCGTGTCCGGGCTCTTGCCGTTGCCGATATCGTTGTCGCCTTCATAGATGAACAGTGTCCTAGGCTCCAGTGGCAACACGATGCGATCGAGGTAGCGCAGGGCGTCCGCCATCTGCGACCCCCCGAAACCCCGGTTGATCAAACCCTTGCCGGGGAACCAGTTGTCGAGATCCCAGCGGCGGAAGCTGGAGCTTCCAAGAAACACGATCCCGCCCTTGGGCGGCGGGTCCTTCCGATCGCTTTCCTCGAAGGCTTGCATCGCCTGCTCCCAGCGATCCGGACTCGGCTGCGCCAGCATCGGCATGCCGAGCACGCACGCGCCGGCAAGCAGCGCAAGTACGGTCCGCCGACCGGAATTCCTCATGCCTGTCATCTCGTTAACCCTACAGCATAGACGGGCCACATAGACAGTCAGGATGCCTCGAGCAGGATCGAAACGCGACGTTACGGCACGGCGCGAGCGACGGCATCCTAAAGCGACGCCTGGTCTACACTGGGTCGGCAGCATGGATTCCCGTTCATCCAGGAGGATCTGGCTTGCCTTAGGGGCCTCTCTAGCAGTTTGCGGCGGATTCTCCCTCATCCTCTCCTTACCCGAAGGCGGCCTGCTCATGTGGACCGGTGTCGCAATGGTGGCGATCGGTTCGCTGGCGCTTCGCACCGGACTCGGCAGGGCGGACATGACCGACTCCGCAGACCAGGCGGACTGGGATTCGTGGACGCGGGCCCGCGCTCTGGACTCGATCGAGCCTGAACTTCTCGAGCCCCTTCCCCGCAAGGTCGAGATGACGGCCCGCGGAAAGCTTGTCGTCGGGGCTTGGATGCTGACCCTGGCCTTGTACGGCGCGCTTGCGCAGCAGCACTTCTACCGACTGCCCCCGATCCCGCAGCAGGAACTCCTCGAATCCGAAGGTGCTGTGTCGACGGCGACTGTTCATTCCGTGGAGAGTCGCCAACTCGAGGACGGCCGTGCGCTGCATTTCGTGGGATACAGCTTCAAAACCGAGTCAGGCTCACCCGTTCGGATCAACCGCAGTGTCCCGCAACGGGTCCACTCGGGCTTCTTCGAAGGCATGCGGACCACGGTGGTGTACCTTCCCGGCGGCCCCGAACTGCACTACCTCCCCGATCTCACATCCCCTGTCTCCACGCGCATCGTATTCTTCGCAGGCGGACTCCTGCTAGCCGCAGCCGGCTTTGCCGAAGCGCAGCGGCGCCTGCACCGGCGCCTCGTATCGCAAGGCGTTGCCGTTCCGGGCTTCACGGCGAGTGTCCGGCGCAGGGGCGGTGTCCGCTCGTTTCACGTGAATTTCGACGTCAGAGGGGAGCGCCGCTCGATCAGGGCGAGCGAACGCAACCCCAGCCTCAAGAGCGGCCAGACCGCCACGGTGCTGTACGATCCCTCCGCATCAAGCCGGGTGGTCGTCTACCGCCTCGCGCTGTATCGGGCCAAGGCTTCGCAGGCCGGGTGAGGCACGCTCGCGGCCAGCGGGTCGGCCTTATTCCGGCTCGGCCATGCCGAAGAACTGAAGCGTGACGTCAACGAGGCCCCTGGCCTCGTCCGTGTCGAGCCTCCAGGAGGTACGCTTCAGGTTTTCGAACATCGCATCTGCCTTGATGCGGTCGAGGAAGTAGGCTGGGTACCGGACATCGAACGGCTCGCCGGACACCATCCCCCAGCGCTTCCGGATAGCGGGCTCGGAGAGGATGTCGAGTCCTTCGATCATCAGCCGCGAGAACCTGTACTGCGTTCCTGCAGCGATGTCAATATCCAGGTGCACCCGTCGCTCGTCGTGGTCGACGCGTTCCTCGAAGGTCGCCTGGGCCTTCATGTAGCCGAGGCGCTTCATGCCCTCGCTGATGCCGGCCATGGTGTCGTAGGCCGCTTTGATGTTCGCGACCTGCCCGGTCCCGATGCGGTTCACCTTGCGCAGGCTGTCTTCATCGACAGGCATCGGCTCGGGCCACGAGATCTCGCCGAAAAGGTAGACATCTCCCTGCTGGACTTGGACATCTACCAAGAGGCCTGCGGAATCCGGGTCCGGACTCGCCTCACACGGACAGAAGGCAACGTTCATATAACCCTTCTCCGTGTACAGGGGCCGGGCGTTGTAATGCAGCAATTCCCTCAGGCGGGCTTCCGAATACGGTTCCCCGATGGCCGCTTGATTGAAGGTGCGCTGCAGGTCCCGCGGGTCCACGTCCCCGGTGTTGCGGAATCGGGTGAACGCTATGTTCGAGGTCTGCCGCTCGGGACCGACCAGCATCTCGAACCGGCCTTCGCCCGCAGGCACGATGTTCGCGACCACCTCCTCGGTCCCGCCCTGCTCCTGCCACCATGCCTGGAGGTTGCTGACAACCATCCGGACCATCGGGCCTCCGGCAGGCATCAGGCCGACGAACAGCGGCAACCGCTCGCGCAGCCATGCCTCGACGCTCGCCGCCGGCCTGTCGAAGCCCTCAAGCCGTACCGGGAACAGTTCCGGCACCTCCTGCACAACGATTGTCAGGAGGTACCCGTCGCCCATGGGTCCGAAACGGTACTGAAGACCCTCGAAGAGGCCGGTCTCGTTGAGCCGTCGCAAAGCGAGCTCGAAGTCCGCCTTGCGCACGGGCTGGCCGAGTTCGAGTCCGACGACGGAACTGAGATTCTCGTCCGTGAACCTCGCGTTGCCCTCGAACTCAATCCCTCGCAGGGGAAAGGCATCCTGGGCCCACGCACCTAGCGTGCAGGCCAGCAGTAGCGGCAGCAACGGAAAGCGCAAGCGCGACTTCATGCAGGGTCCTCTCTTGATCAGACAGGCCCGGCGCGTCCCTCGTTACGAGTACAGTTCCTCGATCTGCCGGGCGTACTTCTCGTTCACTTGGCGTCGCCGCACCTTCATGGTCGGTGTGAGTTCCCCGCCATCGATCGAGAACTCGCTCGGGATGAGCGCAACCTTCTTGATCTGCTCGAAGCGGGCCATTCCCGAGCAAAGGTCATCCACCTCCGCCATGACCCGGTTCCGAACGGAGGGGCTGGCGCACAGCTCGTCGTTACTGGAAAACTCGATTCCCTCCGAACTCGCCCACGATCCCAGGGCGGCGAAGTCGGGAACGATCAGGGCGGTGGGGTAGTTGCGCTGTTCGGCGATCACCACCGCCGTCTCGACCAAGGGGCTCCGCTTGAGCTGGTTCTCGATCGGGGCCGGGGCGATGTACTTGCCTCCAGACGTCTTGAAGAGGTCCTTCTTGCGATCCGTGATGGAGAGGTAGCCCTCGTCATCGAGAATTCCGATGTCGCCCGTATGCAGCCATTCTCCATCCATGACGTCCGCGGTCTGCTCCTCCATCTTGAAGTAGCCCTGCATGATGTTCGGACCGCGGACCACGATTTCCCCGTCGTCGGCGATGCGGACCTCGACGTTGGGAATGATCTTCCCGACAGTGCCGAACTTGCAGTGCTCCGCGGTGTTGATGGAGACCAGTGGCGAGGTCTCCGTGAGGCCATAGCCCTCGTAGATCGGCAGTCCGAGCGCGTGGAAGAACTCGGCCAAGTGCCGCGCCAGCGGGGCTGCGCCAGATATGAACATGCGGATTCGGCCGCCCAACCTGCCCCGCAACTTCTGAAACACCAGTTTCTCGGCCAGCCCGTGCTTGAGGGACAGGCCGAGCGGCAACGAGCGGCCTGCGAGCCGGTAAGGCGTCGCGGCCTTGCCCACCTCGACCGCCCAGTAGAAGATCTTCCGGCGGGCGGCAGGCGCATCCGCCATGGCCGCCATGACTCGTCCGTAGACCTTCTCGAAGAATCGCGGGACACCGACCGCCAAGGTAGGCTTGACCTCGTTCATGTTGAGCGGCACGGCCTCGATGGACTCCGCATACGCCACCGTCGCTCCGGACTTGAAGTAAACGTAGTCGGCGAGACGCTCGGCGACATGGCACAAGGGCAAGAAGGACAGGCCGATGTCATCGACGGAAACCCGAAGTGTGGAGTCCCTGATATTGGTGGCCATGTTGCCGTGAGACAGCATGACGCCCTTGGGAACTCCCGTAGTGCCCGAGGTGTAAATGATGCTCGCCAAGTCGCTCGGTTCCACGGACTCCAATGATTCCTCGAACTGCCCGCGGCCGGCTTCGTCCGCCTCGCCCTGGCCAATCAGGTCACCGAAGCGCTTGACGCCGTCACGGTCAATTGCGTCGAACACCACGATAAGGCCAAGGTTCGGCAGCCGGTCCCGGACCTCCAGGATCTTGTCGAGCTGTTCTTGGGTGGAGCAGAAGATGGCCTTGGACTCGGAATGGTCGATGAGGTAGCGGACTTGCTCGGGCGGGAGAGTCGGATAGAGCGGGACGCTGACGATTCCCGCCGTCATCATCGCGAAGTCGGCGACGGCCCATTCCCAGCGGTTCTCGGCGATCAGGGCGCACTTGTCGCCGGGATTGAGTCCTTCGACGCGCAGGGCCAAGTGCAGGTTCGTGACCCGGCGCCCGAGTTCGGCCGAGGAGATCGGCTCGTACGTGCCACTTTCTTTCGTGAGCATCGCAGCCAACTTACCGTGGCTTACCGCAGTCTTGTATAGGTTCGCTAGGGTGTCGTCCATCCGGTCACCTCCAGAAGGGGAATGTTACCACGGTGCAGCGCTCCGCCAGAGGCCGGGCCTGCGCGATACACTGGCGGCTGGAAGTGCCATGTCGAAGGACGCGAAGCACATCGCCCCACCCGACTTCGGAGCGGTAGCGCGCGCTCATGGATTCGCCATCCCGGACAACGAGGTCCAACGATTGCAGCAAGTTCTGGCACCGCTCGTTGAGGCGTGCCGTGCATCGTACGGCACAGGCCTGAGCCTGATCGAACCGGTCGGCACGTTTCGCCTGGAGAGTACGGCAACGCGCGACTGAGCGCCCGCGCAGCCCTGCCAGCCCGCTGACTTCGCGGCTTGGAGGGGCCCTACCCGGAGCCCCCGAAGCGAGTTCCGGAACTACGGGAAGGCGCTCCGGCCAAGGGCGCTAGTGCACGACCGAGTCTGGCTCGTCCTCCCGAGGAACGACCTGCGCCATGCCTTCGAGGGGCCAAGTCGAAACGAGCCCGGTCGCCAAGTCCACCCTGCGGACGGCATGGTTGTTGGTGTCAGCCACGAAAAGGCAGCCGTCGACGTATGTGAGCCCGGCCGGCTCGTCGAACATCGCCTCCTCGGCGGAACCATCGCGTAGGCCGGCCTGTCCGCTTCCCGCGATCGTCTTTGCATGCAAGCCGGGCAGGGATATTGCCTTCAGCTTGTTGTTGTAAGTGTCGGCCACGTACAGGCTGCCGTTCGCAAAAGTGACCCCTATGGGATGCTGCAGACGGACAGCCTGGCCGATGCCGTCGACGTCCCCGAAATCGAACAGGCCCCTGCCCGCGACCGTACGGACATGCCCGCCGCGCGGGTCCAGCGAGACCGCCCGGATGGAGCTGATCTCGCTGTCTGCCACGAACAGGCTGTCGCCGTCACAGGTCAGGCCGCTTGGCTGCGCAAGCGCTGCAGCCAAGAGCGGGCCATCAACGTGGTCCTCGCGCCCGCTTCCGGCGTGAACGGCGATGTGTCCGCCCTCCATGTCGATGCCGTAGATCTGGTGGCTGCCCGCCATGGCAACGAACAAGACGCCGTGGGCGAACTGGAGATCCCACGGTGAGTTCAGCCGTCGACCCGTCAACGGCGACGGCCGGCTCTCCCATTCTGTGTCCTGATTCCCGTCTCCAACGATCGTCGAGACTTCCCGGCTCCGGAGATCCAATGCGCGGACGGCGTGATTCCCGGTGTCGGCGACATAGAGGACGCCGTCGACCAAGGCCATTCCTTGGGGCTGGGAAAACCGCGCTTCCCGGAACGGGCCGTCCAGCAAGCCTGACAAGCCGCTGCCGATGACATCCAGAACCCTTCCGTCAAGCACCGACGCAACGACGATCCTGTGGTGGTTAGTATCGGCGACGAAAAGGCGTCCTCCGTTCTCGTCAGCCAGGACTTTCCCGGGAAAGGAGAGGTCTGTGGGCAGCAGTCGCTCCGCCTCAGGCCGGACAGGCAGCAGACTCCGGCGGATCTCCCCCGACGAATCGTATTGCTCGATCATCTGTGCGATGACGCGGTCGAACAGTTCAAAGACCCGTTCGCCGGAATGCACCCCGAACACTTTGCCCCGCGGGTCGATCAGCATGAAGCTCGGCCACGCGCGGACAGCGTATTCCTGCCAGACTCGCATCTCGGAATCGTTGACTACCGGGTGCTCGATTCTGTGCCGGACGACAGCTTGGCGGATGTTCTCCGTGTCCCTCTCGGCATCGAACTTCGCGGAGTGCACGCCAATCACGACCAGTTCCCTCGAGTATTTGCGCTCGAGGCGCTTGAGATCCTCGAGCGCGTGCATGCAGTTGATGCAGCAATAGGTCCAGAAATCGAGCAGGACAATCTTGCCTCGCAGGTCGCGAATCGAAAGCGGAAATTCCGTGTTGAGCCAATCGAGGCCTTCCGGAAACTCCGGCGCGTTCACCGTGCCCGGCTTGATGACATTCCTCGGGGACGGGCCTGTCGAATCCGCCATGAGCCCATCATGGCAAACCCCGGAACGCTGGCGACCTCGCAGAACCGAGCGGCGCCGTGCCAGAATGTACGGCTGCGACCTCGCCAGATCGTGTCCATGGGACGGATGAGCCGAGCCTCGTATCCCGCCGAATGATCCAGGCGCGCCAGCATCCAACGAAATGAGCCATTCCGCCAAGAGAGTCTGCCTGTGGTCAGGGCCCCGCAACGTGTCGACAGCCCTGATGTATTCGTTCTCGCAACGGAGCGACACGGTGGTCGTCGACGAGCCTCTCTACGCCCACTTCCTGCGGGTCTCGGGAGCGCCCCATCCCCTCCGCGAGCTCTGCCTGTCCGTGCAGGATGCCAACGGAGAGCGGGTCGTCAGGGAGCTGATCCTGGGGCCCACGGGGGCCGATGTCGTGTTCTTCAAGCAGATGGCGCATCACTTGGTCGACCTGGACCTGTCCTTCATGCGCCAAACGCTGAACGTGTTTCTGACCCGCGACCCGGAACAGATGCTGCCGTCACTCCAGAGTCGGATCGGCCTTCCCACCCTCCGGGACACAGGGTTCGCGAAGCAGTGCGAGGTGCTCGCAATGCTGGAGGCCTGGGGCCAGTCGCCTGCCGTGGTTGACTCGCGCGAACTTCTCTTGGACCCGGCCGGGACGCTGGAAGCCCTGTGCGAGCACCTGGGGATCGAGTTCGAGCCGGAGATGCTGCGTTGGCCGGCGGGCCCCAAGGACTTTGACGGTGCCTGGGCCTCTCACTGGTATGCGAACGTCCACCGGTCCACGGAGTTCCAGCCGTACATGCCCAAGTCGGAGCCCTTCCCAGTCGAACTGCTGCCGCTCCTAGCGACGTGCAAACCGTACTACGCAATGCTGCTGGAGCGAGCCATTGGCACACGGAACGCAACAGCCAGAGGATAGGGAGGGATGGTGCCCTCGCTAAGCTTGGTGATCCCAGCCTTCAACGAGGAGCGCCGCCTTCCGGCGGCCCTGCGCGCGGTGGAAGACTTTCAGGCAGTCTCTCCCTGTGCGTGCCGGGAGATCATTGTCGTGGACGATGGATCGTCGGACGCCACTGCCGCGTGCGCGGAGCGGGCGAAGGCCCGGTTGGAACGTGCCGGAACGGCAGTTCGCGTGATCCGAAACCCGGGTAACCGCGGCAAAGGCTACAGCGTGCGCCGAGGAATGCTGGAAGCCGAAGGGGACTGGATCCTATTCTCGGACGCGGACCTGTCGACGCCACTAGCAGAATTCGACAAATTGTATCGCGCAGCGTTGGAAGGACCGCATGAGATAGCGATCGGCTCCCGGGCTCTGGACAGAAGGCTGATCGGCAAGCGCCAGCCATTATTCAGGGAGGCTTCCGGGCGAGTATTCAATCTCCACATGAGGATCCTGATCGGGCTTGACATCGCTGACACTCAATGCGGATTCAAGCTATTCAGCCGGCTCGCGGGACAGGCAATCGCGACGAGACAGCGGATAGACCGATTCGGATTCGACGTCGAGCAGCTCCTGCTGGCTCGCAAGCTGGGTTTCACGGTTGCCGAAGTACCAGTCCGATGGAACAACGCGGACGATTCCTCTGTCACGTTGACAGACGGCCTGAAGGCGTTCGCGGACCTATGGATCGTGAAGTGGAACGACTTGAGCGGACGGTACTCGTGAGCAATCACGGCCCTGGTGGCCGGCCGACGCCCTACGTCAACCCACCGGAATGATCAATTTGCTCGGCTTGCAAGTACGGGCGAAGGACTTCGGGAATGATGACGCATCCGTCGCGTTGCTGGTAGTTTTCCACGATCGCAAGCCAGGTACGGCCGATCGCCAATCCGCTGCCATTGATGGTGTGCACGAACTCGGAACGGCTCTTCTTGCCGGCAGCCCGCTTGAGCCGGATCCTGGCCCTTCGGGCCTGAAACGCTTCGAAGTTACTGCAGGAAGAGATCTCCTTGAACTCGCCGAGTCCGGGCAGCCAGACTTCGAGGTCGTAGGTCTTGGCCGCGCTGAATCCCATGTCTCCGCTCGATAGAACCATCTTCCGGTAGGGGAGCCCCAAGCGCCGCAGGATGTCCTCCGCATGCGCCGTCAGCCGTTCGAGTTCGGTATAGCTCGTTTCCGGGGTGGTAATCTTGACCAGCTCGACTTTCTGGAACTGATGCTGCCGGATCACGCCCCTGACATCCCGACCATAGGACCCAGCCTCGCTGCGGAAACAAGGCGTGAATGCCGTCAGTGATAGCGGAAGTTCTTCCGCAGGAATTGTCTCGTCCGCATACAGATTGGTCAACGGGACTTCCGCAGTAGGCACCAGCCAATAATCCGTACCTTCGAGCTTAAAAAGGTCCTGCGCGAATTTCGGCAGCTGTCCCGTTCCGAAGAGGCTCTTGGAATTGGCTATGAATGGCGGCAGGATCTCGCAGTAGCCATGCTCGCCCGTGTGCACGTCGAGCATGAAATTCATGAGTGCCCGTTCGAGCTTAGCCCCGGCATTCTTGTAGACGGCGAACCGCGAACCGGCGAGCTTGGCCGCGCGTTCAAAGTCCACGATTCCGAGTTCCACGCCGAGATCCCAGTGCGGTTTCGGCGTGAACGAGAATGCGGGCGGGTGGCCCCAACTGCCAACTTCGACGTTCGCCGCCTCGTCGGTGCCGGGAGGCACGCTCTGATGCGGGACGTTCGGAATCCGGCTCAAGACCGACTCAAGCGCCTCGTCCAGCGCGTGGACCTCAGCCTCTCGGTCACGGATCTCGCGGTGGATCTGCCTTGATTCCTTGACCAGGTCAAGGGCGTCACTGCCGGCCCTTCTCGCCTTGGCGACGAGAGCGGTGAGTTCGTTGCGCTTGTGCTGAAGGACCTGGACTTCCGTGACGGCACTACGGCGCTTCACGTCGGCGTCCACGAATTCGTCGAGGATCGCAGGGTCCACGCGATCACTCAATCGCGACTTGATCGAGTCGAAGTCTTGGCGCAGGAGTCCACGATCCAACATCGGACGAATGCTAGCGCTCTAAAGGGCGGAGGCGCCTTGCACGACGGTCTGGGCCGATCGCATGGAGCGCTGGCGCCGACACGCACCACAGGATTCCATACAAGTATGGCACGGGCCCTCCCGGCTTCTTCCGGACTCGGACGGTCCTCGTCAAGAAGGAGAGTCCAGCCTTCGAACTGCACTTCCGCAACGGCCAGCGGCCAAGCGCAATCAGGGGGCGGCACCGGTGGTTGATAGCATGGGCGAGTGCTGACGGATCGAGTCTCAAGACAAATCGTTTTCGCGTCTGTATTCGGGATCCTGGTTGTCGCCACGAACTTGGTTCCTGCTGCCCGAACTGCCGAGTGGCCCGGTGCGGAATCACTTGATCGGGCGATCAATGATGCGATCCAAGAAGGCCTCACGCCGGGGGCCGTCGCCTGGATCGAGTCCCGCAGCCAGCGGCTTCACTTCGCAAGTTACGGAGCGCGGAGCGTCGTGCCGGCCAGGGAGGAAATGTCCTCCGACACCATCTTCGACTGCGCTTCGCTCACCAAGGTCATGGCAACAGCACCGTCCATCATGATGCTGGTCGAAGAGGGCAAGATCCGGCTGAATGACCGCATCCAGACGTACGTGCCCGAGTTCAGGGATCGGAGCCGGATCACGGTTCTGCAACTGCTCACCCATTATTCCGGGCTCCAGCCGACGCTGGACCAAGAAGCGGTCTGGACCGGCTACGAGACGGGCGTGGCGCGCGCCCAGCAGGAATCTCCCATCGCCGAGCCCGGTTCCAGGTTCATTTACAGCGATATCAATTACATCCTTTTGTCCGAGATCGTCCGACAGGTGAGCGGTGTGTCGATCGACCAGTTCGCAGCGGAGCGGATTTTCGGACCGCTCGGCATGAATGACACGATGTACCAGCCCCCAGAGACCTTGCGTCATCGTATCGCTCCCACCGAGCGGCTAGCAGACGGGACAGTACTGCGGGGAGTGGTCCATGACCCAACGACTCGCAAAATGGGCGGGGTTTCGGGACATGCCGGCCTCTTCTCAACAGCCTCGGACGTGGCCCGGTTCGCACGCATGATGGTCAACGGCGGAGAACTGGACGGAGTTCGCATCCTGAGCCCGTTGAGCGTCCTTCGCATGCGCACTCCGCAGAGCCCGGCCGGCAAGGACGCCCGCGGAATCGGGTGGGATATCGACAGCCGCTACTCCTCTCCCAGAGGCGACCTCTTCGGGACGGCCTCCTACGGGCACACCGGGTTCACCGGTCCATCCCTGTGGATCGATCCAGCCAGCCATTCCTTCGTTGTTCTGATGACTAACCGTGTGCACCCGGAAGTCCGTACCTCCGTGGTCCGCCTGCGGAGCTTCGTTGCGTCGATCACGGCGGCGAACCTGGATCCGGCCGATGGAGTCGACACCCGCACCAGCCGCATCGTCCGTCGCAAGCCGGTGACCGCAGAGGTGAATACGGGCCTCGACCGGCTCGTCGAGGAAGGCTTCGAGCGTCTTAGAGACAAGAGGATCGGCCTGCTGACGAACCACACCGGTATCGACCGCATGGGCCGTCGGAACATCGACTTAATCGCGCAGGCTAGCGCTCCGAAGTTGGCCATGATCTTCACCCCCGAACACGGACTTACTGGCCTGCTCGACCAGCCCGAAATCGACGACGGCGCGGATGTCTCCACCGGCATTCCCGTAGTCAGTCTCTACCGGACTGACCGACGCAGGCCCCCCATGGAGCTGCTTGGTGATCTCGACGCGCTCGTGTTCGACATCCAGGACATCGGGGCTCGATTCTATACGTACATCACGACGATGGGCTATGCCATGGAGGCAGCGGCAGAAGCCGGGATCGAGTTCATCGTGCTGGACCGACCGAACCCGATCAACGGCGTAAATGTGGAAGGGCCGATGCTCGACGAAGACCTCGAGTCATTCGTGGGCTATCACTCCCTTCCAATCCGGCACGGAATGACGGTCGGGGAACTCGCCGGCATGTTCAATGAAGAGCGGAGTATCGGGGTCCAGCTATCGGTAGTTCGCATGGAGGGATGGCGACGCGACCTCTGGTTTGACGAAACCGGCCTACCTTGGGTGAATCCGTCCCCGAATATCAGGAATCTAGACCAAGCGACCCTGTACCCGGGAATCGCGATGCTCGAGTGGATGAAGGACTACTCGGTAGGAAGGGGGACAGACACTCCGTTCCAATTTGTCGGAGCGGACTGGATCCGGGGCACGGAACTGGCGGAAGCACTTCGTCAAAAGGGGCTTCCAGGTGTACGGGTCTACGCCCGAAAACTACGGCCGAGAGGTTCGGTTTTCAAGGGAATCGTCATTGACGGGGTACAGTTCACTATCACCGATCGAGAGGCGCTCGACACGACCAGACTGGGCCTTGCCCTAGCCACAGAACTCGGCAGGCTCTACCCCGATCGCGTGGATTTCGCCGTTTCGGCGGGGTTGATCGGCAACCGAGCCGTCCTTCAATGGCTCGAGGAGGGCCTAGACATTACAACAGAGGTCCAACCGGACGAGAACCTGAACCAGTTCAGAAGTAGGCGACAGAAATTCATGCTGTATTGAACGCGTCCTTAACGCGATCAATACCCGCTAGCGAGTTCGCAACGGCCGCCCGAGAGCATGGCTACCCTTCTTGGGTTTCCCGGATTTCGTCAATCCAGCCCGGGCGTCTGCCACGGCGCTTTCCGCTGGCGAGATTGTCCATCGCACGGACGGCAGCATCGATATTGTTGCGTCGCTGGATATAACCATCAAGCAGTTTTTGTGCACCGCGATCCGTTTCGGCCTCAAGGGCGCTGATCACGTTCGAAGCTCTCTCCCGCTCCTGGCGAAGATCCTCGAGGATCTGTGTGATACGAGTGTTGTCCACTGGTTCGATTCCTTTCGATTCATGAGTCCATCGAGGAATCTTCAACTTGCTTGTCGAACAATCCTAGACAGACAAAGTGCGTGCGGCAAGTCGGATTCCCTGATGATCTGTCCCGCACTATTGCAACGCTAGCAAAGCACTGAATTTCCTGTCAACGCCGGCATTGCGGATGGCCCCAAAAGACGTGCCAAGCGTCGCAGTTCCGACCAGTCCAAATCCCGGCCGCACTCTGTAGACAGGTTGAATCGATCCCGCTACCGGTCTGATTGGGCTTCCCGCGCACCGCGCGTGTCTCCAACATAATTGTTGGTGCCGATGATGGCAGACTCTTTGCTGATACCATCCCGTGATCAGTGGTAGATCGGTACTGGTGCGCGTAGCGGACGAGGTCCGCATCTTCTTCGGTCGAATGCCAATTCCCGGATGCATCCCGGACGGAAGGAATCAAGGAATCCCTATTCGGGTGGCTCCGCCAGAAAGTGTGTCCGAAAGACAACTGTCCCAAGGGCCGCCCGGTGGCCGGCGCATGCGTCCGGTCGACATGAGGGTAACGTCACCCGGAGCCGTGTCAGTTCCAGACCGACCGGCACGGCACTTGGCTGGCGGAGGGGGGGTGACGGTCGGAGGGACCTTCGTAATTGCGACACGTTCGTCCAAGGATCCGCTATGGGGGTAGGCGCGGGCAAAACGGACAGGAACTAGGATGCAGGTGGGATGAGCACCGCCCGACACGATGCACGCGCGCGACACACAATAGGAGGTTAGCGGTGTTGCACGCGTCGCCCAGTTGTCCTATACTCGCTGTGAAACGGGCACTTTGTAGGGTTGCGGGGCAAGAGACCCGTTGCAACCACTTTAGCTTTGTGCCATCATCCCTCTTGAAACGTCTACGGACGCACCGGGAGTTCACACAATGAGCCTCAGAAATACAACACGATTCGCGCTCGCAACCTGCCTACTCCTAATGGTAGCGGCGGTGGCAATCCCGAACCCGCAGGAAAAGCAATACAAGGACAGAGCCGAATACGACATCATTACCAAGGTCTACGGCGAGGCGGATCCCGCCCAGAAGCTCGCCTTGCTGGACGAGTGGAAAGGGAAGTACCCCGAGACCGACTACCACTTGGAGCGTTCGCGTTTCTACCTGGACTCTTACCAGAAGACCGGCAAGATGGCGGAGGCCATCGAAGCCGCGAAGGAACTGCTCTCCAAGGTCCCGGGCGATTTCACGGCCAACTACGTAATCACCCTGTTCAGCCCAAACTTGGGAAAGGCGGATGACGAGACCGTAACCTCTGCGATCACAGCAGCGAACGAACTCCTCAAGGCGCTGCCACAGCAGTTCGGAGCGAAGCCGGAGAACGTCGCGCAGGCAGCGTGGGACAACGCACGCACGCAGGCGGAAGCCGCCGCTCAGCAGACCATTGGCTGGGCCCAGATGCAGAGAGAGGATAACGCAACGGCCGAGGCCTCGTTCCGCAAGGTACTGGAACTGGATCCCTCTCGCGCCCAGGTCTCCTATTGGTTAGGCCAGGTCGTGCTCGCCCAGAATGATGCGTCGAAGTACGACGTCGCGTTCTTCTCGTTTGCACGGGCCGCGCTCTACGACGGGCCGAACGCCATGGCGCCTGACGGCCGGACCCAGGTGCAGGAATACGTGCAGAACTTGCTGAAGAAGAACTACGGCGAGCAGAGCTTCGAGCTCTACTGGCCCAAATTCGAGGAAATGGCAAGGGCGGGGGCGTTGCCGACCGAGAGGATCGAGCTCAAGTCGACGCAGCAACTGGAGTTCGAGGCCGAGCAGAAGTCGCGGAAGGAGAACCCTCTTCTGTGGCAGTTCAAGGATCTCAAGGCTGCACTGACGGGTCCCCAAGGCGACACCACGTGGGGCAATCTGAACGGTGCCCTCACCCCTCGGATGCGCATGTACGTCGTCTCGGCCAGCCCGCCCGAACGACCGGCCACGATCAACTTCAGTAGTGCACCGGGCGGATCGGTGGAACTTGTTCTGAACCTGGAAAACCGTCGCCGCACGGGCGTGCGCTCCGGCACGATGCTGACGTTCGAGGGGGTGGCGGCGGGCTTGAGAAGGGATCCGTTCCGCCTGACCCTGAACGACGGCAAGACCGTCCCCTGATCTCACGATGGCGCCTCCTCGCCTGTGCGCTTGATTCTGTGCAGCCAAGCCCTTGCGGATAGCATGCTAGGCTAATTCTCGGGAAGCCGCGACGAGCGCTATTCTCCCGCAATCGACTTCAACATGACCCGAGCAGTCCCGTTTCGATTCGCAATGGCTGCAGTCTGCGCGGCCGTGCCGGCTGTCCTGCCGCTTCATTCGCAAGAAACGCCAACACCGGCCCCGGCGATGCCCGAGACTGTGTCTCTCGCATACGCCCCGACGGATCAGTCCCTTCACGAAATCACGGAAACCATCACGACCGAGGTTACGGAAGGAGAAACAACGGTCACCGACACGTGGGAACGCGTCAGTCGCGTCATGGTGGTATGCACGGATGAGGGCTATACGAATTCAGTCACGATCGTCTCCCAGGACCTGAAGAGAAACGAGACCTCGGTGCCCAGCCCGGTCCACAAAGCGTTGGAGGGCATAGTGCTGACTTACACGCTGATGAAGGACGGGACTCTCGTCAGCGTTACCGGCTACGACCAGTTGCCTAGCAAGATGGCTGAGAGATTCGCGGCTACGTTCGCGTCTACGATGAGCAACTTGCTGAACGTGGAGGCGCTCAAGCTGCGTGACGAGCAGGCCTACAATCGGCTCTATGCCGGAATTCTGGGCGAGGAAATGACCGTCGACGCGAACGTGACCATGGCGGAGAGCCAGGACCTGCCCGAAGAAGGTAATGTGACGCTGTACTCGGTCACCAAGCTGACGCGAGAGGGGACCGGCGACGACACCGTCGTCGAAGTGACGACAACCCTGAACTCGGACTCGACCGCATTGGCGAGCGGAATCGACGGCATCGAAGCCACCGACTTGAACGCGAAAGCCACAGAGGCAGAGCTGACCTCCATGATTCCGGACGACCTTTCGTCCGCGACTGTAACGGGATCGGACACGACCACGATCGATCTGTCCGGGCTGCTCATCGGCAGCCGCACGGTCGAACTCACGTTCACCCTGACGCCGATGGTCGAAGAGGGAGAAACGGCGACACCTAAGACGGTCAAACAGACTCGCAAGTTCGAGGCAGAAGTGGTCGAGCAGATGATGACCACGCCAGAAACCCCGCAGACCTAACCCCGTAGATGCCGGGTTCAGCCTTGGCTCGCTAGAGTGAAGGCTGGCTGGCATGAAGCTCGCTCTCGCCCAGGTCAATCCCACTGTTGGGGATCTCGCTGCCAATACCGGCCAAATCTCACAGTTCGCCGAACGGGCGGACAAAGCGGGCGCGGATCTGGTCATCTTTCCGGAGCTCGCGGTAAGCGGATACCCCCCCCTGGACCTGATCGAGGCGGCCGGGTACGCCGCCGCGAACGAGGCTCATCTCGTCGAACTGGCGGCAGCAACATCGAGGCTCCGAACCGTGATCGCGGTTGGGTTTTGCGGAACCGCCGACGAGCTAGGTCGGGCCGCCAACAGCCTAGCCTGCATCCACCGGGGTCGGATTGTTCACGTTGGGCGGAAGCTGCTGCTACCAACGTACGACGTCTTCGACGAGGCGCGCTATTTCGTTCCAGGCGAGCATCCCACCACCTATATCGTGGGCGGATTGCGGATCGGATTCACGATCTGCGAGGACGCGTGGAACGACAAGCAGTTCTGGGAACGCTCTCGCTACAGCCGAGATCCGGTCGAAGAGCTGGCCGTACAAGGCATCGACCTGCTGGTGAACATCTCGGCCTCTCCGTACCACATGGGCAAGCGGAAATTCCGCCTCGAAATGCTGCAAGCGGCAGCCGCCAGACATCAGGTTCCGGCAGTGCTTGTCAACCAAGTCGGAGGCAACGACCAGCTGGTCTTCGACGGCTCGAGCTTCGCGGTAGACTGCGACGGCCGTGTTCGCGCGAGGGCGAAGTCGTTCCAGGATGACTTGGTCTACTGGGACCTGGACGGGTCAGGTGACCTGCACGGCTCGGACTGGTCCTCTGCGCAAGCTGACGAGGACGAGGCCGTGTACGACGCGCTGGTCATTGGAACACGCGACTACGTGACCAAGTGTGGCTTTCGCAATGCAATCGTGGGCTTGAGCGGTGGCATCGACTCGTCTCTGACGGTCGTGCTGGCTGCAGAGGCCTTGGGTCCTGACAACGTCACCGGGGTCGCCATGCCTGGGCCGTACTCGTCGACCGGCAGTCTAGCCGACGCCCGTCACACAGCCGCGGCATTGGGCATCCACCTGGAAACGATCGGCATCGGCCCGGCATTCGATGCATTCGAGCGGCAACTCGCTCCTGTCTTTGACGGCCGGCCCGCAGACGTGACCGAGGAAAACCTACAGGCGCGTCTGCGCGGGGTGACCCTCATGGCGCTCTCGAACAAATTCCGCGCGATGGTGCTGACAACAGGGAATAAGAGCGAACTGGCGGTGGGGTACTGCACGATCTACGGAGACATGTGCGGAGGCCTTGCAGTCATCAGCGACGTTCCCAAGACCCTGGCATATCGGCTCGCGGCGGTCGCAAACCGCCGCCATCCCGACTCGATTCCGGAGTCCGTCCTCACAAAGCCGCCCTCCGCCGAACTCCGCCCGGATCAGAGGGACTCCGATTCCCTGCCCCCATACGAGACCCTGGACCCGATCCTGCGACTCTACGTGGAAGAGAACTGCTCCGCTAGCGAGATCGCAGCCGCCCTCGGCCAACCCGTAGAGTTGGTCCGACAGATCGCCAGCCTCGTCGACAGGAACGAGTACAAGCGGCAACAAGCCGCACCGGGCCTGAGGGTGACATCGAAGGCCTTCGGCATGGGACGAAGGTTCCCGATTGCGCAAAAGTACGTTCGCTAGGCTATGAGTAGCTGCCTCGGCCGGATCCGAAGGAGGAAAACACCATGACAATCGCAAGCCGTATCTTGCGCGCAGGTCTGCTGGGCATCGGCACGATTGCTGTCCTCGGCATCGGCGCAGCTGCCTACCTCTATTGGACGGGTGCCACAATCGGCCTCACCGGCTCCGGTCGCGGAATCGTGATCGAGTACGTCGAAACGGAGAGCCGCTGGCAGAGGATGGAGGCGGAGCGATCGCATGCCGCGGTCGCGGCCGCGCATCCCACCCGAGAGGACTTCACCCCTATCGCAGCTGCAGCCAGGCCCGCGACCGAGGGTGTTGGCCCGTCCGGAGGCACCAACAATTACTGGACAGACTACAGAGGCCCCCGGCGGGATGGTTCCTACACCCAAATGCCGGTCAATCTGAAGTGGCCCGCAGAAGGGCCGTCCGAACTCTGGCGCCGACAGATCGGAGGCGGCTACGCTTCGATGGTGGTCGCTGATTCCTTGGTCTACACGATCGAGCAGCGAAGGGAGCAGGAGGTCGTGGCGGCATACCGCATGGCGGATGGGCAGCAGGCTTGGGAGTACTCGTGGAAGTCGCGGTTCAGCGAATCCATGGGCGGGGACGGTCCGCGAGCGACGCCGACGTGGTCGGACGGACACCTGTACGCGCTGGGCGCCAACGGAAGGCTCGTCTGCCTCTCGGCTGACAACGGACAGCTGATCTGGGAACGGAACATCCTTCGGGACGCCGGAGCAGCGAACCTGGAGTGGGGCATGGCAGGAGCTCCTCTCGTGGCGGACGGGATGGTGATTGTGAATCCGGGGGGCAGGAACGGCAACTCGGTGTTCGCGTACGACAAGACCACCGGGGAAGTTCGCTGGTCGGCGTTGGACGACAAGGCCGGGTACGTATCCCCCCAAGTCGCGACCCTGGCAGGCCGTCGGCAGCTCCTACTGATCACCGGCACGCGTGTGCTAGGCGCCTCGCTCGAGGACGGGTCGGAACTCTGGAGCGTGGATTGGAGGACCAGTTACGACGCGAACTGCGCGCAGCCGCTTGTGGTCGACGGGAACCACGTGTTCGTCTCGTCCGGATACGGACACGGAGCAGCACTGTTGAGAATCAGTGAGGCCGGCGGCAGCTTCTCGGTCGACCAAGAGTGGTTCAACCTCAACATGAAGAACAAGTTCAATCCGTCCGTGCTGGCCGACGGAGTCGTCTACGGGCTCGACGAGGGAATTCTCGCGGCGGTCGATGCCCGCACTGGCGAGCGGTTGTGGAAGGGGGGGCGTTACCGTTTCGGCCAGCTCCTTCATGCTGACGGGCACTTGATCGTCGTTTCCGAGCAGGGGGACCTAGCGCTAGTCGAGGCAGTGCCAGAAGAGTACCGGGAGATCACTCGCTTCGAGTCGATCCCCGGCAAGACCTGGAACGTGCCGGCAATCGCGGACGGGATCCTTCTCGTTCGCAACCAGACCGAGATGGTGGCCTACGACCTTCGTTAGGCACAAGAGCCACCGGGGGTTGCGGATCGTCCGAGATGAGCGGCACGAGCTCGATTCCGGTCGCGGTCATCGGTGCCGGTAACTTCGGCCGCCATCATGCCCGCGTGTACTCGGAGTTGCCCGGGGCAACTCTCGTCGCAGTCGTAGACCGGGACATTTCCCGCGCTCGCCGCATCGCAGACGAGTACGGCTGCGAAGCGCTCGCCAACACGGACGATCTCTCCGGGCGGATCCTCGCGGCCAGCGTGGCGGTTCCCACCGAGCACCACGCCTCTGTCGGCGTCCCGCTGCTGGACGAAGGTATCGATATCCTTGTGGAGAAACCGATCGCCACCGACGTTAGGGCGGCCGGGAACATCATCGCGGCGGCCGACGGGAACGGCCGCATCCTTCAGGTCGGACATCTCGAGCGATTCAATCCAGCTGTCGAGGCAGCTGCGGCCGTCGCCACGGTCCCCTTGTTCTTCGAAGTGCACAGACTCAGTCCGTTCAGTCCGCGCAGCCTGGATATCGACGTGGTCCTCGACCTGATGATTCATGACTTGGACATTCTCCTGAGCCTAGTCGACTCGAGCATCTCCCAAATCGACGCCAGTGGCCTGTCGGTGATCTCCAACCGCACAGACATAGCGAACGCCCGCGTCCAGTTCGCTAATGGATGCGTGGCCAATCTCACCGCAAGCAGGGTTTCGACCGAACGAATCCGGAAACTACGGTTCTTTCAGCCCCGCGAATACATCTCTGTCGACTACATCGGCCGCAAGGGCGTGCGAATCTCGCTCAACCGCGAGAACCAGCTCCGGGCAAGCTCCCTCCACGGTGACGACGGCGAGCCCTTGCTCCGGCAATTGCGGTCATTCCTAGCGTGCGTTGCGGACCGCTCGCGACCGCGAGTGACCGGTGGTGACGGCCTAGCCGCTCTAGACCTAGCACTTAAGATAAGGGAGGCAATCCGCAAGCATTCCCGGCTGGTCGCGAAGACTCTGACTGCCCGCAAGTAACTTGGAAAGACGGGACAACGAGGATCTGTTCCTCCTGCTCGAGGACTACGGCAGGAGTCTAGGCCGGCGTGCCTCCAAGGCCGGCCCTGCCCAGCTTCCGTGGAGCGACCGACCGATCTGGCTGGAGGCCAGTAACTTTGGGGCCAAGCTGCGGTGGCAGTCATCGCAAGGCCCTGCTCCAGCTGTGGTGGAGGCGCTCGCGGGCCCGCCACCGGAGTTCGACGCCGCCCGATTCGACCCGGCCAGGAGTTACCGGAATGCACAGGGGAGTGGCGCATGGCCGGCCGACACGGAAACCGAGCTCGATCTGCACCCCGGATCGGGGGAGAGCCGCTTCCATCAGTGGCGCCCCCACGCGCTCGCGGTGTCGGCCCTGCTTCATGCCGTCTTGGCCGCTCTCCTGATGCTGCCGGGGACGATGGAACTTGACATGTCCGAACCGGCGGACTGGAGTTCGTTGCGAATCACCCTTGCGATGCCCCCGCTGGACGATCTTCCCCCGCTCGACGGCCCGTCGAAGGTTCCCGGCGAGGGGGAGGGCGGCTTCCGGGGCTTGCCGGCACCCGCACCAGATCCCGTCCCTGAGCCTGCCCCTGTTCCCGAACCGACTCCCGAGCCGGAACTGGAGCCGGAAGTGCCCCAGCCACTCGAACCGCAGGAGCCCGAGGAGCCGGTCGAAACGCCGGCACTGGCAGAGGCAGAGCAGCCAGAAGAAGAGACAGAGACGCCGTTGGCGCAGAGTCCGGCTCCGGGCGAGTTCCGGCAGGGAACGGAACTCGCCCAAGCACGGGATCCGAGGCTGCTTCCGATGCCTAAGGCACCTGCACGCAAGCGGGCGGTACTGCAGCTGGAAACCCCGAAGGCGTCGATGCCGAGCCGCCAGGGCAACTCGCAACTGGGGACACTGGAACTGACGGCGCGACCAGGCCAAGTGATCGAAGGCGCGATCCAGCAGATGATCCGGGGAGGCGGTGCCAGGCAGGCAGTCGGCACCGGGATTGGCGGTATTTCGTCACCGGGCACCCTGCCGTCGACGCCATCCGGCTCCGGAAGCCTGGTGGAACTACTAAGCGACCCACGCGGGGTCGACTTCCGCCCTTATCTGACCCAGATCCTAGCCGCCGTGAGGCGCAACTGGCTCGCCGTGATACCGGAGAGTGCACGGCTCGGCATGAGCCGGGGCCGAACGCTCATTCAGTTCTCGGTCGCCCGGAACGGAAGCGTCCCGAAACTCGTCATTGCCAGAAGCTCGGGAACGCCTCCCCTGGACCGAGCTGCTGTCGCCGGGATCAGTGCCTCGAATCCGTTCCCGCCGCTGCCCGGTGAGTACCTCGGACAGGACATCCGGCTGCAGTTTACCTTCCTGTACAATATCCGCAACCCGTAAGACGGAAAAGGCCTTTCCTCAATTCCCTCGCACCCGGCACGGACCGTACCGGGCGTCGACTCGGCACACAGGTCACCGCACGGAATGGACCAGACCATGGCAACCACTCGCAGAGACTTCCTCGCCAGCACGGCGGCCGGCACGGCGCTAGGCCTGGCTGGCTGCGCACGTCCGGAACCCGATCTGTGGAATATCGTCTGGATCATCGCAGACGATCTTTCCCCAGACCTCTCCTGTTACGGCAGCGAGGATGTCCGCACTCCCAATATCGATCGTCTCGCCGCCGAAGGCGCCCGGTTCACGAATGCGTACGTAACATGCCCGGTCTGCTCGCCATCCAGGTCCGCCCTGATCACGGGCATGCACCAGACAAGCATCGGTGCCCACGGACACCGCAGCCACCGTGGTGACGGTTACACCTTGCCCACACCGGTACGGCTGATCACGGACTATTTCCGCGAGGCTGGGTACTTCACAGTCAACGACCATGAGAGCGGGCTGGGTGGACGCAACAAGACTGACTTCAATTTCAAGCACGACAAGCCATTCGAAGGAACGGACTGGCGAGACCGAGCGCCGGGCCAGCCCTTCTACGCCCAGGTGAACATCTTCGAACCCCATCGAGGGCGTCCTCCTGACATCTGGGCCTTCACGGAGGGAGCCGTGACGCCTACCGCTCCCGAGAACGTCACGCCTCCCCGGTACTACCCGCAAGACGAGATCTCAAGGACGGACTGGGCAGGTTATCTGGACGCGGTCCAAGTGCTCGACGAGAAAGTGGGCCGCGTCCTTGATCGCATCGACGAGGACGGACTGGCCAAGAACACCGTCGTCGTTTTCTTCGGCGATCACGGAAGGCCGTTCCCGCGGGACAAGCAGTTCCTTTACGACGGCGGAATTCGTATTCCACTGATCATCCGCTGGCCCGGACAGCTGCAGCCAGGCAGCGTTCGCGACGAACTCGTGAGTGCGATCGACCTGTCCGCCACGTCGCTGTCCATCGCGGGAATCGAGGTACCGGACCACATCGAAGGACGAGTGTTCCTCGGCGAGGGGAAGACGCCCGATCGGGAGTATGTGTTTGCGGCCCGGGACCGGTGCGACGAGACGGTCGATCGGATCCGGGCGGTCCGCGACAAGCGCTACAAGTACATCCGGAACTATCACCCGGATCGGCCGTACATGCAGCTGAACCGGTACAAGGAAGTCTCGTACCCGATCTGGCGGCAGATGCAACGGCTCGAGAAGGCCGGCGAGATTGACGCGGCCGATTACCCCTTCCTCGCCAAGACACGACCGGAAGAGGAACTCTATGACACCCTTGAGGATCCGGACGAACTCAACAACCTCGCGGGATCCGAGGACCACCTGCAGACCCTGACGAAGATGGCTTCCGTGCTCGATCTGTGGATTCAGCACACCGGTGACAAGGGCGAGGAGCCCGAGGACCCGGCAATTGCGGCGGCATGGGAAGAGCGTATGGCCGGGACGTACACGGACGCGTACGCGGTGCTTGCGGAACGGGAAGCTCCTTGGAAATGAACAATACCCTGTTAGCGGCCTTGGTGGCGATCGCCTCCGTTGCCGGCCTAGGAGCAGGACTCGCGGGCAGCGGCATCCTGGTGGGCATGGCCGGAGTCGCCCTGATCGTACTAATCGTCGCCCTCAGCCTGCGAGTGCCGGGGCGACCTTCGGCTCTGGTCGTCGCGCTGCTGGCGGCCTGGGGAAGCGCCTTTTGCGGCCTGATCGTGCTGTCGTACCGCTTACACGACCCATCCGGGCCCCTCGCAACCATTGGTGGATTCCCGGTCGCGACGGCGATGCTGGTTTACGGAATCACGCCGATCGGAATTGCGATGGGCGTGCTCTACGGACTCGCGTTCGAGCGCGAGATCCTACCGCTGGACAAACAGCGTGAGTTTCTTGGTCAGTTCGGCAAGAAGTAGCTGGTCCGACTTCCATGCCGACCGCCGACTCCCAACTGATCCTTGTCTGCGTGATCGCGTACTTGGCTAGCTGCGCGCTAGTCGGTACATGGGCGATACGGCGCACATCCTCGTCGGCAGACTTCTTCCTGGCCGGCAAGTCTCTCGGCCCGTTGGTGGTAGTGATGGCAACGATCTCCAGCGTGATGAGCGGATTCGGGTTCGTGGGCGGCCCCGGGCTAGTGTACGAGTCCGGGATCAGCTCCCTATGGATGGTCTTCGTCTCGACCTTCAGCCTGCCCTTGGTCTTTTTCGTCACAGGCAAGCGCTTGCGCCTCCTCGCGGAGGTCCGGCCGATCCTCACCCTGCCCGAAGCGGTCGCCGCACGGTACGGGGGCCGGCTGCCGCCGATTTCCATGAGCATCGCGATCGTCCTCGGGGTCCTTGGGTACCTCGGCACTCAGGTCCTCGCGATCGGCACTGTGCTGCAAGCCGTGCTCGGCATCGACCTCCTCGTGGCGCTCTCCGTCGGCCTCGGTGTCCTTGCCTTCTATGCAATCGCTGGAGGCATCGTGGCAGGGGTCTACACCGACCTGTTCCAAGGCATCCTGATGCTCGGCGCAGCAGTTGCCGTGCTCTACCACTGCCTCGAAGTCGGGGGCGGGATGGTGGCCATGTCCGAGACCCTCTGGTCGATGGATCCAGAGTTCATTGGACCTTGGGGCACGCGTGGCGACATGGCCGCGATGAGCTGGATGCTGCTGTTCGGGATCGGTTCTGCCGGCCAGCCCCATGCGATCACGAAGCTGATGATGCTCAAGGACATCCGCCAACTCAAGTGGGGTGCGCTGGCGAGTGGAGCGAGTTACATCGTCCTGGCCATGCTTTGGATGGGCATCGGCCTGGTGATGCGCACGCTGGTAGCTCGGGGCGACCATCCTGCCTTGGACAATCCAGATCTGGCCGCGCCGACGTTCCTCCTCGGCTACACACCCGAGATTTTGGCGGGAGTCGTCTTCGCCGGTCTGCTGGCGGCAATCATGTCGACCGCCGACTCGTTCCTCAACCTGGGAGCGGCTGCGGTCGTGAGGGACATCCCGATAGCACTGCGTGGCAGGCCGCTTCACCGGGAGTTGTTCTGGTCACGCCTGGCGACCGGTGTTCTGCTGCTGCTCTCGGCAGTGTTCGCGCTGTACATGGAGAACTTGATCGCCCTACTCGGAACGTTCGGGTGGGGAACGTTCGCCGCCGCGATCGTGCCCAGCGTGTGCATTGGCATGAACTGGAAGCGGGCAACTGGTTCCGCCTGCGTGGCGTCGATCGTTACGAGTATCGTGCTGAACTTCGTGCTGGAGGTCTCGGCACGGCACGGCAACCCGCTCCTCCCGCCGGGCCTAGCCGTCGGCGCGGTCGCCCTCCTGGCATCAACCGCGGTCTTCGTCGTTGTCTCGCTGGCAACCCCGCCCCGCGAACTTGCACCCGATGTTGATGCGCTCCTAGACGTCTGATCTCAACTCCCGAGGAGACTGGGGCTCTGTTACGCCGAGAAGACCGAGGCGGCACTCTGCAAGTCTGGGCATTGCGCCACGATCGTGCCAACTGCCTCTTGCAGGGTCCTGCGCCGGCCGTCTTGCCGGTGGCCAGCGTGCCCTGGTCTACCCAAGAGAGCCCTCAAAAGGTCCCGACCTGTCCGTGGGCGCTGGCGTCTATCGGTGATCGAACCCGCCTGCCACATACCCGGCCGAGAGTTCACCCGGGCCGAGACCGAGCGGGGCGCGCCATCCCGCTGGTGCCGCTCGACACTGGCAGGAAGCCAAGCCACTCGTGCCAACTCTGACCGGGCCGGGGTGTCTGGATGCCCCGGCAAGCACCCCTGCCGGGCAGGGTGTGTGTGCCTGTCTTCCAAGGAAAACTCCCTTCGATCGCCCACAAGGCGTCAGACTTGCCCCAGACTCCCGGAAGGAGCCACTGTGAGTACCGTCGGCCTCGGCCCAAATACTCCCAGCGTCAGACAGGTCCGGTCGCAAGCGCCCGCGCCCATCAATCTGCAACGTGGTGATATCATTGACGATAATCGCTGTGGGGTTGTTAGTCCCGTTTTTCGTAACTACTCAGGCCCCTTACAATTCGAGAAACTGGATGCTTTGGTATCGCGTGTTCCGTTAACCTTTACGATTGAGTGCCTAGCAAGGTCGATCGCCTGTCTCATCCGCGCGGGGCACAGCTTCGCAAGGAATCGGCTGGGTGCGCGCACTGGATCGTCGAGCGCGAATCGGCTGCGCGGTGACGCACTTGCCAGATCTTGCTGAGGGAGGCAACGCAGTGCCCGCCAACGCCGATTCCGCGAAGCAAACGTACCCGTCCGGCGAACCGGTCGCAATCATCGGCATGGCGTGCCGGTTTCCCGGCGCATCCGACATTTCGGCACTCTGGCGTCTGCTAGAGACTGGCCAGAACGCGGTGACGGAGGCCGCGCCCGGCTCGGGCTTCAGCAGGGTCGACGAGCTTTTCTCGAACACCGCGACTCCCGGTGAGGCGTGCCGTTTTTGCGCCTATGTAGATGAGATCGAGCAGTTCGACGCGCGATTCTTTCGAATTTCGCCTGTCGAGGCCCAGATGCTGGATCCGCAGCAGCGGATGATGCTCGAGACCAGCTGGCAGGCTCTCGAGGACGCCGGAGTCGATCCGGACCGGTTGAAAGGCAGCCGCACCGGAGTCTACACCGGGATCAGCAACGACGAGTACCGAATGCTGGTCGTGGAGTCAAGCAAGCCAGCGGAGGCTGCCGCCTGTCTCTACGCACTGAGCGGCACCAACCTGAACGGTACCAGCGGACGAGTCTCCTTCGTGCTGGGCCTCATGGGGCCGGCAAAGGCTGTGGACGCCGCCTGCGCGTCGTCGCTCGTTTCAGTGCACGACGCCGTGGCGGACCTTCAGCAGCGCAGGGCGGACCTGGCGATTGCAGGCGGCGTGCAGGCCATCCTCAACGGTCGCATCTTCGAACTCCGCGAGGCTTCGATGATGCTGTCTCCGGACGGGCAGTGCAAGGCGTTCGACGCATCCGCGAACGGCTACGTGCGAGGCGAGGGCTGCGGGGTCGTGGTCCTGAAGCGGCTGAGCGAGGCCGAGGCGGACGGCGACCGGATCTGGGGGGTGATCCGCGGCTCGGCGGTGAATCACGGCGGAGCCAGCGTGGGACTGACCGTTCCCCACAGGCCCGCGTTGGAGCAAGTGATCGAGGCAGCGCTGTCAGAGGCGGGAATCGCTCCGTCGGAAGTGGACTACCTAGAGGCCCACGGGACCGGCACGGCTGTGGGCGATCCGATCGAGCTCGACGCGGTGTCCGCCGTTTACGGCAGGGGACGCAGTGCCGACCGCCCCTTGCTTGTCGGTTCGGTCAAGACAAACATCGGCCACTTGGAGTCGGCCGCCGGGATCGCCGGCCTGATCAAGGCTGCGCTCGTCATGCAGCGCGGGATAGTTCCCCAGCATCTGCATTTTCGGGTTCCCACTCCGGCCGTCGACTGGGACGGGATGCCCTTGCAGATCACGTCGACCATGATGGACCTGCCGCAGCGTGACCGGCCGCGCCGGGCAGGCGTGAACTCCTTCGGAATTTCTGGCACGAATGTTCACTTGGTGATGGAAGAATACTGCGCGCCAGACGGGGCGCCCTACGGACCGAGCCGGATCGCGGGTGCGGCTCGGACGGTGTCGGCACGCCGGTCACCGCCCCTGGCAGGCCTAGACCTGCCGGGGCAAGGCCTCCAGCCGCGAGAGACCCGCTTGCTTCCGCTCTCTGGAAAATCGGAGACCGCGCTCAGGGAGCTGGCACAGCGCTACCTTCCCTGGCTGGAAGAGCATGTGGCCGAGTCTGCCCGGGGAAGCGCAGCCACCGAGACATTGCTGGCGGACATGGCGTGGACGGCGAGCGTGGGGAGGAGCCATTTCGACCGCCGCGTCGGCATCGTTTTCCGCGACGCCCGGTCTCTGCAAGACCAGCTAGGCTCGCTGGGCGCAAGCAGTGACAGCGGCAGCTCGGGGACGCCAACGAAAGTGGCGTTCGCCTATACCGGCCAAGGAAGCCAGTGGGTCGGCATGGGAGAGTCGCTGTATCGATGCGAGCCGATCGCGCGGGCAGTGCTCGACCGTTGCGAGGAAGTGTTCCAAGCGGCGTGCGGAACGTCGCTGCTGGACGCGATGTTCGGCCGCAGCGATTCCGATCTGGGCAGCACTGAATGGGAACAGCCGGCGCTCTACGCGCTGGGATGCGCGCTCACGGCGCTCTGGTCGAGTGTAGGCGTGCGCCCCAGCGTAGTGCTGGGCCACAGCGTCGGGGAGTTGGCGGCTGCACAGGCCGCGGGCGTGTTCAGCCTCGAGGACGGCATGCGGTTCGCCGCCACGCGAGGCACCCAGCTGGCAGCAACCGAGCCGGGGGCCATGGCAGCGGTCTTCGCCGAGCCCAGAACGGTGGCTGCGGCAGTCGAGGCAGTGAACGCATCCTCGGACGGCGTTGGACTGAGCATTTCAGCGGACAACGGCACGCACCAAGTGGTGAGCGGGCCGGTTGCGGCAATCGAAGCCATTTCGAAGCACTTCGAAACGGAAGGAGTTCGAGTAAGGCGCCTGAATACGACGCGGGCGTTCCACAGCGCCCTAGTGGAGCCAGCGCTTGGCGCGTTGGAGGGCTCCTTCGAGGGAATGGAAATCAAGCCTCCATCCATCACCGTGGTTAGCAACGTAACGGGCTGCGAAGTGGCGCCAGCCGACCTGATGGACGGGGGCTACTGGCGACGGCACGCCCGGGAGGCGGTGTTGTTCGCCCGCGGTGTCAAGACGCTGGCAGCACTCGGGGTGGAGCTGCTAGTGGAGATAGGCCCGCGCCCAGTGCTGACGGGGATGGTGGCCTCTGCTTGGCCAGACTCGCCGGAAACGGCAGCGCCGACAGTGCTGTCAAGCCTGCGCCCGCCGAGAAGCGGCGCAGCGGAGTCCTCCGGCAGCGTCGATTTCACACAGGCGGTCGCGGACGCGTACGCGGCCGGGCTGCCAATCCGTTTCGAGGGTCTATTCGCGGGCGAATCGCGCCGGCGGATCTCGCTGCCAGGCTATCCGTTCCAGCGCGAACGCCACTGGCTCGAGCCGGCAAGGCGACGGCGCGCCGAGGCGGGTCACCCAATGCTGGGAGTCCGCCACGAATCCGCCAGCGGCGAGGTCACATTCGAGACGGAAGTGTTCCCCACCGATCCAGAGTGGCTGAGCGACCACAGGGTGTTCGGCCGCGCGATCGCTCCCGGCGCCCTGTACGGTGCGATGGCGGCAGCAGCTTCTGTTGCCGAGGGGGCCGCTGCAGTCGTCGTCGAAGAGCTTCAACTCCACAATGCGCTGGTCTTCCCAGAACAGAATTCGGAGGACGGCGCCGAAGAAGAGGGCCGGACATTGCAGGTCGTGCTCGCTGCTTCCGAGCAGTCAGATTCGCGCCGCGTCCAGATCTCCAGCAAGGGGAGCGACAAGGACTGGACTGCGCACGTGGAGGGTCGCCTGTCGTCGCGAGCGCCGGTGCCGGACGCCGCTGCGAACATCGACTTGGAGAGCCTGAAAGAGATCCTTCCACCCGTTGACGTGGCGGCCTACTACCGCGCCAGGGCTGATACGGGGATCGATCTGGGCCCGAGCTTCCGGACGCTCACTCGACTTTGGGCCGGGCCGGGCGAGGCGCTGGGCGAGGTGTCTCTCCCCGAGGCCCTCGGGCCCAACCGGCTGGACGTTCATCCGCTCGTGCTGGACGGGTGCTTTCAGGTCGTTGCCGCGGCACGTAATCCGGGTGGCGTAGAAGCCGGAACCACCTACCTGCCGTTCGGCTGGGAGAGCATGTGGCTGGCGGGCCGGCTTCCGGACAGAGTGATTTGCCACGTGCGAATGAGCGAGGCTTCCAGGGGCGCCGAAGCGGCACTGGGCGAGCAGCCGGAGGTCTTGAGCAGCGAACTGCGCATCTACGATTCCAACGGAGCGCAGCTCGGCCGCTTGAGCGGGTATACGGTCAAGCGGGCGACACGCGCTGCGCTGCTGTCGGCCGTCGAAGGGGTCAACGACCTCCTCTACGAGGTCGTATGGCGTGACAGCACCATCACTCCGGGAATCAGGCCGGCAAATTTCCTCCCTTCGCCGAGAGCTGTAGCGGGCCGGTCGGGGTTGCTTTCCGACTATCTGTCCCAAGAAGGAGTCACACCCAAGGACCGGAGCGACCTGCTGGCAGATCTGGAGCGGTGGTCGCGCTCCCGCGCTCTCGTGGCGCTGGAACAGCTCGGCTGGGAGCGCAAGGCCGGCGAGGTCGTCGACGCCGACGGCCTGCGACAGCGGCTGGAAGTCGTCGCGGATCACCAGAGACTCTTCCTCCGGATGCTCGAAATGCTGGCCAAGTCCGGCGTATTGGAGGAGGTGGAAGGCGGCTTTCGGGTGAGGGTGGGGTCGGATGATCGGTGGCCTGACGAAATGCCGGGCGATCTGGAGGACTTCGCCGACGGGATGCTCGAGCTGTATCCCCACGGTTCGACCGAGATCGGCCTGTTCCGGCGATGTGGCAGCGCACTGGCCGACGTGCTTCGCGGGCAGGCGGATCCGCTGACGTTGCTGTTCAGCAGCGGAGAGCCTACACCGGCCGATCTCTACCTGAAGGCGCCTGTGGCGCGCGCCGCGAACCGGATCCTTCGAGAGACTGTTCAGGCCTTGGTGGCCGGATTGCCCGAGGGACGGCGCCTGAGCGTGATTGAGGTCGGGGCGGGCACAGGATCGGCAACAGCCGCCATCTTGCCGGAACTGCCGCCCGGTCGGTTCGACTACGTGTACACGGATATCTCGGCGGGCTTCTTCTCGGAAGCCCAGGCACGCTTCGGAGGCGACGAAGCGTCGATCGAGTATCGTCCGCTGGACATCGAGAGGGATCCCGTCGAACAGGGCTTCCCCCCGCACGGCTACGACTTGCTGATCGCCTCGAACGTGCTGCACGCCACGCGGTACCTGCAGGAGACGCTCGCCCACTGCCGGGATCTGCTCGCGCCATCGGGCCAGCTGGTCGCGCTCGAGAACCTGATCGGCCAGGGTTGGATGGACCTGACCTTTGGGCAGCTGGACGGCTGGTGGCGTTTCGCGGACGACTACCGCCCCCACCACGCGCTGGCCAGCCCCGCGGTCTGGCGGCACGCGCTTGCTGACGCCGGATTCGCCGAAGCGGAAGTGCTGGGTCTGGACGAGTCCGACCCGGCTGCATTCCCGGACAAGGGCGTGATCGTGGCGAGGGGACCCGTCGACGTGACCGAGCGTCCGGGCGTGTGGGTGCTGGCAGCGGGCGGTGACGGCGCTGCCGCAGAGCTGGCGGCGGTTTTGGCTTCGCACAACCAGACAGTCGTGCTGGCGCAGCCGGTGCCCGAGCAGGAACCAGACTCGGCAAAGGACAGCTCCTCAGCGGTCCGGAAGACGGTAGCGACGGAGCGGCGCGAGTCGTGGCAGTCGCTGTTCGCGGGCCTGCCCGGAGACGTGCCGCTGGCCGGTGTCGTGCACCTCGCGGCATTGGACGGGCACGGCGCTGCGGCAACGACAGAAGAGATCGCGACGGACACCAAGCGAGTGGCGGCGAGCGCATTGGCACTGGCACAGGGCCTGCTGGACGCCGATGCGACGCCCGACAAGGGCGTCTGGTTCCTCACGCGCGGCGCCCAGGTGCTGGAGCGGGAGCGTGGCGGTCAACTTGCGGGCGCGACTCTGTGGGGATTCGGAAAGGCGCTAGCTCGCGAAGTGCCGCACTTGCAAGCGAGGATGATCGACCTGGACCCCGCCGAGGCGGCGCCAAGACCCGAGCTTGCCACCGAACTGCTGTGGCCCGACCCCGAAACTCACATCGCTTACCGTTTCGGGCGACGCCAGGCGGCCCGCTTGGTCCGGGCGGGCGACGGGGCGGACAGGCTGACCCTGCCGGACGAGTCGGCATGGGTCTTGGCTCCGGACCCGGGCGGCGTGTTCGAGAAGCCGTGCGTCAAGCCGCTGGCGGAACGTCCCCTGGAGCCGCAAGAGGTCCGTGTCGCCGTGGAGGCCTCCGGGCTCAACTTTTGGGACGTATTCCGTTCTCTCGGCTTCATCGAAGAGGGGAACCTTGGCAGGGAGATGAGTGGCCACATCGTCGAAGCGGGGTCCGAAGTGTCAACCGTCGCGGTCGGAGACCACGTGGTTGGCCTGGGGTTCGGCGCGTTCGCGGCGGAAATGATCACGCACGGGGAACTGGTGGCGCCAGCGCCATCGGGAGTCTCGGTGACGGACCTGGCGACAGTGCCGAGCGCATTCGTCTCAGCCGCGCTGTCCTACGAGTTTTCCGGGCTGGAAGCCGGTGAGCGCGTGTTGATTCACGCCGGCGCGGGCGGTGTAGGACTCGCGGCCATCCAGCTGGCGCAAGCCGCGGAAGCGGAGGTGTTCGCGACCGCCAGCAAGCCGAAGCAGGCATATCTCCGATCGCTGGGCGTGTCGCACATATTCGACAGCCGCACAACTGAGTTCGGGAAAGCAATCCTCGAGGCCACGGCCGGTTCGGGGGTCGACGTAGTTCTCAACAGCTTGACCGGAGAAGGATTCATCGACGCGAGTCTGTCCTGCCTGGCACGAGGTGGGCGCTTTGTCGAAATGGCGCGACGGGACATTCTCAGCGAGGAAGAGATGGCCGCGGTGCGCCCCGATGTAGCCTACTCCATATTGGAATTGGATGTCCTGAAGAAGACCGAGCCGGCCTGGGTCGGTCGGGTCCTGCGGGACATCATGGGGCGCGTTTCGGCGGGACAGCTGACGCCGCTGACCCACAGCAGGTGGCCACTGGCCGAAGCAGGCGCGGCCCTGAGGTTCATGAGATCGGCCCGCCATGTCGGCAAGATCGTCGTCACGACGCCGCCGCTGACCGGCGGGCGGCTGCGCCAGGACAGGACCTATCTGGTGACCGGCGGCCTAGGCGGCATTGGCTGTGCGGTGGCCGAATGGCTAGCCGACCGGGGGGCCGGGGCGATCGTGCTCAACGGACGGCGTCCGCCGGATTCCGAGGCCGAGGAAGTGATCGCGGCGTTGCGGGCGCGCGCCGTTACGGTGCGGGTGGAACTTGCAGACGTGACAGATCCCGTCGCGGTGGACCAAATGCTCGCGAGGACGGATCGCGGCATGCCGCCGCTGGGCGGCGTGATTCACAGCGTGGGAGTGCTCTCTGACGGCGCGCTCGGGAACCAGAGCTGGGAGCGGTTCGAGCAGGTGCTTTGGCCCAAAGTGCTGGGCGGGTGGCATCTTCACCGCGCAACGGAGGGCCGCGATCTAGATCTCTTCATCTTGTTCTCGAGCCGGGTCGGCGTCATGGGCAACCCGGGCCAAGCGAACCATGCCGCGGCCAATGCGTTCCTAGACCAGCTGGCTGCCCATCGCCGGGCCCTGGGGCTTCCGGGTCAGGCCATCGCTTGGGGCGCGTGGTCCGACATCGGGGAAGCCGCGGAGCAGCGGGAGAGGATCGAGCGGCAGCGGGCGGCGCTCGGCGGCCGCTGGTTCACGCCACAGCAGGGCCTGAGGGCCATGGAAAAGCTGGTGCGCCAAGACGTTACGAGCTCCGTGGTGATGTCCATGGACTGGGCAGTGTTCCAAGAGGCGGTCGAGGACCGTCCGGCGTTTGTCGAGGAGCTGCTCTCCGTCTCCGCCGAATCCGAAGACGATTCGCCCGCCTTGGCGGGCGACCTGATGTCCCGTCTGGCGGCGACGCCTGCGTCGGAGCGCGAAGGCTTGCTGGTGTCGTTTCTGCAGCAGGAACTGCAGGCTGTCCTGCGGTTGAAGAACCTCCCGGCACCGGAGGTAGGGTTCTTCGACTTGGGAATGGACTCGCTGATGGCCGTGGAGTTGAGGAATCGCTTGAACCGGACGCTGGCCGACGCGTACGTGGCTCCGAACACGGTGGTGTTCGACTACCCGAGCATCGCCGCGCTCGCCGGCCATCTGGCGGAGGAGCTCGCCGGAGTCGCGGTCGCCCCCGCGCCTGTCTCGCAGGCGCAGCCCGAGCCGGTACCGGCGAGCCGGCCGAAGGCGCCTAGCGAGAGCGGTCAAATCGCGATCGTGGGCATGGCGTGCCAGTTTCCCGGCGCGCCGGATCTAGACGCCTACTGGCAGCTGCTCGCGGCAGGCGGCGAAGCGGTCACGGAAGGGCGGCAGGATTCCGGCCCCTGGGGCGGTGTCGCGGGAGACCCCGCCGCCGAGAGCGCCGCTGTGCGGCGGGGCGGGTTCGTTGAAGGGCTCGACCGGTTCGACGCGAAGTTCTTTGGCATCAGGCCAATCGAGGCGAGGACGATGGACCCGCGCCAACGGATGTTGCTGGAGACGAGCTGGCAGGCGCTAGAGGATGCGGGAATCGATCCCGGCCCGCTCGGAGGATCCCGCGCCGGCGTGTACGCCGGTTTGGTCGGCGGCAGCGAGTACCGCGACTTGGTCGCGTCCGGCGGCCAAGGCGACAGTTATCTCGGCACCGCCGCAAGCGTCGCGCTGGGGCGGATCGCGTACACGCTCGGCCTCATGGGCCCGGCGGTGCCAGTGGACGCGACTTGTGCGTCTTCGCTGGTCGCGATTCACCAAGCGGTCGCCGCCCTCCGACAGGGCGAAGTGGAGTTGGCCTTGGCGGGAGGCGTGCACGCGGTCCTTTCACCTTCCGTCGCCAAGTTCATGACGGAAATGGGATTGTTGTCGAAGAATGGCCAGTGCAGGACATTCGACGCCGCGGCAGATGGCTTCGTGCGCGGCGAGGGCTGCGGGATGGTGGTCCTCAAGCGGCTGCGAGACGCGGAAGAAGACGGCGATCGAATTTGGGGCGTGATCCGTGGGTCGGCAGTGAACCAGAACGGGGCCAGTGCGGCACTCACCGTGCCGAACGGTACCGCGCAGGAGCAGTTGCTTCAGGACGCGCTTTCCCGGTCCGGGCTTGGCCCGGAGGACGTGGATTACGTGGAAGCGCACGGGACGGGCTCCCAATTGGGCGACCCGATCGAAGTGCGAGCGGCAGCGGCGGTGTACGGCAGTGGTCGTGATGCAGACCGTCCGCTCGTGCTCGGCACGGCGAAGACCAACATCGGGCATTTGGAGGCGGCTGCGGGAATCGCCGGCCTGATCAAGGTGATGCTGGCGATGAAGCGGAGGATCATTCCGCGGCACCTGCATTTCGAGAATCCGAATCCGCACCTAGACTGGCCCGAGCTTCCAGTCAGGGTGGCGTCCGAAGCGATGGAGTGGCCGCTCAGCGCCGATCGGCCGCCGCGTGCGGGGGTCAGCGCGTTCGCGATCTCGGGGACAAACGCGCACCTGATCGTGGAAGGGTACGGCGAGCTGGGCAGCGGACGCGCCTCAGACGAGGGGCGGCCAGGCCCTGAAGGCCCACCGGTGCCAGTCTCGGCCAAGCTGCCGGACTCGATCGCGGCGTCGCCAACAGCGCAGGAGTTGCGCCCCCGCCGGACGCGGCTGCTACCGCTGTCGGGCAAGTCGGACACCGCACTTCGAGAGTTGGCGAAGTCCTACGCTTCGTGGCTCAACGAGCGCACGGCGGATTTCCCCGCAGCGATCAGCGCCGCCGAGCCACTGCTCTCCAACATGGCGTGGACGGCGTCTGCGGGGCGGAGCCACTTCCCCTATCGCGCGGGGGTGCTTTTCGACAACTCTGCATCGCTGCTAGACGGCCTGCAGGCTGTCGCAGAGCCGAACGGCGATCCGGAGCCGCCGACAGCCTCGAGGATCGTGTTCGCCTACGCGGGCAAAGGCACCCGGTGGATTGGCATGGGCAAGGAACTATACGAGTGCGAGCCAGTTGCACAGGCGGTTCTGGACCGTTGCGACGAGGTGCTTCAGGCAGACCATGGCGCCTCCCTGCTAGAAGCGATGTTCGGCAACTCTGGAGACTTCGACGATCCCGCGTGGACGCAGCCGGCCGCATTTGCGCTGGAATCCGCACTGACAGCGCTTTGGGCGAGCATCGGGATTCAGCCTAGCGTGGTGTTCGGAGCAGGCGCGGGGGAGATCGCGGCGGCACACGCGGCAGGCATGTTGACGCTCGAAGAGGGCCTGCACTTAGCCGCGGCGCGGGCCGCAGGGACGGCGGCGTCCCCGTGCGCGGACGCATCTCCAACGGCCAGCCAAGAAACGGTTCTGGCAGATATCGCGTTCGCCCCGGCCCGAGTCAATTTCATCAGTAGCATGACGGGGCGCACGATCGGATCAAGCGAGGCCCAAGACGCAGCCTATTGGAGTCAGCGGGCGGAGCGGAAGTTGCCTTTGGAACGGACAGCGAGGACGCTTGAGGAACTGGGGGCCGACTTAGTGATCGAGATTGGCGCACAACCAGAACTGGCGGCGGCGCTAGGCCGCTGCTGGCCATCCGCTTCCGCTGAAGGCGGCCCGCCCCGTGTGCTCTCAAGCCTGCCGAGCGAATCCGGCGGATTCTTGCAGGCGGTGGCACAGACGTACGAGTCCGGTCTGTCGATCAATTTCACCGGCCTGTTCGCCGGAGAGCGACGCTCGCGCGTCTCGCTGCCAAGCTATCCGTTCCAGCGCAGACGATTCTGGTTCAACGCCCGCTAGGGCACGAAGCAACCCGTGGTACGAAAGTGTACTATCGAGCTCGACCCACAGCTTGCGCCCAAGCACCCGTCAGGATCTGAATCTAATGAATGCCCTGCTCCGTTAGGAAAGCCCGCAGGATCTCAGCACACTCGGCCGGCTTCTCTAGCTGCAGGAAGTGGGTCGCGTCGGGCACGAAGTCATAGTCGATGGCCGCTGCCTGGCTTAGGTTGAAGGTAGGCAAGTATGCGTAGGGGAGCGTTGGATCGGCTCCGACCACTTTCGTGGGGCAGACCAGCATTTCTAGATCTAGCAGCGGTGCGAAGCTCCGAACGTATTCGGCGATCTGGGCCTCATAGTGGCGAGGGCAGCGCAGTTCGAAATCCTGCCCGTCAGCACGCTTGCGCAGGGTCGTCCTTGCGACGAGTTCGCGAATTCCGGGCTCAACGTCCGAAAGCCCCGGCATAAAGCTGAGGAGCATAGCGAATTCGTCGATCGCGCGAAATCGCTCGGTCCGCCGACGGGCCATTGCGGCAGTGCGCTCCGCCGCAGCGTCGAATTCCTCCTCGCCGCCCATAGGCTTGCACAGAGGCGGATCGAACAGCACCAGAGCCGAATAGGCGTCGGTGAGGGACATCATCGTGATGAGCGCTGAGAGCGAGTGAAAGACCCCCGTGGTCGGCTTGCTTCCGTACAGGCGTTCGATGTGCGAGAGTATGCGATCGTGGTCGGCGATCAGCGTCGGGATATTGTGCTCCCGCTGGGGTCCGACCGCGTTCCAGCCGTGGTTGCGCAGGTCATAGATCATCAGGTCGAAATCGCCTGCCAGCAGCGACCAGAACGGGAAGTAGAGATCGATCGCGAGCCCGTTGCCATGAGTCAGCACTAGCCGTGGGCCTGATGGATTTCCGTGCCGCCTCAATTTGGTTACCGTCCGATCGTCAAGGGGAACGTCGCACACCGAAACAGGCTCGGGGATCTCTAGCACGGAATCCATCCTTATAGCAGAAGTTCAATTTGTCATCGAAGAGTTTGTCGCGGAAGGCACCGCTTCAACGCCTTCGGAAACGGAGCGTCTGGTGTGCTCCGAAGTGTGTCGGCCGGCAGCTTTAAGGAGGGATCAGAAACTTCCCGCAATAACGAACTCGGCCGCGCGAGTGGGCAGGACATAGGGCGACTCGGTCACGCCGCCGGGAGAGCCGGGCGGACACGCTACTGGCTGGATTCCTGACTGCTTCGGGCGGCGCGATGCCGGGACATGGCTCGGTCTCGGCACTTGAACGCACGACCACCAGGCGACTCGCGCCTGCAAGCCGTGGGAACAGTTCGGCTGCGGACGAACTGGAAAATCGAGTCGCGACGGCCCGCTGGAAGTCTCGGCGAGTGACTCGCCACCCCTCGTCAACTCGGAGCAGTGCGTTCGTACGCAGTCGTGGGGCGGGCAACGGAGGTCGCGGCCTTATGCGAGCGAGGATTGCTCAGCCGGCACGTGAGTCGATGAAGCTTAGAAGGTCTCTCAGGGTCTCGAACTGCTTGCAGTCGTCGGCCTGCAAACCGAGGCCGAATTCGCTATTCACGAGCTTGAAGAATGCGACCGCATCGACTGAGGAGATATCGAGATCGCTGAAAGATGCATCGAAGTTCGGACTCTCGTCGAGGTCGAAGTTATCAACAATCAGCTTCGATAGCCTGTCTGCGTTTGATGGCATGGGTATGGTCTCCTTGGGTGTAAGCGGTGCTACAGAAAGGCGTGGTGAAACATGTCGTCTGACACGAAGATGCACACTACGCCAACCCAGAGTGTACAACATGCGCTCGACGAGTGCTGGATCGCCACTTTGCTACGAGTCCATTCGACTTTCGAGCGCGTGACGGACCTTCGTGCTCAAACGATCCGATGCTCACTGCGCAGCTGAGATCGCCACCCACCGCGCGAGTTCGATGATTGTGAATCACGCCCGAATCTGCAGCCGGCTGCCGGACACCGCGAAACCGTGGCTTCTGCCCAGCACGAGCGCGAAGCGTGGCTACTCCGCATCCGTTCCAGCCCGACCGCCAAGAACACATGCCGGGCCGGCAGCTCGTCAAGCCAAGGTCGCTGCCGCCCGTGGGAGAAGCTACCTAGCCGCCCTGCGAAATCGGAGCGGCGCGTGCGCGCTCCGCAGCTGCCAAGGAACGCTTCGGATGTCCGATGCGTGCGAGCACGGCTTAGCTAGCGCGTGCGTCGATGAAACTCACCAAGTCGCCCAGATTCTTGAATTGCAGGCAGTCCTGAGGTGCCAGACCAAGGTTGAATTCGTCGTTAACGAGCCTAAAGAACCTGACCGCATCCATTGAATTGATATCGAGGTCTCGGAAAGCCGTGTCAAAGCGCGGCTCAGAATCGAGGTCGAAGCTATCGGCGACCAATTTCGACAGCCGCTCCGCTGTTGGGGGCATGGGGGAGGTCTCCTTGGGCGTAGCGGGTGTGAAATGTGAAAGGCGTCGCGCAACGTTCTCGACGTGCGCGTACGCTACGCACTGCAACATATCGTACCAGACACACTAACCATGTTCCCTTTCATCCAGGGATTCTAAATTTGGGGGGCCTGACTAGGGTATAGGGCCCCGGGCCAACGCT
>CAYWUV010000044.1:0-46301 GCA_964461235.1 uncultured Bryobacterales bacterium | reverse complement strand
TAGACAGATGATGGTCTTCCAATCCCGAAATCCTGCTTTTTGGCACGGGCACTAGCTAGAGCCGTATCCGTCGCCGACGTAGATGTCGCCGTTTTCGGCCACGGCGAGGTTCGTGGGCTTCCAGGAGGGGACGAGACGTCCCTCCCGGACAGCGTACGCGGGCGATTCCGACGGATAGCCCAGGGTCAGCAGGATATTCCCGGCCAGGTCCGTCTTCTGGACAATCCCCCGCCGGATGTCGCAGAAGTACAGGAATTCGTCCGTGCCCTCCCGGACGAGCCGGAAGCCGTGAGCCCCGCCCGCGAAAGCCCCTCCCCAGGACGCCACGAAAGTTCCCTGCGGATCGAACACCACGACCGAGTGATCGCTCGGCGAGGTCTCGTGGACGGTGTGATGGATGTAGACGAGCCCCTGGGAGTCCACTTGGACACCGTGGCAGTTCCCGTAGCGGACGCTGGCAGGAAGATCCCCCCAATCGTGATGCGCCTCGTAGCGGCGGTCGCCGGCTTCCAGAATTGGCGGGCTAGGCATGGTCACAGATTGTAACGGGCCGCGTCGCGATCCGTTTGCGGCCGCCACCGCAAGACGTTCCGGCCCCCGACGCTTCGACAGCCAGCTTCGCGCTACAGTACAGTCGCGGGACCGTTAGGAGTCCCGGTCGATCATGAGCAGGCTGTCGGCGTTCTGGCTTCGAGCGGCTGGGGCAGGCGCCTTCGTGGTTCTGGCTCTACAGGTCGAAGGCCCGAGCCAGTCGACGTTCCCGAGCGACGCCGGGTGGAGCCCGCGGCTCGTACTCCGCATCGTTGACGAGGCCACCGGCCAGCCCATAGCGGCGCGCTTCACCGTGCATGTGGACGGTGTTCCGCACGAGCCTCGCTGGGTAGGGCCACACGGCGTTCGGTTTGCCTCGGTACATGTATCCAAGCGCCAGAGTCGGATCGTCACGTACGCTCGGGGCACCGGTCCCGTCTGGGTCCCGCTGACGCATGGGGCAAGGCATGTCCGGGTCGACGCGGCCAAGGGCCTCGACTACCTGCCAGTCTCCGCGGACGCCGATGTCGAAGCGGAGAGCGTGGAGGTCACGCTGCGATTGAAGCGCTGGAACCGGCTGCTGGAAAAAGGCTGGCGTGCGGCCGACGCCCATCTCCACTACGATCGGCTCGACGCGGGAGGGGACCGCGATTGGCTCGCGATGATGGCTGGCGACGACATCCACCATGCGCAGTTCATGGTTCTCAAGGGCGGCATGGTGCCGGGAGTCTGGGCCAGTCAGTTCGCCTACGGCAAGGCCGGACAAACGATCCGGGACGGGCGCGCTATCGTGCCGGGAGAGGAGTACCGGGACCGCCTCCAGGGACACCTGCTCATGTTCGGAGTGCGGGAAGTGATCCAGCCGATCATGACGGGCGTCCCCGGCTCGCCCGACAACTACCCCCTCTTTCCAGACGTACTCGACCAGGCACGGGACCTTGGTGCTCTGAACGGAGCGGCCCACGCGGGCACTCTCGGCACGCGGCCGACGATTTTCCTCGACACCATTCTCGGCAAGCTGGACTTTATCGAGATTGCCAACTGGGTTACCGGCTTCTGGCCGCTCGACAACTGGTACCGGCTGCTGAATTGCGGTCACATGCTGCCGCCGACAGCGGGTACGGACCTGCCCAACAACCCGCAGCGCGAGCCCTGGCAACCGTTCTTGGGGGGCATGCGGATGTATGCCAGGACTCACGGCGCGAGTGGCTCGGAAGCGTGGAACCAGGCGGTGAAGCGTGGCGAAACGTTCGTCACGAACGGCCCCAGCATCGAGCTTGATGCGAACGGAGCGGGCCCAGGCGGTACGGTGTGCCTGCCCGAGGGAGGCGGGGACGTCCGGGTAACGATACGGATGCGGTCGCCGCACGAGCTGCGGAACGCCGAGTTGGTCCGTGACGGCACGGTCGTCGCCTCGGCCACTAGCCTCGAAATCGAGGACGGTATCCACGCGATCGACTTGGGCACCACCCTGCGCATGGAGCGTAGCGGCTGGCTGGCCGCACGGGGCGACGGCAGCACGGAAACAATTCCCGGAGCCGCGGAAGTCGCCCACACGGCGCCTATCCGCGTGATTGTGGGCAGGCAGCCGATTTGGTCGAACCGCGACGCTGACGCGATAGCCGCAAGACTCGACGCCCAGAGCACGTATTACGCGAGGAACGGACGGTACGCCTCCGAGGAGCATCGCAGTCGGATGACGAGCCTGTTCTCGCGCGCCGCATCCGCGTTGCAGGACAGGGCGGCGAGCCCGGAGCGCACTGCGACGGGGACCTGCGCAGCGCGCTGACGCGCCCGGTGAGCAGCGTCGGGGTGGAACAGCCGCCAGTCTGCCCGCCGCGAGCGGCCGGGGGATCGGCTGGTGGCGGTCAGGGTTGGCCGATGCAGTACAGGTACTCGGCCGTCCGGATGAACAGCTGGTTGCCCGCCTCGGCGGGCGATGCGAGGGTGTAATCGTCGAGCCGGTTAATCGCGAGAATCTCGAACTCGTCGCCTGCTTTCAGGACCGTCGTGGTGCCCTCCTCGCTGATGACGTAGATCTTTCCGTCCGAGAGCAGTGGCGAGGCGCTGTACGTCCCCGGCTCGATCCGGGTGCGGTCCCAGACGGTGCTCCCGTCGCGCACCCGCAACGTGAGGGCTATCCCGCGGTCGTCAATGATGTAGAGCCGTTCGCCGTCACTTGTGGGCGTGGGGACGTCCGGCCCGTAATCGGTCGACCACAGCTTCTTCGACTCCGTGATGTCGCCCTTCCCGTCCGTCCGGAAGGCGATGAAGGGCCGTCTCCTCGAAGGCACAAGGACAATGTCGTCGACCACGAGAGCCGACGCGATCGTGCGGTAGTTCCGCGCGTCGTTCGGGTTGAGCCCGCCGCCGCGCCAGATCTCCTCGCCTGTCTGCAGGCTGTGTCCGGTGACGTAACCGGCTCCGGCCACAACCAGAACGTGCTCGCCGTCAACCTCGGCCAGCGTGGCGGTCGAGTACGAGTCGGGTGTCTCGTGCCGGCCGTCGGTTGGCCGGTCGACCTTCCAGATCGTCTTCCCCGACGCAGCGTCGATCGCGAAGACGTAGGACGGGTCGTCCGTGAACATGCCCTGCAGGTTCTGCATGTACAGCACGCCCTCGTGCAGAAGGGGTGACGAAGCGTACCCGAACTGGACGCCGAACTTGCCGTAGTCCTTCTGCAGGTCGCGCATCCAGATCTGGCGGCCAGCGAAGTCGAAGCACCGGAGCTCCCCGTTTCCGTTGACCACCCAGACATGCTCGCCGTCCGTGACGGGCGAGGGCGAGGCCATGTTCTGCTTGTTTCCGATGCGGTTCCCGCGCCCGATGGACTGCTGCCAGCGGATGGCACCCGTTTCGCGGTTGACGGCGATGAGGTACAGCCGGTCGCGGGCGGCGTCTCCTCCCTCAGACAGTTGCGAGTTCGGACGATTCAGACTGGAGCCTGTCTCGGCCGAGGTAACGAAGACCGTGTCGCCCCAGATGATCGGGGTCGCCGCTGCCCAACTCGGCAGCCTTGTGCGCCAGACTACGTTTTCCGTCTTGCTCCAAGAAACCGGGAGCCCGGTCGCATCGCTCGTGCCATTGAGGTTGGGACCCCGCCACTGCGGCCAGTTGTCGCTGGCAAGAGCCGCAGGGGCCAGGATCGCGCAGATCATCAGTAGGCGTGTCATCCCGGTCATGGTATCAGGCGCCCCGCGACGACGGACCGGTCGATCCGAAGGCAGGCCCGGGCGGGGGCTGGCGCGCCGCCGGGACCGCGGGGACTGCTAGCATTTCCGTATATGAAGGCTGGCAGGGCACTCGGAGCCGGTATCGACGCTGTGCGCAAGATGGTGCCCCGCTTCCTGTCGATCGCACGCGAGCTGAGCCTCGAGATCGTCGGGTTCCTTTTCCTTGCGTTCGCGGCCTTCTTCCTGTTCGGCCCGTTCGGTTTCATCCAGGCGCTCCGCCATGAGCCGGAGAGCATGACCCGGCTCCTGGTCGCCGCCGGAGGCGCAGTCATGTTCGCGTGGTTCGGCATCGACTCGTTCCGCAAGGCAAAGAAGATCTCCCGCTCGAGATAGGACGGTTCCGGAGCCCGCCGATGAAGCCGGTCTACGAAGATCCGCCACCGCCCTCTCCGGATCCCGGTGAATACCCCTACACGCGAGGCATCCATCCGGGGATGTACCGCGAACGGCTCTGGACGATGCGCCAGTACGCCGGCTTCGGGAACGCGCGTCAGTCCAACGAACGCTACCGCTACCTCATCGAGCGAGGGACGACGGGCTTGTCCGTAGCCTTTGACCTGCCGACACAGATGGGCTACGACTCGGACCACCCGCTGGCTCTCGGCGAGGTCGGGCGGGCTGGCGTCGCGGTTTCGTGCCTCGGGGACGTCGAGAGCCTGTTCGCGGGCATTCCGCTCGACCGAGTTTCGACATCGATGACGATCAACTCCACGGCGGCGATCCTGCTGTCGCTGTATTCGGTCACCGCCGAGCGATCCGGAACCGCCACGTCGGCCCTCCGCGGAACCGTGCAGAACGACATCCTGAAGGAGTACATCGCCCGCGGAACGTACATCTATCCGCCTCAGGCGTCGATGCGGATCGTTACCGACCTGCTGGCGTGGGCCGCCCGAGAAGCCCCCCGTTGGAACGGCATTTCGATCAGCGGCTATCACATGCGGGAGGCCGGCTCGACAGCTGCCCAGGAACTCGCGTTCACGCTCGCAAACGCCATCGCCTACATCGAAGCGGCACGGAACGCGGGACTGGCCGTGGACGATTTCGCTCCGCGCGTTTCCTTCTTCTTCAGTTCCGACCGAAACTTCCTCGAGGAGATCGCGAAGTTCCGCGCCGCCCGCCGGATGTATGCCCGGCTCATGAAGGAACGCTTCGGAGCACGCGACCCGCGCTCGATGAAGCTCCGCTTCCACACCCAGACCGCCGGGTCGAGCCTGACCGCGCAGCAGCCGCATGTGAACGTTGTCCGAACCGCCTTCCAGGCGCTAGCGGCGGTCCTGGGCGGCACCCAGTCGCTGCACACCAACTCCCTCGACGAGGCCCTAGCGCTGCCCAGCGAGGAGGCGGCGACGCTCGCCCTCCGCACGCAGCAGGTGATCGCCCTAGAGTCCGGCGTGACCGACGTGGCCGATCCTCTCGGAGGCTCGTACTGCATCGAAGGGCTGACGACGGAACTCGAGGAGGAGGCCGGGGCGTACCTCGACACGATCGACGGCATGGGAGGAATGGTGGCCGCGATCGAGCAAGGCTATGTGCAGCGGGAGATCCAGGAGAGCTCCTACACCCTCCAGCGCAACGTCGAGAGCGGCGACCAGACCATCGTTGGCGTGAATGCCTACCGCTCGGACGAATCGGCGCCCGTACCGACCCTGCGGATCGACGAGGGACAGGAACTCGAGCGCGCGGAAGAGCTGACGGACTGGCGCGAGGCGAGGGACGTTGGAGCCTGCGAGGCGTCGCTCGACCAGTTACGGGAGAGGGCCCGCGGCAGCAGTAACCTGCTTCCCGCGATCCGGCATGCGGTCGAGGCATCGGCGACCCTCGGGGAGATTGCGGATGCCATGAAGGACGTGTTCGGGGCGTACGAATAGCCGGCCGCCGAACCGGTCAGATCCGGTGGAACGCCTTGAGGATGTCCCGCGTGCCGTACTTGAGCGCGATCGGGCGCCCGTGCGGGCACGACATCGGGCAATCGGACCGCGCCAGTTCCTCGAGCAGCCAGCGCATCTTCTCGGACGAAAGCGGCGTGTTGATCTTGATGGCGGCGTGGCAGGCGATGGTCGCCGCCATCCGCTTGCGGAGATGCGCGAGCCCGGGGGGCTTCCCGTTCTCGTGCGGGACGTCGAGCAGTTCGTAGGTCAGAGACTCCACCTGCTGGGGGCGGAGTTCGGCCGGGACGGCCTTGATGACGACCGTGCGGCCGCCGAAGGGCTCGATCTCGAACCCGTTCGCGCGGAACTCCTCGGCGAGTTCCTCGAACGCGACCATGCGGTCGGGAGTCAGCGTGAGCACCACAGGAGTGAGCAGGCCCTGCATCTGGCACTTGCCGTGCAGCCGCTCCGCCAGCACCTTCTCGAACAGGATGCGCTCGTGCGCGACGTGCTGGTCGATGATCCAGACTCCGTCTTCGCCCGCGGCGACGATAAAACTGTCGTGCAGCTGGCCCAGCAATCGCAGGCCAGCCAGGGACCCCAAGCTGGAGGGTCCGCGATCCACCAGCGGCGCGCGACTATGGTCCAGGTCGCTCTGGGCGGCGGAAGGCGGGAGCGGTTCCCCAGCGCCCGGAGCTGTCCCTTGCAGATCCCTTGTCCGCCAAGGGGCTGCGGAGGGTCCGTCGGCACCGGGAAACGGCAGTCGCGCCGGCGGCGAAAAAGGAGCCTCACCGGCGGAACCGGCAGCAGCGGGCGAGGCGGCAGTCGTGCCAGCGGCCGGGAAGCCGCGCTGGTCGATCCGAGCCGGATCGGGCAGTGACGAGGCGGGCTTGGCGGCGACGAGCCGTGCGCGGATCGCATCCCGGATGAAGTCGAAGACCCGTGAGGGGTTGCGGAAGCGGACCTCCGTCTTGGCGGGATGGACGTTCACGTCCACCTCCCCCGGCGGGATGTCGAGAAAGAGCAGAACGAACGGATAGACGCCGTGCGGCATCAGGTTCTCGTACGCAACGCTGACGGCCTTCTGAATCAGGCTGTCGCGCACCATCCGCCGGTTCACGAAGATGTGGTACGCATTGCGGTTCGTGCGTTGCGCCTGCGGCTCGGACACGAACCCGGTCAGCCGCAGCCCTGGCCCGCCCGGCTCGCCATCGGCGGACCCGCCTGGCTCCAGCTCGACTAGCCGATCGAGCAGTTCCCCGCCGAAGACCTGGTACACCCGCTCGCGCAGGGTCGTGACCGGTGTGACGTTCAGCAGTGTCCCGTGCTCATTTCGCAATTGGAACGCCTTGTCGAGATGGGCGAGGCTGTAGTGAGTCGCGGTCCGCAAGGCGTGAGTGAGTTCCGTTTTCTCGGTCCGCAGGAATTTCCGCCGGGCCGGCACGTTGAAGAAAAGGCTCCTCACCGCGATCGTCGTGCCAGTGGCGAGCGCCGCGTCGCGAACGTCCCGCATCCGGCCGCCGTCGACCTCGACCGCCGTCCCCGACTCCTCGTCCGCAGACCGGGTTTCGAGTGTGAGCTTGGACACGCTGGCGATCGACGGCAGAGCCTCGCCCCGGAAGCCCAGCGTCGCGATCGCGAGCAGGTCATCGGCGGAGCGCAGCTTGCTGGTGGCGTGGCGCTCGAACGCCAGCATCGCATCGTCGCGGTTCATGCCGGAGCCGTTGTCGCTGACCTTGACGAGGCTCCGGCCGCCCGCCTTCAGCTCGATCCGCAACTGCGTCGCTCCAGCGTCCAGCGAGTTCTCGATCAGTTCCTTGCAAACGGAGGCCGGCCGCTCCACGACTTCCCCGGCCGCGATCTGGTTCGCGACGCGGTCTGGCAGGATGCGGATCCGTCCCATCGGCCCTCGTCTCAGCCTAGCGCGGCCGCACTCGCCATGCAGGCGTCGCGGCAAACGAGTCGTCCGGGGGCCTATACTCGTAGGCCATGGAGCTTGCGAAGCCCTCCCTGCTCTCGAGGCGGGTCTTCGCGCTGGCCGGGATGGGAGCCGCCACAATGACGGCGAATGCGCCTTCGAACGTCCGCGCGCTGACATTCGACGTGTTCGGCACCGTGGTCGACTGGCGGTCCACGGTCATCCGGGAAGGCGAGGCCCTGGGCCGCGCCAAGGGCTTGGCGGTCGACTGGGGCGCTTTCGCGGACGCCTGGCGAGACGGCTATGGGCCGGCCATGAATCGCGTGCGGCAAGGCGAGCTTCCCTGGAAGACCATCGACGAGTTGCACCGGATGATCTTGGACGACCTGCTGGATCGCTTCGGCATCGAGGGCCTCAGCGAGCAGGAGATCGACGAATTCAACCGCGTGTGGCACCGGCTCGACCCGTGGCCGGACGCGGTGGCGGGCCTCGCGAAACTGAAGGGGAAGTTCATCGTGGCCTCCCTGTCGAACGGGAACGTGGCACTGCTCGTGAACATGGCCAAGCACGCCGGGCTTCCCTGGGACGTCGTGCTGTCATCAGAACTCGCGGGGCGCTACAAGCCGGACCGGGAGGTTTACCTCAAAGCAGCCAGCCTGCTCGGGTTGCCGCCCGGCGAGGTCATGATGGTTGCGGCGCACAAGGGCGACCTGAGGGCGGCCGCCCGCGCGGGCCTGCGGACGGCCTTCGTGCCGCGTCCGAAGGAAAGGCCCAATCGCCAGATCGACCTCGCGTACGACAATTCGTTCGACGTGAACGCGCGGGACTTCCTGGACCTAGCCGCGCAGCTGGGCACGTAGCGGCCCGCTGGACCAGGGCTAAGTCACGCGCCGGGTAACCTTGGCGCCGCTTCGGCGACCAAGACGGGTAGGGGATCGGAGTGTTCGAGCAAGGCCTCGTTCCGGATTCGTCGTCCCGGCGGGGTTGGAGCTTTGCCGGTTCGGCGACGCTCCAGGCGGTGGCCTTGGGGGCCGCCCTCTTGCTGCCCTTGGTCAACACGTACGAGATCGACCTGGCCGCTTGGGCCCGGAGCACGTTCTATCTGGCTGCGCCACCTCCGCCAGCACCGCCGGCACCGGCCGTCCAGCCCGCGCCGCAGCGCGAGGTGACCCGGTTCGAGGCGGACTTCCGCGCCCCTTCGGTTATCCCGGACCAAGTTGCCTACCTGCAGGACACGGGGGCGCCGGTCTCGCCGATTGCAGCCATGCAGGCATCGCCGGGAGTGCCGGGCGGCGTCGGGGCACCAAGCGTGGCCGGCGTGCTGGGGATGTTCCCGACCGACGGGGCCGGACTGGCGCCGCCCCCTCCGGTCCGGGTCGGGGGCAACGTTCAGAACGCCCGTTTGACGCATAGGGTGCTCCCGGTCTATCCGCAGGAAGCGGTGGAGCAGTTTGTCAGCGGTACAGTCCGGCTCCGGGCGATCATCGCGGTGGACGGCCGAGTCAAGGACCTTGAGCTGATTTCCGGCCACCCGATGCTGGCCTCGGCCGCGATCGACGCGGTCTCCCAATGGCGCTACAAGCCTACCCAGCTGAACGGCCAGAACGTCGAGGTCCTTACCGTAATCGACGTCAACTTCAACCTGACGCTGCCCGAAGAAGATCCCAAGCAGCGCAGGCGGGCCGCCCGCAAGGCTCAGCGCAGACCCTGACGGCCCTCCGGCCGCCGACCGGGGAGGTTCGGCCGCCAACCCTGCGGCTATCCCAGGATCTCGTGGATCAGGTTCCCGTGCACGTCGGTCAGCCGCATGTCGCGGCCGTTGTGGTGGTACGTCAGCCGCTCGTGGTCAAGACCCATCAGGTGCAGGACCGTGGCGTGCAGGTCATAGACGGACTTGCGGCTCTCGACGGCCTTGTAGCCGAAGTGATCTGTGGCTCCGACTACGGTGCCGCCCTTCACGCCGCCCCCTGCGAGCCACACGGTGAAGCCGTACGGATTGTGGTCTCGGCCGTCCAGCCGCTGGCTGATCGGCATTCGGCCGAACTCCCCGTGCCAAATGATCAATGTCTCGTCGAACAGACCGCGCTGTTTGAGGTCCGTGATCAGGCCGGCGATCGGCCCGTCCGTCTCGCCCGCATGCATGGTGTGGAAGTGCTCCAGGGACCAGTGCTGGTCCCAAGTGGGCTCGTGGTTGCCGCCTCCCGAGTACAGCTGCACCACGCGCACGCCGCGCTCGACCAGCCGCCGGGCCATGAGCGCCTGGCGGCCGAAGAAGCGGGTCCGGTCGTCGTCCAGACCGTACAGTTTGCGAGTTGCCTGGGTCTCCTTCGAAATGTCGATCGCCTCGGTTGCATGGACCTGCATGTTGTAGGCCAGTTCGTAGGACTGGATGCGCGCGGACAGCTCGTTGTCCTCGGGATTCCGGGCGAGGTGCTCGCGGTTCAGATCCCCCAGGAGGTCCAGCCACTTGCGTTGGCGCTCGCGGCTGATTTCCTTGGGTGGCCTCAGGTCCACGATCGGATCGCCCGTCGAGCGGAACTGGGTGCCCTGGAAGGCCGCCGGCATGAAACCGGCCCCCCAGTTCGGCTGGCCGTTGATCGGGCCTCCCCGGTGGTCCGTGAAGACCACGTACCCGGGCAGGTTGCGGTTCTCCGAGCCGAGCCCGTATGTCAGCCAGCTACCGACGCTGGGGTGGCCCGCGAGCACCGTGCCTGTGTTCATCTGGTAGAGAGCCGGGCCGTGATCGTTCGACGAGGTGTACATCGACCGGATCACCGCTAGGTCATCGACGTAAGAGGCCACATTCGGGAACAGATCGGACACCTCGATGCCGCTTTGGCCGTACCTGCGGAATTTCCACGGCGACGGCATCAGGCCCCCGGGATTGCCTTGGGAAACGACGACCTCGCCGACACCGGTCATGGCCTCGCCGGCGTGCTTCCCCAGTTCCGGCTTCGGATCGAACGTGTCGATGTGGCTCGGTCCGCCGTAGCAGAAAATCGAGATGACGTTCTTCGCCTTCGGAGCGAAATGGGGGGCCGGCTCTCCGTCCGAAGAGGAGGCGCCGAGCGCTCGGTCGCCCGCCAGCGTGGCGGCGAGACCGACGTTGGCCAGCCCTCCGCCCAGCACCTTCATCAGCTGTCGGCGGTTCATGGCAATGGCAGGCGGCATGGCGTCCACAGATCCCCGATTAAAGGTTAACGCAAGCCTGTGGATTCGCGGAACTCGAATTCGCTCAACGAGCCGGGCTTCATCTCGATGCTGTACCCCGGAGCACCAGGGGCCAGATAGTGTCCGTTCCGCAACCGGACCGGCTCGACGAAATGTTCGTGCAGGTGGTCGACGTATTCCAGCACGCGGCCCTCGAGCGAGCCGGAGACGCAGATGTAGTCGATCAGCGCCAGGTGCTGCACGTACTCGCAGAGCCCGACCCCTCCCGCATGGGGGCAGACCGGCTTGCCGAACTTCTCGGCCAAGAGGAGGACCGCGAGGACCTCGTTGACGCCGCCGAGCCTCGCAGCGTCGATCTGCACGTAGTCGATCGCGTCCGCCTGCAGGAACTGCTTGAACAGGATGCGGTTCTGGCACATCTCCCCGGTTGCCACCGCAATCCCGAGCGGCCGGAGCGCAGTCCGGATCGCCCTGTGCCCCAGCACGTCGTCGGGGCTGGTCGGCTCCTCGATCCAGAGAGGCCGATACGGCGCGAGATCCCGCATCCAGTCAATGGCCTCTCCGACGTCCCAGACCTGGTTGGCGTCCGTCATCAGGACACCGTCCGGGCCGATCTCCTCGCGGATGATCGCGCAGCGCCGCCTGTCGTCAGCCCGATCCCGGCCGACCTTGATCTTGAACCGATTCCACCCTTGCGCAAGGCCCTCCCGGCATAGCGAACGGATTTTGCTGTCCGGGTACCCAAGCCATCCGGCCGAGGTCGTGTAGGCAGGGTAGCCCTCGCGTTCCATCCTGACCGTCCGCGAGGACTTCCCGTCCCCCTTTCGCTCGAGCATGTCGATCGCCTCGTCCCTCGTGAGAGCGTCCGTGAGGTAGCGGAAGTCAATGAGCCGGACGAACTCGTCGGGCTCCATGTCCGAGACAAGTCGCCAGACCGGCTTGCCCTCGCTGCGCGCCCACAGGTCCCACACCGCATTGACGATGGCCGCTGTCGCGAGATGCACGGCGCCCTTGTCCGGACCGATCCAGCGAAGCTGGGAGTCCCCGGTGAGGCGTCGCCAGAACGCGCCCATGTCGGAGGCGAATTCCTCGAGGGACCTCCCGCACACCAGCGGGGCCATGGCCCGCGCGGCCGCCACGACGATCTCGGTTCCCCGCCCGAGTGTGAAGGCAAGACCGTGCCCGCACAGCCCCGCATCGGTCTCGAGCACGACGTAGGCAGCGGAGTAGTCCGGATCCGGGTTCATCGCGTCCGATCCCGACAGGTCCCGCGAGGTGGGGAATCGGATGTCGCGAACGTTGAGCCGGGTGATCCTCATGGTGTGGGGCAGGCGACGTCTATCCGGAGATCTCGAGCGCTTCGGGGTCCGCCCGGGTCTGCTCGAAGTCGGGCAGCCAGCTGTTGGCATGGTCGTACCGGCCGTCCCGCACGGACAGGACCACGAACGAATACCAAGGGCAGGAGTTCTTCAGGTCGGTTTCGGAGAAGTAGGCGTCGCAATCGGGGTGCGAGTGATAGATCCCGATTACCGCCATGCCCATTTTCGTGGCGGCAGCGTCCGCCGCCAGCAGGCTGTCGCTGGACAGTTCGTAGAACGCCCGTTGGGAGCCCTCGGCCGAGTTGGGCAGCGGCATCGCCAGCTTCACCGACTTCGCGTCGGGTCCCGTCGTGCCCAGCATCGCTCCGACGCACTCGTCCGGGTAGGCCGCCTCGGCGTGAGCCCGCATGACGGCGAACGGTATCTTGGGGATCCGCAGCATCCGATCCTCACTCCTCCCAGAATCGCTCGCTGAGGTACTTGTCGGCACCATCGCAGAGCACGGTCACCACCACTCCATCCTGCAGTCCGCTTGCGAGACGCAAGGCCGCGAAGACGTTCGCTCCCGAGGAAATGCCCACCATCAGGCCCTCCTCCCGCGCCAGGCGACGCACGGTGTCGTAGGCATCCTCCGTGTCCACTGCCACATCCTCGTCGGCCAGGGAGGGGTCGTAGATCTCCGGCTGCATGGCGGTCTCCATGTGCTTGAGTCCCTCGAGCCCGTGGAATCCGGTGGACGGCTGCATGGAGACGATCCGGACGCCGGGATTCCGCTCCCGCAGGTACCGGCCCGTGCCCATCAGGGTTCCGCTCGTGCCGAGACCCGTGATGAAGTGCGTTATCGCGCCGTCGGTCTGACGCCAGATTTCCGGGCCCGTCGTCCGGTAGTGCGCCTGCCAGTTGGCCCGGTTGCCGTACTGGTCCGGGTAGAAGTACCGATCCGGGTGGGCCCGGTACTCGGCCCGGCAAGACTGGATCGCCCCGTCGGTCTGCAGGGCCGGGTCCGTCAGGACGAGTTCGGCCCCATACGCTCGGAGGATTCGCTTGCGTTCCGGGGACGCATTCCGCGGCAGGTAAAGCTTGACGGGATATCCTTGGGCCGCGCCGAGCATCGCATAGGCGATGCCGGTGTTGCCGCTGGTGGCGTCGATGATCGTCTGTCCGGGTCGCAGACGGCCCTCCTCGATGCCAGCCTGAATCATGCTGGCGGCCGGGCGGTCCTTGACGGAACCGCCCGGGTTCAGGTACTCGGCCTTGCCGTAGACGCGCACGCGGCTATCGGAATTGGTGATGCGTTCCAGCCGGATGAGGGGGGTGTTCCCGATCAGATCGAAAACCCTGGCCGGGGCCGGTGCGCGCGGGCTCCCTGTATCGGTCGCTGGCATGAGGGTTGGGGAGGGGGCGGCCCGGCGGGGCGTTCCGCCACAGCGGAAGCCACTTTCCATTCTATGAGCCGGGCCGGCCCCGTGGGGAAGGGCGGTTCCGTGATAGAGTTCAGTAGGCATCCGAGCCCAGTCGCAATCAAGGAGGCACTCGACATGGCGAAGGAATTCTCGAGACGCGACGCGGTCCGCTGGGCGAGCGGCGCGGCGATGGCGACCACGTTCCTGCCGTTCACCGGCAGGTTCGCGGCCTGGTCACATCCGGCGGAGAAGCCGCTGGCCACGCGGCTGCTCGGTCGCACCGGGCGCGAGGTGACCACATTCGGCTTGGCCGGCGGCAACAGGGTCCAGTGGGACCTGCCGGGCGATGAGGCGGTCGAAATCGTCGTCAAGGCCGTGCGCGCGGGCATGACCTACATCGAGACCGCAAACAACTACTTCCTGAGCCAGGAGAAGATGGGCAAGGCGTTCGGGATCCTGAACCTCAAGCCGGGCCAGCCGGGCTACGATCACAGCCTGCGCGGAAGGCTGTTCATCGCCACCAAGACGGCTCTTCGGCACGCGATCGTGCGGGACGGGTCCGAGCCGATGGGCCGCTCTTCCGGGGGCGGGAAGCTGGTCCTCGCGGACATCGAGCGGTCCCTGACCCAGTTCTTCGGCGATGGCCAGGGGCATATCCCGGAGGGCGCCTACCTGGACCTTATGCAGGTCCATCACATCGGCAGCAAGGAAGATGTGGACGCCGTCTACGAAGGCCTCGAGAATCCCGAGGACAAGTCGTTGCCTCGCGTGGGGGCGCTGGCCTGCCTGCTCGACTACCGCGACGGCACCAACCGGACCGGCCTCAACCCACGGCACCGCAGGTGGATCCGCCATATCGGCATCACGGGCCACGAGAGCCCGTCCGCTCACATGTACGCGATCCAGCGAGATACCAAGAACATCCTCGACACGCTGCTAGTGGCGGTCAACCCGAACGATCCGAACTACTTCTGCCACCAGACCAACTCGATCCCGGTGGCTCATGCCAAGGGCATGGGCATCATCGGCATGAAGGTCTTCGCGGACGGCGTCATGTACGGACTCAAGCAGGAGTACGCGCACCGCCCTGGGCAGAGCGTGCCGACCGTCGGACAGCCCGACAAGCTCCCGTACGAGGATTTCATCCGCTATACGCTCAACCCTGAGGGCATGTCGACGATCATCACCGGCATCGGCCTGGTCGACAAGGACAACGACCCGCAACGCGACCAGCTTGTGGCCAACCTCGCCGCTGCGCAGGTAGCCAGGCCCCTGTCCCGCCAAGAGAAGAGCGACATCGAGCAGACGGTCGCCGACCTGCACGGCACGCGCACGAACTTCTTCCAGCGCCCCTCGGCCGGCTTCCAGCCGGCCCAGCAGTTCCGCGGAGAGCGCTTGGCGGACGGCACAGTCCGGCTGGAATGGCATTCGGCCTATGCCGCCGGGGACCCGATCGACCGGTACGAGATATTCCGGCGCCACGAGCGGGTCGGCGTGATTCCATACCGCCCGCAGACCTCGCTAGCGCCGTTCACCTTCGAGGACCGCTCGGCTCCCAAGGGACACAGCGGGGGCCTGTACTACCGGGTCCGGGCGGTGGACGATGGCGGGCGGAATGCGGACACGCTCAACGTCAAGTGCTGATCGGCCGCCGGGGGACGCCTCAGCGCTCCCCGGCGGCACCCTCCTCCAGAATCCGCTCGGCCATGGCCACGGCCATCGGGTGATAGCCGCCCCGGGCCCTGGAGAAAATTTCCTGCGCCCGGGCGCGCCCGTCTTCGGATTCCACGAGTTCCCTGTACAGCGGCCGGAGGAACTTCATCCGGCCGACTGACACGAGAAAGCTCTCCACGGCTGCGTCCGCCTCCTCGTACCCGTTTCCAACGGACATGACGAGCCATGCGCATAGGATCTCGGCGTTCCCGGCCTCGGTGAACCCGAACGCACTGTCCAGCTCCGCCATCCGGTCCGGACTGAGCGACTCCGGGAGCGAGCGCAGGAAGCGGAGCCAGTGCTGCGTCGTCCACTGCGCTGTCTCCAGACGGTTCGCAGGCACACTGCCGCTCGCCCATTCGAGGGCTGCCTCCTCCGCTGCGTCAAGGACGGCCGACTCGTGCTCGTGGCGCTTCTCCGGCAGACCGGGCTGCTTGAGCCACTCCTGCAGTGAAATCGATACCGTGGCTTCGCGGTGCTCGGACAGGAGTTCGGATTCCAGATAGGCAGCGAACTGGTCCGTCGTGACGCTGCGGAACGCGAACGCATCGAAGTAGTTCCGAAGGAACGGGTCGAAGGCTTCGCGCCCCACTGCCTTCTCCACGGTTCGCAGGAACATCGCTCCCTTGACATACGGCACCCCGGTCACCCCGTCGTCCGGGCTGCGGCCGGCCAGATCCTGGTGCAGGATCTGGTCGCGCGTGTCCATGCCGGACATCTCCTCCTTGAGGTCCGCGATCTCGAGAGAGGAATCCATGGCCGCGCGCTCGGGACCGTAGACCGCCTCCTGGATGCGCTCCTCGAAATACACGGTGAAGCCCTCGTTGAGCCAGAAGTCTCGCCACGTCGCGTTGGTAGCGAGATTGCCGGACCAGGAATGCGCCAGCTCGTGGGCGACCAGGCTGACCAGGCTCTTGTCGCCGGCAATCACAGTGGGCGAGACGAACGTGAGCCGGGGATTCTCCATCCCGCCGAAGGGAAACGCCGGGGGCAGCACCAGGATGTCGTAACGGCCCCAGCGGTACGGGCCGTACAGCGCCTCGGCCGATCGCATCATGGCATCGGTGTCCTCGAACTCGCGCGCGGCAGCCTCGACGACGCTCGGCTCGGCGTAGACTCCGGTGCGGTCCCCGGTCGCCCGGAACGCAAGATCCCCGACCCCGATCGCGATCAGGTAGGGAGGGATCGGCTGGGACATGCGGAAGCGGTGCTCCCCGCCCGGTTCTCCGGCGGACAGCGATTCCGCGCTCATGACGGCCAGCAGCCCCGGAGGCGTGCGGATGCGCGCTGCGTAGGTCACCCGGATCCCAGGAGAATCCTGTAGCGGGATCCAGCTGCGGGCGTGGATCGACTGCGACTGCGAGTACAGGAACGGGTGCTGCCCGCCGGACGTCTGGGAGGCCTCCAGCCACTGCAGGCCGCTGGCGCCCGGATCCGTGGCGTAGGCCACGCGCACTTTCCTCGCGCTGCCGCGCTCGATTCTCAGGGGGGCGCCCAGGATTGGATCGGCGCTGCCGAGCTCGAACGGCACCTCCATGAAGACCGCCCCGTCATCGGAGACCTCGACCCGCTGGATCTCCAGGTCGCGCGTATCCAGGACAATATCGCCGGCCTCACCTTCGACGTCGAGCGTGCAGGTACCTCTTAGCCGGCGAAACTCGAAGTCGACCGTCAGATCCAGGTCGACGTGCGTCATCCGTGCGCCCGCGGTGCGGGCGTAGGAATGATGGTCGACCGAGGGATCGGCTGGGTCACCGGGACCGGGAGTGCAGGACAGGAGCATGAGGGCAGAGATTGGAATGGCGGTTCGCACGGCTACGATCATCGTAGCCGCCGCTCATTCCCGGGTGATGAATTCGTCGAGGCTGAGCATGGCGCGGCCCAGCTCGCGCCACGCTGCCATCTCCGCATCGCCGCCTCGCGCCTCGTATCGCTCGAGCTGAGCGGAGTGGTACCGCTTCGCCCGTTCGATCTCGTCAGCCGAGGGGGCCCGGGCCAGACACCACTGCGCCAAGCGGCCGAAGCGCTCTTCAAAGCCATCGGCGTCCGAGCCGAGCACGCGGAATGCCAAGGCGTTGGCCGCCTCCAGGAAGACCGGGTCGTTGAGTAGGTTGAGGGCCTGGAGGGGGGTATTGGACCGCTCGCGGCGGGAGACGCTCGTGAGAGTGTCGGGCGCGTCGAAGTTCACGAGCATGGGATAGGGAGACGTGCGCCTCAGGAACACGTACAGACCTCGGCGGTATCGGTCCGGACCGGTGTCCTCATCCCAGTCCTTCTTGGAGTAGCTCAGTTCGGAAACCCCGGACGGCTGCGGGGGATAGACGCTCTTGCCGCCGACCCCCGGGTTCAGCAAGCCGCTCGCTGCGAGCGCGTTGTCCCGGATCAGCTCGGCGGGAAGCCGCAGCCGGTTCTGCCGCGAGACCCACGCATTGCCTGGATCCGCCTCCCGCGCGTCCTCGCGGTCGGCGGACGCCTGCCGGTAGGCCGAGGAGGTCACGATCAGGCGCACGATGCGCTTGCGACTCCAGCCCAGCCGGACGAACTCACTGGCCAGCCAGTCCAGCAGGTCCGGGTGCGAGGGCAGATCCCCCTGCGTGCCGAAGTTCTCGGACGTCTCGACCAGGCCGCGGCCGAACAACTCCTGCCAGATGCGGTTGACCTCGACCCGGGCGGTGAGCGGGTTGCTTTCGGATGCGATCCATTCGGCGAGCGTCAGCCGGGCCGGCTTCGGCCCGGCCGGCAGGGACGGCAGCACCTCCGGCACGCCCGGCGGCACCTCGCTGCCGAGGGCTCGGTAGTCCCCGCGCAAGGCCAGCCGGGCCGGCACCGGCGCTCGCCGCTCGACCATCGTGTAGGCCCGCGACACCTCGTACAGATGCCGCTGCAGCGCCGCGACCTCCTCGCGCGCCTTCTTGAGACGCGCTCTCAGGGCCTCGTCCTTGGCAATGTCTGGTCCGTTGCGGCCCAGGAACCACATCGCGACCTTCTCGCGCTCCAGTTCCGTGAGTTCCTCGGCCGGAGCCCGCAGCAGCCAGTCGGCACGGTCGTTCGCCGCCCGCCACTCCGTAACGGAATGGTCCCAGTCGGTCCGCACGCCCGGCTTGTCCATCGCGGAGAGCATGCGCTGATGCCATTCGGCCTGCAGGACGGGGATGCCGTAGTTCTCGCGGACCCTCTCCAGGCCGGAGCGATAGGCCGGAGCGGTTCGCAGGTGCGGCCCGAGTTCCCCCGCGAGCGGAGCCTCGATGTCCCGCTCCACCGCGTTGTGGAAGAACGCGAACATCGCGTAGAACTCGCGCTGGGAGAGGGGATCGTACTTGTGGTCGTGGCACTGCGCGCAGCCGACCGTCAGGCCGAGCCAGGTGTTGGCGACGGTGTTGAGCCGGTCCACCGTTTCCTCGAACCGCTTTTGGGCATTCTTCGTGCCCGCCTCGCGGTTCTTGATCCCGTTGCGCAGAAAGCCGGTCGCGACGCGCTGCTCGACGGTCGCCCCCGGCAGCAGGTCGCCGGCGATCTGCTCGACCGTAAAGCGGTCGTAGGGCATGTCGCGGTTGATGGCGTCGATGACCCAGTGACGCCAGCGCCATGCGTGGGGCCGCAGGGGGTCACGCTCGTACCCCTCACTGTCGGCGTACCGCGCCAGGTCCAGCCAAGGGAGTGCCCAGCGCTCCCCGAAGTGGGCCGACTCGAGCAATCCGCCTACGAGCGATTCGTAGCCCCCCTCAGCCTTGATGGACGGAAATCCGGTGAACCCAACTGTCGAGGGAGGCAGCCCGACCAGATCGAAATGGACCCTGCGGAGCAGCGTGTGCGGAGTCGCCTCCGGCGACGGTGACAGCCCCTCAGCTTCCAGCTTGGCCAGTATGAACCGGTCGATGGGATTGCGGACCCACCCAACCTGCTTCACGTCGGGCGGATCGGGTCGACGAACCGGCTGAAAGGCCCAGTGCGACTGGGAGGCGGCTTCGCGAGCTGCGGCTCGGGCGTCCGGCCCGGAGTGTGAGTCGGGCCAGACGGCTCCCGACGCAATCCACTCTTTCACCGCAGCGATCTCCGACACGCTGAGTTGCTCACTGCCAGGTGGCATGCGGAATCCCTCGCGGTCGCTCGAGACACGTTCGACCAGCTTGCTCGCTCCGGGGTCGCCGGGGATGATTACCGGCCCGGAGTCACTCCCCTTCAGTGCCGAATCACGGCTGTCCAATCGCAAGCCTGCCATTTGCTGCTGTCCCCCGTGGCACAGATAGCAGCGCTCGTGCAGAATCGGTTCGATGTCGCGGACGTATTCGACCGCCGCTTGCGCAGCGGGTAGCGCCGACAGCGTCGCCAGCAAAGTGGCAGCCAAGAAGCGATTGCCCATCAGGCCCACATTATATGGTGCCGACTCCAGACGGCATCGTGCGGTTTGACCTGCGTCGGGCTAGGTTGGCGGTGAACTCGGCGAGCGTCTCCTGGGACTGGAATCGGCAGCGTGCTAGGCAGCGACCTCGCTGAGCGCCCGCTCCCTCGCGGCACTGCCCGCCAACGACCCCGAAGGTGCCCGATTAGGCAAGGCGTCTCCCATGCAACAGGCTGGGCGAGTCAGCCGACCGTCTCCAAGACCTGCGCAGACGTCAGATCGGGCAAGCGGAGGGGATCGACCACACGAACCCCGTCGAACTCCTGTCCGTCCTGCAGCGCTTCGGTCAACAAGACCCGACAACGGCTTGCCTGCGCCGCAGCCACAATCAGCGAGTCCCACCACGAGATCGACTGAGTCTCAAGCAACAACCAAGCCCGTCACAGAATCACACGGTCAACCGGTATCGGCTGCCAGACGCAGAGCGCCTCTACGATTGCGCGCGCCTCGGAATGCGCGAAGGCCCGTCCCCTGGCGCGAGTGAGGGTTGCATAGAGTTCTTGGAGAACCTGGTAGCTCAGACGTCCGGCTCTTCGAACCGCCAGCGCCTCAAGGCATTGTGGGGCTCGTAATTGCCTGACCGCCCCGGACACATCGTGGCGGTGGGCGAGGACATTTGTGTCAACGAATACCGGTCCGGTCGTACAACTCCTCGCGAGTCGGCCTGCGACCTTCCGGCCAGCTCCGCCTACGTGGCTTCATGGCAAGGTAGCGTTTCATCGCAACCTCGTACTCATCCTCGTTCCGGCGCATCCCTTCCAGTAATTCCGCAACCCATTTGGAGGCGCTGCGATCAGCCTCGGCGGCCTTGAACCGAAGCCAGCGTGCCAAATCCGGCGGTAACGTGATTGTGATTTTCTTCATTCCGCGCCGCCCCTAGGCCAACACGGAATCAGTGTGACACGAGTCTCGTGCTGCCACGACACTCGGAATGACGATCAGAGGGTGCGACAGCAAGCTCGTCATCCCACGCGCAGAAGCATCTGGTCTTGGGGCGTATACGAGCACTCACTGCCACACCGCCTACCGCTCCCTAGGCCAATACGGCGAACGTGGAGAGAACCTCGGCGACCTGACTTTTGCCGCAATGAATCTCGGCACGGGCGACGACGAGCCTCCGGCCCTTGCGGATGATCCTCGACCGTGCCGAGAGGGTGCCCTCGGAGACAGGCCGCAAGTAGTTGATCTTGATTTCCGCCGTGGTGCATCGCCCGCCGACCGCCCTGGCGATCGCGAATCCCAGCGCGGCATCGGCCAACGTCAGCATGACCCCTCCGTGAACGACACCTGCCCCGTTTAGGTGTTCGGCAGCGACGGGCAGCGTGAGCGTTACCCCGTCATCGTGGTAAGCGCCGAACTCGACGCCTACCAGCCGGTTGAAGGGCGACGTCATGAAGGATTCGTGGATTTTCCGCAGGGCTTCCTCGGGAACTGCTGGGGCGTGCTGCGTCGCCATAATTCGAATCGGATCCTCCTCATTCCAGGACTGCAAACGTCGCGAGGGCTTCCGCGACTTGGGAGCCGGCACAGTACACCTCTGCCCTGGCCACCACTAACCGGCGGCCGTCCCGGATGATCCGGGAGCGCGCCGTCATCACACCATCGGTTACGGGGCGCAAATAGTTGACCTTCATTTCGGCCGTCGTGCAGCGCTTGCCAAGCACTTTGGAGATACCGTAACCCAAGGCCGAATCGGCGAGCGTGAAGATCGCGCCACCGTGGACGACGCCGTCGACATTGAGGTGCTTCTCGGATACCGCGAGCCGCAAAGTGGCGCCGTCCTCGTGGAACTCGACAGGTTCGATCCCGACAGCGATGTGGAACTGGTTCGAGGCTGGAGCCAACATCCAGTCTCTCGCATCCCGACCGGGTCCTCGCCAGAGCACGGTCATACACAGAGCACGGTCATACAATCGGACTTGCGCCCGAACAACTACATCCTGGTCATCTTCGACAGCTGCCGCTACGACTCCTTCGTCGAAGGGAACGCGAGAACGATCGCGAAGCTAGGCCAAGTCGAGCAGCGGTGGTCGTACGCTTCGTGGACGGCCCCCTCCCATTACAACCTGCTGATGGGACTGCTTCCGCATAGCAGCCCGACGCAGGTCTACGCCTCGGAGTACTACAAGAAGGACTTCTTCAAGTTCAACGAAAGACTGGGTGTCGAGGATGTCGGGTTCAAGTCCCTTGTCCCCCATCTCTACTTCCCGACGTTCCTCAAGCAACGGTTCAACTACCGAACCCACGCGATGGTGTCACTGCCCGTGCTGAACCCGAAGACGATCCTCAACAACAGCTTCGACACGTTCCGACTGATGCCCCGGCACAACGACATGCGGGCAATGCTCCGGGAAATGCGCTTCCCCGAGGACCGCCCCTCCTTCTACATCCTGAACGTCGGCGAGACGCACTACCCTTACGCACTTCCGGACGAGCCGCCCGAGAACTGGCCGCGGATCAGTGGGGTCCACGGCGTATTCAAGCACTTGGACGACCACATCGTCGGCGGCAAGCTGGTCGAAGACCGGCAGGAGTTCTTCGACCAGGTCAAGCTCGACTTGCTGCGGGACCGCCAAGTGAAGGCGGTCAGCTACCTGAACAGGGTCGTCGAGGAGCTGTTCGACCTCGTCCCTCCCAACACCTACATCACGATAACGGCCGACCACGGCGAACTCTTCGGCGAGGACGGCTACTTCGGGCACGGCCCGATTCAACACGACAAGGTGTTCGCCGTACCGTTCGTAGAGGGCAAGCTGCGATGACGGTCGGGGCGTAAGAGGCCCTCGTCAGAGCGGGAGGATCTCCTCGCGATCGGGATCGAACTTGAGTCTGCGGCCCTGCAGGTAGGCCACGTTGCCGAGATGGGATGCCTGTGCGGAACGGTGGCCGATCCAGACGTCGCCATTCGGCTTCTCGCGGCTCTTCACGCAGTCTACGAAGTTATCGACATGGTCCTGCGTCATGTTGCCGACGAACGGCTGGGTTTCGGCCGGCTGGGATTCGCCGGGCAGGTACCACTCGTACCGCTGTCGGGTGATCCAGAGGCGGCCCTCCGTTCCGATCACCTCAATACCTGCGCCCCGCAGCCCAGGTGCGAGGGTGCCCTCGAACGTGGCGGTCCACTCGCCGGGATAGTCCAGCAGGCAGGCGATCGTATCGGGCGCCGTGCGGCCGTCCTTGTAATGGTAGATGCCGCCGGACGCCACAGCAGCGACCGGGTTGTCCTGACCCATGAACATGTGCACCGCGTCGATCCAGTGCGTGAACAGGTCCGTGATCTGCCCGCCGCCGTACTCGAGGTAAGCACGGAAGTTGAAGTACTGCTTCGGATCGTACTCGCGCCACTTGACCGGCCCGAGAAAGCGGCCCCAATCGAGGTTGGACGGAAGCGTGGCGTATTCCTGGGGGAAAGGGCGCAGGTGCGCGCCGTTGCCGTGCCACCAGGTCCGTGCCAAGGTAACCTTGCCGATCGCGCCGCTGTCGAAGAACTTCTCCTTCGCCATGAGGTAGTGCTTCCCCGAGCGCTGCTGCATGCCGACTTGGCACACCCTCTTGTTCAGCCGGACCGCCTTGACGATCTCCGGCCCCTCCTCGATCTTGAGGGTCAGGGGCTTCTCGCAGTAGATGTCCTTGCCTGCATTGGCCGCGTCGATGCAGGTCCCGGCATGCCAATGATCCGGCGTGGCTATGAGGACAGCATCAACGTCCTTCGCCTCAAGCAGCCGCTCGTGCTCCTTGTATCCCTTGGCTTCTGGGGCGACCTGCGAGGCTTGGTCGATGCGCGCGCTGAACACGTCGCAAAGGGCGGTCGCGTTCACGTTCGGGTTTTGGACGAAAGCACCGAGGACGCCCCGCCCCCGCCCGCCGCAACCGATGAGACCGACATTGACCTTCTCATTCGCGCCAAGGATCCGTGCGTAGGAAGCGGCCGTGAATGCAGCCGCAGACCGGAACAGAGTGCGCCTTTCGATGAGTGCTGGCATAGACGAAAGCGTAACACGAGAATCGGCCTGCCCGAATGCCCGACAGCTCTGTTCATCCACGTCCAGACCCGACGACTCAACAGGCCAACGGACTCGGATGGATCCAATCCAGAAAGGCGGCATCTGAGGCCGTGTCACAGCCACATGCTGGTCTCTCATGCACTCCGATCGGACTCATTCCAAACCGAGCCTTGAGAGGGGAACGACACCCGCGCTCCGACGCATTGCGGTCCGCCGGCTGTCCGCCAAGCCCCTCTCGGAATGAGCCGCGGGCGCTGACCGGTCAATGCGTTCAGGATCGGCTCCCAGTCGTTGGCATGCGGATGGGTCTGGTGTTGTCGTCGACCGGGCAGGGATCCGTCCAGGCGGCGACTCGAGAGTTCGTTCCTTTAGCCCAGCGAAGGGCATGCATCACTGTGAAACCGTGATACTGTGATTCCGTGATTCCGTGACGAAGAAGAATATCACGGTGTCCGTCCCCGCTGAGACCTACCGGCTTTCCCGGGTCCGAGCGGCAGAACTAAACACAACTGTTTCCTCGCTGGTGCGGGGTTTCCTCGAGAGGCTCGGTCAAGTGCCTGCCTGCCCGCCAGACGGAGACTCGGAAACCGAGCGAGAGCGACGCGAGCGATTGTTGGACGAACTATTCCAAGACGTCTGTGCAACCAGTAGCGGATTCCGGGCACCTGACAACCTGAGCCGGAAAGAGCTATACGACCTCGATGGGGTTCGTTGACACCAACGTACTGATCTACGCGATCAGTCCGTCAGCCGATGAGGCCGACAAACGCCGCCAGGCAAGAGCCCTGCTAAGGCAGGGAGGTCTTGCGTTGTCAGTACAGGTGCTACAGGAATTCTACGTTCAAGTGACGAGGCCGACCCGGAAGGAACCGTTGACTCATGCGCAGGCTGTAAGGTTCATCGACGCGCTCAGGGAATTCCCGGTGCAAGCCATGACCGTCGAGGTGTTCCGTACCGGGATCGCAGTGAGCCAGCGCTTCCGGCTGTCGTATTGGGACGGCGCGATACTCGCTGCGGCGAGGATTCGTGGCTGCGGCGTACTATATTCCGAGGATCTCAAGCACGGGCAGGACTATGCAGGAGTGCGAGTGGTCGATCCTTTCAGGTACGAATGAATGCGGCGTGATCGCTGCCGCGACCTAATCGGGCTCGGGAGGGATGCGCACGGTATGGAGAATCGCGGCAAACCGCACTCGCCGTCGTCCGGCCGGAGCGGCCGAGCCCATCTCGCCTAGGTCGGATGGAAAGTTCCCGAGCCGTCAACTCGCTCGTGCCGGCCCGGTTGGCTGTGGCGGGAATGCCGCGCCGTTTGCCAGACTAGAGTCAAGTTGGGCGAGTCGGGATCGAGGCGGATCGCCTCGCAGTAGACGCCGTCCAAACGGGCGGCTAGCTCAGTTGGTTAGAGCGCCTGCCTTACAAGCAGGAGGTCGCTGGTTCGAGTCCAGTGCCGCCCACCACCGGGTCAAGACCCCCGTCCGTGGAGCCCCGAAACGCCGAAACCGATATGATCGCCCACGTATTTCGTAACGTATTGATAATATATTCGTATTTTGATTCTCATTGTGTCACAATATCAATTGCAGGGTCGGCACTTGGCTGACTTTTGGGGACAGCCCAGGAAGTCAGCGGAGGACACACGTGTGTGATGCGACCATTCAGCAGGCAAAACGATTTGGCGGGTCCTGGACTCTCGAGAAATTGAGAATCCTTGAGACGTACCTCGACACGTACACAACTGCGCTGAAGAATCAGGCCTTCCGTCTCGTCTATATCGATGCATTTGCCGGTAGTGGACGAATTGAAATCGCCACTCGTGATCCAGACGCCCACGAACTTATCAAGGGTTCCGCCGAGCGTGCAGTCGGAGTCGACGGCAAGAGGTTCGACCGGCTGATCTTCGTCGACAAGAACCAAGAAAGCTGCCAAGAGCTTGAGTTGCTTAGGCGACGCAATCCTGATCGAGACATTCGGATCGAGCAATCAGATGCGAACTCATACATCGTCTCTCTTGATCTGGACTGGAGGAATTGGCGGGGCGTGATTTTCCTCGATCCGTTCGCAACGCAGGTGGACTGGACAACCATCCATCGGATTGCAGAATTCAGGGCCCTCGAGATGTGGCTGCTGTTTCCGACCTCGGCTATTGCCAGACTCTTGCCTAAATCACGCCAGCCTGACGATGTCGATCCAAAGTGGGCCGGCTGTCTGGACCGAATCTATGGGGGCGAGAACTGGCGTCGTCTCTACGAACCGAGCAAACAACAGAGCCTGTTCGGCGACCAAGGACTCGTGCGTGTTCCTGGCGTGGACGGACTGCTGGAAGTCTACCGGGAGAATCTACGGCGAGCCTTTGGACCGAGATACCTGGAGCAGACTCGAACGTTGCTGAACTCGAGGGGCCGGCCTATCTTCGAATTACTCTTTTGTGTGGGCCATCCGAAAGGTATAGGCCCCGCAAAGAGTATCGCTGGGCACATACTGGACCACATCTGATCATGGCTACAGGCTCCGCAATCGAATGGACAGAGACCACTTGGAATCCTGTCACGGGCTGCTCGAAAATCAGCGAAGGTTGCAAGCACTGCTATGCCGAACGTATGTCGTACAGGCTCCGATCCATGGGCCTCGACAAGTACAGCCGCGGATTTCAGGTTGCACAGCACGCGGGGGCTCTTGAAGCCCCCTATAGGTGGGCCAGATCAAGGCTCGTGTTCGTGAACTCCATGTCCGACCTCTTCCACGAAGCCGTTGAGCCCGGATTCATCAAGTCCGTATTCACGGTGATGAACCGGTGCCCGCAGCACACCTTCCAATTGCTAACGAAGAGGCCTGAGAGAGCTGTCGCCCTCGATAGGGAACTGAACTGGACACGGAACATTTGGTTCGGCGTCAGCATCGAATCCGCACGCTGGCTAAGTCGACTGCAGGCGCTAGGGATGACGAGTGCCCGAACAAAGTTCCTTTCGCTGGAACCGCTGCTCGGCCCGCTCTCCGGCTTGGACCTATCGGACATGGATTGGGTGATTGCTGGCGGGGAATCAGGTCCCGGGGCACGGCCGGCAGACCCGGATTGGATTCGCGAAATCCGAGACATCTGTGTTCGACATCAGGTTCCGTTCTTCTTCAAGCAGTGGGGCGGAGTGAACAAGAAACGTTCTGGGCGAACTCTAGATGGAAGGACTTGGGACGAGATGCCGATCCGTTGAGAGGCTCGATCAGTCCAATTGGGCGAATCTGCCCCCAACTGCGACCTGGCTCACGTTGTCGCGGTTTCTCGTTCGGACAGATCTTCCTGGGTCAATCCCGCACCCTCACGTCCAAGAACGACACGCCTCGGACAAGTCCGTTGTATTCCACCAAGCCTTCCAAGCGTGCCGGCCCCGCCTCCAGCTCGATTCCGGGGAACTCGCACGATGCGCTGCCTGCGGCAACATCCTTCGCAACTTTGACATCGCCTACGGAGAGGTGCACCCAGCCCGCGGCCGGCAGAGGCCCGGGGAAGCGCAATACGAAGTCGTACCGGCCTGGCCGCTCGATCACGACCGGCCAGTAGCCAAGCGAGTCCTCCTCGGCCCTTTCGTCGTACTCGCCCCGCCAGTCGAACCTCGAGAGCGTGGCGTGCGGCTCGCGAGGGGAGCCCAGATGGATACGGACGGGCTCGAAGCCCCGTGACGAGACATCCTGGAACCACTCCTCGTATCCCTGCCTCATCTTTGCGACGATTTCCGGGTACTCGTCCGCGAGGTTGTTCGTTTCCCCGGGGTCGACGGACATGTCGTAGAGTTCGAACTCCGCCCCTGGAGGCATGGGGTCTGTCGCCTTGCCGAGGGGCTGCACGATCTTCCAGCGCTGGTCGCGGGCCGAGGCGTTGCGATTCACTTGCGGAATGTCCCCCCTGTGGTTCTGCAGGTAGATCGTCCGGTCCGGCCAGTCCTGCGGCACCGTCGCGCCGGAGAGCAGAGGCCAGAGGCTGACACCGTCGAAGGGCTCTGAGGGAGGCTCCACGCCGGCAGCCTCGAGCAAGGTCGGCACGACGTCGATGTGCGCCGCAATGCGGTCGACCTGCCGTCCGGCCTCGACCCGCCCGGGCCACCGGAACAGAAACGGAACCCTCGTGCCCCCGTCGTGCGCGCTGCCCTTGCGCTCCTTCAGACCGGCGGTGAAGGTCTGCTGGGTTGGGCCGTTGTCCGTGAGGAATATGACAATCGTGCGCTCAGTGAGCCCGAGCTCGTCCAACTCCTTCAGCAGGCGATCGAGGTTCTGGTCGAACTCCTCGATCATCCCGTAGACCCTTGCCGTTCGCTCGGGCAGACCCATCTCGCGATACGGTTCGATCCACTCCTCGTCTACGTCGAACGGCCCGTGGGGCACGTTCGTCGCCAGGTAACCGAAGAAGGGCCGGTCGCGATTCTCCCGCACGAACTCGATCAGTGCGTCTGTGAAGATCCCGGTGCAGTACCCCTCGTAGTGCTTGGATTCACCGTTGTGCTCGAGCACGGGGTCCCAGTACGTGTTGCCGGGAGGCCCGGCGGGCTGGCCCAAGCCGCCACCCCTGTGAACCAGGGTCTCCTGGAAGCCCTGGTCCATGGGCCGGAGCGGGTAATTGTCGCCGAGATGCCACTTGCCGAATATGGCAGTCGCATAGCCGTCGGCTGCGAGCAGCTCTGCGAGCGTCACGGCTTTCGGGTCCAGAAACGTCCGGCCCAAGTACGTGTCCACTACGCGGGAGCGGTAGCCGTGGCGTCCCGTCAGTAGCGCGGCGCGCGTGGGGGCGCACTTCGGCTCGACATAGAACTGGGTGAACTCCGTACTCTCCGCGGCCATCTGGTCGAGGGTTGGCGTCCGGATGTGCGGATTGCCGTGGAAACCGACCTGCGCCCATCCCTGGTCATCGGTCATGATCAAGATAACGTTGGGCCTGAACGCCTGCTCATCTTCGATGCCCTGCGAACATCCAGCCGCCATCCCGCCAGCGAGAATGGCCATCACGGCCCAGTCGACCCGCATTTGATCGGACATAACTGATGGGAGTCTAGCGAATCGGAAACCAGCGGTACCAGACCCGCACGAAACCCAGGGATCGGACGTCCGGGTCGGTTGGTAGAATCGAGGCCCGGAGGAAGCTATCAAAGATGCGCCCTGCCATGAGTTCGCTGGCTTCAGCTGCCATCCCGGCCATTCTCTGCCTGACAGGCTGCGGCGGCGTCGAGGAGCCGGTGATTCCAGCCCCTCCGAACGTCGTGCTAGTGATGGCCGACGATATGGGGTGGGGTCAGACTGGCTACTACGGCCACCCTGTCCTGCAGACCCCGAACCTTGACGCCATGGCAGCCGCCGGCCTGAGGTTCGACAGGTTCTACGCGGGAGCGCCCAACTGCTCGCCGACCCGGGCGACCGTGTTGACCGGCCGGACGCACGACCGGACAGGAGTCGAGGACCACGGCTACGCCCTGCGTCGCCAAGAGCGAACGCTGGCACGAGCACTGGACGAGGCGGGCTACGCCACCGGGCACTTCGGAAAGTGGCACCTGAACGGATTTCGCGGACCCGGAGTACCCATCCTGGCTGCTGATGCGCACGGTCCGGGGGTGTTCGGATTCGACTCGTGGCTGTCGGTCACGAATTTCTTCGAGCGCGACCCGCTCATGAGCCGGAACGGCCTGTTCATCCAGCAGGAAGGCGATTCGTCCGAGGTCATCGTGGACGAGGCTCTCGAGTTCATCCGCCGCCAAACCGCCGCGAAGCGCCCGTTCTTCGCGGTGATCTGGTACGGCACGCCCCACTCTCCGTGGATCGCGTCCGCAGAAGACCGGGCCGCATTCTCCGGCCTCGACGAGAGATCGCAGCACCACTATGGCGAGCTCGTGGCGATGGATCGCAGTATCGGCACGCTGCGGGCGGGCCTCCGCGAAATCCAGGTCGACCGCAATACGCTGCTGTGGTTCACGAGCGACAACGGAGGCCTGCGCAACATCGAGCCCGGGACGGTCGGCAATCTACGAGAGTTCAAGGGGAGCCTCTACGAGGGAGGCATTCGGGTGCCCGCAGTCATCGAGTGGGCGGGCGGAATCCCGGAGCCCCGCATCACGTCCTTTCCGGCCGTGACCATGGACATTTTCCCAACCGTCGCGGCAGTCGCAGGACTGAAGGATGCAGCGACGCTGCAGCCGCAGGACGGCATCTCCCTGGTCCCCCTGTTCCAGGGCGAGTCCGGCAGGCGCGACAAACCGATCGGATTCCGTCATACGGGCAGGATTGCCCTGATCGACAATGACCTGAAAATCATTGCGCCGGATCGCGAGAACCGCACCTACGAACTATACGACCTGTCCAGTGACCCAAACGAGACGACCGATCTGGCCGCCGATCAACCGGACACACTGACCCGCATGCGGGAAGCCGTGGAAGCCTGGGACGCGTCGGTCGAGCGAAGCTGGGAAGGTCAGGACTACCCGAGCGGCGACTTCGATCCGCAGGAGTCCGAACCGAGCTGGTGGATGGCGGACGACGGCTACGCACCCTACATTGAAGCCTGGCGAGAAATTCCCGAATACAAGCAGTACATCGAGCGCCAGTTCGGGCAGCAACCGTAGGGCGCGCAACCTGATCATGGCGATCAACATCGGAAACGCGCCCTGTTCGTGGGGCGTCGAGTTCCCGGACGCCGATTCGAACCCTCCGTGGCAGGCGGTACTCGACGAGACCCGGCAAGCCGGTTACGTCGGGACGGAACTCGGGCCAGTGGGATACATGCCGGAAGATCCTGCGGTCCTCGGACAGGCGTTGGAGGAGCGAAATCTCTCCCTCACGGCAGGGGTTGTGTTCCAACGCTTCCATGACCCGAGTGCCTGGCACGAACTGGAAGAGGCACTGCGGCGTACGTGTCGCATGCTTCAGGCCTTGGACGCCCCGTATCTGGTCTTCATCGACAGCCTCGATCCGGAGCGCTCCCGGCATGCGGGAGATCCCGCCAACTCCCCGCGGCTGGAGTCAGGGGCTCTCCGCCGGATGCACGAACGGCTTCGGACTGCAGCAGCGATCGGTCGCGACGAGTACGGGCTGGCACCCTGCATCCACGCCCACGCCGGGGGGTACATCGAATTCGAAGGCGAATTGGAGCAAGTGCTGGATGCGATCGACGAGCGCCTGCTCGCTATTTGCCTCGATACGGGGCACAGCTTGTACGCCGGCTTCGACCCCATCGCCGCCTACCGGCGGCACGTCTCGCGGGTACGGTACATCCACCTGAAGGACATTGACGAGCGGGTGCTCCGGCAAGCGGTGGAGGAGCGGGTCGGATTCTATGAGGCTTGTGCCCGGGGGGTGTTCTGCAACCTGGGCAATGGCAAGCTGGACTTCCGCGAACTCAGACGGGCACTCGAGGAGACCGGCTATGCCGGATGGGCCACTGTAGAGCAGGATCGCGGCCCGCTGAGCGTGCAGTCTTCGTTCGACGATGCAGCGGCTAACTGCCGATTCCTTCGGACGGTCGGCCTGGCCTCCTGACAGCCTCCCCCGACCAGACCGAGTGGGCTGCGAGGCCGCCCAGCGTCACTGGGCGAGAAGGACGTAGCAGGCGATCGTGGCGAAGCAGACGAACGCACCCAGCGCCTTGGCATGCCTCCACGGCGTCATGTCTACACGCGGCTCATACAGCTCCGAGTGCGGATTCCGGGCTGGCCGGACCCGCGCAACAAGCAGCATGAAGCCGACAACCACGACGAACACGATGCCCAGAAAATGCAGGAAATGGATCTCGTCCGATGTCCCGAACAGCCCTTGGAGGAAGGACTGGACAGGGCCGTCGAGCGTGAATACCAGCAGGAAAAACAGGACGGGACCTCCAACGAGGCCGGCCTTTGCTGCGAAAGCGGATACGCGGCGCGACAGCATGCCCATGAGGATCACTGCCAGCATCGGTCCGAAGAACGTGGCGTTGATCCTTTGCAGATAGTTGTAGAGGCTGCCGGACGTGTCGATCATGGGCGCGATCAGCATGGCCGCGATGGCGAGGACGATACTGCACGCCCGGCCTGCCCTGACGAAGTCCCGCTGCGATGCGTCCCGCCGCATGACCGATCCGTAGATGTCCCGGCAAAACAGGGTGGCCGATGAGTTCAGCACGCTGTTGAATGTGCTCAGTACGGCTCCGACCATGACCGCAGCAAAGAAGCCGCTCAGCCAGTCAGGCAGCACCGCCTTGACGAGCGTGGGATAGGCGAGCAAGTAGTCCTCCGGCCCCAACGAGTCCTTGAACATGTGAAAGGCGATCACTCCGGGGAGCACGATCACGAACGGGCCCACCAGCTTGAAGCACGCCGCGATCAGCATGCCCTTCTGGCCTTCGGCCACGTTCTTCGCCCCCAGCCCCCTCTGGATGATCTGCTGGCCAGCACACCAGAAGAAGATCTGGTTGACGACCATGCCGGTGAAGAGAACGCCGAACGGCAGGAACGAGCCCGGCTCGTCGCCCGTTATGTCGAACTTCGGGCGCTCCTCCACGTACACGGTCTCCAGACCCGTCCACGGATTCCCATCCCCGATCTGCATGAGCGCGAGAACCGGCACCAGCAATCCGGCAATCAGGAATCCGACGCCGTTCACCGTGTCTGAGATGGCCACAGCCTTGAGGCCACCGAGAATGGCGTAGAGCGACCCGAGCGTGCCGACACCCCAGACCAGCAGCCAGGTTACCTGCGTCTGGCTGAGTCCGAATGCCTCCTGCAGCCCGAACAGGCTGTCGATTCCGGTCGCGCCGAAGAGCAGCACAACAGGGAGGATCGCCAGCACGTACGAGAACAGGAAGATCGTCGCAGCGATCACCCCGGTCGCCCGGTCATAGCGATCGGACAGGTATTCCGGGAGCGTCGACAGGTTCATCCTCAGGTACCGCGGCAGGAAGTACAACGCCGTACCCACCATCGCTAGGGCCGCCGTGGTTTCCCACGCCGTGACGGCGATGGTGTGGTTGAAGGCGTCCCCGTTGAGACCGATGAGGTGCTCGGTCGACAGATTCGTCAGCATCAACGAACCTGCGATGACCCAAGCGGTCAGGCTGCGGCCCCCGAGGAAATACGCGTCCCACGTCGCCATCCGGTCCCGGCGGGTGTAGGCATACGAAACCGCCGCAACAAGGAGGGTGAAGCCGACGAACGAGACGGTGGTGGCCAGCACGCGAAGATACTCGAGACAGCCCGGACCGAACAACCGGAACCGAGGCTACAGGCTATAGGTAGGCCCGCTCCTTGGCGCGGCCAGCCTCCCAATCCTTTCGGGCCGACTCCACGTCAGGCACCTCGGAAACCTCCGCGATGGGAACGTCCCACCAGGACTCGTAGGAGGGCACGGAAGCGTTCCTGTCGGTCTCGATGACCACGACGCTGGTGCGGTCGTGACCAGCCATGGCCCGCAGGGCTTCCTCCAGATCGTCACAGGTCGTCGCCCGGCACGCCTCGGCTCCGAGGCTGCGGGCGTTCTCGACAAAATCCACCCCCACATGCGGGCCGCTCAGCTGCCCGTTGGTCCTCACACGGTAGTGCGTCCCGAAACCGCCGCTGCCGCAGGCCTTGCTAAGGCCCCCGATGCTGGCAAAGCCATGGTTGTCGACAACCACGATGTTCAGCTTCGCCCCTTCTTGGACGGACGTCGCGATCTCCTGGGCCATCATCAGGTACGATCCGTCGCCTACCATGACGTAGACCTCCCGGTCCGGGTCGGCCATCTTGATGCCCAAGCCGGCGGCGATCTCGTAGCCCATCGTCGAGTATCCGTACTCCATGTGATAGGAATTCGGACTCTTCGTTCGCCAGAGCTTGTGCATGTCGCCCGGCATGCTCCCCGCCGCGCAGACGACCACGTCGCGGTCGCCAGCGACGTGATTGACGGTGCCAATCACCTCTCCCTGGCTGATCGGCGGTCCGTGGCCCAGAGCGTAGAGCCTGTCGACCTCGCGCTCCCAGGCCGCGCGGTACTCTCCGACTCTCCGGGCGTGCTGGTCCGGCACAGAGTAGCCCGACACCAGAATCGACAACTCCTCGAGAGCGGCCCTCGCATCCGCCACCAATGGAAGCGCGGCATGCTTGAAGGCGTCGAACTCGGCGACATTGATATTGACGAACCGCACCGCGGGGTTCTGGAAGGCGGTCTTGGAGGCGCTGGTGAAATCGCTGTAGCGCGTACCGACCCCGATGACCAGGTCGGCTTCCCGACCCAGGATGTTGGCACCGGGCGTCCCAGTGACGCCCATGGCTCCCAGCGATTGCGAGTGGTCGTAGCGCAACGCACCCTTGCCAGCCTGCGTTTCGGCCACGGGAATCCCGGTCTGGGCCGCGAAGTCCGCCAACGCGGCGCATGCCTCGCTGTACAGCACGCCTCCCCCGGCAATGATGAGGGGGGCCTTCGCGGCGCGGATCCACCGGGCTGCCTCTTCCATGGCGGTTGAATCACCGCGCTGCCGCTGGACGGGCCATACCCGTTCCTCGAACAGTTCGGAGGGGTAGTCGTACGCCTCGGCCTGAACGTCTTGGGGCATTCCCAAGGTCACCGCTCCCGTCTCGGCGGGCGAGGTCAGGACACGCATCGCTTCCGGCAGGGCTGTCACGACCTGTTCCGGGCGCTGGATCCGGTCCCAGTACCGGGAGACGGCTCGGAAGCAGTCGTTCACCGAGACATCCTGCGTCTGCGGAGATTCGAGTTGCTGCAGCACCGGGGCTACGTTGCGGCGCGCGAAGATGTCCCCCGGGAGCAGCAGGACCGGCAAGCGGTTGATGGTCGCCATGGCCGCGCCGGTCACCATGTTGGTCGCACCCGGACCGATCGACGTCGTGCAGACCAGAGTCCGCAATCGGTTCGAGACCTTGGCAAAGCCAGCGGCGGTGTGCACCATCGCTTGCTCGTTGCGGCACAGATAGTACGGGAACGAGGGGTCCTGATGCAGGGCCTGGCCGATTCCGGCGACGTTCCCGTGACCGAAGATGCCGAAGCACCCGCCGAAAAACCGGTGCCGACGACCGTCGCGTTCGACGTACTGGTTCTTGAGGAACTCCATGGTGGCCTGGGCCATCGTCAACCGTCGTCTCATGCACTTCCTCCTGTAACGCGGTCGGCAGAGCCCGTCAACCGGGTCGGAGCTGCCAAGGACATGGTAAAGGGTCGGCCCGAAGCTAACGCAAGCCGGACACTCGCCGTAGAAGAGCGACCCAGTCCTTCCCGGGCTCGCGGGGAGGCGAGATCTCTACCATGCCATCTTCTCGTGTCTGCATGTCCGGGGCCTTGACGGTCGCATTCCTAGGCACGATCAGATCGCCTCCTTTCCGCGGGTCGTACCAACGCAGCGAGTACTCTCCGGGGGAAAGGGTCACCTGGGTTAGCCGGGCTTCCGGAATGTAGACAGCGTACACCTCGCCTTCCTTCGCGAACACGTAGGCCCGGTTGTCATTGACCAAACCGTTGGCAGGCCACATCTCCCAGAAGGGCAAATGCCGCTGGAAGAACTCGAGGGCGTACCGCGTCTGGTCCCACATGATGTCGCGGGAACGCCAATCCTCGCAGTTGAGGTCCGTGTGGTCGTACTGGTAGCCGAAGTACCACTCGACCCCGGAGCCGCCCGCCATCAGGTTGCCCCATAGCTGGTGCTTGCGAGGCTTGTCATGGGACGGGTCCGCAGCATCCGGCATGACCCCGAAGGATGCATGGGTCTGCTCGTCGTGAAAGATCGCCCAAGGGGCGCCCGAGGCTGCCGACCGCATCCGCAGCATCATGGTCTCGCGGTTCGTATCCTCCATCCTTCCCTGGATCGACGTCGCCGAAAACAGGGTCGATCCAATCAGGCTCGTGTAGGCCCGCAGCCCGCGTGTGTTCTTCGTATGAACGGTTATCGGGTGGTTATTGGGGTCGATCTTCCGAATGTAGCTGGCAATGGCAATCCGGTCGGCGTGAGGGGTGTCGTTCTCTTCGCCGAGGTTCCATATGATCGCGAGATGATGGCCGAACCGTGCGCCCAGCTCTCGCAAGTAGAGTTTTCGATCCTTGTTCAGTCCCGGGCCGCCACCGAGTTTGCCGTCGTTCTCCGTTTCCTGGATCACGAGGTGCATCACAATCCCCAGCCTCTCCATGTGGGCGAAGACGATCTCCCATTGGGCAAGCTTCGAAACGTCGATCCGGTCGCGCACGTCGGGCCCGGTCCAGATCCAGGTGTCCATTCCATCTCCGCCATCGATGTTGTAGGTGATGAAGTAGACGCTGTTCATGCCCTCGGACGCCAGGTAGTTCAGCGCCCCCACGATGTTCTTCCCCTTGCCGCCCTGCCAGGTCGGATCGCCCTCGTTCCAGTCGCGGGCATGGGGCTCGTACCGGTGCAGGAATGATCCCTGATCGGTTGAGACGTCTTGGTGGGCGGCCGTGTCGAACGTTCCGTCGAACTCGAAGTAGCCGAGGAAGTTCTCGGGCGAGTCGGCGCCCCCCTTCAGGAACCGGTCGCCGTTCGAGAACTGAAGGTAGTGCCCGCCGGAGGGCGTCAGGAATCCCTTCGACGCAAAGCCCGGCGCATCGTCCGGGGCTGCGCCAACCGAGATCGTCCCCGACTCCGAATCGAAGGCGGCGGGCTCTCCCGCGGCATCGGTGAGGGCAATCCCGGAGCCGGTCCGGAACTCGGCCCGCCAAGCCCACGTGCCAGCGAGGGGCGGCGTGAACCGGGCCCGCCACTTGTTTCCGGAGTCGGCGGACGTGTCAGCCGCATTGCCATCGGCAGCGAAGAAACCCTGGACCGTGCGCGACTCTCCCGACTGCTGATGAGAGAACGTAACGCTCATTCGATAGTCGAGGAACGGGTTAGGAACGGCGTCCTCGGAGCTCTCCGGTCCGTCGAATGTCAGGCTGACCAGCCGCCAGCGGAGCGGCTTCTCGGGGGCGAGAGTGACTTCGGCTCCGAGGGTGCCGGCGGACACCGACAGCAGCGTGAAGCAGACTGCGGCGAGCGACACGGGATTGAATCGGGATTGAATCTGCACAACTTCCTCAAACTATGGATGGCGCGTCGGGCCTGAACCCCCGCCCGAATGGCGCCATACAACCTTAGCAGCGACAGAATTCTGTGAGCCCGCCTGGTCCGTCACGAGCCCTCCACGGACCGGAAGCGACGCTTGTCGGCAAGCCGGATCGAGTGACCGTCCTGCCCAACCGGATCGAGAATCACGGGCGACAGGACTCGGCCAGCGAAGCAATGCCCTGGCAGTGAGGCCCGTGCACCCGACCGGCAGCCTTGGGTGCTACGGTTCCGCATCTAACGGGAACAACTGAGCAGGCAACGTTGGCGCGATTCGGCAGCTCCGGTGCCCGAGAACAGGAATCATGGGATCAAGATGCTCGCCCCTCGCGCAGAAGGACTGCGGGGGATCCGCAAGGTCCAGCCGTGTCGCGCCGACGGGTCCGAGAGACGGCCCCATCGATGCCCCGGCGGAGAAAGCGAGCGGGAAAGGCCCTCCTGCGATCGCTGTCGTATGGCAAGCTGAGTTCGGTGTCTGGACTCAGGTCCAGGCAGCAGTCCGGGATATCGAAACCGCCCTTCGCTACTTCCGGCGCAATCGCGGTTTCTTCGCTTTCTCCGTGGTCAATCTGGCGCTCGGAATCGCAGCCACTACCTCTGCCCTTGGCGTGGCTGAGACACTTTTCTGCTCCCCCCACCACCCTATCCGGACGGCGATGCCTGGTGGCGCTGCGAAGCGTCAACGAAAAGGAAGGGCAGCGGGGGGCCCCAGCAGCATCCTGGTCAGCGACTCCGTCGCGAAGCGCCATTGGAAGGGACGGAAACCCTTGGGAAGGCGCGTCAGCTTTGGTGAGGGTCCTGGGGACTGGCAAATTACGGTGGTCGGGATTGCTGAGGATGTGCGGTATGCGGGGCCGGAGAAGGATCCGACGGTCGACATCTACTCCCCTCTAGGGGGTTGCTCCCGCAATCGGCCATCACATTGATCGCGAGGACCCAGAGTGACCCGCTCAACGAGGGGCCGTCCGCCCGGGAACGAATCCGCTCCGTGGACTAGCACGCTCTCCTCTCAGATACTCGCTCGATGGATCAGCTGATCTCCGGTTCGCAGGCCGAGTTCCGCGCCGCGACCGTCTTCGTCTCGACATTCGGGGTGATTGCCCTCATCCTGGTCGCTGCCGGCGTCTTCAGCGTGGTCGCTCGGGCAGCCGCCGAATGGCGGCGCAATCTCGCCATCCGGTCGCCGTTTGGCGCCCATCCGCGGCAGGTGGTCGCCGCGGCCATGCGGACGGCCGCAGCGGGCCTAGCGGTCGGTGGGCTGGTCGCGCTGGGGGCGACTCGCGTCATGGCCTCCTTGCTCTTCGGGGTGGGCACCTTCGACACCGTGACGTGGGTAGGGGCATGCGCGGCTCATTTCGCTACCTGTGCCGCCGCAGGATTCCTTGGCGAACGGAGAGCAGCACGGATCGATCCGATGTCGGCCCTCGGGGGTGGGTAGATGAGCCCACGGCACGAGGTACTCGGCGGACAGGCAGCGGCTCGAGAGTGACCCCACCTAGCGAACGGCTTCTACCCGTGCAGGATCGACCGCGCCCGACTGGCCAGTGTCCAAGCGTTCAAGATCCACCTAATTGGGAGTTAATTCCGAAATAGGTCCACTATTTCGGAGTACAATCCGACATGTGCTCTACGCCCGGACACTCCTCATGGACTTGCCTCCGCGGCAGTCGGCCTTTCTCTGGGGTCCTCGCAAGACAGGCAAGTCAACGTTGCTTCGCCAACGATTCCCTCAATCCAAGCGGTTCGACCTGCTTGACACCAGACAATTGCTAGAGTTCACGCGGGCCCCCTGGCTGCTATCGGAATACGTCCGTGCGCTCGACAGCACCTCGCTCACGCATCCCATCATCATCGACGAGGTCCAGAAAGTGCCAGCGTTGCTGGACGAGGTCCACCAACTCGTCGAGGAAGAGCATCTCAGTTTCATGCTGTGCGGCTCGAGCGCCAGGAAGCTGAAGCGAGGGAGGGCGAATCTACTCGGAGGCCGGGCCTGGCGCTTCAGCCTCCACCCGCTCACGTGGCCGGAGGTTCCTGACTTCGATTTGCTGAGGGCGCTCAATCGGGGCCTTGTCCCCCAGCACTACGACTCGGCCAACCACCGTCGCGCCCTTCGAGGGTACTTGGACGGCTACCTGAAGGAGGAAGTGTTCGATGAGGGCCTGACGCGCAACATCCCGGCATTCTCGCGGTTCTTCGACGCGCTGTCGTTCAGCCATGCCGAGCTCTTGAACTACAGCAGCATCGCGAGGGACTGCGCGGTGGATTCCAAGACCGTGCGCGAGTACTTCCAGATCCTTGTCGATACACACCTCGGGGCCTTGGTCGAACCGTTCCGGCGCCGCCGCTCACGAGAGGTCATTACGAGAGCGCCCAAGTTCTACCTGTTCGATGTCGGCGTAGCGGGCCAACTGGTCGGGCGCCGCATCCAACAGGCAGCGGGGGCGGATTTCGACCGGGCGCTGGAGCACTTTGCGCTCATGGAACTCATTGCGTATCGAAGCTATCGCGAACACGACTTCCCGATCCGGTTCTGGCGAACCAAGTCCGGGCTGGAGTGCGATTTCATCCTTGGCTCAGAAGGGACAGCGGCAATCGAAGTCAAGGGTGGAGCCAGGGTCCGGCCCGCAGACCTGAGAGGCATTCGGGCCTACGTGGACGAACACAGTCCGCGCGAAGCGGTCGTGGTGTGCAACGAGACAGAGGCGAGGCGCACGGGGGACGGGATCTGGATCCTGCCTTGGCGGCAGTTCCTGGAGCGGCTCTGGGCTGACGAGCTCATGATTTGACGCTTGCCGTCGGTGCCGCGACGCTCCCGAGTTCACCCCAGCGCAGGTTGCGTGCGATTCTCGTTACGTCCGTCAACCGTCTGGCCCTAGTCCGCGATCATGCGGGCAGCGACTCTGGCATTCCGATGTGCATGTCCGGCGCATCCGCAGAGGCAGCATGGTGAGGGCCGGATCAGGCCAAGGCTTCCGCTTCGGAAAGAGACTGTAGCCGATGGAGCCTCGAATAGATCCCCTCCTTGGCGAGCAGATCCTCATGCGAGCCCTTTTCGACGACCCGCCCTTTGTGCAGGACCAGGATGTGGCGTGCCCTTCGAATCGTCGAGAGTCGATGGGCGATCACGATCGAAGTCCTCCCGGCGAGGAGCTTGGCCAACGTGTCCCGGATGTCCCGCTCGGTTTCAGGATCGACACTGGAGGTCGCCTCGTCGAGAACCAGGAAGGGGCGGTCATGAACCAGGGCGCGCGCGAATGCCACCAGCTGCTTCTGTCCCGATGACAGGCCCGCCCCGCGCTCGAGAAGGGGCTCCTCGTACTTGCCTGGAAGGGACTCGATGTGCGTCGCTAGGTGGGCGTTCGTAGCCGCGCGCCGGATGCCGTCCGTGTCGACGGCGTCGTCGCCGAGACCGATGTTCTCCCCGATGGTTCCGGAGAACAGGCAGGGATCCTGCAGAACGACGCTGAACTGTTTCCGCAGCGCGTCGAGGGTCCACTCCCGGATGTCCTTGCCATCGACAAGAATGCTCCCTCGCTGGATCTCGTAAAACCGAAGCATCAGGTTGACCAGAGTACTCTTCCCGGCACCGGTATGCCCGACCACCGCCAGCATTTCGCCTGGATCGACCTCGAAGCTGACGTCTTCGAGCACCCAGTCCTCGTCGTTGTAGGCGAACCACACCCCCCGGAATTCGATCCTGGGAGACTCCGGGACGTGCGCTACCTGCGCCCGCGAGTGTGGTTCGGGGGGATCGGTGTCCAGCAGTTCGAAGATCCGTTCGGCACCGGCCATCGCGCCCTGCAGGACGTTGTATTTTTCGGCCAAGTCCTGGATCGGCCGGAACACCCTGGTGCCGTATTGCAAGAATGCAAGCAGCACGCCCAATGTGACAGAGCCCTCCACGACCCAGCCTCCGCCGAAAACGATCAGGAGTGCCAGTCCGAAGTAGTTGATCCAGTCGATGACCGGAAAGAAGATGGAGTGAGCTCGGACGGACCGGTAGTTCGCACGCCGGTGCTCCTCGTTGATGGCCTCGAAGTCCCGCATCGCCTGGCGCTCGTGATTGAAGAGCTGCACCTCGGTGATTCCGGTAAAGCACTCCTGGAGGAATGAGGCAAGCTTTGCAACGGCCTTCCTCACGTCGCGGAAACTGCTCCGGGCATACCAGCGGAAGACCAAGCTGACCAGCAGCACGAGCGGACCGACTGCGAGGTAGACCACGGTCAGCCGCGGGCTGAGGTACAGCATCGCTCCGAACGCGCACACCAAGGTGAGCACGTCGCCAGCGACAGCGATCAGCCCCGAGGTGAATAGCTGGTTGAGCACATCGACGTCGTTCGTAGCACGGGTGACCAGGCGGCCGCTCGGCGTGCGGTCGAAGTACTGCACCGGCAGCCGCTGCAAGTGATCGAAGATTTCTCGCCGGATGTCCCGCATCACGCGCTGCCCCGTGTAGTTCATCGTGTGGATCTGGACGGACTGGGTCAGCGCCGAGAAGGCCAGCACTGCCACGTAGACCCCCACGATCCACAGGAGCCCGGCCAGCCGCTCCTCGGGAAGGAAGGGATCAAGGAACGACGCCGCAGCCGCGTCGGGCATCAAGTACCGGTCAACCGCAACTTGCGTGAGGATCGGGAAAACCGCCGCGAGGCCCGAGTGCAGCATCAAGAACACGAGCGAGACGAAGGCGTATCCGCGGTACGGACGCAGGTACTGCCACAAACGCGCGAATAGCTCGGCATCGTAAACGAACGCTGTCTGGTCCTCCTCCCAGGCGGCATCGCGCCCTATGGTCCTGCCCGTGCTCATCGCTTGGCCAACTCCTCCTCAAGCATCTGCCGGTCGTGCATCCGGGCGTACAGTCCGCCTCGCTCAAGGAGTTCGTCGTGCGAGCCCGTGTCCACGACCTTGCCACCCTCTAGGACAGCGATGCGGTCGGCCATGCGGGCTGAGGATACACGGTGGGTGACGATCAGGACCGTTCGATTGCGCATCCCCTCGCGAACGTGCCGCAGCAGCTCGTTCTCAGTCTCAGCATCCAGGCTGGAGGTCGCGTCATCGAGGATGATCACGCTCGGCTCACGCAGAAGGGCTCGAGCCACTGCCACGCGCTGCTTCTGGCCGCCCGAGAGTGTGATGCCTCGCTCGCCGACCAAGGTCTCGAGCCCTTTCGGGAAGCTGTCAGCCTCGGCGAGCAGGGCCGCCATCCGGGCCGATTCCCGGACCGCGTGACTGTCAGCCCTTGGGGCGCCCAGGCGAATGTTGTCCCGGATGCTTCGGCTGAAGAGGAATGTCTCCTGAGGGACATGCCCGACGCAACGGCGGAGCGTGACGAGCGGCAGGCGCCGGGTGTCGACACCGTCGACGTAGACCTCGCCCTCCGTGGGATCGAGAAGCCTCGGGACCAGGCTCACCAAGGTCGACTTGCCGCTTCCCACGGGACCGATCAGGGCAAGCAGGCCTCCAGCCGGCACATGCAGGCTGACCCCGGAGAGCGCAGGACTGGTCGCGTTGGGATAGCGAACCGTGACGTTCCGCCACTCGATGTCGCCCCGCAAGTGGTCGTAGTCGCGGCTCTCCGGTCCCTCGGCAACAGCTGGCCTCTGCCGGAACAGCTCGTCGAGACGGCCGAGCGAGGCCAGGCCCCGCTGGGTGATGTTCACGACCACCCCCATCCCGATCATCGGCCAGGTCAGCATTCCCAGGAAGTACAGGAACATCGTGAACGTACCCACCGTGATCTCGCCCTGGAGGACCCTCCAGCCTCCGAAGCCCACGACGGCGACGCTGGTAATGCCCACGAGGAATTCGAGGAACGGGTAGAAGCTGCGCCAGATGCGGACCAGCCCTAGGCTGGCATCGAGATATTCGCTGTTGGTCTTCCCGAAACGCCGCCGCTCGTTCTGGGACTGGCCGTAGGCACGCAGCATGCGCAGCCCGGCGATATGCTCCTGAACGCGCGTGCTGATCTCGGAGAAGCAGGCCTGCACCTTCTGGAACTGCTCGTGCGTCCGACGGCCGAAGTGGCCGACCCCCAGGGAGATGAAGGGCATCGGCAGGAGGACGAGCAGCGTCAGCCGCCAGTCGGTCCACGCCATCACGCAAACCACCGCCAGGAAAACCACGGATATCTCGGCCGCATACATCAGGCCAGGCCCCAGTAGCGAGCGCACCTGGGCGAGATCGTTGGTCGATCTCGCCATCAGGTCGCCAGTCCGGTACCTCTCGTAGAACCGCCTGTCAAGCGAGACCAGGTGGGCGCTGAGGTCATTGCGCAGGTCGTACTCGATGTCTCGCGAAATGGTGATGAGGATCCAGCGCATCGCATACTGCGCGATCCCCTTCGCCACCGCCACGGCCAGCAGCACGGCGACGAACTGCTCGGCGAGCCCTTGGTCCCCGTCCGCCAGGGCGTCGATCGCCTTCCCCAGCAGGTACGGGAGAGCGGTCGCGAGCAGGCCCCGGAGAACGAGAGCCACCGTGCCCCCGGCATACCGCCAGCGGTAACGCAAGAGGTAGGGGACCAGCGTTCGAAGTCTGGATAGCAAGGCCGGCCTACCCCCGATACAGCATCCAGTAGATGGCAACCCCTGTCACGGACACGTACATCCACAGGGGCCAAGTCCAGCGCGCGATCCGTCGGTGGCGCTCGAATGTCCCGCGCAAGGCCCGCATCAGGGTCAGGGCAACGAGCGGCACGATGGCGGCTGCCAGCACGATGTGACTGATCAGGATGGAGAAGTACACAGGACGGATCCATCCCTGCCTGGTGAACGGAACAGAGCCAACCTGCCAGTGGTAGATCAGATAGCTCGCCAGGAAGGCCGCCGAGGCTGCGCAGGCGCAGAGCATGCAGACCTTATGGCGCCGCGTGTCGCCGCGACGAATCCAGACATACCCGGCCGCCAGGAACGCAGCGGCGATCAGGTTGAGGGTCGCGTTCAGGGTAGGAAGGTCGGAGAATTCCATGCCTTGATGGCTGGTCCGCCAATCAGGCGAGATGCCTGGCGTCCGTCCTGGTTGCCCGGAACCATGACGCGAGCAGCATCGCCGCGGCAAAGCCGCCCAGAACGAGCCAGCATGCCTGGGAAGACGGGACCGTTTCGGAGCCCGGACCACCCAGGAGCCTGCGCAGTTCGGCGACGCCATAGGCGAGGGGATTCACCGACGTCAGCCACCGGACCCATGCCGACGAGCCATCCATCGGAAAGACGCCCCCGGACATCAGCCACATCGGCATGAGCACCAGATTCATGATCGAGTGGAACCCCTGTACGGAGTCCAGCCACCACGCGCAGTAGAAGCCGAGCGCCGTGAGGCCGAGCGCCGTGAGGAACAGCACCCCGAATACGGAAGGAAGGGCGGCTGCGCTGACGGACACGCCGGCTACAGGCGCGAGCGGCAACAGCAGCGCACCCTGAATCGCCCCGAGCGTGGTCGCCCCGCAGACCTTCCCCAGTACCAGCGACAGGCGGGAGACGGGAGCGACCAGCACGCCTAGCAGGAATCCTTCGCGCCGGTCCTCGATCAGCGAGATGTTCGCGAAGATCGACGTGAAGAGCACGGCCAGCATGACAGTCCCGGGGTAGAAGAACCGCGCATAGCCCCCCTGATCGGCGAGTAGGGAGCCCCCAAAGCCGGACCCCAGGACGAACCAGAACAGCAGCGGTGTCGACAGCGTCCCCACGATGCGGCTGGGCTGCCGGTAGAAGGCGCGCAACTCCCGTAGCCAGAGGGTTGCGGCGCACAGCCAGAAGCGGGGGGACGGGGCCGTCATCTCGCCCACTTCGGGCATCGCCACGGCAGCCCTTGGGGGCGGAGTCGGCATTCGCAACCAGTTCGCAGGTATCCCGGTGGACGGGCCGGGAACCTCTATCTTAGCCCGGCCCCGGAGCAACCCATTTCTAGAGCTCTAGGAGATAGCCTGCCTTGCCCACATTGGCAGCCAGCGTCTCCCCGAGGCTCTCGGTCCGTCCCGCCCCTTCGTGAACGTGGCCGCAAAAGCAGTACGCAGGCTGACAACTCTGGATGTAGTCTCGAACCGCCGTGCTGCCGAAGTGAAGCCCCGGTGCCGCTTCGTCCAGCGCGGTGTCCTTCGGTGGCGCGTGACTCACCAGCACCTGAGGCCGTAATTTCGAGTACTTGCTCAACCGCTGCGACAGCTCGTCCTCCGTGTACTCCCCAGGAGTGGGGAATGGTGTGGGATTGGAGTACCCCATGCCGACGAAGTGCGTTTCGCCGACCTGGCACGATGTGTCGTGAAAGTCGCGAAAACCGTGCTCATCGCAGAACTGCCGGACCTGGTCGTCAGTCTCGTTGTTTCCGGGCATCACCCAGAGTCTGGGCCCGAGATGGGCCAGCACCCCTCCGCAGGGATCGAGCGAGGCCGGGTGCGTCACGAGGTCTCCCGCCGCGATGTAGATGTCCGCCTCCACGGCAACCGCCCTCTTCAGGCTCGCGATGTCGCCGTGAATGTCCGAGAAGATCTGTACGCGCATAGGGCTGCCGTCAGGTGGTGCGACGCGTGGCCGCCAGCCTGACCTCCGCCTGTTCCAGGACCGTGGCCTCGGCTTCCTCCAAGGTCCCGGCGCGAGCCTTCGCGATCTGCGCTCCCGGCGACACGTTGTCCGCCTTGGCGTGCCACGTCCCCCCGATCCGGTAGGTCGTGATCCGGACCGGCCAGCCGGCCAATTCCAAGGTGCGGACGCTAAAGCTCTCGGCTCTCATGCGCCCCTAGCCACCGGCGCGCCGACCAAGTTGCCCCACTCGGTCCAGGATCCGTCGTAGTTTGTCACGCCTTCGATGCCGAGCAGGTACTTCAGCACGAACCAGGAATGGCTGGACCGCTCGCCGATTCGGCAGTACGCGATCACCGGTTTCTCGCCCGTGATGCCGGCGTTCCCGTACAGGTCGAGGAGCGCATCGGCACTCTTGAACGTGCCATCCTCAGCGCACGCCTTGCCCCATGGGATGTTGCTCGCGCCGGGAATGTGGCCGCCCCGCTGGCACGTCTCCGGAAGCCCCGGAGGGGAGAGGATCTCACCGCTGAACTCGGCGGGGCTGCGCACGTCGACAAGCTCAACGCTGCCCGCGTTCACGGCGTCCATGACTGCCGGCAGGTACGCCCGGATGGAGAAGTCCGGGGCGCTGGCCCGATAGTCCGCCCGGTCGGGACCCGCAGGGTCGGCGGACAGCTCCCTGCCCTCCGCCAGCCACTTGACGCGTCCGCCGTTCATCAGCCGGACGTCCTGATGCCCGTAGATCTTCAATTGCCAAAAGGCCCACGCGGCAAACCAGTTATTGTTGTCTCCGTACAGGACGATGGTCGTGTCGTTGCTGATCCCGCTGCTGGCCATCAGTTCCTCGAACGCCGCCCTGGGCACGATATCGCGCTGAACGGTATCGCAAAGCTGACTGTCCCAGGCCCAGCCGACAGCGCCGGGCACGTGGCCTTCGTCGTACGACGCCGTGTTGACGTCGACCTCGACGACGCGGACGCCCGCATCTCCTGCGTGCGTCGCCACCCAGTCCGTGCTGACCAGAACCTCAGGGTGCGCGTAATCTGCCATCGAGAACCTCCCTCCGCCCTCGGGCGGGCTCGACAAACCCTCGATTATAGCCCGACTCCGCCGTCCGCCAGACGTGCGGCAGGAATTCTAAAAGTAGCGGTCGTGGATGGTTCGGGTGGGATTGGCGGAGT
>CAYWUV010000043.1:0-48885 GCA_964461235.1 uncultured Bryobacterales bacterium | reverse complement strand
GTGACATTGCGGATCCCAGTCCTCGCCAGCGTCCAACATTCGTGATTATAGGGCTCGGCCAGGCCGACCGCGGACAGTATCTTGGCCCTGAGACTGGACCCAATCGTCTGCCTTGCGCCGAGACAAGGTTGGAGCCGGAATGCTCTGATGATGTGCGAAGGTTAGGCGGCCGGAGGGTGCACCGGGTGCGGTGATCTCCCTCCGGCCGAAATTGCTTCCCTGTCAGTTGACAGTGATCACGCGGGACGTGTCGACCGGCTCCTGCTTGGGCAGGGTCAGTACCAGGACGCCGTTCTCGTAGGTCGCCTTGACCCCTTCGTCGTTCACGGTATCCGGGAGGTGGAACATGCGCGCGAACTTCCCGTGGCGCCTCTCGATCCGGCGGTAGAAGTTCTGCCGACCGTTGTCGGCCCCCTTCCGCTCTCCCCGAACCGTGAGAATGCCGTCCTCCAGGCGAACCTCGATGTCCTCTTGGACCATTCCGGGCAAGTCTCCGGTAAGCGTGTAGGCCTCGTCGGTCTCCGCGATGTCGAACTCGGGTGTCCAGTGCCCTTCGTCCTGGAGAGTTCCCAGGAACCTGTCGAACTCCCTCCAAGGATTCAATGCGTTGTACCGCAGCAGAGTCATGGTTGTATCTCCTTTTATCAGCACGAAGCTGATGTGCTTAGTATACCGCTCGTCCGGTGTATGTCAATCAATGAACTCAAAAAATATGAGTATAGTCTTATCAATTTATCTTCTAACTCAACTTCTTCGATGCGATGAGACGATTTCGCCCCCCCGCCATAGCGGGTGGAATAGGCGGACGCTCTGCGATGTGGAATCCCGGCGCGGTGCAACGCCATTCCATAGCGTGCTCGCGGCCCGACGGGTTTCGATTGCCGATCGAGTCGCTTGCTGGTGCTGACCCGCGCCCGTGTATACCGACTGCGACCGCCGGCTTATGGCAGCTGTGGACGGAGATTCGACGGAGTTCGCTCCGGCGATCCTGTCACTCCTCGTTGTGCCACAGGATCTGCTGCATATTCGTTTTCGGGGGAGGAGGCCAATGGTGTCCGCGCTGGCTTGAGAGCCCCCGGTTCGGACCTGGGTGGAAATCTCTGGAAGGTCGGCCCACCAGCCGTCCGTCTTGGACCCAATCCTCGTCTTCGCCGTACATCTGAGTGATCAGGATTCCCGTGAGGTCGTCCGCCACGCCCTTGTGTTCATCGTGATCGGACAGGTCGCGCAATTCAAACGGATCCGAATCAACGTCGAACAGTTGGATAACGTTGCCAGCCGGATAGTAGATCAGCTTGTGGGGTCCCTGTCGGATCATGCGGGTCGCGTGGTCACCTTCTCCAACCTCGCCGTACAGCCACTCCCGGGTCCCCTCTCCGACCATCGAAAGGCCTTCCACGCTTTCTGGCGGATCGATACCGGCGAGATCCAGCAGTGTTGGCATGACGTCCTGCCAGCCCACTAGGCGGTCGTCAACGCGATGGTGCCCCACGCGACGATCCCCAGCCATTCCGACAAGAATCATGGGGATATTCGCTGATCCCTCATAAAACAGCCTCTTTGCCCACATCCCGTGCCGTCCCAGCATGTCGCCGTGGTCGGAGGTGAAACAGATCACGGTATCCTCGAGCACACCCTCTTCTCGAAGAGTGCCGATTACAACCCGCAACTGGTGGTCAATATGGGTGCAGAGGGCGTAGAACGCGCAGAGTGCGTCGTGTATCTGGCGGGCACCCATGTGAGCACTTCGTCCCCGTACGGCCTGGAGCAGGTAGGGAAGGTCTTGTCGGCACCAAGCACCTTGCGTCGGCCAGCGCACCTCCATATCCCGGTAGAAGGCGAGATAGGTCTCCAATGGAACCAGCGGCGGATGAGGATGGCGATAGGAGAGGAACCAGAACGCCGGCCGGCCTGGGTCCCGGCGCTTGATTGCACGGACCATCTGCTGCGACGCCCAGTTCGTGGCATGCAGGTTCTCCGGCAGGTGCCACGGCCGTGTACCGTAGTCGTTGTTGCTCATGCCGTGGTCGAACTGCCGGCCCGTGTAGCCCTCATCGGCCAGGAAATCCTCGTAGTCGTCGACCACGCCGTACTGGGTGCGGCCTTCCTCGTCGAGGATCACCTCGTCGAATCCGATCCGATTCCTCTGGGGGTAGACGTGCAGCTTGCCCACCGCATACGCCTGGTACCCGGCGTTCCGGAATGTTTGGGCCATGGTCGGCAGGTTCGGCATCGGCTTGGTCTCGCCGAAGTCGCGGTCGCCGTGCGTTCGAGGGCTTACGCCTGTCATGAGAGTCCGGCGCGCGGGGATGCAGACCGGGCATTCGCCGTAGGCGTTGCGGAACCGGACACCGCTTCGGGCGAGCTCGTCTAGTGTCGGAGTCAGGATGTCGGGGTGGCCGGCCTCGCCGAGAAGCTCGGCGGGCCAGTGATCGGTCGAGATCAGGAGAATGTTCGGACGCTTGGCCATGGTGGGGACCGAGGGTGGTTCGGGATCGAGTAGCCACCGGCCGGAAACCGGGCGGCAGGCATCCGGTGGCGGAAGCTAGTGGGAGTCGAACCCACCCTTGACGCGGAGCGCCAAACAACGGTTTTGAAGACCGGGCCCGACACCGGCCGGGATTAGCTTCCGTCGCTCGATTCTAGCAATCCGGTATTGGCTCAGCTGATGTGGGCGCCCTGCGCTTCGACGTAGACAGCGTAGAGGCTCTGGCTGGCGGTCATGAAGAGTCGGTTGCGTTTTGCGCCGCCGAAGCAGACGTTCGAACAGATCTCAGGAAGCCTGATCAGTCCGATGCGGTCTCCGTCAGGAGCGAACACGTGAACGCCATCGTAACCGCCGCCCACCCAGCCGGCCGAGGACCAAATGTTGCCATCCCTGTCGCAGCGGATTCCGTCAGCTAGCCCGGCCTGCTCGAATCCGTCCATCTGCATCGAGGTGAAGCTGCGTCCGTTCCGGAGCGAACGACCGTTGTCGACGTCCCACACCTTGATCTGGCGTTCGGCATCGGGGTAGTGCGATGCGCCCGTGTCGGCCACGTAGAGCATCTTGTAGTCGGGTGAGAAGCAGAGGCCGTTCGGCTTGAAGATGTCGTCGGTTGCCAAGTCCATCTTGCCGCTGGCCCCGTCGATCCGGTAGACGGCCTCCTTGATCTCCAGCGTGCCCTTGTTGCCCTCGTAGTTCATCAAGCTCCCGTAGCCGGGGTCGGTGAACCAGATGTTGCCGTCCGGATCGACCACTACATCGTTCGGGGCGTTGAGGGGCTTGCCCTGCCAGCTGTCTGCGAGAACGGTGACGGAACTGTCGTGCTCGTACCGAACGAGCCGACGATTGCCGTGCTCGCACGAGAGCTGGCGGCCTTCCCAATCAAAGGTGTTCCCGTTCGAGTTGCCCGCCGGATTCCGGAATACGCTGACGTGGCCGTCGTCGTCCAGCCAGCGCAGTTGCACGTTGTTGGGAATGTCCGAGTAGACCAGGTAGCGGCCGACGGCGTTCCACGCCGGGCCCTCCGCCCAAAGCGTACCGACATAGAGGCGCTGGATGGGTGTGTTGCCGAGCCTGTACTTGTCGAAGCGCTTGTCCAACGACACGATGTCCGGGTCCGGATAGCGAGTTGGCGTAACGTTCGTCCAATCGCGTTGTGCTGTGACAGGGACAGAGGTGGCCATTGCTCCCGTGACAGCCGCGACGAACGCTCTTCGGGTCACTGTGGGTTGCTCCATTGCAACGCTACTGTAGCAGAGCGAACGTGGGGGCTGGTTCTGGCTGCTACGCTCGCCAGTGCGGTACGGAGCGGAACCCTTGGGGACCGCCGGATCCAATCAGGAATCAGGGGCTCGCCGATCTAAATTTCCGGCTAAACTTCCAGAGAGTATAGACTTACGCAGCCTGCCAAGTCGGGCACCATTGGGGCACGCCCTTTGGGTAGGACTGCTGGTCGAATTACAGCAGGCGGAAGCTGACCTGGATCTGCGCGGCGACCCTAACCGGCTTTCCGTCCTTTTTGCCAGGAGAGAACTTCCACTGCCTGACAGCCTCAACAGCCTTCTCGTCGAGGCCCAGACCTAGGCTGCGCAGGACACGGATGTTGTGCGCCAGACCGTCCTCCCAGACCTCCACAGCCAGCATGACCGTGCCCTGGTATTTGGCCTTGCGGGCCTCCTCGGAATACTCTGGCTCCACCTTGTACAGCAGTCTTGGGCTGGACACGCCGCCGCCGATGCGGAACACGCCGCCGCCGATTCCACCCCCGGAGCCGGGCCCCACTCCCGCGCCCGTGCCGGATCCTACTCCCGTGCCGCGTCCGGAACCAATGCCACCGCCTGTGCCGGGGCCGGCCGAGGGAGGGCCGTCCGCGCCGAACGGGTCGCCGAACACCGAGAGGTCGACTTGGGGCAGCGTGATGTCGGGGGACACCTTGACTGTCGGCTCTACGGCCAGCTCAGGGTCCTGGTTGCGGATGATTGGCGTCGGAGGGGCCAGTTGCGGTTCGAGCGAGAACCTTGGCAACCTTCCGCGGCTGGCCGGAAGCGGGGAATTGGCCCCGCCGCCACCGCCGCCGCCACTGTCACCAGGATCCGCCTTTGCCGGCATATTGAGCTGGGCCAGGTACGGCGAGATGTCGACCGGGATGATCAGGGTGACCGTACCCCGGTTCGCATCGGCCAGATCATTGCCCTGAAAGCCGAAGACAGCAACCACGAAAAGCACGTGCGCAACAGCTGTCACGGCCATGCCCTGCCGCCTGTAGCTGAAGCCCCCCCAGATCTCCTGGACTTGGACGGGCCTCGAAGTCAGCTTCAGGGGAGGAGCCTTCTTCAATTCCTGCGAGAGCCGGTAGCTCTCCGCCAGACCCATCCACCACGGCAGCGAGAGCGTGCCGATATTCAACGGCGGAAGGTCCAATTCGCCTGCGCGTGCGGGCGGGTATGATGGCGGCTCAGGCAGCCTCCGTGCCTGAGCGGTGATTCGTAGCGTCTCCACGATGCCCAGCCACCAGGGACGGCTCAGCGAGTAGACATTCGGATCCTTGTAGTCGAGCTCTCCGGGCTGGGCTGGGGGAAACGTTGGCAGCGGGCCGAACTTCGGTGGGTTCAGCATTTCGCCGACTTCCTTCAGGAAATGCCTCCACCACGACTCGTGAATCGACTCGATGACTAGGGAATCCGGTTCCGGGAAGCGGGGCACCACTCCCGACCGGCCGTCAGGCTGGTAGTAATCCGACATGGCCGCCTGCTTGTTGGGACGTGAGATCCGACTGTTCCGTTACGCTGCCGGACTTCGGCGAACGCAAGAGAAGGGTCATAGTCGGGCTCAGCGTCATGATAGGCCTTGAGTGACGTGGCTTGCAAGCCGAACACTGGCATTTCCGAATCCGTTTGGATCGGCAAGCCCTGTTCTTCGGCGGACCGGAGTGGTAGGACCTCGTCCGGTTACGGCCGTCGCTGGCAGCTCTTGCTCGCCAATGCATGCGATCCTGTCCAGCTGGCGAAGACTCGATTGTTGCCATTCGCGACGGCTATTCCCATGTATCGGGGCGTGGACAGCATCGCTGACCGCACTGCTCGGCTGCGTAAACGGGCTGACCCTGGAGAGCCATGCGGTACATCGTCTTGCACGGTCATTGCGGGTGGGCGGCCGTAGCGGCCGGTCAAATGCCTTGAGTGGCTAACCGTCTGTCGTTTACGAAGTTCTTACAATGGACGCAGGGACGTCCGTCGGGCGACAGAATGATGAACGGCAACGAACGGTACGGAATTGGGGAGGCAAGTGTTCGAGCCAGACGACAGCGCAACTTGACGGGGAGTCTATTCGGAGTCGCGATTCTGGCTGTGGCCTGCGGTCCGCCACAGGCGGAACGGATTTCCATTTGGGATGCCAGCGACGAGTCCAGCGTCGAGCGCGTGGATCACGGAACATGGCAGGACCTCTTGGACGAGTACGTCGACCCCGATCCGTCCGGCGTCAATGTCGTTGACTATGCGGCCCTGGCCGGGAATCCCGCGGATGCGGCGAGGCTGGGGGAATACGTTGAATACCTGCAAGGGATCGATCCCCGCGGTTACCCCCGTGCGGAGCAGATGGCGTATTGGATCAATCTCTACAACGCGGTCACGATGAAGGTCGTTCTGGACGCCTATCCGGTGGAATCGATCAAGCAGATCCACGAAGGAATTGTCCCGCTGACCGGTCCGTGGAACGATGTGCACGCTAATGTCGCCGGCGAGGACCTGACCCTCGACCAGATCGAACACGGCATCCTTCGCCCGGTCTGGCGGGACAAGCGGATTCACTATGCGGTGAACTGCGCCGCCTACGGCTGCCCGCACTTGATCGAGACGGCGTTCACCGCCGCCAACACCGAGTCACTGCTCGAGGCAGGCGCGCGGGCCTTCGTGAACAGTCCGCAAGGTGTCGACGTTGTGAATGATGACGTCGTCATCATTTCGAGCATCTACGATTGGTACAAAGACGATTTCGGCGGCACAGATGAGTCGGTGATCGGACACCTGATCGACTACGCCGACTCCGAACTAGCGGAATTCCTCGGAGCGTTCGAGGGTGCGATTGAATACGACTACGACTGGAACCTGAACGAGCCTTCTCACTGAGCTTGGACGCCGACGCGGGGCTCTTCGAGGTTGTGCTCTCGGCGTCCCGTTCCGTCGGATCAAGAGCCGGCAAGGTGAGTCCTAGTGCGGCTTCCTTGCAGGGCAAGGCTCTGACGTTCGATCTGCTGGTCTGCGATTCCTGCCCGCCATCGAACGGCGAACTCGACCATGACTGGGCGAGGAGCCTCCCGGCCAGCCTGGTGGCCGTTTATGGCCGTAACGAGACCGGATCATCGTACGACAAGGCAGTCACCTCGCTGTGTCGCGAAAGGGCCGTGGAAGGCAACGACTGCAAGCTGAAGATGGAACTGGTCAACTACTACCTGATCCGACGCTTCGAGTTATTGGACCGTTGCCAAGAATTCGCTGGGCAAAGACGTTGGGGTATTCGCAACAGATGGCACTGCATCCCGTGCGTGGATGAGGACGAGGAGCCCTGTCGCCGGGGCGAGCCCGAGCTTGCCTCTGACGCGCCTCCGCACCTCGAGCCCTCCGAACCGCACCCCCAACTCTCGGAGAGGAGTCGCTCTGCGGCTGTGGGTCCCTCGGACGCTGCCCCTCGGCTCGGCCCCTTGGTTCTTGTCTCTCAGTCTCTTCTGTGCCGGCGCAGGGTACGCCCTAGCTCTCCGAGCCGGAGACCGGCACGGTTTGCCCACCTGAACCGGAACGTCACCGATGTTCTCGCGCCAGACCACAAAGAGGGGTCGTTTCAAGGCCATCGAGCTGAACTTGGTCCAAAACACGATGTGATTTGTGTTCAACGACGCGGTGACGTTCGATTTGTGGTCAGGCTGGGCGGCGAGCTTCGTGGAGGATCTGGCCGGTCCGTCAGGGGCCAGGAGAGCTACAGCGGATGGTTCGACTCCGGCTTCGCGGTTACATGGCGGATCGTTGACGAGGTGGTTAGCAACGCGCCGACTGTGGCGGTGCGAGTGGGTGCGATCGTGCCCCGTACCTACGACACCGGTTGCATCAACTCGCTTGGAGATGGGGCAATTGGGCTGAGGCATCACCCATTGTCGGCGAGTTTGGCAGCGCAGCCGGTGTCTCCCCGGAGATCGACGACCCAAACCGCACTAGCACCGTGTCGGCCCACCGCGATGACCCGCTGATTGAGGACAGAGGGCGGATCTGTCCAATGGGTTCTGGGGTAATCCGTCGCACGCGAAACCGATTCACGGCTTCCAGACTTGTATTTTGAGCTTCGCCTCTTCGCTCGCACTCGCAGTCTTAATATGAGAAATCGGTGACGCGATCCGGGCAGCCACGTCGCTCGCTCTCGATGCGTCTGCGCCTCGCTTTTCTGGGGCTGGGCCTGACCGCCATCGGGCTAACGGGATTTCAGTCCTATCAAATCGCCCACCGTGCCCTTGAGGAGGCCAGCTACGAACGCCTAACGGGCATTCGGGAAACCAAGAAGCGCCAGATCGAGACATACTTCCGAGACACGGCTCGTATCCTCGCAACCCTGGCACGCGACGAATCCGTGGTCGACGCCTACTTGGGCTTTCAAGCCGGATGGTTGCAGCTCGACACACACGCTTCGCCCGGCGACAACCGAGAGATGCTCGCCGCCGCTTACGGTGATCGCGTCGTGTCGCGCTTTCCCGGCCAGCCCGATCCGCCGGGCCTCGATGACCTGCTCCCGGCTTCGCTCGCCGGGACCAAGCTGCAGGCTCGCTATTGGCTGGACCCGACGTCGGAGCCGGCCGTCCTTGGTGACGACTATGCCGCCGTGCATGGTTTGCACCACCCTAGCTTGGCGGATTTTGCGGACGCCTTCGATTTCGAAGACCTGCTGCTCATCGATCCGATGTCGGAGACCGTGCTCTACTCCGTACGGAAAGGGCATGACCTCGGCATCACGCTCAAGCAGATCGCCTATGTAAGCAGCAGTCTTCGCGAGGCTTCAAGACGCAGCCTGGAGTCGGAAGCCGGCACGGTCATCGTCGATTTTGCCCCCTACCCGGGATCATTCGGGTCACCGGCGCTCTTTGCCGCGCATGCCGTCGTTGCTCCCCGCGGCGAGCAGGGCGTGTTGGCGGCCCGCTTGTCGACTCGCAAGCTGGACGATGTGATGACTGGCGGCGGCAACTGGCTACGCGAGGGATTCGGGGAATCGGGGGAAACCTACTTGGTAGGCCCTGATCTCCTGATGCGCAGCGATTCCCGATTCCAGCTCGAAACCCCAGATGCCTACTACCAGCAGCTCCGCGAGTTCGGCTACTCGCCGAGTTCACTCGAGCGTCTGAGGAGCAGCGGCACATCGGTCCTCCTCCAAGCGGTCGACACCGCTGCTGTGCGCCAGGCGCTTGCCGGTAAGGCAGCGACCCAGCAAGTCGCCGACTATCGCGGCATCCAGGTGCTCAGCTCGTATACGCCGCTCGCCCTACCCGACCTCGATTGGGTGATGCTCTCCGAGATCGACGCGGAGGAGGTGTTTCGTCCGGTGCAAGCGCTGCGCCTCCAACTCGCGGCCTTGGCCCTGCTGATCTCCGGTGCCTTTGTCCTTGTCGGCTACCTCATCGCTCGCGGTACCACCCGACCATTGCTCGCCCTGACCGCGGAGGTCGAGCGCCTCGGTCGGGGCGGCCGCATTCAGGCCAAATCGGCCAGTGCATTCCGCGCGGCCGACGACGAGATCGCCCGACTGTGGCAGACCTTCGAAGACCTCACTGAGCGGCTGAGTGCCACCCTCGTGTCCCGCGATCACCTCGACAGTCTGCTGGCGTCCATGATCAATGCCGTCTTTGTCCTGGGCAATGCGGGCGGCGGTGCCCGCGGCGATCCTCTCGTCACCGCGGCGAATCCCGCAGCTTGCAGCTTGCTGGGCTACAGCCCGGAGGAGTTGCGTGACCTCCCGCTCCGTGTGATCGTCGGAAGCGCGACCGACGATCCTCCCTGGATGGCGCGCCTGCGCCGCGACGGCTCGTTGCCCGCGATCGAAAAAGAGCTCGTGGCCGCCGACGGCCGGCGCATCCCGGTGCTATTCACCGCCGCGTTTGTTGACGACTCCGGAAGCGAGGGCCGCGAAGCTGTCTGCGTGGCGCAGGACATCACCGAACGCAAGGCCGCCGAAGAGCGCTTGCGGGCGAGTCGCCAGGAACTCCGCATATTGGCCGGGAGGCTGCTCAACGCCCAGGAAGAGGAGCGCAGCAGGCTCGCCCGTGAGCTTCACGACGACGTAACGCAGCGCCTGGCGATGCTGGCCATCGATGCCGGCAAGCTGGCTCGCGGTGCCAAACTCGACGAGAATGACCGGAATGCGCTGGCGACGCTCAAGGAGCTGATCGTCGTCCTGTCCCATGACGTCCAAGACCTGTCTCGGCGACTGCACCCGGCGATGCTCGACGACTTGGGCTTGCCTGCCGCCATGCGCGCCGAGTGCCGGAGCCTCTCCAAGCGGCTGGGCATTCCGGTGTCCTTCGCCTCCGAGGACCTGCCCGAGGAGTTCCCGCGTGAGTCCTCTCTGGCGCTGTACCGCATCGCCCAGGAGTCGTTCCGCAACATCGCCGCTCACTCCGGCGCGACCGAGGTCAGTGTTGAACTGGGCGTCGTGGACGACACCGTGCGGCTCAGCATCGAGGACGACGGCCGTGGCTTCGACCGGGAGGCGGCGCGCAGTCGCGGAGGATTGGGGCTAGCCAGCCTTGGCGAACGGGCTCGGCTTGTCGGCGGGCGCATCGACATCCGTACCACCCCTGGAGAAGGGGTGAGAATATTGGTCGAGGTGCCGCAGGCAAGCACTCCATGACCAGATTCGCTTCTTCTCGTAAGCCGCGCGTGCTGGTGGCCGACGACCATCGAATCGTCGCCGAAGGCCTGCGCGGGTTGCTTGAGCCCGAATACGAGTTGCTGGAAGTCGTGGAGGACGGCCGAGCGCTGCTGGAAGCGCATGATCGTCTGCACCCCGATATCGTGGTCGCGGATGTGACGATGCCGCTTCTCAATGGCATCCAGGCCGTACGGCGCCTGCGCGAGGCCGGCTCGTCGGCAAAGTTCATCTTCCTTACCATGCACCCCGACGTGAGCTACGCGACGGAGGCGCTTGATGCCGGTGCCGCGGGCTATGTCCTCAAGCACTCGGCACCCGAAGAGCTGGTCACCGCGATCCGCGAAGCCTTGGCCGGACGCACGTATGTCACGCCCCGCATCGCCGGTGGAGTATTGGAGGCTCTCCGCCGCGGCGGAGAGGCCAAACCCCGGCTAACCACCCGCCAAGCGGAAGTGCTGCAACTGATTGCGGAAGGTCTCTCCGCGAAGGAGATTGCGGCCCTGCTCGACTTGTCGCCTCGCACGGTCGAATCCCACAAGTACGCCATCATGGAGCAGGTAGGCGTCAAGACCACCGCGGAGTTGGTCCAATACGCAGTCAAGCAGGGTCTGGTTGGCCGCTGAGCGGCTCGTGTCCGGATCTCGCGAGGCCCGAAAATTCTCTTCCCCCCTACCGTAGTTTTACGGATTGCCCCGACGGGTCCCTGGCCGTAGCCTAAGAAGCGTAAGGTCGTTGGAAAGACGCCCGAGCAACACGCCAAAGGAGGACACCGACAATGCCGACAACTCGCAAAACCCTGTTGAATCTGGTTGCTGCCGCTGCTCTTGGAAGCTTTGCTTCAAGCGCCTTCGCGGTCGAGATCGCCGATACGAAGGAGGCAATGAAGCTGAAGAACCTGGCCAAGCTCGAGGAGATCGCCTCGACGAGCGCCGACTTCGAGCGGATCGCTCGCCTCTACGAGTTCCGAGCCGAAAGACTCGACGAGAAGGTGGCCCGCCACCAGCGTCTCGAGAAGCGTTACGCCGCCGCGCCGGCCTCGCTCCTCGCCAAACGAGGAACGGCTTGGAATACGCCGGAGCGCCAACGCCAGTTGGCTCGAACGGCGAGCAAGCAAGCCGCCGATGCGCGCGAGATGGCTGGCGTCTACCTCGCCAAGGCCGACGCAGCGATCGCTGCTGACGACTAGTTCTTGCGCCGAGCCCAAGGCTCATGCGGGCGTCTCCCCGAGACGCCCGCTCTGTCTTGCGTGCCGAGTATGTTCGGCAGGTTCAATCGTTGCACTGCGGCAGCTCTCAGTTTGGCTTTGTGTCTCGCGGTCCGTTGAGGAGTTGGTAGCGAGGAACCAGTTTCCAGGGGCTTGACTTTGCGGGTGCCGCTTCGAGCCACAGGGCGGGGCCCCCGTTTCCAGTTCTCCCATTCTCGAGTGGCTTCTGGACCGCTTCCGTCCTGCCCTACCCCCTCATCGGCTCCAACAACGGCTACGCCGTCTCCGCCGCCGCTCCCTGCGCCCCCGCCTTCCTCGAATTTCCTGCGTCGCATGCGCGCGGAGTCCGTCCGCTCCAACTCTCCCAACAACGGCGGAAGCCCGCAGGACTACTCGCTGCTGCGCTCGTGGATGTAGGCGATGCAGTCGATCTCGACTTTCAGTCCGGATGCTGGCAATACCGCCTGTACGGTCGTGCGGGCGGGTTTGGCCCGCCCGAAGTACTCTGCGTACACAGCGTTCATCTCGGCGAAGTCGCGGATGTCCGCCAGGAAGACTGAACACTTGACCACGTCCTCAAGGCTTGCCCCCGAGCCCTCCAGAATTGCCTTGATGTTCTGGATCGTGCGGTGGGTCTCCTCCGCCACCGTCCCGCCGATCGGTTTGCTGGTTTCCGGGTCGAGAGCCGCCTGGCCGGAAACGTAGACGAAGCCCCCGGCCTTGACTGCATGGGAGTAAGGTCCTTGGGGGCTGGGCGCTCCCGGTGCCATGATTCGCTCGATGCCGGTTGGGTTGTCTTCGCTCATTGGGGGACCTCCGTCCCTACCCGCCATCGTGACACAAGGGAGCCCTACTGGAGCTTGCCTCGACCCTCGACTGCCCAGGAGACCTCGACGGTCTCCCCGCGAAAACCATGAGCCGTCTCGTGCATGTTGACCGCCACGCAGACATGATTTGGCACGATCCGCAAGGGCTGCCCCACGCGGAGCGGCGGCCCGCTATGCCGGCTCAAGTCGAGCATTCCGTGCTCTTCGTTCATCGCTCGGAAGCGGACTTCCGGCATTCCGAGCACCTGCCCGAAGCCGTCGCGGCCGAAAGGACGCATGCTGTCGGATGTGAAGGTCTTTGAACCGCCGTCGATGACGGCTGAGTCGCGCCGGGCAGTGGAGACCACCGTAGCCAGGATCGTCGCGGCACAGTCCTCCCAGCGGCAGGAACCCATCGCGACCTGGCTACGGTCGTTGAATACGTACGTGCCCGGCCGGATTTCGGTGATCCCCGGCACGCGATGGGAATGATACAGCGTTGGCGTGGAGCCCCCGCTGACGAGCTCGGCAGGCAGCCCGTCGCGGCGGAAGTCGAGCAGGACCGATTCCAGTTCGGCGGAAAGCCTCATCAGGGCTTCCTCTCCGCCTTCCACGGCGAGGTTGATGTGCCCGGGATAGAACATCACGCCCTCGAGGCGAAGTGCATCCATCCCCGCGACCGCGTGCGCGAGACTCAACAGCTGTTTCCCCGGAGGAAGCCCGCACCGATGCATGCCCAAATCGGTCTCCACTAGGATGCCCAGCCTGATGCCCGCCTTGCTCGCGTGACGTTGCAGGCCCTCGGCGACCTCCGCGCTGTCGATCGCCACGGTGACGGGCACTGTCTTGGCCACCTCGGTGAGCCTTTCGCACTTGGATTCGCCCCAGACGGGATAAGCGACGAGCAGTTCCGGCGGGGCATCGGCCGCCATCACCTCGGCTTCTCCCACCTTGGCGACGGTGAGACCACAGGCACCCCGTTCGAGCTGCATGCGGGCGATAAGGGGCGACTTGTGTGTCTTCGTGTGGGGGCGCAAGCGGAGGCCATGCTCCCTCGCGTAGCTGGCCGCGCGGTTTAGGTTCGCCTCCATGCGATCCAGGTCGATCAGCAGAGCAGGGGTATCCAGGTCCAGGATGTTCATTCCCGGGTTCCGTGAGAGGCGTCCGGTCCGGACCGTGTCCAGACGATGTTGCAGTCTATCATGGGCCCGAATGAGGGACCCGTGCATTGCGTTGAGGCTGCTGCTTGCCTTCACCGGTTTGGTCAGTGTCCCTTGCGCTGGGAACGCGAGTGACTCCCCGCAGTCCCTGGATTGGGCCAGGTCCGGCTTCTCCGGTGCAGAGGTCCGGCCAATCACACGGGACGAGATCTATCCCAGTGGATCGTCCGCGCAAGGCTATCGTCTCGACGCCACCGTAGCCTACGTGCGAGAGACGCCTTGGACCGAGGCCAGAGCGTTGCGCCAGGTCCGGCGCACCGCTGCCATCCTCGCCCCATGCGGCATCGAACTCGGCAGCGTCGATCTTGTCCGGCTGAGCCTCGCACCGGCGAGGCGCCGCTTGGACGCGAGCGCCACGGACCCCGATTCCGGCGTGCCCCCCACGGTCGCGGAGCTCAGCGCCAAGATTCCCGATGGAGCGCGCTATCCGGTGGCATTCCTGATCGGCCGTGTCACAGGGACGGAGTCGCTCGCGATCTCCTACCGCGCGTCGGACGAGGACGGGCCCGCGGCACCGTACTTCGATACCGCGTGGATCGGGTATCGGGCGCACTGGCTGCCGCGTCGCGATGACGTCTACTCGGCCTTGGCTCACGAGTTCGCACACCTGCTCTGCCGTTGCGGGCACACCCCGATCGCCACTAGCCACTTGCTGCACTCCGCCCGAAATTTCCTTTCCTCCAAGGTCCTTCCGAAGCACTGCAGAGCGTTCGTTTCCAGCTCATTGGTCTCTATAATCGATTGAAATCAATGAGCTTACGATGTTCCTCGACAGGGTAAGGAATCTGAATACACCCCATAAAAATTATCTAATTGCCCTCTGTGGCGGCGTTCCCTAGAGTGGAGCTTCGGGCGAGGCAGAGACCTCCGCCTATACCAAAACGGCGAGTTCAAACGCTTGTCGCCAGTGTGTCACGCGACTGGGGATTGGGCTCAGGACCAGGAGGAAAGACATGAAGAACTTCATGCTGACATCGCTAATGCTGGCACTCATCGCAATGCCGCTGGCCGCCGCCCCGGAGGCGGGCGCGGCGAATTCGGATGCGACCGAACTCGAAGCCGAACTGCGCGAGGAACTCTCCGCGCTCCGCTCGCGACTGCTGAAGCTCGAGGCAATGCTGGATTCCATCCAGCAGACCCGGGCCGCGACGGAGGACCCGGAACCCGCGCCTGCCGCACCCGTCAGTGCCGTGGCGCAATCGCAGGACTTGGGGGGGGGCGAGCAGCCGGTCGCTGAAGCTCAGCCCGTCCGGACCGCTCCCAAGGCAGTCAGCGACGCGGAGCCGAGCCAGGAAATGCCGGTCGGCGTGGCCAGCAGCGGGGGCCAGGCGATCTCGATCACCGGCCTGCTGGACACGTACTACACCCATAACACCAACAGCCCTGCAGACGGCACGAACACGCTGTACTACACCAACCCCAACTCCCGGGGATTCGGCCTGAACCAGGCGAAGCTGGAGATCGACGCCAGTGGCGATGGACCCGTCGGGTTCCGCTCGGATATCTGGTTCGGCTCCGGCGCGCGCCTCTTCCGGGACGGCCTGGAGCCTGGCCCGCTGGAGGACGTGATCTACCTCCAGCAAGCCTACGGCTACTACCAGTTCGATAACGGAGCTGAGCTTGATGTGGGCCTGTTCGGCACCATCGCCGGCCTCGAAGTTGCCGAGTCGCACCTGAACTGGAACTACACGCGCGGCATGCTGTGGGCCTGGAACGAGCCGTTCTCGCATCTCGGCGCAAAGCTCAGCACGCCCTTGAGCGATACCGTCACCGCGACATTCATGCTGGTGAACGGCTTCGACAATGCTTGGGACCAGAACACCGGGAAGTCGTACGGCACACAGATTTCGCTGGCTCCGAACGACCGATTCAACACGACGGCCACCTGGATCAACGGCCCTGAGAACCCGAACGAGGGTTGGCGAAAGAACTTCAGCTGGAACTTCTATGGCGGATTGCATGACCGGTTCGAGATCATGGGCAACCTTGACTACATCTCGGATGCGGACATTGATGGCAACTCGGCCACCTCATGGGGCATGGGAGGCTACGCACGCGTCCACTTCTCCGACCAAGCACGCCTGGCCTACCGTTTCGAGTTCCTGGACGACTCCCAGGCGCGGTCGACCGGGGTGGAGCAGAACCTGCGCGAGTACACCATCACTTTCGAGGTCCAGCCGGTCAAGGATGACGCGCGGTTCCTGACGCGATTCGAGTATCGTCGCGACTGGTCCGACGTGGCGTTCTTCAGCTGCTCTACCTGTACCGCCAACGAGGGCTTCGCATTTAACCAGAACACGATCACCGTCGGAATGATGTGGGTCTTCGGTCCGAAGGAGTAGGGTTTCCCCGGCGCTGCCACCTGCCCACGCAACTCCTCCCTCCTAGGCGGTGCCACCGAGCCGCGCCCGAGGTCCTATCCCTCGTGGCGCGGCTCGATTGCATTACAATCAAGGGCTAGCTCAGGGAGGTGCGGAATTTGCAGCGTCGCGACTGGATCAAGAGTGCCTTGGCCGGAACCGGTGCGGCGGCAGCCGCGCCGCTGGTGACGCAGATCGCCCCGGCCCCGGCGGCCGCAGCCCAGGCGTCGGCCGATGTAGCATGGACGCCCCTGCTATTCGATGCGCACCAGAACGAGACCGTCGTTGCACTTACCGAACTGGTGATCCCCGAGACCGACACGCCAGGTGCCAAGGCCGCCAAGGTCAACGAGTACATTGACCTCATGCTCCACGACGTCGAGTCGGACAAGGGCCACGGCTTCCTCAAGGGGCTGGGTTGGCTCGACGGTCACGCGATCAGCCGTCACGGAGCGCCGTTCGTGGCCCTGGACGAGAAGGATCAGGTGGCCATCCTCGAGAGCCTCGACGAGGCCACGGATCCCGAACTGGCCATTGGGGCCGAGTTCTTCTCCAGGCTCAAGCGGCTGACCGTGGAGGGCTACTATACTTCCAGGATCGGCATCGCCGAGCTCAACAAGCACGGCGTGCCCTCCACCTTCGCCTGCGAGCACGATACTCACGAGTGATCGGCATCACTCGCGGGCGCGGTACTGGCTTTCGCGCTGAGGCCTGTGCTTGATTCCGAACGCCCGGTGCACGTCCTCCAGCGAGAGAGTGCCCACAAGGTAGGCAGGATTGACCCGGCTGGCGACCGGTAGCAGGGGGTAGACGGCCAGCTTGCGCATGGCCTGGTCGATCGGCAGGTCGGGATGGGTCCGGATCACCGACCGTCCCAGGACGGCTTCCCGGACGAGCTGGTCCCCCTTGCCTTCGCTTACGGCGCGCTCCAGGTCGCGACGTGAGAACCATCTCCACACGCCCTGGCGGGCCTCCACGAGCAGAGCGTCCTCGGCCAATTCCTCAATCCGTCTCATCGCCTCGGACACGGTGGTTCCCGCCTCTAGCAGTCTCGCCTTGTCGCGCTGCATGGCGTCCTCGACGCAGATGGCGGGGGCTTCCCTCCTCTCTTCCACGGAAGGCAGGTCCAGTCCATCCTGGTAGCTTGCCAACTGGAGTACGGACTGGCGCTGCAGCTGGCGAGACACTAGGATCGCCATGGTGTTGGCGATCATGACAGGGAGGATGATCTCGTAGCTGGCGCTGAGTTCGAAGACCATGAATACGGACGTCATCGGGGCTCGGAAGATACCCGCGAAGAACGTTCCGATTCCAACCAGGACGTAGGCTCCGGTCGAACTCGTCGACAGCGGCCAGAGGAGGTTGGCCAGACCGCCGAGCCCGCCCCCGATCGCCGCACCGACGAACAGCGTCGGCGCGAACAGGCCGCCCGGTGTCCCGCAACTGAAGCAGAGCGACATAGTGAAGAACTTGAGAATGCCGAAGAGCAGCAGCACGTTCCACTGGAAGCGGTCGTTGAGGGCGCCGTCGATGACCTCGTAGCCCGCACCAAGCGTCTCGGGTACGAGCATTCCGACAATGCCTACGACCAATCCGGCCGCGGCCGGCAGCCAAGCCTTGCGCTGTTCGGAAAGTCGCAGGGTCCGGCCGCGCAACCGGATGGTGTATTGCGTGAACAGGGCGGAAAGGTAGCCGCCGAGGATCCCGATAGCCGCGTAAACGAGCAACTCGGAATAAGCGGCGAGTTCAAACTCAGGGACTCGGTAGAGAGGTTCGTCGCCAAGGAACCACCGGCTAACGACTACTGCGGATACGGACGAGAGCACGATCGAGCCGAGCACTCCAACGTTCCAGGCCTCGACCACTTCTTCCATGACGAAGAGCACTGCGGCGATGGGAGTGTTGAATGCGGCACCGATGCCGGCCGCCGCCCCGATCGGGGCGATGAGACGCATGTGCTCGCGAGTGAGGTGAAAAATGCGACCCAGAAGCGACGCAATGCCTGCTCCCATCTGAAGGGCGGGATCCTCCGGACCCATCGGGTTGCCGGTTCCGATGGAGAGCGTGCAGGTGGTGAACTTTCCCAGGACGCTGCGGAACGGAACGTACCCGTCCGAAGCGTAGACGGCCGCCTTCGTATAGTTCACTCCCGTGCCCCGTGCCGTGGGGACAATGCGCTGAACGATGGCGTAGCCCGCCAGTCCTCCCAAGGCCGGCCACAGGGGCAGGTAGTATTGCGAGCCCCGCGCGAGAGAGTGGATGGTGTGCCAATTCAGGAACTCGATCGAGATGTGGAAGCAGACGACGACGAGCCCGGAGAAGATGCCGATGATGATCGATAGCAGCAGGAACCGCTGGGGCTCCTCGAGAACCGGACTCGCCCGGCTCATCGAATTGAGCTTGGCCAGAAAGTCCCTGAGATGCCTCATTGCCCCGCCTTCGAGATCACGTACGAGAGCGGCTCGTCGGCCGGATCCGCCGGATCGCATAGCGACACCGCGAGCTTCCAGACCTCTTCGGCGAGTAGTAGGTTGAGGTCGACCGTCTCATCGATTGGTGATGTCGGCTTGGCACGCACGGCGGCCTCGGCTTGTTCGATCAACTCCTGTTCCCGTTCCGGCCACGGGCCTGGCGGACCCACGAAGTTCCCCTCGGGCGGGTATCGGCAGGATGCCGCGGCTGCGAGCGCGCGATCGATGACGACGCGACTGCGCCGCAATCGTTCCTGAATTCCGATGCCGACACGGGCTGGGTCAAGTTCGAGGATCTTGTTGCATAAGTCGATTCGTCGTATCGTCGCCTCGTCGGAGCCGTACACTTGTGCCTTGTTGTATTGGGTCCGCGCCGTCAGAAAATTGTGCAGATGGAACTCCGCGTCCCCGCGCCCGATCAGGGCTTCTCGGTCTTGCGATTCGACATCGATCACTGATTGGAACATGGACGTGGCCTGTTCGTACAAGCCGTTCTTCAGGTGCTGGTTCGCCAAGCGCGTTCGGATATCGAGGTCGTCGGGGACGATTTCTGCGAGTTCCATCAGTTCCGCAGTCAGGAGGTTGTCTCGTCCGGCAGCCTCAAGGAAGTCAGCGAGTTCGAGTCGGATGTCGATTCGGTCCTCGTCCGGCTGGTCGTCCCAGCGTCCGTAGATTGCCGTTCTGTAATACGAAACGGCCTCGTCCACCTGCCCCTTCTTGGCGGACAGGCGTGCTAGCAGCAGGTTGACTATCCCCGAAGTCGGGTCGTCTACGCGTACTGTGGCCAAGTGGTTCTCGGTCTCGGAATAGCGCCCGGCTGCGAACAGGGCCCTCGACAATCCAAGGCGGTACGTTGGATCGTCGCGGGAATACAGCAGCGCGTCCCGGTACAGGCTGGCGGCAATCTCGTAATCGTCGGCTGCCATCGCCCTCTCGGCCGCTTCGAAATGCAGACGACCTCGCTTCTGCCGCTCCTGCTTGAAGGACCCCGCGTAGAGTCCCGTCAGGACGAAGACCGCGGCCATGACGCCGAAGACTGCCGAGATGATCCGGGGAGATGCACCCTCGGCAATCATCGAGCGCCCGCGGCAATGCGGGCACGCCCCGCCCGGTTCGGCGATCTCGTTGCGGCAAATCAGGCAGGTGAATCGCTTCGGCATATCAGCCGCGAACCGGGCGCTTTTCTAAGAATAGGAGACCCCGGCGTGGCTGCAACCTCTCGGGTGGCGGAGGCCGGGCTCGAAGGCTTGTTGGCCCGGTCCGCAGCTCACGAGAAATCTGCGCTCCTCCCCATGGCCCAACTCCCACCCCTCGTGGCAATCCGGCTCGGTGGCTGGATCAGAGTGCCCGATGGAGGACTCTGAGGGGTGCCGGTCCGGATGCCGGGCGGTGCGAATGCCGCGATTGACCCGGTATTGGTTGAACGCGGCGCGCGCCCTTCTTCTCCCACACCTCACGCGATTAGGATGCTGCTCCTGCGACGGATGGGACCGTCCTTCGCGGCAATGCCCACACTCGGATCCCGCCGGGCACGGCCAGCTTCGCCACTTCCGCCAGATGGTCGTGGTGCGTCAGGAAGATCACTTGGTACTTGTGCGCTAGCCGGGCGAGCACGCGGAAGCCCGCCGCCGACCGCCGGTCGTCGAAATTGACGAAGAGGTCGTCCGCGACGAAGGGAAGGGAACCGGCATCCCCCGCGTAGCCCTCCAACGCGGCCACTCGCAGCGCGAGGTAAAGCTGGTCGGCCGACCCCGAGCTCATTCCGTTCATGTCCACGCGCCCGCCCGAAGGGCGGCGGCCCACCAGCCTCGCCCGGTCGTTCTCGTCGAAGTCCAGTTCGAGGGCCTCGAACGATCCCAGGGTCAATTCGGCGAAAATCTCTCCGGCTCTGCGCAGCATGGGGCCCTGCCTCTCGCGCCGGTTCCGTTCCACCGCCCACTGGAGCAGCAACGCTGCGGTGCGTCGGCGGACGTACTGCTGGGCGATCTCGCGAATCTCCGCGAGCGCATCCTGCCTGGCTCCTTCCGCCACCGCTGCTGCACCTCCCCCTCCGACTTCCCGGAACCGATCCTCGGCATCGCGGAGGCTGTCCCGTACGCTCTCCTGTCGACTCCGGAGTTCGTCGATTTCCGAGCGCAGCTCGGCCTCATCGGATGCGGCTTGGTCGAGGTCTACGTCTTGGCATTCTTGCTCCATCTCCTCGACCGAAAGGCCATCGCCGTCTTCCGAGAGCTCCCGGAGGACACGTTGTCGTTCCTTGCCGATGCTCTTGGCCATTTCTGCTTTCTCGATTGCTGTCCGGAGGGAGTCTGTGTCGGTAACCCCGGCCGCGGCTTGCAGACTGACCACAGCCTCCCGCGCTTCGCGTGTCTTCTCGTCGAATCGTTGGATTTCCTGCTCCAGCGATTGAATCTGCTTGTCCTTCGCCGCAGCATCCTTGCGCGCGTCGCGCGAAGCCGCGAGCCGCTGTTCCATCCCAATCGTCGCGTTGTTCGGACTCTCTTGGGACAGATCCGGAGCTACCGACGCCACGAAGGTGCGCACGTCCCGCTCGAATGATTCGATGTCGCGGCGGATTAACTCCACCCGCTTGTCGCGGAGGTTTGCCATTTCGGACGCTGCCTGGCGCATCCTCTCAATGACTTCGATCTGTGCTTCGACCGAGTCCGGCATCGCCGTTTCCGGGAATCCCAGGGCTGTGACCGCCCGAGACCACTCGGCCTGCCAACTCGACATGGCGGAATCCGATTGCTCGACCTCCCGCCGCTTCGCTTCCACCGAGGCCGCTGCGCGCCTCGCCTCCATCTCCAGTGCTGCCCGTGACTGCGCAGCCTGCTCGTGGCGTTGGCGCTCGTCCAAGCCTCGTTCGAGGATTGCCGGTAGACCGGCGTCCCGCAATCTCCCTGTATCCACCCCCAATGTCGCGAGTTCCGACAGCACCGCTTCGGATGCTGCAGTTTCCTGCTCACGAAGCGACTGGAGCTCACGGCGGCTTCGGTCCCTCCGGCTCAGCGCCTGGCAGAGGAGCTCGTGGGTTTCGAGCCAAGGCAGCATTGCCTCAGGAGCGAGGGGTTCGAATGGCACCGACTGCCACAGGGCTTCCCAGTCAGCATCGGTGGCCTCTCGCCCGTCCTCGACCGCGCTGTGCTCCTCTCGCAGGTCTTTTAGCGATTCGAGCAGGGAGTCTACCGTCCGGTTGGCCTGTTCTAGCTGCGCCGCGGCGTTCGCCGTCTGTACCCACCTGTCCGCAGCGTTGTCCGCGGACTGGACGGCCTTCTCGTACGACCAACCCAAGCTGCTATGGGGGCCGGAGAAAGCCCGCACCTCTTCGTCCGACACGGTTTCGTGTTCGATGTACTTCCGTCTGACGAGCTGCCAGCCCGTGTCGCGCTCCGACCGGACGTCGGCCAACTCCTGCGGGCCGACCGGTCGCTCCTCCGCTACAATTCGGTCCCGTGTCTTCCGCGCTTCGTTCAGGCCCTCTTCCGTCGACCTGAGTCGGTCCCCGATCCGTTCCAGTTTGCGCACTAGGGACAGGCGTGCATCGCGATGGGCCTGCACTTCCTGGACTGATGGAACGGCCAGCGCACTTGCTGCCTCAATTGGCTCGGGCTTGGGTCGGAGCCTTCCGAATAGACTTGCCGAGGTGGCGTCCGCCTCTGCCAACTCCCGCCGAGCGGCACGGATGTCGGCTGCGATCCCGCTCGATTCCTTGGTTGTTGCCGAGAGGATGGAGCGCAGCCGGGACACGTCAGCGGCCTCATCGGCCCCTCTCAGGCGTACGCCCACATCGGCGAGCCGCTCCTCGGCCTCGGTCAGCCCCTTGCGGGCCGCCTGGATTTCAGCCAGCCGGTTGGCCCGGTTGCTCAAAAGGGCTCGGGCGTCCCCCACGACGGACCGTGTGGGAATCCGGGCGACCAGATCGTCGACCCGGTCGCTCTCCCAACCGAGATCGTTCGCCAATTCGCGCATTCCACGAACCGCCGCGGCGAGTTCCGCTTCCCGCTTCGGCAGGTCCGACCGGAGTGCCTGCACCTGCAGGCGTCGCTCGTGCAGCCGGTCTATTTCATCGGCACGGAGCAGAACGGACTCGTCCCACGCCAGTCCGGCCCGCTCCGCTCGAACCCGGTTCAGGTCTACTTGCCTCTGTTTGGCGCCCTGGGCGGCGAGCCGCTCTTCTTCTTCAGCCGCACGCAAGACCTCCCTCGCGTCCTCCGGAAGTGCAGGGACGTCGCCCAGACGCTGGACCTCGCTCTCCAGCCTCGCCTTCTCGCTCACGCGCCGGGCCACCCGACGGATCCTCTCCAGCCTGCGAAGTTTCGTGTCGATCTCTCGGACGCTCGCCCCCAGTTCGTCGTGCTCTTTCCGGCGCGCGTCCAACTCGTCTCGCAATTCGCGCCATTTTCGGGCATTGACGGTGTGCTGGCCGATCTGGCGCTCGGCCTCGCGAAGTCGATCCTCCGCTTGGTAATAGCGACGCCTCGCGGATCTCCTCCTGGTCCAAAGCTCCCCTGCTTCCTCATCGAGGGCCCGTCCCAGCCCTCGGAGGTCCTGGAATCCCGAACTTGCCGAGAACAGAGCCTCGCCGAGATCGCCCTTCGCGTCGAGAATCTCCTGCCCCCCTCGCCGTAGGCGTTCGTGATCCAGGCTGAACATCCGCTCGAAACGCTCCCGGCCGGCGTTACCCAAGAACGGGGACAGTGCCCGTTCACCGCTGGCAAGCGGCGTGTCGTCGGCGTCCAGGAGCGTATCCTTCATGCCCTTGCGACGTTTGACCGGCAGGCGGTTTCCGTTGGACTCCAACACTGCCCCGAGTCGCATGTCCCTGTAGGGGTGGATGAAGTCCAGGCTCGACCGGGCGGGAATACCGAACAGCAAGTCCTCAAGCGCCGCCTTGACGGTCGACTTGCCTGCCTCGTTTGGGCCTACCAGGATGTGAATATCGGGATCGCTTGGCGGCAGATCCACTTCGACTTCGGTGAAGCAGCCGTAGCGGATGAGGTCAAGCTGCCGGATTCGCATGCTTCAGGCTCCGTGCTCCGCCATCCGCGCCATCGCGTATGGTTCGGCCAACTCGATCAGGCGCCGGTAGTCTCCCGATGCGGCTGCTTCCAGCAGGGGGTCTCCGGACTCGTCTCGGATCTCGTGCGGCAGCTTCGAGACGATCTGTCCGATGTCGTCGCGCAGCCGTTCGAGCAGGGCCTCGTCGTCTTTGGCTCTATCGATATCGCCGAAAGCCTCCGCGAGATCCGCACGTTCCTGAGCTTCTTGCATCGGTTTCGTGGCGATCTCGAGCCGTTCGATCCAGGCGCGCTCCTCCCCCAATCCTTCCGCCGCCGATCTCGCCTCGACTAATAGCCGGTCCTCGGAAGCCACCGCCACCGCATGGGATTCGCTCGGGCCCGAGAGTCTGATCCTGCATGCCAGCAGCCGGCCGTCGGACCGTTCGGAGACGGCCTTCTCCAGTCCAGTTCGTATTGCGTCGGCCAAGTCCTCGACCGAACTGCAGTCTGCCGCGGTTACCTCCACAACCTCCCATCGAACAAGATCCACCTGAAACGCGGCGACCTCCGTAATGGAACCCTCCTCGACCGACACGAGAAACGCTCCCTTCGGGCCTGTCTCACGGATGTGGCGTCCTTGCAGCACGCCCGAATACACGACGTGGGGGTACTCGTGATGGACGGCAGGCTGGTGAACATGGCCGAGAGCCCAGTAGTCATAGCCCTTCTGTACGAGCTGGTCCAGCGAGCACGGGGCGTAGTTGTCGTGGCCCTCCGATCCCGCCAGGGCGGTGTGAAGGACGCCGATGTTGAGCAGGTCCGCTATTGGCGTCGGATACTTGACCGCCAAGTTGTCGGTGACGTCGCGGCGGGCGAAGCTCTGCCCGTGCAAGGCGACGCCGAGGTTCGGGATCTCGAATGTTTCCGGCCGGCGGGCCGAAAACACGGTGACATTGTCCGGAAGCGTGAGTCGGCGCGTGATCTGGCTTTGTGCGTCATGGTTTCCGTAAATCAGGTACGCGGGAATCCCGGCGTCCCGCAGCCGCCCCATCTGGCGAACGAAGAACAGACCGGTCTGGTAGTCACGCCAGTCACCGTCGTAGAGATCGCCCGCGATGATGAGGAAGCCGGCCTGCTCGTCGATCGTTCGAGAGACGAGCGCGTCGAACGCTTCGCGGGTGGCCGATCGAATCAGTTCCACCGCGCTGCCCTGCTGGCCAGCCAGCCCTTTCAACGGGCTGTCCAGATGAATGTCTGCTGCGTGAACGAATCGGAACGAATGCATCCCTGTAGAGTGGCCCTCTCTTCCTATCGAATCACAGCCGCGTTCCCGAGGCTTTGCCGACAGAGGCAAGGCCGCCGCGTCTTGTCCGGACTGAGACGTAGGACTCCCGAGGCAACAGGACTCGGGCACTGTAGTGGGCTGGCAATCTAGATGCCCTCCAGCACCGCAGCTAGGCGGCGCTCCTCTTCGTCCCGTTCACTGTCGCCCAATTCGGTCAGCTTCGTAAGTCTCCACTTGAATCCCGGGAGGCGTTCGATCCAGGGTAGGTCGATCAGCGAGCAATCAGGATTCGTTTCCTGCACAGAGCTGAGGAATGCCCTGTCGCGGTCAGTCATTGCCGCGTGCAGCGTTTCGATAAGTTGCTCTCTTGCGTCAACAAGTTCGACTACCGAAGTCTCTCTCTTGGCCATCCCCTTGAACTCCGAGTCGTACGTCACGGAAATGTCTTCTCTCTTTGGCTGCAGCAGCTTCGATATCGGGCACCTGTCCATGACGAGGTAGGCAAGAAACGTGATGAACAGCTTCCGGCTGATCCGTTCGTTGTCCAAGAGTCCTTTGATGTCGAACAGGTCGCGAGGATGCTGTCGGCTGAGGGCCGCGCAGATCTTCCCCGCGTAGACATCCTCGAAGGAAGCGACCTGCGCTTCCAAGAGGCCGAACGCCAGTGACTTGGCAGGCCGGATCTCGGGAGGCCATACGGTACCGCGTCCAACGGGCGTAACGTCGACTTTGGCCCGATGGCGATTGCAACGGAAGTGGACCTTCAAACGATCTCTCGAATTCGGCCCGCGAGGAATGATTCTCCGCGGATCTCTGGTAGCCGACTGAATGTCCCGGGCGATCAGTCTCAGTTGCTGGTAGATCGAGTCCAATGCTTCGTCAAACGGAGTAATTGGTAGGTAGACGAGATCGATGTCAACAGAAAACCGAGGGAGATCTCGAAAGAACAAACTGACTGCCGTACCGCCCTTCAACGCGAAGTCCGGTCGGTTGCCGATATACGGCAAGATCCGAGCGGCCAACTCCATCCGCTCAAAGAAGTTCACGCGTTTCCCCGCTCATGGAGTCCGGTACAGTGATCTGGTACTCCCGGTTCAGGCGGCCTCCTGGCGCTAGTTGCCGCTTGCCGCTTCCAAAGTCCACCCCGTCCTCGGGCACATGAGCTAGCCAAGGGTGCCGCTGCCTCTTCGCCAGCCAGAAGAAGAGGCGCTTGACCTTGACGCTGCGTGTCCGGACCAGGAGTCCGTTGAGCCGATGGGGCAGAAGGTCCGGCATGCCGTCCAGCAAGAGCTCGGCATGCTCGAAGGATGTCTTGGCTGGAACGCCGCCCAGGATCTCGAAGTAGGCACGTTCGGGAGTCGATACGTACATGCGGCCCCCGCCTCGTCCCCTACTACGCGCGATCACGAACGGGTACGACAGCCCGGGGCCGTCCTCAAGCACCGGAGGAGTCTTGCCGCCTCGTAGCCAATTCGAACCGTGGCGTCGGAACTCGGCGGCCAGGCCCAAGTCGTTGATCCAGCGAGGCAACCGTTCTGGCCCGTAGAGATTCACGACATAATTCGGGCCGAGTGGGATGTAGTGTCCGCGGCCAAGCACGTCCAGTGCCGTGTCGCCTCCGACGATCAGGCTGCTCCCCATTCTCTGAACTGAGCAGACCACCTCTTCCCAGGCCAGCTCTTGGCCGGGATTCGCGTAGACTCCCGGGCGGAGCACTTCCAACTCGCCTCTCTTCACTAGGTTGTCGGCTGTATGATGGGCCATGCCCCGGGATATCAGCCAGGTTCGTGTCACGAGACGGTAGGGGGGCACCAGTTGCATGAGTCTGCGACGGGTTTCGGTCCTCTTAGCCATGGTTTGAGCCTGGAGAAATCAACGGCTATTAAAGCCGTTAATTCGTATATTTGCAAACTCAATTGTATCACGCCGAAAGTGTTGTCTATGTCAGCGTCAGTCGTCGATCAAATGAGCGGGTCAAGTGCCGGACTGCAGGGACGGTGCGGGTCGGTCTGCACCCTGGCCCCAAGGCCATTACGTGGCTGGGGGGACAGCGCCTGCTCGGGGGTCCTTGTTTGGGTTGCTCTGCTGATTTGGACTGCGCGGACAGAGCGGGTGGCGGAAGATGCAAGGAATTGTTCGTGAGGAATTGTCGATGGGCATCGAAGATGGCACACTTCCCGGGGGCTCGAGACAGGGACGCGGCACCCCGATGGGCCTCGGGGCGAGCCTGTCATCGATAGCCCTGATCTCTCGCCAGACAGGCGGGCTCGCGTCGGTTACCCTCTGAGGCCACGGCGGGTGACGCCGAAGGGCTCCTCCCCATTGGGCTCTGCAACTCTGCCAAGGAGTTTCCCTCTTGCAGTCCGCGATGGATGGCTGAGCGGGTGAAGATGCAAGTGCCAAGGCAGGAATGCGACCTGCACCAGAGTCGACTTGTGGGCTCGAGAAACCGGTTGACTGTAGTGTTCGGCGCGACCGAACAAGGTTGGCCCAGCTAGCCGTTGGAAGAAGACGTGACCGGAGACGGCGCGCCGGCCGTCTGATCCATACACAGGAGGAGCGACTTGCTAGCTGGGCCGGTAAGAGTGTGGCACGGATCGGGAGCGAGCGCAAGTGTGGGATTCGAACCCGATTCCTCCGTGGTTCGCGTGGTTCAGAACATCCGTTCGGCGGGGCGTAGGGTTCCGAATGACCCGACGTTGGCGATAGCGAGACTGATCCGGATCTGGTTGTCGCTACGGGCGTTGCCGATCGAGAGCCGCCTCAGCTCCACGCTGAATCCACAGCAGTCCGTGTTGTACGTCAACTGCGAGATCGAATACAGGACGACCCCCTGTCTGTAGTCGTAGACGTTGTGGAGCGACGCGTTCCAGCCGCGCCGATTGTAGTCTCCGTACCGGACTCCCGTCAGGAGCTGGTTGCTCGGCGGGGTGATCGCTCCGGGCACCCGCACCGCACGGTGGCCCGCCATCGCGTAGATCTTCGGGCTGACCTGCACGCCGGCGTCCGCCGTCGTGTTGACGATCTTTCCACGCCGCGGATCGTAGTCGTTCCGCCAGCGCAGGTTCCATCGCGACCCGGGGTACAGCTTCAGCGAGGTCGCGACTGGCGAGTAGTTGCGCGCCTCGGACAGGAATGCGAACGGCGAGAAGTCGAGCGTCGAACTCAGCACGTTGCGGGTTCCCGGAACGATTGCCCCGCCGAACTCCGGCTCGAAGTAGCGTCGCTGCCAGATCTCAAGGCTCGCGACTTCCCGCACCCGGCCCGTCGAGTCGTGCTTGGCGAAGAGCCGGTTCGTCACGGAGATTTCCGCCTCGTTGGTGTTGTGTACGAGGTCGCGGATGTCGAAGCGGATAGCATTGTCGAAGTCTTGGATGCCGCGCGTGTAGCGATACCGGAAGCGCGGTTCGATGACGTGCTTGACTCGGTCGCCCAGCCACTTCGGCCCGCGGAAGATCCGCTCGACTGCGGGTGCGGCCACGTCGACGGCGATCTCGCCCGTCCTGCGGTAAAGGTTCTCTCCGGCGAGACCGTCCGCCGTGCGTCGTTGGCCGTAGGCCATGGCGCGGGCTCCGAGAGTGGGAGTGACGGTAAAGCCCTTCAGGCGGAGCCTGCTCGATATGCGCGGAAAGAACATGGCGCGCTGCACGAAGCGGCGCGTCTGGAACTGGCGCTGCGTGCGGCTGATCAGGTCGAGCGAGGAGTCGAAGCTGAGCCACAGCGGAAACCGTTTCGAGCCGATCTGACGCTCGCGGCTGTTGAATTCGATGCCGGGCAGCTTGCGAATGACGATGTTGTCGTCGCGCGCAACGCTTTGGAAGTGTTCGTTCCGAAGGAGCGAGGCATTGAATGAGAACGTCGAGAAGCTCTTCGAGACGAAGCCGATCGACCGGATTTGCGAAAAAACCGCCTCCTCGTACGTCTGCGTGAACGCCTGCCGGAACTCGAGGGAGCTCAGGTACCGCAGGTCCGCAACGCCCCGCCAGCCGCTGCCGAAGGTCGTTTGGCCCTTCATCGAGAAGGAGTTGCCGCCCTGTTTCTGCCGTGCCCCGTCGTCAGTCACTCTACCGCGGTCCCGAACGTCGAAGAACACGGCGTCGAAGCTGGACCCTCGTGTCGGCCGGCCACGGAAGCTGGCATTGCTGGCGAACCCCCGGGATGTGTACAGCGTGCCGCCAAAGGTGGCATCGAAGCTGCGGTTGATCGCCCAGTAATACGACTGACCGAGAATGCGTCCGAACCGGGAACTGTTGCCGATGGTGGGAGTCAGGAAGCCGCTCTGGCGAGGCATCCGCTTGAGCGATTTCCGGAAATACGGTACGTACAGCAGGGGGACCCCCCGGAGGCGCAGCACTCCGTTCCTCACGATTGCCACCTGGCCCGGAACGACCTCGGCCTTGCCTGACCGCAGCGTCCACCACGGGCTGGTTGGCTCGCAATTGGTGACACGGCCGTCGTGGATCGTGAAGTGATTCCCGGCCTTGTGGACGATTCGTGCCTCGATTTGGAACGGGTTGTCGGTCGTCAGGAGGCGAGGGCCGCCTTGGCTTGCCGATGAGGCTCTGCCCCGGGCTTCATAGAACGTGCCGAGTTCCGAGTGGATGTTGTACGAGATGCGGTCGGCCTGCAGATCCTGCTCGCCATCGAGCGTTCTGTAATGGACGTTGCCAAGCGCTTCGACGTCCCCGCTCTCCTCGTCGAAGCTCAGCGTGTCGGCGGTAAGGACGATACTGCGGTAGCGTAGCTCCACGTCGCCGGAGGCTCGTCGCAGCGCTCCCTCGCGCAATTGCTGGTGAGCGCGGATTTCGACTGCCGATCGGGGAGGAACCTGCTGAGCGGCGACCGGGTCCGGGTCCGTTCCGCCAGCCAGCTGGCCACTGGCTTCGGGGAGGAAGCAGCCGAAGGTGAGCAGCCAGCAGCAGAACTTTCGGCTAGGGAGCACTTGGTATTCGCAAAGTAGCACGGTGCGGATCGGCACGGAAACGCTTCCCGAGCGTAGGGGCTCGAGAACCTTCCCGCAAGGCCTGCGGAGTCCCCGGGGCCCAGAACCGGGGGACGACAGGGGTGTCGTCGCTGCTCGCCCTAGACCGCGATTCCTCCGCGTTCGAGCACAGTTGCCGCGATTCTGTCGCGGGCGGCGGGCAGGTTGACCGGTGTCGTGCCGATCAGGCTGTCGTACGCCTTGAATCCGCTGTCGAGTTCCGGTCCCTCGCAGCAGGCCCCCAACACGAGGCCTCCCAGTTCGCGAAGCTTCGTCATGGTCTGATGCACTAGCACGGTGAGAATGTCATCCGCGATACCGTTCGCTCGCGCCGTCCGCAGACGCTCTGCTCTCAGCAAAGCGGACTCGGCCGCGTATACCGCCATGATCATCTCGCCCACCGCGCCCAGCACTTGCTGGTGGCGGTCGAGGGAGGATCCGAACCGCCGCTTGGCCAGACGTGCGGCAGCCAGCGTGCCGCGCTTGGCCCTGCGCACGAGATCGCGGGGTCGATCGAGGGAGGCCTCGCCTTCAGGCTGATTGTCCGAGCTGGAACGGCGCCTGGTCGGGTCGGCCACGGCCATCAGGTCGACCCGTCCTTGAGACGCCCTCTTGAACAGCATCTCCGCAGTCAGCAGACGGTTGATCTCGTTCGTGCCCTCGAAGATGCGGTTGATCCGCGAGTCGCGGTAGCCGCGCTCCACGGCGTAATCGTGATGGTAGCCGTACCCCCCATGAATCTGGACGGCCTCGTCGGCTACATGATCCAAGGCTTCGGACAGGTACACCTTGGCGATCGAGCATTCGATGGCGTACTCCTCCACGGCTTTGAGTGCTACCACAGGGGCGTCCGGACTCTCCCACGACAGGTCCTGCAGCCGGGCATCGATCATGCCGCTGGTGCGGTAGGTCATCGCTTCACCTGCGAACGCGAGCACGGCCATGTCGGCCAGCTTCTGCCGGATCGCGCCGAACCTCCCGATCGGCTGGCCGAACGCGGTGCGGTTCTTGGCGTACGTCGCGGCTTCTGCGATCAAGTCCTTCGCGCCGCCAACGCACGAGGCAGCCAGTTCCAGTCTGCCCATATTGAGCACATTGAACGCGATCACGTGGCCGCGTCCGACCTGGCCGAGCACGTTTTCGACCGGCACCCGTACGTCATCGAGATACAGAGCGGTTGTCGAGCTCCCGTGCAGGCCCATCTTGTGCTCTTCCGCTCCTGGCTTGACGCCGTCCCACCTGCGCTCCACGAGAAAGGCCGTGAACTTATCCCCGTTCACCTTGGCGAATACAGTGAACAGGTCGGCCCAGCCGCCATTGGAGATCCACATCTTTTGGCCGTTGAGCACGTAATGTCGGCCGTCCTCTGCGAGTTCCGCTCTCGTCAAGGACGCTAGGGCATCGCTGCCTGCCTGCGGCTCGCTCAGGCAATAGGCTGCTAGCCATTCCGCCGTCACCAGTTTCGGAAGATAGCGCTGTTTCTGTTCTTCCGTGCCGAAGAACACGATCGGGAGCGTGCCGATACCGGCATGGGCGCCGTAGGTCGTCGAGAACGACGCGTACTTCCCGAGGCTCTCGCTGACGAGCATCTGCGTAGTGATGTCCATCTGGAGGCCGTCGTAGCGCTCCGGGACGAGGACTCCGAGCAGGCCCAGGTCTCCGCACTGTGCCATCAGACGGCGTGCGAGCCCGGGTTCCTTGCGTTCCATTTCCTCGACCCTGGGCAGGACCTCTTCGGCCATGAATCGATCCGTTGTCGACCGCACCTGCCGGTGCGTCTCGTCGAAGTCCTCCGAAGTGAGAATCTCTGAGGGATCGCAGTGGCGGGTCAGGAAGCTCCCACCTGCGGGGGCAGCGGTCGTCAGTCGGTCGGCGGTCTGTGTCGACGGCATGGGAATCCTCTCTGCATTGAGTCTAGCCGTTCGGTTGGAATGCTCCCGTGGACGCACCTAGCGTCGCGGGACTGCTCGTTCCTGCAGGGACAGGGCGTAGGCTTCCAGAGCCATCTGCTTCTGGATGTTCGAGTGCTGGAGCCGCTCCAGTTCGCTGAGAGCCGACAGGGCCCGTTCGGTCCATCCGAAGCTGGCCCGGGACGCCAAGCGCTCCAGGTCCGACGCAATGTCGGCGTGGGTCAGGCCGGTCGTGACTTGCAAATGCAGGCGCAAGAGGTCCCGCAGCAGCGATGTCACGACTCCCGCCAGCACGTCGATTCCTTCGGACTGTTTGCGCGCGAGCGCCTCGACTTCCCCGGACAGCCGAGCGAACTTGCCGCTCGAGAGTGCCGAGCTGACCAGGGCCAGCATCGCCTCGCGACGGCGCAGGAACTCGTCCACGTCCAGCGAAAGGGCAACACCGGGGCTGCCGCCGGACCAAGCGGCGACCTTGGCCTTTGCGCCCTCCTCGATGTCGTCGCGCGAGCGGAGGAATGCTCCGATCTGCTGGTCGGAAAGGGGTGCGAAGTAGAAGGGAATGGAACGTGATCGGATCGTCGCCGGCAGGAGGTACGGGTTCTGCGTCGTCAGGACGATGGTGAGCTCGGGAGCCGGCTCTTCCAGGGTCTTCAGAAGCGCGTTCGCGGCTTCCGAGTTGGCCCGGTCCGCCTCGTCGATCATGAAGATCCTCCGGCGGCCCTCTGCGGGCTTGAGCTTGGCGGCGCTGCGCAGGAGCCGCGCCTGGTCGATCCCGATGATGCGCATCGGGCCGTCCGGGGGAAAGATCAGGAAATCGGAGTACGTCGCAATGACCAGCGGGGATGCGTTGCGCTTCGCAGCGGTCAGCTTCCTGCGCTCTTCGAAGAGCTGACGGTACTCGGGGAGTGAGAGGTCGGAGGCGAGAATCCGCTTGCAGGTCGGGCACTCTCCGCAGGGCGGACCCGGACGGGTCTCGCAGTTGATTCCGGCCGCTAGGTGGCGGGCCAGTGTCGCCTTGCCGACGCCTCGCGGGCCGGCAAACAGCAGGGTCTGCGGCAGGCGATCCTCTCCGACCATGCGCCATAGAGCCGACGCGATGCGATCGTTTCCAATCAGCGTTGGACCCGGCACTGGCTTCACCGGGGCAGGAGCCCGCGCTCCTCGAGTGCAGGGCGGACCAGCCCGAGAACGCGTTGCGCGACTAGGTCGGGCGGACCGTTGGCGTCTACCTTCCTCACCCTAGCCGGCTCGCACCGTTGAATGGCGGCATAGCCGTCCCGCACGCGCCCGAAGAAGTCCCTCGACAGGGCTTCCATGCGGCCCTCGTCGACTGCCTTTCGCTCATCGCGGGCCTGCGCCCGGGACAGTGCGGTTTCGGTCTCGAGGTCGAGCCAGAGCGTCAGGTCCGGCTTCATGCCGTCGCAGGCGATCTCACTGAGACGCAGCACGGCCTCGGCCCCCAGTCCGCGTCCGTGACCTTGGTAGGCCACCGTGGCATCGGTGAATCGGTCGCACACCACAACGTTGCCGGACGCCAGCGCCGGCCGAATGACCTCTGCCAGATTCTGTGCGCGCGACGCAAAGTAGAGCAGGAGTTCGGTCTTCGGGTCGATGTCTTCGCTGGCGGAGTCCAGCAGGATGCGTCGGATCAGTCGCCCGAGCCGCGTGCCGCCCGGTTCCTGGGCCAGGACGGGTTCGATGCCCAGGGCCTCCAAGGTCTCGACCAGAATTCGGATCTGGGAGGTCTTGCCGCAGCCGTCGACCCCCTCGAAGCTGACGAAGAGTCCTCGCTCCGCCAAGTTGAGAGTATATCCCCTGCAGGGTACGGCGTCAGGACCGGGAAGTGACCGTCTCGACCACCTCTACCGTCCCTTCCGGGGTGACACGGAACCTGGTGAAGTCCGCTGACTGGCCCGGCTCAAGGTAGCCCGAACGTTCCGGGAGTTCCATGGCTGTCCCGGCGTTTGCCGTGGCCAGCCTTGTGGCCGCCAGTACCGAGAGGCCTGCGAACCGCATCGCGTTCTCGACACCGCGGTCCATGCTCAGGGCGGAACCGGCCAGCCGCCGGCTGCTCAGCAGTTCGACCCGCTGGCTCGGAAGCAGCTCCACATCTTGCTCTCCCAGTCTGTAGATCCCCGGCGGACAGTGCGCCGGCGCGACCGCGTCGGTGACGAGGACGGACAGGTCCGGACCCTTGGCGCGGAGGGCGACTTTTGCGAACGCCGGCGGGAGGTGGATGCCGTCGACAATCAGCCCAGCGTACAGCCGGTCGTCGGCGAGCTGATGAACGATGTAGTTGTCGTGTCGCGGGACCTCGGTATGGGCCCCGTTGCCGAGATGCGTGCTCATCGTAGCTCCGGCACTCACCGCATCGGCGATTTGTGCCGCCGTGGCGTTGGTGTGTCCGATGGAGACGACAACGCCGGCATCGCGCATGTGCTCGATCACTACCGGGGCTTCCTCGTGTTCCGGGCTGAGCGTGACGAGGCGGATGGCCCCCTGAGCCGCGTCCTGGAAGCGCTGGAACTCCTCGACGGCCGGCGGGCGGACATGGGCCTTGGGGTGGGCCCCTCTCGGTCCGTCCAGCGGGGAGATCCAAGGCCCTTCCACATGGAATCCGAGCATTGCCTCTCCGTTTGCCAGGGATCGCTTAGCGCGGGCGAGATTGCGCAGTGAACCTGTCATGTCGTCGTGTGAACCGGTGATCACTGTGGGATAGAACCGGGCCACGCCCGTGGAACGCTGCACGTCGATGGACCGTCCGATCTCGTCGAGAGGGGACCTCGGGTCGTTGTAGTCGACGCCCGAGAATCCGTTGACCTGGAGGTCGATCCAGCCGGGCGAGACGTACCCGTCCCCGGGCTGACCGGTCGGCTCCACTCGGTCGACCAGGCCGTCTCGGCTCTGGATGCGGACTTCTTGACCCGTAGCGGGATGCATGCCGGTGACTGTCATTGGCGGGTACTGCGGGCAGACGGGCCGACGAGGGCGCAGGTGGCCTCCCTGGCTGGCAGGTACGGGCGCCGGTCTCGCCGGCCTCGCTGCTGTTCATTATGTGCCGTCTGCCCGCGGGTGCCGGTCAGCCCGCATGCGGACGGCGGTACTGGATCGTAGGGCGCGGGCAAAGCCGTTGGTTGTATAGTTCCAATAGGCGCGGCACTAGGCACTCTCCACGGAGGGCGCGGCGGCCGCGGAAGGTTGGTCATGAACTCCGCAAGTTCCTCCAGAAGAGCATTTCTCGCGACAGCAGCGGCCACGCCCGCCGCTACGTCGGCTCCCGCAGCGTCCCGGGTGATCGGTGCCAACGACCGCATCAACGTCGGCATGATCGGTGTGGGCTCGAAGGGTCGCGGACATCTCCGGCTGCTCCTGGGACGCAGCAGAGATCAGGGTGACGTCCGCATCGCCGCCGTCAGCGACATCTACAGGAAGCGGCGTGACGACGCACTGTCGCAGGCCGGGTTGCAGGGAAGCGAGGGATTCGTGGATTACCGCGACCTGCTCGCGCGCCCCGACATTGACGCTGTCTGGATCAGCACACCCGACCACTGGCACGCGGCGATGGCCCTGGACGCGATCGAGGCGGGCAAGGATGTGTACCTCGAGAAGCCGATGACTTACACGATCGGCGAAGCGCGGCGTATTGCCTCCGCAGTTGAACGCACGGGACGCGTCCTGCAGGTCGGCAGCCAGCACGTCTCCGACAAGCGCTACCACGAAGCTCAAAAGGTCATCCAGGAAGGCTGGATCGGTCCGGTTCTCTGGGCGCAGAACACCTATTGCCGCAATTCACTGTACGGCGAGTGGAACTACACCATTGACCCCGAAGGCACCCCGGAGAACATCGACTGGGACCGTTTCCTCGGCACCGCCCCTACCCGTCCGTTCAGCGCGGAGCGGTTCTTCCGCTGGCGCAAGTACTGGGACTATTCCGGCGGCATCGCCACGGACCTCTTCTACCACCGGCTGGCTCCGCTGCTGCTGATGATGGGCAAGCAGTTCCCGAGCCGGGTCAGCGGGCATGGAGGGATCTACGTGCATCGCGAACGGGAGGTGCCCGACAGCTACGCCACGCTCGTAGAGTATCCGGGCCACTTCGTGAACCTCTCGGCCTCGATGGCTTCTTCGGCGGGTAACGCAGGATTGCCCACCATGGTCTACGGCCACGAGGGTGCCATCTCCTTCCTGCCCGGGGCGATCGAGGTCAAGCCGGAGTACCAGTTCGCCGCGAAGTTCCGCGAGGCAACCGGCCAAGAGGTGCTCCGCGTCGAGGTGGACCAGGAGAGCATCAACGCCGACCATGCGGCGAATTTCCTCGAATGCATGCGCACCAGAGACAAGCCTGCCTTCGACCCGTACTTCGGATACCAGGTCATGGTCGCGATCCGGCTGGGGGTCGATTCCTACCGGAGCGGCCGGATGATGGCCTTCGACCCCCATAGCGAGCGCGTCGTGCCCTCCCCGGAGGATCGGCCCGGTTACGAGGGCTCCGGCAAGAACGTCGACGAGCCGCCCCGCAGGCCGCCGAGGACACGTCCCGCCGCCTGAACCCTCGGCGTCCGGGACAGCCCTGCCCGTTGCGCATGCAGCTGACTCTGGTAGGGTTGCTTCATGCGGTTCCTTTACTTGGTCGCGCTCTGCCTGCTGGGGGCCAGCGTTTCCGCGCAGGAACGACTCAACGTCCTGTTCATCGCATCGGACGACATGAACAACGACTTGGGGACATACGGCCATCCGGTCGTAAAGACCCCCAACTTCGACCGATTGGCCCGGCTGGGCATCCGGTTTGACCAGGCCTACTGCAACTATCCGGTCTGCAATCCCAGCAGGGCCTCCCTGATGACGGGCCTGTACCCGGACCAGACCCAGGTCCGAAACAACGCCGTTCACTTCCGATCGAAGATTCCGAATGTCCGCACGCTGCCGCAGATGTTCCGCGACAACGGATACTTCGTGGCCCGCGTCGGGAAGATCTACCATTACGGCGTTCCCACCAACATCGGGGAGGACGGCCTGGACGATCCGCCCTCTTGGGAGGAGACCGTCAATCCCCGCGGGCGAGACAAGTGGGAGGAGGAACGGATCTATTCGATCGACCCCGTCACCGGGAATCTCGGCGGGACGCTGAGCTGGATGGCACAGGACGGGACCGACGAGGAGCAGACGGATGGCATCGGCACCACAGCGGCGATCGAGATCCTTGAGAGATCCAAGGACCGCCCGTTCTTCCTGGCGATGGGATTCTACCGCCCCCACACGCCGTACGTCGCTCCCAAGAAGTACTTCTTCCAATACCCCTTGCGGTTGATCCGCCTGCCAGCGGAACCGCTGGACGACTTGGTTGACATCCCGCCCGCCGCCTGGGTCGACAGGCCCTTCCAGCTCAATTTGCCGAAGCGCAAGCAACGGGAGGCGATCCAGGCCTACTATGCCTCGATCAGCCTTGTGGACACCCAACTGGGTCGGCTCCTCGACGCCCTGGAGCGCCTGGACCTCATGGACCGAACCGTGATCGTCTTCTGGTCTGACCATGGCTACCACATGGGCGAGCACCGGCTCTGGCAGAAGACCACTCTGTTCGAGAACTCGGCGCGGGTGCCATTCTTCCTCGCTTCGCCCAGGCACCGGGCAACCGCCGGCCTGGGCACGAAGTCCTTGGCCGAACTCGTCGACGTGTATCCGACGCTGGCCGATCTCTGCGGGCTGGATCCTCCCGGTCATCTGATGGGACGAAGCCTGGTGCCGGTCTTGGAGAATCCGTTGCAGTCCGTGAGGGACTCCGCGCTGACCACGTTCGACACCCACGACCGCGTTAATCCGAGGCGCCCGCTCAGGCCCCGCACCGTGGGATACACGGTTCGGACCCAGCGCTGGCGCTACACGGAGTGGGGACCGGATGCGAAATACGGTGCAGAACTGTACGACCACTGGAACGACCCCGGGGAGTACGTGAACCTCGCCTTGGCACCGAGCCAGCAGAAGACCGTCGCACGGCTGAAGATGCTGCTGCAGGAGCGTGTCGCCGAGGCCACCCGGTCCCCGCGCCTGTAAGGAGCCCTCACGCGTCTCGCGGTAGCCTGTGGTACCTTGGCGGAACGCCGGGACGGATCCGTCCGAACGACCCGCAAGTTGACGAACATGCCGACACTCGACCGACGCGGCTTCGTTGCCGCCCTGACCGCTTCTGCCCTGGTTCCGGCCGCGGGCGGCTCCGAGACGGGTTTCGCCTCCCTGTTCAATGGGACGGACCTGTCTGGATGGGAGGGGGACCCGTTCCTGTGGAAGGTCGAGGACGGCATGCTGATCGGCCGGTCCCCTGGGATCGGCTACAACGATTTCCTCACGACCGTCAGTGAATACGGGGACTTCGTCCTGCGGTTCGAGGTGCACCTCCTTGGCAATACGGGCAACAGCGGCGTCCAGATCCGTAGCCGTCGTGCTCCGGGATCGATGGAGATGGTGGGCTACCAGGCTGACATCGGTCCTAGCTGGTGGGGCAATCTGTACGACGAGAGCCGGCGCAGGGTGACGCTCGCGCAGCCCTCCGAGGGGACGCTTCGTCGGGCACTCAAGCCGGACGCCTGGAATGACTATGAGGTCAGCGCCGTCGGAAAGCGGATCGTCCTCAGGCTCAATGGAGTCGTCACCGTCGACTATACGGAGGAGGACGATTCCATCGAGCAGGTGGGTCTGATCGGCCTCCAGGTGCACTCCGGACCGGCCCTGGAGGTCCGCTTCCGGAACATCCGGATTCAGGTCAAGTAGCCACCGAGCCTCTCGCTATTTGGTTGGTGCCGCTCGCCTCGCAAGCCGGAGGCCTCAAAGGGGCGGTCGTGAGAATCTCTGCGCTATCTCCCCAATCACTGGCAAGCGGTAGGTCTCGCCTTGGAACGCCTTGTAGGCGCCGAGAACCCATGATGCGAGCAGGACCAACTGGAATGTCAGGGAGAGCAAGCCCTCCAGCAGGGAAAAGAATGAGACCGTCACCGAAACCAGCGCCAGCAGGAAGGCGGTCACGGTCAGCAGCAGGCACTGGCAGCTATGGAAGCGGATGAACGGGTTGCTGCGATAGGGGTCGAAGGACAGGAACGCGATTGCGGGGATCGGAGTCAGGTATGCCAGCGCTGCCAAGTGGTTGTCCGTCAGCTGGAACTCCCCGACGTCGAATCCAGCGCTCTGCCCGTCGTCAGGGAACGGAGAGCCGATGGCAGTGCCGCACTTCCCGCAGTAGCGGCCTCCGCTGAGGGCGGCACCGCAATTGGTGCAATAGCGCATGGTGGTGATGTCCTTGGATTTCGTAGTATAGGCCGCGAATGAGGCTTTTCGGATCCGGGCTTCGCGGGTTGCGCGAGTTGGGGCTTCAAGTGGCCGTCGCTGGCCTTCTCGGACCCTGCATCGCATCCGCCGTCGAGATCGTCGCCCACAGGGGCGCTTCGTATGACGCGCCGGAGAACACTCTTCCTGCGGTTCGGCTTGGATGGGAGCGTGGCGCTGATGCCGTCGAGATCGACATTCACCAGACGAGCGACGGACGGATCGTGGCCATTCATGACAAGAGCACGGAGCGAGTCACCGGCCATCCCGGTCTCGTAGCCGAAATGCCGCTTGCAGCGATCCGGGGGCTGGATGCCGGTGGGTGGAAGGACCCGAGCTGGAAGGGAACTCGCATCCCCACGCTCGAGGAGGTGCTCGCGACAGTGCCTCCCGGCAAGAACCTGGTCGTGGAGATCAAGTGCCCCAAGACCGTGCTCCCCGAGTTGGAAAGAGTTCTGCGACGGGATCCGAACGGGGACCGGGTGATGCTGATCGCCTTCGACTACGACACGATCGCGGAGGCGAAGCGACGCATGCCGGGCAGGCCCGCCTACTGGCTTTACGGGTTCTCGAGCCGGGAGGCCGAACGGTACGGAGTCCGCAACCCGGAGGATGTACTCGAGCGGGTGCGGAACGCGGATCTGGATGGACTCGATCTCCGTCACAACGGTCCTTGGGTGGACCGACTCACACAGTCGTTGCGGGCGGTCGGAAAGTCCGTGTACGTCTATACCGTCAACGATCCCGATCAGGGCCGCCGTCTGCGGGATCTCGGAGTGACGGGCATCACCACAGACCGGCCCGCGTTCCTGCGACGCGAGGTGCTGGGCGAGTAATCGTCGGGTAGGTTCGGCCGGTCCCGCCCGCTGCGGAGGGATTGGCCTATTCTGGAGGTTCGAAGATGCTGCGATCGCTTCTGCCCAGACTGGCTTGTCTCGCCCTGGCGGTCGGCGTCACTTGGCTACTATTTATCGACTACTGCGACTTGATCTTTGCGTGTGGCTGCCAGTCCCTATGGGCAGGCGGTTCTGCGTCGTGCAACATCCACGCTCCCTCGCCGCCGCACTGCCCTTGGTGCCTTAATGATGGGTCCTATGGCTGGTGGTCCATGTGGGGGATCTGCTTCGCTCAGGCTGGGATCGCGCTAGGGCCAGGGAAGTTCGGCAGGTGGCGAGTCGTTGCCGTTTTCGCGGCGTTTCCGGTGCTGGGAGGGATCGCAGCCGTGGCGACGGGTCTGTACACAGGATATTTCTGAACCGCGGACACCCCGCATGCTGTCCGCCGAGCCGGATCGCGGATGGGCACCGCTCAACCGGCAGTCCGTGCGGGGATGATTGCCGGGACCGGGATGGCAGGCCTAGATTTGCTCCGGTACGACGTACGGCATTCTGTAGCGCCGCGATAGCATCTCGTTGGCCATCCCGTTGCCAATGAACAGGCCGGATACGGGATCGATGTGAAGTTGCTGTTCGCAACGGTAACTGATGTTCGCGAGATGGCAGAGTTCCGCAGCGGCCGCCCCGACGCGGATGTCGGCGTTGAGGGAGTAGTGATTCCGTGACCGCACGGCCTCGATGAAATTCGTCATGTGCGGAGTCGGGTCCCAGATCCTCTCCTCTTGGCGCTGCTCGTCGTGTGTCTTTTCGCGCTCGTCGCCCATGTAGATCTGGAAGCCTAGAGGGTCGACTACCATGTAGCCCTGGTTCCCGAAGAAGATGTTCCCGGTGTAGTTGCTTCCAGCTAGGGGGGCACCGCCCTCGTTCGGACTGGAGAGGTTGCGCACGTCGAACACGATCTGGGAACTCCCGAATTGGAAGTGGGCCTGCTGCGTGTTCGGAGTCTCTTGGTCGTCCTGCCATACGAACTTGCCGCCGGTGGAGGACACGGACCGCGGTTTCGCGTATTCGGCCAGTCCCCACCTACAGATGTCCATCTCGTGAACGCCCTGGTTGCCGATGTCCCCGTTGCCCGTGTCCCAGAACCAGTGCCAGTTGTAGTCGAACCGGTTCTTCGAGTACTCTCGCATGGGTGCGGGCCCCAGGAACTGGTCCCAATCCAAGCCGGGCGGTACAGGCTCTTGAGGGGTGTGACCGATCGATTTCCTCCGACGGAAGCAGAGCCCCCGAGCCATATACACCTCGCCGATGGCACCGTCTCGTAGCATCTGCACGGCCATGCGTTTGTGGCCAATCGACCTGCTCTGGGAACCCACCTGAACCATCCGCTTGTGCTTGCGGGCGGCCCTGATCATTTGCTCGCCCTCGAAGGCGTTGTGGCTCGCGGGCTTCTCGACATACACGTCCTTGCCGGCCTGGCACGCCCAGATCGTCGTCAGCGCATGCCAGTGGTTGGGGGTTGCTACGGAAACGGCCTGCACTTCGCCGTCCTCGAACAGGGCCCGCATGTCCGAGTACTCTTTCGGATCGTGCCCTTGCGTATTGCGCACGATGGCCGAAGCCCGTTCGCGAGCCTCTTGGTTTACGTCGCAGATCGCGGCGACCCGCGCGCCAGGTACTTCCGAGAAATACCGCAGGTGCCCACGGCCCCTGCCTCCGGTTCCGATTACCGCGAGGTTAACCCGGTCGTTGGCGCCCAGCACGGGAAACGCGCGCGTTGCCACGACCGCCGCGGCGCTCTTCAGGACCAGTCTCCGGCTCTGATGTTCCATGCGGTTCAGACTACTACACGGCGGCCGGCCGGGGACCGTGTGGTAGGTTCAGGTTCTTGGCGCTCGCTGGTCTGGCACTCGGATGGATCCTTGCTCTGGGCTCCGCTGCGGCTGCGTCGGAGCCCGTTGACTCCGAGCGCGTCGTCCAAGAGTTGAGGAGTTCTGGTCGCTTCGAGTCCGATGTTCGGGCGCTTTGCGATGGGATCGGCGCCAGGATGGCCGGCACCGAGGGCATGCGACAGGCCTTGGAGTGGGCCAGGCATTCGTTCGTCAGCTCCGGCCTCGAGAACGTCCGCCTGGAGCCAGTGCCAATGCCATTGCGTTGGGAGGAAGGCGCGACCCGAATCGAAGTCCTGGAGCCGACCGGACACCCAGTCCGGGCGTCATCGTCCGGGCTGTCCCCCGCGATGCCGGTGGCTCGCGAAGCCGAGGTAGTGGATGGCGGGAAGGGGCGCCCGGGGTTTATTGCCCTGACGCCAGAGCGGTTCCGGGGCAAGGTACCGATCATCGCGCTCGACGAGACCGGGTCGTTCGAGGAGATCGGCGTGGAACAGCGCGACGCCGTGATCGCGTTGCGGGAGGCGTCCGAGGCCGGGGCGCTGGCCGTCCTGTTCGTGTCCACCCGCCCGTACGGGCTCATGTACAGGCACGTCAACAACATCTCCGGCAGGCTCGACCCGATCCCGTCCGCGGTCGTGGCCCGTGAGGACGGCCTGCGACTGGTCCGGAGCCTGCAAGCCGATGAACGGGTCCGAGTCCGTATCCGGATGCCGAACCGGATAGGCGACGCCTACGACACTGCCAACGTCCTCGCCGAGATTCCGGGGGACAGTCTGCCGGAAGAGGTGGTTCTGCTGGGAGCGCACCTCGATTCCTGGGACATGGGGACAGGTTGTCAGGACAACGCCGTGAACGTCGCGTTGGTCCTGAACGTAGCGCGTTCGGTAGCCGAGAGCGGTGTGCGGCCCCGGCGAACGCTCCGGTTCGCTCTCTTCGGGGGGGAGGAATTCGGCCTGTTCGGGTCGCGGGCCTACGTCGCGGCCCACTGGGACGAACTGGACCATCACATTGCGACGATCGTCCACGACATGGGAAACGGGGCGCTTTCCGGATACTCGGCAGGCGGGCGACGCGACCTGTTGCCGGATCTGGAGCGCATTCTGGAGCCTCTCGACCGGTCCGGCCGGTTGCGGCATACGGACGATCCGTACTTCTTTAGCGACAACTTCACATTCATGCTGCACGGGCTGCCTTCCCTCTTCGGCATCCAGGACACGTCGGAGTTTTTCCGGACGTATCACTCGGAAGCCGACACCTACGATAAGGTGCGCTTCGACAACCTGACCGAATCAGCCGTGGCAGCCGCCACGGCGATGCTCGGCATTGCGGATATGCCGGACGGGTTCGGGCCGCGGCTCGATCGCGGGCAAGTGCTCGAGTGGGCCAACCGCGTGGGCCTCGTCCGCCATCTCGAGTTCCTCGGGGTCTGGGAAGACTGGCGGCCGGCCCTGGATGCCTCCGACAACGGGGCGAACTAAGCCGGGAATCGGGCTGCTACGTTGAAGCCAGTGCCTTTCCCGCTCGTGCCGCAACCGGGACTCGCGCCTCCCGACGATCGGGAGAGAGAGCGGCGACGCGCTTACATGCAGGGCCTCGTCGGCGAGTTGGATCGTCTCGAGGAATCGCTCAGGCTGGGGGGCGGTGCGCGACGCATCGAGAAGCAGCGCGCATCCGGCAAGATGCTCGCCCGCGAGAGGATCGCGGCGCTGCTGGACGACGGTGCGGAGTTCGTGGAACTCGGGCTCCTCGTCTCTTACGACGGGTACGAAGGCAAGGCTCCGGCCGCCGGCGTGGTCACCGGGATCGGCATGGTGGGAGGCCGTCCGGTTGCGGTCATGGCCAACGACGCCACAGTGAAGGCTGGGAGCTGGTTCCCGGAGACAGTGGCAAAGATCCTTCGGATCCAGGAGGCGGCCATCCAGTGCCGGATTCCCATCGTCTATCTCGTGGATTCGGCCGGGATTTTTCTCCCGATGCAGCAGGGCACGTTTCCCGGAAAGCACGGAGGTGCGCGCATCTTCTACAACTGCTCCCGCATGCGGCGCCAACTGAAAATCCCGCAATTCTCCGCTGTGATGGGGCAGTGCATCGCCGGTGGGGCCTACCTGCCCGCGCTCAGCGATGTCATCGTGATGGTCGAGGGAACTAGCTTCATGGGCCTCGGAGGGCCGAACTTGGTCCGCGGTGCCATCGGGCAGCAGGTGGATGCAGAAGAACTTGGAGGTGCCTTGCTGCACACCGCGCAGAGTGGCGTGGCGCATTACCGGGTCGCCAGCGACTCCGAGTGCCTGGAACGCATTCGATCGCTCTTGATGGGGTTGCCCCGGGAGCCCGACACGCGGGATGATCCCGCATCCCCGGACTGCCTGGATGGTCTGGAAGAAGTCCTCCCGTCGGACCGCCGGCTTCCCTACGACGTCCACGAAGTGGTACGCAGGCTCGTTGACAGCGAAGGCTGCGTCGAGTTCATGGCCGACTACGCGCCTGAGATCCTTTGCGCGAACGCAAGGGTCGAAGGCTGGCCGGTGGGACTGATTGCCAACAGACGGGGGCTATTCCGCGCCGGGGACCAAACCAGAATCGGCGCAATTCTGTACGCCGAGACCGCTCGCAAGGTAACCGAGTTCGTGGAGAAATGCGACCGCCAGGGCCACCCGCTCGTGTACCTCCAGGACGTCACGGGCTTCATGGTCGGTCCAGACGCGGAAGCGGGCGGCATCATCCGGGAAGGCGCACGGATGGTCGAGACCATGGCGACCACTCGGGTAGCAAAGATCGTGGTCACCCTTCGGCACGCAAGCGGGGCCGGCTACTACGCCATGGCTGGGCAGGGGTTCGACCCCGACTTCATTTTCAGCTGGCCTTCCGCCCGTGTCGGTGTGATGGAAGGCGAGTCCGCGGTCCAGGCCCTGTTCGCGGCGGAACTCCAAAGGCTCGAGGCTACGGGCGGCGACGTTTCGGACGAGCTCCGTGACGAGATCGAGCGGACCCGGCAGGAATACGAGCGCACGCTCGACGCGAAGTGGTGCGCAGCGCGTGGCCACGTGGATGCAATCATCCCACCGGCACGTACGCGAGCGGTGATCGCGACGTGCCTCCGCGCGACCCATGCGGAAGGCTATGTCGCGGGGAGTGCTGGTGCCCGGAAACGCCCGTAACCGGACGCCCCCGGGAGTGGTCAGACTCTTCAGCACTGCGGTGCGACAATCAAACCAATCCGTCATGGACTTGGCATTCAAGTGGGTAGCAGGGGTGGGCGCGATTGCACTCGCAGCCAGCGCTCCGCAGCCCATATCGGCCGCCCCCAGCCACGAAGGAGCCGTCGCCGTATGCGGGGCGCCTCGCAGTGCGGAGGAGGTACTGTTCCTGCACCAGCAGCGGCTCCATTTGGAGGACGGGCCGGCCCGTGTCAAGGACGACAAGGTCGCGATCGACTACGAGGACTGGCAGCAGTTCCCGTTGCTGCCCGAGGTGCCCCGCAGGCAGGAGATCAGCGATCAGCGACCGATCAGGTCCGGTGACATTGCCCTGATCGAGGCGACTCCCGCCTTGCTTCGATCCCCCAATCTGGTTGACATGTCGGGCCGGAGAGTCACGATCACACCAGGCCCGTCCGGGTTCACGGTGGGGGGAAGTGCCCTGCCCGCCGGCACAACTGTCGAAGTGACGGGAATCCCGATCGACCTAGAGGATGACGATTTCGCAGTGGTCGAGTTTCCGTTCGCCTTCCCCTATTACGGCGAGGAATACACCCGCGGCTTCGTGCATTCCGACGGGAACTTCTCATTTGTCTACCCGGAGTGGAGCCGCTTGGAACGAAACTACTCGCGCGCCGCGGGCGGACCGCCTCGGATCACCCCGTTCTTCCAGGACCTGGATCCAAGCGAAGGGGGTCGGGTTCTTGCGGCCGTGCAGGGGACGAGCCTGACAGTGACTTGGTACGACGTTCCTTTATGGCAGGAGTTCGGCCTAGGAAATCACCAGACGTTCCAGATGATCCTGGAGTCCAACGGCCGCATCGAATTCCGCTACGGCAGCCTCGACAGTCCCCATGGCGTCGTGGGAGTGTTTCCGGGCGTTGCAAACCGAGCGGCCGTATACCTGGACTGGAGCAACACGGCCTCGACACAGATTCCGGGCGAACCGATTATCGCGGAAGTGTTTTCCGACAAGACCGAAATGGACGAATTTGCAATCGTGCAGGACTTCTTCAGGCACCACGAGGACTCCTACGATTCAGTGGTCTTGTTTAACGACCTTAGTCTCGACGCCAGCACGGCCTCCCTGGCGCACGCCTGGCCAGTACGCAACAACGTGGAGGGTATCGGTGAGGCCCTTCTCGACTACGGGCCGTACTTCGGCTCGCCTAGGAGACTGTCCGCGTTCGTCAACATGGGAGCAATCTCGGACTATCCGGTTAGCCCGCTCGCACCGATTCCGGCGATCCCGGAATCTTCGCTGCTCACGATTCTTGCCCATGAATTGGCCCATCGCTTCCTGGCGTACACGCGGTGGAAGGATCCGGTCTCCGGACTGGATTCCAGAGCGCTCCTCGGTCGCCAACTCGCGCATTGGAGCTTCTACTTGAACACCGACGCATCCGTGCTCGAGGGCAATGCGATCACGGATCACGGACCGGATGCCTCGCCGAGGTTCGAGACCACCGCTGCGACGCAGGCTTTCAGCCAGCTCGATAAGTATTTCATGGGATTCGTGGATCCCAGCGAGGTGCCAGCCACATTCCTCGTGCAGAATGCGACGGGCGGTCTGCACTTCGGCAACGCATCGCGGTCACCTGAGTCCGGCGTGTGGTTCAACGGCACGCGCAGGGAGGTTCGCATCGAGGACATCATTGAAGCTGCCGGGGAGCGCAGGCCGGACTCGACTGTTTCGCAGAGGCATTTCCGATACGCATTCACACTGTTGGTGGACGATGCCGAATCGCCCGATCCGGCTTCCATTCGCAAGCTCAACCAGCTCCGCGCGAACTGGAACACGTACGTTCGGGTGCAGCTCGGCGAGGCGGCCACGACGGCGACCGAACTCGTGCGAATGCTCCATCTTTCGACCTTCCCGGCAGGAGGCTTGATCAAGGGGCGGACCGGCACAGCACGGGTCACCATTGCCGAGGCCCGCTACACCGACCTGACGGTGTCGCTCGATGTGCAGGAGGCCATTGCCTCCATGCCGAGTTCAGTAGTCATACCGGCGGGTGAGCTGTTCGCCGAATTCTCCATGGGTGGTTCGGAGACCGGGGTCACCACTCTCACCGCCCGGGCTGCCGAGCCCGGATACGACACCGCGGTCACCCGAATTAACGTCAGGGAAGACCTGAGTGGCCTGAAGCTAGTTACTCAGTCCCGGGTCGTGTTTGGAATCGCGGGAGAGAACGCAGCCGAGTCTCTCTCGTATCGCGTGGTTGATGAGAACCGCGTTCCATACAGCGAAATCGAACTGGAATTCGACTCCAGCATAGCCGGCGGGACCCCGATTCCCGATGCGGTCACGGATTTCCAAGGCACGGCGACGATCGAATGGCCGCTCGCGGACGAAACGGGCGCCCAGTTGCTCCGAGCAAGCGTGAAGGGCGAGCCGACGGCGTTCACCTTGACGAAAGCGTCCGTTGCACAGCAGGAACCGTCGCTGCTCGCCTCCGGAATCGTCAATGCCGCGAGTGGAGAGGCTCCTTCCCCGGGACGCGGTTTCGCCCCGGGCAGTTTGGCCACAATTCATGGTGTGGGGCTGGCCGCCGAAACGACGGAGGCGGAAACCCTGCTCGTGTTCGGGAACCCGACGCTTCCTTATTCGCTGGGTGGAACGCGGGTGCAGGTCGGCGGCGCTGCTTCTCCAATCCTGTCCGCGGCTCCGAACGAGGTCACATTCCAGGTGCCGTTCGAGGTTGCGGAGGGCTCGGCCGACGTGGTGGTCGCGACTCACTACGGGCGAAGCGAATTTACGGCGATTCCAATCAGCCCGGTCCAGCCGGGCCTCTTTCCGGATCGTGTAGGGGGGGCGACCGGGGCTAGTTTTGTTCGGCCCTCTTCTGGCAGCGGCGAGGCCAGGGCCGGTGGGCAGCTCTACGCGTATGCCACGGGGCTCGGCGCTGTGACTCCATCGGCCACGACAGGCCGACCTGGCCAATCCCTGCCGCCGAACCGCGTGGTAGGAACGACGACGGCTTGGGTGGATGGCCAGAGGGTCGACGTCGCGTCCGCTGCACTGGCGACATTCGAAGCCGGGATCTACGAGGTTGTCCTCGAACTGCCCGGTACCCTCGTCCCCGGGACGCACAAGCTCAAGATCGCCGTCAACGGCGTAGAGAGTAACGAGGTCGAATTCGAGTCGCATCACACACCTCTGGACGTTTGGACAGTGGAGTCCGGCACGGTCGGTTACGGAGGTCCGCAAAGCGCCGGCTGCAAGGCTTTGTCCAACGCGATCGTGGGTGGAGTCTTGCACACGATCCATACCTCCAGCTGGCAACACAGGGAAAGCGCATCATCCCCATGGACTGACGTGGCAGGTACAAGCCGTGTCGGTCAGATCTGTCCGTACACCCCGACAGACCCGGGAGATTACAGGGGCGTTGCTGAGATCTCCATCGACGGCAGCCGAGGAGTGTACTCGAGCAGCAATACATTCACGATCCCTGACCCGACTGCGTCAACTTCGGATGGATCAAGCACACCCGCCGTCGATCCTGGCTCCCTGGACATATGGTCCGTCAGTTCTGGCGCGATCCAGTTCGAGTCGTTGAGCACCACGACATGCATCAGCATCAGCAACACGTCCATCAACGGCGTCTCGTACACGATCCACGGTTCTCGTTGGCAAAGGCGCGCCGGCCCGCATGATGCCTGGACGGACATATCGGGCACAGAGCAGGACGGCAGCATCTGCTCGTACTCACCCACCGAAACCGGCGAGTACCGCCCGCTCGCCGAGATTACCATCGACGACACGAAAGCGCTGTATACGAGCAGCAACACGCTTCAGCCATAGCGACCCAGGAAGCGGGGGATCGGCGAATCGGAACTGTCCGGGATTCCGGCCCAACCGCCTACTTTCCCGCCACAGACCCGTAACGGGGTGTGCGGCCGAGAGTGCGATTCCTGATCGCCCGTGTCCGTCATCCTCGCGCCGCAGTGCCCAGACCTCCCGAACCCAATGGCGTTCACTTAGCGAAATTGACCGTTCACTTTAGCGGATACAGGGG
>CAYWUV010000042.1:0-49441 GCA_964461235.1 uncultured Bryobacterales bacterium | reverse complement strand
AATGGCACAGAGCGGTGTCAAAAGTCAAGTGTCAACTTGTGTGGCATCGGCAGGGCGCACCAGCGCCCGAGGAAGTGTCCCATGGACCCCCGGGTCGTTCGAAGGCTTGCAGCCCCCTAACCTGTTGTCCGGTCTCTCTGACGCGCAATTTCTCGGACAGGTCTCGACGGGCTTCGTCGTAGTCAATGTCCTTGACCAGAGCGGTGCGGCCATTCCCAGTGCTGGCGTCACGCTGGAGCACGAGGCCACCGGACAGAGCCTCAGCGCGGTATCCAACGAGCAAGGGGTAACCTGCTTCATCTCGGTCCGCCCCAGTGCCTATTCGCTCGCCGTCACGGTAGAAGGCTTCCGCCAGTTCCAGCAAACAGGGTTCGTCGTCCACGGTGCCGAATCGATCAGCCAGACCGCCGAGATGGAAGCTGGCGCTGTGGCCGAGGTTGTCGAAGTGGTCGGCGCTGCTCTGGACCGAGGGTGGCGAACTGGGCCAGATCGTGTAATAGCGCAAGATCCGTGAGTTGCCCCTGAACGGCCGCACTCCGTTCTCCCTCGCGACGTTCGCCCCAGGAGCGGTGCCCGGCCGGAATTTCCGTAACAATCCGCTGCTCCTCGGCATCCACGGGGGCTGGGGAAGGGCCACGGAGATTCTGATCGACGGCTGGTCAGCCACCGTTCCGCGGAATCGTCCAGGCATCTACGCCGCTACGGTGATGCCCTCCGTCGACCGCGTACAGGATTTCAAGGTTCACACGAACTTGTTCTCGGCTGAGTTCGGCCGCACGGCGGCGGGCGTCATGAGCGTGGTGATCAAGAGCGGCTCGAACGAGCTCCACGGCAGTGCCTGCGGGTCCGAGCGGAACGGCCGTCTCGACGCGAACAGCTTCTTGCTCAACCGAGCGGGTAGGGCACTGGACGTGTTCCGGTGCAATCAGTTCGGGTTCACCTTGGGCCGGCCCACCATTCGCAATCGGACGCTCTACTCTGGCGGGTACGAGGGCCTGCGGCAGAGGATCCAGCAGACGATAGCGGCGACCGTTCCAATTGCGGATCAGATCAGTCGTGAACGCTCACGACGACTCCGGAGCGCACGGCTCCCCGGGCTTGGGAGAGCCGGGCACGCAAAGGCCGAGCAATAGCGGCCAGGGACCCAAGGGTAGCGGGCCGATCGTCGACCGCTTGGAAGAGTACTTCAACATGTCGGTCTTCTCGCAGCCGGAACCGTTCCCGTTCCGAAATTTCGCGCGAACCATGCCCGGCCTCCGCCGGTCGGGTGTGGTGCAGATCGACTTCTCGATCCTCTAGGACTTCAGCGTGACCCAAGACATGGCCGTGCAGTTCCGCAGGGAGTTCCTCGAACTCACCGATACGCCGGTCTTCGGAGCCTCGAGCACTCGCTTCGGAACGGGCGCGTTCGGCGTGATCGGCCACCAGGACAACACCCCGTGGCAGATCCGGTTCGCCTTGCGGCTGACGTTCTAGAATGTCGGGGTCCGATGACCCCTCGAGATTTGGCCGCTTGGACTGGGACCGGCCTGGCGCGTGGCGTTCTGCTCGGCACGGTCTGGATGGGGTTCTGGGCTGTCTGCGCTGTGTCCGCGCAAGACGCCCCATCCGCCGGGTCGGGGCCGGCCCGCAAGAATCCGTTCTCGAGGGACGCGACGGCCGTGCAGGCCGGGCGTGGACTCTATCTCGAGCGCTGCGCCGTGTGCCACGGGCAGGACGCCAAGGGCAGCATGGCCGCGAACTTGGTTCGCAGCCGAAGCGTGGTCCGCGGCTCAGACGCCGCGCTCTTCCGAATCCTCGTGCGAGGCATCCCAGGTACCGAGATGCCGCCTCAAGCGGATCTTGAGGAAGGCCAGGTGTGGCAACTCGTCTCGTATCTGCACAGCCTCGCCCGCCCGGGACTGCAGCCGCCTGTTCCCGGGGATGTCGACGCGGGACGGGAACTGTTCCGGGCCGTGGGCTGTGCCGGATGCCATCGCGTTGACGGGGAGGGCGGCTTCTGGGGGCCGGCGCTTGACAGCATCGCCGCTAGGAAAACGAGCGCCCAAATCCGGTCGGATGTCGTGGAACCCGGATCCGTAGTCAGCGAGGGCTTCCGCATGGTCGTGGCGGAGACCGCCGACGGGAGGCGAATTGAAGGCCTGCTCAAGAACCAGGACACCTTTTCCGTCCAGATCCTCGGGCGCGACGGGACGTACGCCTTCCTTGCGCGCAGCGACATCCGGAAACTCGAGACGATTTCCGAGTCGGCCATGCCGGGAGACTACGGGCGGACCCTCAGGGGCGAGCAACTGCAGGACCTGCTGGCCTTCCTCGACCGCCAACGGGATCCGTTCATCCCCTTTGAACGTGGGTTCCAGAACTACTGAATCGCTGATGCCGCACCCTTGTTCCGGTCCCCAACCGACAACGTCTGCCCCGGTGCATTGCGCCGCGTCCCGCCGAGCGGTCTGGTTCCCCCGGCCCGTGCCATGGATGGGCGGAACCGCAGCGTTGGGCCTCGTAGCTCTCTCGCTGTTGTGCCCGGCTTTGCGAGCGGCCGACTTCGACGATACACCGCGCGAGGAACGGTACCGCTCGGCCGACAACTGGCTCAGTTACGACCGCGACAACACCGGGCAGCGATTCAGCCCGCTCGACCAGATCAATAGATCCAACATCGGCGATCTCGTCGTGCAGTGGGCCTACCAGTTCCACCCCGTTCCCCTGCGTTCCGAAGCAACGCCGATCGTCCGAGGCGGTGTGATGTACGCCACTGCTGGCGGCACGTTGGCATTCGCGCTGGATGCGACCACTGGAAGAATGCTCTGGCGCTTCGACTACCCGTTCGAAGCCGAGGAGAGTCGCCGGCCGCCCAACTGGAACCGTGGCTTCGCGATCTCCGGCCAGCGCCTGTACATGGGCACCGTCGACTGCCACCTGCTGGCTCTTGACGCCCGCACCGGGAGTCCGCTGTGGAAGTCCCTGATCACGGAAGAGCAGCCCTGCTTCGCTGCGACGGCCGCACCCTTCGTTGTCCGGAACCGTGTACTGATCGGAGTGCGCGGCGGGGACACCGGTCGCCTCCGCGGATTCCTGGATGCCTTCGATTCTGAGACCGGCGAGCGTGCCTGGCGATTCTACACCGTGCCGGCTCCTGGCGATCCCGGTTCGGAGACATGGCCGGACACGGACGCGTGGAGGGCCGGAGGAGCCGCCACCTGGACGACCGGTACCTACGACCCGACGCTGGACCTGCTGTATTGGGCGACTGGCAATCCGGGTCCCAAGGACTTCGACGGGAGGAACCGCGAAGGCGACAACCTGTACTCGGCGTCCATGCTCGCGATGCGACCGGACGACGGCGAGCTCGTCTGGCACTTTCAATTCACTCCCCATGACGAGCACGACTGGGATGCCAACGAGACTCCGGTCTTGGTCGACGCCGAATGGCAGGGCCAGCCTCGCAAGCTGCTGGTTCAGACCAACCGCAATGCCTTCTTCTATGTCCTCGACCGGACGAACGGCGAGTTCCTGCTCGGGGAGCCCTTCGCCCATCAGACCTGGGCCAAGGGTCTCTCGCCGGATGGCCGACCGATCCTGAACCCGGAAGCGATACCGTCCCTGCAGGGGGCCCTTGCCTGTCCCGACATCCACGGAGGGACGAACTGGCACGCCCCTTCGTACAACCCTGGAACCGGCCTGATGTACGTGGTCGCGCGCGACGGCTGCGGGGTGTACTACCGTACGGGCCACAGCATCGATCACGACTTGCGTCCGGCCCGCCAGTTCGTGCGGGCCATCGATATCCAGGACGGCTCAACGCGCTGGGAGATCCCGTTTCTCGGCGACGAGGCGCAGGAAATCAACCACGCCGGCACGATGACGACCGGTGGGGACTTGGTGTTCTTCTCCAGCCGAGTGGGCAATTTCGCCGCGGCAGACGCCCGAACCGGAGCATTGCTGTGGCACTTCAACACCGGCGGCACGATTCGCGCGTCGCCGATGACGTACGCCTATCGGGGCCGGCAATACGTCGCCATCGTGTCCAAGGCCGGCATCTTCACGTTCGCGCTCCATCGGTAGTGCGGACGAACGCCGCTACGGATTCCCGGCCCAGCGACGCCGAACTGACTTCGCGGTCAGCCTCTGATCCGGTACTCCTCGATCGCCTCGTGGTCGACGTCAAGGCCCAGTCCGGGCAGGTCCGGGAGCTTCACGTACCCGTTGTCGATCTCGAAGACATGCGGGGTGCGCAGGATCCGCAGCGCCGGCGACCACTGCTCCTCCGGCAGGTTCGGCTGGCCGATCATCTCCTGGTAGTCGCAGTTCGGCATCGCGCATCCCGCCTGAATGTAGCCGGCCAGCGAGAGGCCGTTCGTTCCGTGCTGGATGCAGGGGACATGGAACGCCTCGGCCAGGATGCTGATCTTGCGGGCGTTCAGGATGCCGCCGCAGATGCGAGTGTCCGGCTGCAGCACGTCGTAGGTCTTGTGCGTCAGGAACGCCAGGAATTGGTGAATGCTCTTGCCGAGCTCTCCTCCGGTAATCGGGATGTCGACCTCGGCGGCCAGCCGGGCTGGCCCCTCGAGGTCGTCGCCGTCGAATGGCTCCTCCAGCCAGCGGGCGTTGTGGCGCTCCATGCCGCGGGCCACCCGCAGTGCCGTGTCGTAGTCCCATACCCATCCGGGGCGCACAGCGGTCCGGTCGAACATGATCTCGAAGTCGTCGCCGACAGCCTCGCGCGCAACGGCGAGCATTTCTACGTCGTCCATCGGTCGGGGCCGCCAAGCGCGCACCTTCATGGCTCCGTAGCCTGCTTCCTTGAGCCGGACGGCGTACTGGGCTTGGGCTTCGTACGGCACGTCGGACTGGTCGGGCTTGCCAGGGAACACGCAGGTCCGGTACACCTTCAGTTGGTCGCGGGATCCACCCAGCAGCCGCGCCACCGGCAGGCCGGCTGCTTGGCCAATGGCGTCCCACATGGCATGCTCGACGCCCGACCAGCCCTGTACGCCGGACTCTCCGCGTTGCATCTGGAGCCGCCGGATGTGGCGGTCGACGGCGAAGAGATCCTCGCCCTCGAGCGTGGGCTTGGCCCACCGCTCGATGAGCTCGCTGCTGCCTCGAACGAACGAGGTGCCGACGATCCCGGAATCCGTGTGGACCCGGTTGACCTGGTACGAATAGATGCGGAACGGGTCGGGTTGCTGGCCATCCTCCGGTGGGATGCGGATCCGGAAGCTCTCGATCCTGCTGATCCGGACCCGGGACTGCCGATTCCGCTGTTGCGCCACGAGGAATGCCGGAAGTCCGGATCCGAGCGTTGCGGCCGTCGCTGTCCGGAGGAGTTGCCGGCGAGTCAAATCGGTCATGGAATCACCCCGTAGGCTCGACTTCCCAGCCGAATCCCGGACTGTCGGAGGGACGCGTATAGATCCCTTCGGGCCCTCGTGTCAGGTTGTTGTCCTCTTCGTAGCGCTCGTACACCACGTCGGGTCCGCCGGGCGCTGGCATGAACATCTCGGCCCAAGGGGAGTTCGGCGTCGCGTAGATGAAGTGGACCGCGTCGCGCGAGCCCCCGCCGTGCGGAATCACCGGAATGTCATGCGCGGCCGCCATGTGCGCGATCTTGATCAGTTCGCTCATGCCGCCGCACCAGTGGATGTCGGGCTGCCAGATCTCTGCTCCGTTGACTCGAAGCAGCTGCCGGAAGCCGTAGCGCGTGTAGACATGCTCCCCCGTGACGATCCGGGTCGAAGTGATCTGGCGGCGCAGCCGGCCGAAGCCCTCGAAGTCGTCCGGCGGCAGCGCCTCTTCGATCCAGTAGACGTTGTACGGCTCGAAGGCCTCGGCAAGTTCCAGGGTGTAGCGCTCAGTGAGCGCCATCCAGCAGTCCATCATCACGTCGCCGTCCCGGCCTACGGCCTCGCGGGCGCGCTTGACCAATTCGACATTCTTGCGGATTCCCGCTCTCCCGTCGGCGGGTCCGTACGGCAGCGCCAGCTTCAGCCGCTTGTAGCCGAACTCCACGTGCTGCTCGATGTCGTTGCCCGTGCAATAGCAGGGGATCCGCGGGTGGATCCGGCCTCCCAAGAGACGCCATACGGGCGCGTTCAACACCTTGCCGGCGATATCCCACAGGGCGACATCGACACCGGAGATCGCATTGACCGTGACGCCCTTGCGCCCGTACGACATTGTCGACCGCCACATGATGTCCCACAGTCGCTGAATGTCGAGCGGATTCTCGCCCATCAGGAGCCGGGTCAGGTGGTCTTCGACGATCACGCCCCCGCCGGGTCCGCCCGGACCGTAGCCCTTGACGCCCTTGTTGGTGTCGATCTCCACCCAGAAGCTCCGGGCCCGCGGTCCGTCGGCAAAGAAGAGGCTGCGCTTCGGTTTGTATTTCGGGTAGATCGAGACCGGGTTCGCGACCTCGACGCCGCCGGCAGACCACGCATCCGGAGCTGGTTCGTAGCTCGGCACGGGACGCTTGGGGCGCATGGTCACCAGGCGAACGCCGGTGATCTTGAGGTCGTCCTCTACCACCGGTGCTCCGGCGAGCGCATGCGGCGCTGCCGCCGCTACCGGTGCGAGTTTCAGAAAACTACGACGATGCATTGCGAATTCCTCCCTTGCACGGCTGCGGCCATGCCGGTCTCATTTCAGTCCGCCACTTCGAAGTTCCAGCCGAATCCAGGTTCTTCGGACGGCTGGATGTACACTCCCTCCGGCCCGCGGCTCATGAGTCGCTGCTCGGCGAACATCTCGTATACCTCTTTCGGGCCGCCAGGAGCGGGAATCGTGGTTTCGGCCCAGGTCAGCTGAGGCAGGGTCGCGAGGTAGTGGATACACTCGGTACCCCCGCCGGCGTGCGGAACCAACTGGACTCCCTGTTCCAGAGCCATCGCCCCGATCCTCTTCATCTCGCTCATGCCGCCGCACCAGTTGATGTCGGGCTGCCAGATGTCAACCGCGCCGTAGTGGGCCAGACGGCCGAAACCGTAGCGCGTGTACTCGTGTTCCCCGGTCGCCAGGAACGTGGATGTGATCTGGGAGTTGAGGCGCCCGAACCCCTCGTACTCGTCCGGCATCAAGACCTCCTCCAGCCAGTACACCCGGTACGGTGCCAGCTCCTCGGCCAACTGGATCGTGTACGCTTCCGAGAGCGCCATCCAGCAGTCGATCATGATCTCGCCGTCCGGACCCACCAGCTCACGCGTCCGCTTGACGTGCTCGACGTTCTTCTTCAGGCCCTCGCGTCCGTCCGGCGGGCCGTGCTGGAGGGCCAGTTTGACCTTTGTATAGCCGAATTCCAGGCTCTGCTCGACATCGTTTCCGGTCGCGTAGCAAGGAATGCGCTCCCAGGTCCTGCCTCCGGCAAGCTTGTATACCGGGACGCCGAACGCCTTGCCCACCAGATCCCAAAGGGCAAGATCCGCGCCGCTGATCGCGTGCACCACAGCACCGGCGCGTCCATAGAACAGCGTCGCTCGCCACATCACGTCCCAGAGGCGCTCGACATCCAGCGGGCTCTTTCCGACCAGCAGCTTCTTCAGGGCAGGATCCACGAAGGGGCCCGCCGCTGAGCCGGCTCGGCCGTAGCCCTTCAATCCCTTGTTCGTGCTGACCTCGATCGTGACGCTGCCGAGCGACCGGTCCGGCATCCACTTGGAACCGGGTCCCCGCTTGCCCGTGTACTCGGGGTGGATCTCGATCGGCCGGGCCGCCTCGCGTGTGGCCCAATAGGAACCCGGGGCCGGCTCGTACGACGGTAGCGGGTTCCTCGGACGTGTTCTCACGACCCGCACGTCCGTGATTTCCAGACCGGATTCTATAGGGAGTTGGGTCTGCGCGGAAGCTGCCGGCCCTGAAGCCGCGATCATGGCTGCGAAGCCGAGGAAGTCACGTCGACTCAACGGCGCGGATGCCGTCCCGCCGGGGGGCACAGTTGGTCTCATTTTGGGTTCTCCTCGAATCAGTGAACAGTGGTTCCTGCTGTCGGGCACCACTTCGAAAACCCGGTCGGCACCCGAGTTCCGGAGAGGAACAGGGCCGGCAGGGCGTGGGCATTCCTTGGACTCGGCCTGCTTGATGCGGTTGCGGAGGCTTGCATCGGATTTGCGACGGGGCCTCTCGAGCGATCGCTCGCTCCAGCCGCCCCCGGTCCTCCGGGATCACAGGTTACGGGGCAATCGTGTCCGTGTCAATGACGGTGCGGTTTTCGGGATCGCCCCAGTCCGCGCAGTTGGGGCCCGCTTGCGGCGATCTCCCTCCAATCCCGAGAGTTCTACGGAGCAGTTTCGTCCGCCGACAGGCAATCCGGCCTGGCCTCGGCTAGCGCCAGGAAGCGCTGATCGGTTCGACGTTGACCCTTGGGAGCAAGGCTTCGAGCCGCACCTTGATGTCGGCGTGGCCCGGAGACGACGCGAGGTTGCGCCATTCGTTGGGGTCCTCGTCGTGGTCGTATAGCTCCTCGTCCCCGTTTTCGTAACGGATATAACGGTAGCGGCGGGTCCTTACCGCATGGTTGCCGAAGCGGTACGTCGTGATTGCTTGGTGCGGCCACTCCGCATCCGGGTTCCGCAGCAGGGGAAGCAGGCTGTGCCCTTCCAGGTGCCCAGGAGGATCCAGTTCCGCGAGATCCGCCAGGGTCGGATAGATGTCCAGAGTCGACACCGGTGCCTCCGACCGGCTTCCCGGCTTCGTGATCCCGGGAGCCACCACGATCAGCGGGACGTGTGTCGAGTCCTCCCAGAGGGTGTACTTGCGCCACTGGCCCTTCTCGCCCAAATGGTAGCCGTGGTCAGAGAACAGGACGAGGACAGTCTTGTCCGCACGGTCGCTCTCATCCAGCGCGTCGAGCAGGCGGCCTACCATCGCGTCTGCGAAAGAGACGCTCGCAAGGTACGCCTGAACACCCCTTTCCCAGTTGGCAGTCTCGCGGACCCACCGATGGATTCGCTGGTTGGCGGCGTACCTCTCGGAGCCCGGTACATCGTCTAGGTCGTCCGGCACGGTTGCCGGCAGTTCTACGCGATCCAGAGGATGCATGTCGAAGTAGGCCTGCGGTACGTACCACGGAATGTGCGGCCTGTAAATTCCGACTCCGAGGAATAGGGGCTTGCGCTGCTTCGCCAGCAGCTGGCGGCTCGCCCACCCGACGACCTGCCCGTCCCCCATTGCGTTGTCCTCGGCCGCCACCGGCGACCAGTCGAAGAACCCGCCGATGAACCCGGGGTTCTTGTTGACCGGCCGGCCGATCGGCCGGATTTCGTCCGGAAGCTGCCGGTTCGGAGCCGGGTAATAGTCGTCGAATCCCCGATGTGGGAGCAGGCCGTAGAACTCCACCGGAATGAGCGTCGCAGCGTGAAACAGCTTGCCGCCGCCCAGAGTCCGGTAGCCGTTGCTCTGCAGGAAAAGCGGAAGCACGGGCTTCCCCCGCAAGAGAGGAGCTTCCCTCCAGTCCTGAGCGTTGAGGTAGACGCCGAACGACGACGGCAACATCCCGCTCATCAGTGACGCGCGCGACGGATTGCACAGCGGCGCCGTGACATGCGCGTTCGAGAATGTCATCCCCCGTTCCGCCAAGCGGTTGATGTTCGGTGTATTCGCCTGCGGGTGACCGCCGAGCGGGCCGACCCAGTCGTTGAGGTCGTCAATCGCGATGAACAGAATGTCCGGCTTTCCGGTGAGGGTTTGAGGTGCTGCAAGCAGGCATGCCAGCAGTGCAAGGCAGATCCTAGAGGCAGTCATGCTGCTTGCCCCGTCTATTCGCGGAAGAGCGGGCTGTGGACGACCGCGGCCACCGTATCGACGATCCGATATTCGTTCTCCGCCGATCTCGCCAGGATCTTCTCGATTTCCGGGGACGCCACGGGCTCGGAGCCGTTCGCGTAGGTCAGCAGCTTCTGGATGAAGCAGCGGACGAACCGGTCCCGGTTCTCCTCGCTGAGCAGGTGCCGGCGGAACTCGACGATGCCGTCGTACTCCGTTCCGTCCGGCAGCCTGGATGCTGCGTCCACGGGAATCGGATCGTCTTCCCAAGGTCTGTCGGCGGGCGGGAGCCCCTTGGCCCGCCTGTTCCGGTCCTCCCTCTCGATTTCGGCCAGTTCGGCTCGCGAGGGTTTGGGCGCGATATGCGCTGTGTACTCGTTCCGCCAGGAGCCGACCGGGTCAAAGTTCTCGAACGCGTATCCGTACGGATCAATAGTCCGATGGCAGGACGCGCACGTCGGGTCGGCCGTATGGGCGGCGAGGACTTCCTTGATCGTCGTTGCCTGTCGGACGTCCGGCTCCAGGATCTCCACATCGGCCGGCGGCGGCGCCGGATGGATTCCCAGAAACTTCTCCATCACGTAAACCGCCCGGTGAATAGGAGATGTCGAAAGACTGTCCGCGGTCAGGGTCAGGAACGCCCCCATTCCGAGCAGTCCGCCGCGCCGGCCATCCGTGAACGTGTACTTTCGCAGCCGGGAGTCCGGCGGCACATCGTCGATGCCGTAAGCCTTCGCCAGGTCGGCGTTCAGGAACGTGTAGTCGGCCGATAGCAGTTCCGGAACAGGAAGGTTGTTTTCGATAGCGTGTCGGAAGAACCGAAGCACCTCGGCAACCATGTCCTCGTTCAACCGCTTGCGAGAGTACAGAGGGTACCGATCAGGATCGGGGGCCATGAAGTTGATCCGATCCAGCTCCAGCCACGCTCGAGGGAACTCGCTGAGGAATTCGTCTGCGTGGGAACCGTCGATCTGGCGGCGAATTTCGTCGCGAACGGTTTCGAACGTCTCGAGCCTTCCGCTGCTGGCCGCTTCGAGGAGTCGCGAATCGGGAATCGAGCTCCGCAGGAAGAAGCTGAGTTTCGATGCGAAGCGGTCCGATGGCGAGCCGTAACGCGTATTGACGAGGAGGAACGCGGGCGACGCCAGGAGCGCGACGATCCCTTCCTTGAGTCCTTCGACATCCGCTTCTGCGGAATTCGCCTCGGCTGCCCTCGACCTGACCAACTGAACGACGGGATCCAGTTCCTCGCCTCCTACCTTGCGACGCCAGGCCCTCTCGGCGATTGGCCGGAGGATCGCATGGGCGTCCTCTGCCTTCGGAGCCTCCCCGAGCAGCGCGACTTGCCGCGCGGGCGGCCAGCTCTCGTAGAGCGGCCCCTCGATCTCGGCGCCAAAGAGGCGTGGCCGGGGTCCCTGCCACTGGTCGGTCCAATGGCTCCAATGTCTCGGATTCTTCGCTGTCCGAGCCGGAGCCCGCGGCAGCCTCTCGCTCAGGACAGTCGCGTACAGTTCGGGGTCGGTCTTACGGATGTAGTCGTGGGCGATCGAGAACTGGAATTTGAAGTTTCCGTTTCCCCGCAGCCGCAGTCCGTCGGTCGGGTACGAGATCTCCAGCCTCGTCCCGGCCGCGATCCATTCGTCCAGGCTGATCTCGGATGGTGTCTCGTCGGGCAGGTCGAACGTTCGGACGCGGTCGCCAAGATGGACGCTCAGGCGAATCGGGTCGCCGCCGTAGATGCCGGTCTCGGCGGAGTCGTAGACCCCCCGGTCCTTGCCCATGGCGCGGATCCTGATGCGATACCTGCCCGTGGCCGGGGCGCTCTCGAAGTTCGAAAAGTAGACGCGCAGCCGCGGATCGAGGAAATCAATGCTCTCAGCCGTACGGTTCGCCCGCTCCGATCTTCTCCGTTGCGAAAGGCTGGTCATCTGCAGGTTGCCGGGGGCGACGGTGTAGCGACGCGTCTCGGGCCGTGGGCCGGTCATGATCGTGGCGCCGACGACCTTGCGGAAGGCCTCGATGTACTGCTCGAGGTGAAACTGGCTCATCCCCAGTGCGTCCCCGAACGTGTCAAAGCCGTCCTGCAGCGTGTCACCGACAAGGTCCGCCATCGGCTGGTGCGTTCCGACGTCCTCGATCAGCAGGGTGTCTCGAACACTGTTGGCGAGCTCGCGATTGTTCAGTCGCCGCGGCACGGCTCCCGGATCCCGGCCGAACTCCTCCTCGTGCTGGCGAACCCCGTTCTCCAGGAAGGCGATCAGGCGAAGCCGCTGCCGGGGCGCCAGCCGGCTTGTCCCGGCTGGCGGCATGAATCCGGTCTGCACGTATGCCAGGCTCTTCCGCCAAAGGTCGATGTTGGCGCGCTCCGCTCCTGCGGCCAAGGACCGGATGCGAAAGTCGCCCATCGGCTCCTCGCCGGCGTGGCAGTCCTCGCAGAGAACTTCCAGAAGCGGCATGCCCACGGCAGCTTCAGCGCCGGCTGCAGGCTGCGTCCCGCAGAGCGTTGCAAGCACGACAGCCGCGCGGTGAACGCTAGCCATGGCCAAGTTCGAAAGCGCCGGAGCTCGTGTTGAATTGATCCCTCTCCACGCCGAATCGCTGCAGGAGCGTGACGAAGAGATTGCAGAGCGGCATGTTGGTGCCGCCGCCACCCCGCGCATCGACGTGTCCCAGGTGCCGGAAGCCTCCGCCAGCGACCAGGATCGGGAGGTTCCGGTTGGAGTGCGTTCCGCCGTATCCCATTCCGCTCCCGAACAGGACGATTGTGTGATCGAGCAACGTGCCGTCCGAGCCCGGCTCGCGAACGGCATCCAGCTTCCGCAGGCAGCGCGACAGCTGGGCGATCTGGAACGACTCGATCGCTACCAGTTCATTGATCAGCTCCTGCTTCTTGCCATTGTGGGTGCAAGCGTGGTATCCGCGGGTTACGCCTTCGATGTCTGTGTAGTCGAGCTCGTTCGGAAAAGCCACCGTAGCAACCCGCGTCAGGTCGGTCTCGAAGGCGTGAACGATCATGTCGAAGATGGAGTTGTATCGGTCCGCAAGGGTCGATTCCGAACCTTCGAAGTGTTCGGAAGTGTCGAACTTGGGCTTGTCTCGGCCGATCCACTCGGTCCGGTCCGACAAGCTCCATTCCAGATCCCGAATGGAGGTCTCGAACTGCTCCAGCCGTTCTCGGTCCGCGCGGCTGGCCCGGAGTTGCAGGCCGGCCAGCTGCTCGCCCACCGTGTCCAGGATGCTGCCGTTTCGGGAGAGCAACTCGCGACGAGCGGCCTTTTCCGTCGAGCTGAGGTTCAGGAAGAGATGGTCATACAGCCTCTGCGGATCCGTGAACGGCTTGAGGTCGACGCCATTGGCGTTCCAGCTCATCCGGATCCCGGACTCCAGTGCCGCGTGAACTGACGGGAAACGCACCCGGCCGTACGTGCGACGAGCCATCAGCTGGTCGACGGAGACGTTCTTTTCCGCATAGGCCGAGCTGGTTTCGGGCAGGATGCCATTCAGGAACGAGATCTCGCGGCCATGGCCGTTGTTCATCCCGTGGTCGGTGTGCGACAGGATCGTCGTCCGGTCCCGGAGCCAGTCCAGGGCCTGGAGGGTCCTGGGGAACTCGAAGGCCTTTCCGAACTCCGTTGGGAAGAAATGCTCCGGATGCATCCCCAAGGGGTTGCCCACCACGAGAAACCGCATGGGAGGGGACTCGGCAGCGGCGAGGCTGCTCTCAAGAAGCGGTAGTGCCAACGCGCCGCCGATCCCCTTCAGGGCAGTGCGCCTGTCCACGCTCATGCCGCTTTCGATCCTTTTGGGAGCCTGGTTGCCACGGTAACGAGGGGGACCGTCCGAAGCCGCCCCCTGGACTTCACCCTCTGCATTCTAGCGAGCCCTGATCCGCCTTCACCGACCCCGCACAGATTTTGCAATGGCTGTGAACGGCCCTTAATCCATCGCCGACATGCGGCGAACGGTGGCTGCCAACCGTGCCTCCGCCGTTTCTGGCTATCCCCTGCCGAAGGGGCGCGGATCAGCCAGAGGCTTCCACCCACAACTCTTGCGGACCGCGCAGCACGGTCTGGGCTCGGCGCGATGGCTCAGCCGCGAGCCGGATGGCGCCGAACCTTCGCACCACGGCTTCCAGCGCGATTTGCCCCTCCATTTGGGCTAGTGCCGCACCCAGGCAGTAATGGATGCCCCGGCCGAACGAGAGATGGCTGGTCCCGTTGCGGCGAATGTCCAGCTGGTCGGGATTCCTGAAGAATTCCGGATCGCGGTTTGCGGAACCAATCACCCCGATCACTGCCGTTCCCGCTTGGATCCGCTTGCCACCGAACTCCACGTCGACGGTGGCCGTGCGCCCGTCGAGTTGCACGGGCGGATCGTACCGGAGGAATTCCTTCACTGCCGAGCCCATCAAGCCAGGGTCGTCTCGCAGCAATTGGAACTGGTCGGGATTCGATAACAAGGCCAGAATCGCGTTGCCGATCAGGTTCCTGGTCGTCTCGTTGCCGGCTGCCAGCAGCAGGATGAGAGTCCTGATCAGTTCCTCGTGCGTGAGCTTGTCCCCCTCCTCCTCGGCCGCTAGCAGCGCGCTAATGATGTCATCTCTGGGGTCCGATCGCCGGATACGGATGATCCCTTCGAAGTAGTCGCAGATTTCCTCGGCCGATTTCCGGACGCGCTCCACACCGGCGTCGTCCAGCCACGGTTCGATGTTGAGCGCGATGTCGTTGGACCACATCTCGAAGCGGTCCATGTCCTCCGGGGGGACTCCCAGCATCTCCGCGATGACGATGACAGGCAGCGGGTATGCCAAGGACGCCATGACGTCGAACCGGCCCCGGCTGGCCGCCCCATCGACCAGTTCTTCGGCGAGCTGCGCGATACGGGGACGGAGGACTTCGATCGCTCGAGGGGTAAATGCTTGCGAGACCAGGGATCGCAGGCGGGTGTGATCCGGCGGGTCCGTCTCCAGCATGCTGGTGAGGCCGGTCCGTCGCTGGACGTAGCTCGGCACGGCGCTCGAGAACGTCGCGTGGTCCCTCAGCAGACGGTCGACATCGCTGTACCGGGTCAGCACCCAGGCGTCGATCAGGCGCATACGGTGCACCGGGTCCGTCCGTCGCATCCGCTCGTAGGTCGGATACGGATTCGCTATGACCGCCGCCGAGCCCGGGTTATAGGCGACTCCGGACTCGGCGCGTTCCCACGCGAGCTTTGCCCGAATCGCAATCGGCTCCACGATTCGGCGGGCCAGTTGTGCTGCGATGCCCATCTGAGGGATGCGCCCACGGACGCTCCTTTCTCACCCTACCAGCGGAGAATCACTTGCGGGCCCGTCCTGCTGTAGCGCAACCACTTCGAACGTGGCTGCCTCCCAACTCGCAGTGCCGGACCGTTCGCCGGCTCCTGAGTCGTTCTCGATCGTGCCCGAACCGGGGGCCTCCGCAGTAAGATGAGGCTTGACATGAAGCATCAACTGCGGATCGTCGGCTCAGTTGGGGTCCTGTTGGCCGGTGGTGCGGCTTGGTGGCTGCTGGCGCAGGCACCGGTTAACGCGGCGGAGGAGGCGCTGCTGCAGGAAGTCCGCAACCTGGGCAAGGCGTTCTACGAGACTCCCGGGTCCTCGCGCCAAGCCGTCGAGCAGCTCAAGAAGGCGCTGGACCTGAATCCCGGCTCCGCTCGTGAGCATCTCAACTATGGGCTGGCGTTGCTGCGTGCCGGCGAGCGCGCGGAAGGAATCGCACAGCTCGTCGTCGCGCAGAAGATTGACCGCAATCTCCCTCACACGTACTTCAATCTCGGGATCGAATACAAGAAATCCGGCGAGGTCGAAAAGGCCCTGGACCAGTTCCTGCAGATGGAAAGGCTGGTGCCGGACGAGGCCAAGACGCAGTACAACCTTGGCGCGCTCTACAAGCAGATCGGCAACACCCGTCGTGCCATCGAGAAGTTCGAGCAGACGATCGAATTGGATCCCTCATTGGCCGCCCCCCATTTCCAGCTCTTCGGGATCCTGCGCCGGACCGATTCGGAGCGGGCGACCCACGAACTGGAGATCTTCAAGGGCCTCAAGGAGGCCACTGAGGATGCGGCCGTGGGAGAGGACGTGGACTGGAGTTTCTACTCGGAACTGTACGACCCGTCCCTGGCCACCGGTGCGGCCGCGCCGGCCCGGCAGTTCGCGTTCGAGCGCAGGGCGGTGGCCGATCTGCCCGGCCTGTCCTCGGGTGTCCTCGCATGGGACATGGATTCCGACGGAGCAGCCGATGCGCTCGCTTGGTCCCAGCAGGGCGCCGTTGCGGTCCGGGGCACGCCCTCGGGCCCGGCCGTGGTCCGTGTGGGGCTTGGGGGTGCCCGCTACTACGGGGCCGGAGACTTTGACGGGGATGGCACCGCTGACCTATGCCGGGTCGACGGCGACGGCGCGGAAGTTCTCGTGAACCGTTCGGGCCGGTCATTCGAGAGTGTCTTCTCGACCGACGGTGACTTCGATCTCTGCCTCTTCGCCGACTACGACCACGACAGTGATTTCGATCTTTTTGCGCTCGGGGCTGACAAGCGCCTCTATCAGAACGATGGCGAGGGCTCGCTCGCCGATGCTAGCGACCGGTTCCCGTTCGGGGATGGCCGCGTCCGCGCCGCTGGGACGGCCGAACTCTTCGAGGACAACGGCCACGACTTCGTGGCGGTGTACGACGGTTCCGTGGCCGTGCACCAGGACCGCAAGCTCGGTGTGTACGACGCAGCTGCTTTCGTGGACGGCGCGACCGTGTCTCCCGGGGCGGCGCAGATCCATGTCGTTGATGCCGACCACGACGGGTACCTCGATATCGCTGTCACCACTTCCGATGACACGCTGGTCCTCGAAAACCGCCACGGGACGCTGCACGCAGGGCCGCGGCTCGCCAGGATCGAGGACTGGGCCGACTTCCAGGCGCGCGGGCGCCTGGACGCAGCCTCGGCGGAGGGGTTCCTCGCGAACGGAGGAGCGTTCTCCTTCGAGCCGGTGGCGGGAAGCACGTCCCTCCCGGAGGGCCGCGCGGCGGCCGGCGACTTCAACGGGGACGGGAAGCCGGACCTGGTGGTTGCGGGCCGGGACGGCAAGGTGACGTTCGTGGCCAATGTGTCCGACTCGTCGTACCGGGGTCTCACGGTGCGCCTGGAAGGAGTCAAGAGCCCGCCCATCGGCACTGGCGCCCGGGTGGAGGTCAAGTCCGGACTCAGCTACGCGAAACGCAACTACTACGGAGTTCCGCTCCATTTCGGCCTGGGCCCGAGCGAGACCGTTAACACAGTCCGCGTGACCTGGGCGAACGGCCTGATCCAGAACGAGATGCCCGAGGAGCCGGTCCGCGAACTCGCCATCAAGGAAGCTCCCCGCCTGTCGGGCTCGTGCCCCATGGTCTTCACTTGGAACGGGACCGAGTTCGAATACATTGGAGAGGTGCTCGGGGTGGCTCCGCTGGGGGCCAGCCTGGCCCGCGGGGTGTACTTCCCCGTCGACCATGACGAGTATGTTTCGATTCGGGGCGACCAGCTACAGCCCGTTGACGGATTCCTAGACGTCCGCCTGACCGAGGAACTCCGCGAGACCGCCTATATCGACAAGATCCGCCTGATTGCGGTAGATCGTCCGGAAGGTACCCGCATCGTCAGCAACGAGAAAGCCAAGGGGCCGCCGTTCCCGGAATTCAAGCTCTACGGAATCCGCTCCAAGGTGCCTCCGGAATCGGCGACCAACCACCGGGGCGAAGACGTGCTCGAAACAGTGGTGGCAGGCGACCGGCGCTACGCAACGTTCCGCCGCGATGCGCAGGGTCGCGCCGAAATGCACTCGCTCACCTTGCGATTCCCGGACTTCCCTGATGAAGATGCTGTTCTCTTCCTGGAGGGCTGGGTGGACTGGTCGTCCGCCAGCAGCATCGTCGCTGCGTCCCAGACCAGGTCATCCGCCATCCGGCCGCCGTACCTGGAAGTCCAGAACGAGCGCGGCGAATGGGTGAAGGCGATTCCCGACATGGGCCTTCCGGGTGGGACCCTGCGGACGATCGCTGTTGACCTGAGCGGCAAGTTCCCCTCCCGGTCTCGACAGGTCCGAATCGTGAGCAATATGTGCGTCTACTGGGACGCTGCTTACGTAGGCTTGGGAACCAGCGATCCGGAGGTTCGGCTGAGCGAGCTAGGCGCCGCGACGGCCGACCTGCGATTCCGGGGGTTCTCGCGTAATTTCGTCAGTCAAAGCAGGACGCAGCCGGAGGGCTTCGACTACCAGCAGGTCTCGGCCACGTCGAACTGGAATCCAACGCCCGGGCTCTACACACGCTTCGGTGATGTGCGGGAACTGCTCTTGGACGAGGACGACCGGCTCGTGATCATGGGCGCTGGGGACGAGATCGGCCTGCGGTTCGCCGCGAGCGATCTGCCCCCCTTGCCGACCGGCTGGGCGCGGCAATACCTGCTGTTCGTGGACGGGTGGGCCAAGGAGAACGAAGCCAACACCGCCTTCGGCGACTCGGTGACGCCGTTGCCGTTCCATTCCATGAGTTCCTATCCGTATGGGAACGACGAGTCCTACCCTCGGACGCCGGACCATCAGGCTGATCTCCAGCGATTGCACACACGGCGAGCCATGCGTCTGCTTCGACCGCTCGTCGCGGGGAGCACGGCTAGGTGAAACCGGAGCGGCCGCTGGCCGTTGCCGAAACGGGGCGTCGGGGCCGGTTTGTCTCGATTGCGTTCCTGTTCCTGCTGGTGAATGCCGGGTGGCTCTGGGCGTTCCCCTCGGCGAACCTCTTCTATGTCGCAAACGTCCTGCTGCACGTGCTCGCGGGTCTGGCCTTGGCTGGGGGCTTGTGGTTGGCTGGACTGGGTGTTTTCCGCCGTGCTCGTCGCGACCGTGGCGTCTTGGCGCTCCTCTCGGTCTGCGCCGTGCTCGGAATCTTGCTTTGTGTGATCGGGGCCACGAGCAGCAATTCCCCAGTCGTCGTCGCGCATGCCGCTTTCGGCTTCGCCGGGGCGGCCCTGATCGCGTTCCGGGGCAGGAGTCCGTGGATCGCCGGAATCTTGGTCGTGGCGCTGCTGCTTCCAGCGTATTCGTCAGTTCGGGACAGGTGGTTTCCTGGCCAGATGAACCGGATCGTCAACCCGACCGAGGCCCCGCTTTCAATGGACTACGAGGGCGGCGGCATCCGCAGTCCGTTCTTCCCGTCGGCATCGCAGACAGTCAGCGGCGGCAAGGTGCCGTCGGACTACTTCCTGGAATCTTCGGCTTGCGGCGAGTGCCACAAGGATGTCTACGAGCAGTGGAGTTCGTCCGTTCACCGATTCTCGTCGTTCAATAACCAGTTCTATCGCAAGTCGATCGAGTACATGCAGGAGGTTGCGGGAGTCGAGGCGTCGAAATGGTGCGCCGGCTGCCACGACCACGCCATGCTCTTCAACGGGATGTTCGAGAACCCCGTCCTCGGCCAGCTCGACACTCCGGAAGCGCACGCCGGCCTCGCCTGCGTGTCGTGCCACTCGATCGTGCACGTTCCCGACACGATGGGTAACGGGGGATTCGTGATTGAGTACCCGGCCCTGCACGGGCTTGCATCAAGCCGTTTCCGGCTTGTGCGCGCGGCGCACAATTACGTCACCAACACCGCGCCTGCGGCGCACCGTCGAGCCTTCCTGAAGCCCTTCATGCAGGAGGATGGGTCCGAGTTCTGCGCCTCCTGTCACAAGGTGCACCTGGACGTGCCCGTCAATCGCTACCGCTGGGTGCGGGGCTTCAATTCGTACGACAACTGGCAGGCGAGCGGCGTTTCCGGTCAGGGCGCGAGGTCGTTCTACTACCCGGAGCGGCCGATGAGCTGCGCCGACTGCCACATGCCCTTGGTGGACTCTGACGACCCCGGCAGTGACGGAGGCAAGATCCGGTCGCACCGGTTCGCCACCGCCAACACGGCGGTTCCCTACGTTAACGGCGACAAGAAGCAACTCGAAGAGGTCCAGCGTTTTCTCCAAGACGGCATCATCACGATGGACGTGTTCGCAGTCGCACCTGTTGTCGACGACACGTCCTCCCCGCAGATGCTTAGGCAGGCGGCGCAGATGGCGGTAGCCACCGGATTCGCGGTGGGCGAGGAAGGCGGAGGCCGTAGGGTACCCGCACTGCTGCGCGAGGTCGGCAACTTGGCCGCACCCATCGGCCGATCCGCGCCGGTCGTCCGGCCTGGCGAGACCGTGCGGGTTGACGTCGTCGTGCGGACCCGCAAGGTGGGGCACTTCTTTCCGAGCGGTACCGTGGATGCATTTGATATCTGGGTCGAGTTCCAGGTCCTTGATGCAGACGGCAACGTGATCTTTTGGAGCGGCCGTGTGGAGGACGGAGGATCCGGCCCCGTGGATCCCGGGGCGCACTTCTATCGGGTCCTGCAGGTCGACGGCCACGGTAACCCTATCGACAAGCGGAACGCGTTCAACATGAGGGGGTTGGTGTACGCCCGCCTGATTCCCCCCGGGGCAGCCGACACGGTCCACTACCGGGTGACCATCCCGCCGGGTGCCGAGGGTCCGCTGACCATGCGCGCCAAGTTGAACCACCGCAAGTTCTCGCACTCCTACACACAGTTTTCCTATGCTGGGGTGGCTGGCGCAGGAGCGTTCGGCGAGGGCTTTGACGACCGCGAGTTCACCTACGATCCGGCGGACATTCCCGCGAACGTGCCTGGATCGATCAAGGACCGGATTCCCGTGCTCCCGATTACCGAGATCGCTTCTGCCGAGGCGCGCTTGGAGGTCGGCGAGCGTGCGGTCGACTGGGAGCCGACGGTTGTCCCGGAAGACTGGGAGCGCTGGAACGACTACGGCATCGGGCTGCTCCTGCAAGGGGACCTGAAAGGAGCTGAGCACGCGTTCCTGCGTGCGACGGAGGCGGATCCGGCGCACCCAGACGGGTGGCTGAACGTCGCTCGGTCCATGATCGAGGAGGGGCGGGTCACCGAGGCCGAGCCGTTCCTGGAGAAGGCTCTTTCACTGTCGCCGGCCTTGCCGAGGGCGCTCTATTTCCGGGCGCTGGCCCGTCGGGCCACGGGCGATTATCCCGGCGCTCTTGACGACTTGAGGCTGGCGGCCGAGCAGTTTCCCCGCGACCGTGTTGTGCTGAACGAGATCGCGAATATCCTCTTCCTGCAGCGGGAGTACGAGCAGGCGATCACCGTGCTGGACCGGGTGGCCAGGATCGATCCCGAGGACTTGCAGATGCACTACACGAGAATGAGGTGCTTCCGAGGAATCGGCGACTTCGAATCGGCGGAGCGAGAAGAGGCGCTGTTCCTCCGGTACAAGGCCGACGAGTCGGCCCAGACCCGCACCGCCGAGCTCCGCCGGACCAGTCCTGAGGACAACAACGAGCGCCAAGCCATCCATGAACATGTTTCCGTGCCGCTCTAGCAGCTGCCTGTTGGCGGCCCTCGTCGTCGTGCTCGGCTGCGGCCCGCCCAGAGAGGTGGCCGAGCCCGCTGGCGGAATCCCGTCTCGAATCCCCGTCGCATTCACGGACGTAACCTCCCAGGCAGGCATCCGTTTCGAGCACCACAACGGGAGGTCAGGTAAGAAGTATCTCCCTGAAACGCTCGGATCCGGCTGCGCTTTCTTCGACTACGACAACGACGGGCGCCCCGATATCTTCCTCGTCAATTCCAGGCCGTGGTCCGGTGGCGGAGGCGTGACTTCGAAGCTCTACCGCAATCTAGGAAACGGCCGGTTCGAGGATGTCACGGAGACTACAGGGCTCGCCATCGCGATGTACGGGTTGGGTGCCGCGACGGCGGACTATGACAACGACGGTTTCACGGACCTCTACGTCACGGTCCTGGATGGCGACCGGCTGTTCCGGAATCGCGGAGACGGCACGTTCGAGGACGTTACGCAATCAGCTGGTATTGACAATGCCCGCTTCGGTACCAGCGCTGCCTGGCTCGACTACGACCTCGACGGGCACTCCGACATCTTCGTGGCGAACTACGTGCAATGGTCCATCGAGAAGGACTTGTGGTGCTCGATGGACGGGTCCAAGAAAACCTACTGCACGCCCGAGTCGTATGCCGGCCAGCCATCCGTCCTGTACCGCAACCGCGGGGACGGGACGTTCGAGGATGTGAGTGCTCGGGCGGGAGTCGACGACCCGACAGCCAAGGCCCTTGGTATCGCGGTCCTCGACTACGACTCCGACGGCTTGCCGGACATTTTCCAAGCTAACGACACCCAGCCCAACAAGCTGTACAGGAATGAAGGGGACGGAACATTCAGCGAGCACGGTGTTTCCGCCGGGGTCGCCTATGCGGAGGACGGGAAGGCCCGTGGCGCGATGGGCGTTGACGTCGCCGACTACGACCGCAGCGGTCGCTTCCATCTGCTGGTCGGCAACTTCGCGAACGAAATGCTGAACCTGTTCCACAACGAGGGCAATGGCCTGTTCGTCGACGAGGCACCGACAAGCGAAGTCGGCCGGGACAGCTTGCTCTCGCTGACATTCGGAGCCTTCTTCTTCGACTACGATCTGGACGGCTATCCAGACATCTTCTGCGCCAATGGCCACTTGGACGAAGAGATCGAGATTGTTCAGCCAGCGGTCAAATTCGCCCAGTCTCCACTGCTGTTCCGAAACGACGGACGAGGGCGATTCCGGCTGTCCACGTCCGAAGTAGGGGCGGATCTTGCCGCCCGCTTAGTCGGTCGAGGGGCGGCCTACGCCGACTACGACCAAGACGGAGACCTTGACATCCTGATCACGACAAACGACGGGCCTGCAAAGCTGCTTCGCAACGACGGCGCCAATGCCAACAACTACCTTCGGGTGAAGGTGCGGGGCAGCGAATCGAACCGGGACGGACTTGGTGCCATAATCGCCCTCTCCAGCGCATCGGGGCGGCAGGTCCAGGTCGTGCGAGGGGGATCCAGCTACTGCTCGCAGAGCGAGACGGTGGCGACCTTCGGACTCGGAACCGATGACATGGTCGAGACCCTTGAAGTGCGGTGGCCGAGCGGAACGCTAGACGTGTTCTTGGAGTTGGCGCCGAATCGAGAGATCTTGGTCATCGAAGGCGGTCCCATAGAATAGGCGGTGAGCGTGGATCGCCATTGGCGCGTAACATGCGCTGGTGATCGGAGCGGCCATGCGTGGGACCTGAATCCCGAGGACTACCACTCGCCGCAGTTTACGGCCGGGCGAGAAAACAGAGTCCTAACGTGTTGACTTCGAGTCGGTTAAGCGGCCGTCGGCTGGATTACCCCCCGTCGGTTTTGAGCAGTTTTTTCAGTTCGGACACCAAGGCCGCTTGCGTCAGCGTCTGCATTGACATGATGGTTGCCACCCGCGACGGTTCCTTCTCCCCCAGCGACCTGTTCTGCCGGCACCTCGCTTTCGGCTTGGGGCGTGGCTTGACACCGCCATTGATGAGAACCTGAAGATATTAGACCTCGGAGACGACGAGAAATGGTGAGAAACGAGGACATCAGGCGACGGCTGGAACTGGGCGAAGACAGTCGGTGGGAGTTCAAGCAGATCGAGTTCGCAGGTAGCCACCCGTCCAGCCCCGCTCGCGACGATCTAGCAGACGAAATGATCGCGTTCGCCAATGCAAACGGAGGTGTGCTCCTGTTGGGCGTGTCGGATGGGGGGCTCCTTCAGGGAATGTCCCGGGAGCAACTGGCGGCGCTCAGCAGCTTGATGGTTGAAGTGAGCACCGACAGTATTGAACCCGCCCTGCGCATTGATGTCCACCATGGGGAACTTGACGGCAAGGCCTTCGTCGTGGTGGAAGTGCCCCGAGGCGATTCCCTGCACGAGCGTCGCGGCCGGAGCTGGATCCGGGTCGGCGGAAGCAAACGTCGATTGACCGGCGACGAGCGAATGCGTTTGGCGCAGAGACGAGCACAGGCCCGCTACCTCTGGTTCGACAGGCAGGTCGTTCCCGACACGGGCTTCGAGACACTCAGCGAGCGGCTATGGGGACCGCTGCTGAGCGTCTCCGGGGCCGCCGACCCGATCCGGGGTCTCGCGAACATGCGCCTTTTGGCTCGCGATGACGCCGACGCGCTCCGAGCCACGGTCGCCGGGGTGCTCCTGTGCTCCAGGATGCCCCAGGTGTGGCTGCCGCACGCGGTCATAACGGCGACTCACTATCGGGGCAGGGACCGAGCCTCAGAGCAACTCGATGCACAGGAGATCGACGGTCCGCTCCAAAGTCAGATCGCCGATGGCATGAAGTTTGTCGCCAGGAATATGCGCGTGGCCGCCCGCAAGTCACCGGCCCGCGAGAACATGCCGCAATACAGTACGGCCGCAGTCTTCGAAGCCCTCGTCAACGCTGTGGCGCACCGCGACTACTCGATGTCCACTCGTCGGGTCAGGCTTTCGATGTTCGCGGATCGACTTGAGATCGATACGCCGGGACAGCTCCCCAACGGAATGACGATCGAGAGCATGCATGCGAGTCAGGCTACACGCAACGAAGTCATTGCCTCCGTGTTCGGGAGGATTCCCGTCGGCGAAGTACCCGGGTCAGCGCATCGCGCTTTCCTGATGGAGCGCCGCGGCGATGGCGTCGCCATCATTCTCAAGGAAACGCGCGAAACGGCTGGCGTGTCGCCGAGGTACAGTCTGCTGGGCGAGTCCAGTCTGGTCCTGAGCATTCCTGCGGCCAAGCTCCAGCTCACCCCAGCGGAGGCCACCATCGCAGTGCATTCGGCGGGAGAACCGTTGCCTGGAATCGACGTTCTCGCGCTCTTTCCGAACAAGACCTGGAGACAAGGAAAGACGGACGAAGCCGGCGAAGTAGCCTTCGACCTCCACAGCACGCACTTGCCGATGACCGTGTATGCCGCCGCGCCGGGGTACGCGGCAGGGCTTCGGCACGAGTGGATTCCGCAACAGGGCGGCCTTCTACTTGCCCTGAAGCCGCTGCCGGGTGGCGGCTCGGCCATCTTCCCTCGGGAAACCGGCCATCTTCCCGGGCTAGCTGGGCGGCTGAACCCGATACGAGACAATTCCGACAGGACGTATCTATACGCGGATAACATCGCCATCGAACAGGGCCGGCAGCAACCGGTGCATTTTCGATTGGGTAGGCCAATGCATCTCACGGACGCCTACGGGGTTGAATTGTCGGTGACCATTGTGGACATCGTCGGCAGGACGGCGTTGGTGGAATACCGGTCCGTCGCGCCCACTCAGGCGAACCGATGAACACCGCAACCCACGACCAGGAGGGACGGCACCCACGCTGCTGCGCCGAAAGCCTCCGCAATTGGAGCGTGCCATTCCATGTCCGCCCAGTGGACGCATTCGCGACTCTTCGAACCGACAGCAATCAGACTCTGCGTGCTCCGTAGCCAGTTTCGAGGAAGTCCGGCCACCGCTCGGTGGTGAAGTTCCGATGCAAGCCCCTCCGTTGGATGCTTCCGTCCGGAAGACAGTAGGGCTCCACCGCCCCTCCAACACCACCCGCGGCCCCTGCTCAACGTCCGACCGAAACGTGAGCCCTCGCCAGCGCGATTTACCAAGCCGTCGGCGATGTCAACGGTGACCCTCACCATATGGGTACCACCATCGTTCAAGACTGAAAGCCGTGTTCGTCGTGCTCCTCAGAGAGCCCGGGCACGCCTTCGGTCCCGGCCGTGACCAGCCCGGGCCGATTGTTCCCATGTCAGGTGTGCTTGCGCAACTCCAGCTTCGCGATCGCTTCCCGGTGAACCTCGTCCGGTCCGTCCGCCAGGCGCAGGGTGCGCTGGCTTGCCCACGCTGAAGCGAGGAACGTATCCTGACAGACCCCCAGCGCGCCGTGAGCCTGGATAGCCCGGTCCAGCACTCGTAAGGCGAGATTCGGTGCAATGACCTTGATCTGGGCAATTTCCTGCCGGGCCACCTTGTTGCCAACGGTATCCATCATGTAGGCGGCCTTGAGCACGAGCAGCCGCGCCTGTTCGATTTCCATGCGGGAGTCCGCGATCTCCTTGCGCAGGGCCCCGTGCTCTGCAAGCGTCTTCCCGAACGCCACCCGCTCCTTGGCCCTGCGGCACATGGCCTCGAGAGCCCGCTCGGCGATCCCGATCGACCGCATGCAGTGGTGGATCCGGCCCGGCCCAAGGCGTCCCTGGGCGATCTCGAAGCCCCGGCCCTCGCCCAGCAGCATGTTCGAACTCGGAACCCTGACGTTGTCGAACGTGATCTGCGCATGGCCGTGAGGCGCGTGGTCATACCCGAAGACGTGCAATAGCCGCTCGATCTTGACTCCCGGAGTGTCGAGGGGGACCAGGATCATCGCCTGCTGTTTGTGGCGAGGAGCGTCCGGATCCGTCTTTCCCATGAAGATCGAGAGCTTGCAGCGACTCTCCCCGGCTCCGGATGACCACCACTTGCGCCCGTTGATGACGTACTCGTCGCCATCGCGCAGGATGGTGGAGCGAATGTTCGTCGCATCGCTCGATGCAACGTCCGGCTCGGTCATCGAGAAGCATGACCGGATTTCTCCCGCCAACAGCGGCTTGAGCCAGCGCTCTTTCTGTTTCTCGGTGCCGTAGCGGACCAGGACCTCCATGTTTCCCGTATCGGGAGCCGAGCAGTTGAACACTTCGGGAGCCATCGGCGAGCGGCCCATGATTTCGCACAGGGGTGCGTATTCAAGGTTCGTCAGCCCTGCGCCGTACCCGCTGTCGGGCAGGAACAGATTCCAGAGGCCCTGGGCGCGGGCCTTGGGCTTCAATTCCTCCAGAACCGGGGGAGGGGACCAACGGTCTCCTTCCCCGATCTGCCGGCGGAACAAGCCCTCATTGGGATAGATGTGCTCGTCCATGAAGGAGAGCAGGCGAGAGCGAAGGTCCTTGACCTTGGGGGAGAACGCGAAATCCATGGATGCCGGGCCTGCCGAAGCAGCCTGTCATTGTACAGTCCGGCACGGGCCTGGCAGGGCCGGCTCGCCGGCGGGACTCCATGCGGGCGGAGTGCGGCCTGGCCGGGCCTGAGGTGACGTCCAGCTCGACGCCCGTCAGGGGCGCGGACCGAACTTTCGGCGCTCCGCTGCCCGCACCTCCCGCTCGTCCATGCCGATGTGATGCGCGAGTTCGTGCCACAGCGTCTCGTAGATTGCCTGACGGATATCACCGCCGCACCGCTCCAGGGGTCCTTGGAATAGTGTGATGCGGTCCGGCAGCGCCATTTGGTAGTACCACCCCCGCCTATCCAGCGGAATGCCTTCGTACAGGCCCAGGAGCGTTCCGTCCTCGGGAACTCCCCCGGCCTCAAGCTGTTCGTCGCTGGGCTCGTCCTCGACCGCGATTACCAGGTTCGAGAACTCGCGGCGCAGGTGTTCCGGAATGCTCTCCCAGGCCTCGGAGACCCAGGACTCGAACCTGTGTCTGGGGTAGCGCACCCTAGCCTGCCCGTACGTGGCCTTCCTTACTGGCCGTTCCCCCGTACCCAGGCGGCGTACTTGCTCGCCATGTCCAGGTCCGCCGTGCGTCCAGGGTGCACGAGAATGCGGTACCGAAAACGAAGCGTGCTCCCCTTCGGGAGGGTGATGCTTCCATCCCGACTCTCGTCGGCATGAAAGTCGTGCTCTCCAAAGATGTTCGCCGCGAACAGGCCATACCCTCGGACGTGCCAGTAGGTCGGATGTTTCGGGTTGTCAGGATGGTCGAAGATCGCGACGCCCATTGGCTTTCCGCTGATGCTCCCGGAGTAGTCCACCCAGGCGGAGCGCTTGCCCCAGGTGTTCGCTTCGGTGGAACGACCTTCCGCATTGACGATCTTTCCCGTCCTCGGGATCCCCTTTGCCCGGAAATGCTGCTCCTCCAGTTCCGTAGCCATGCGGACAGCGAACGTGCCCTCCTTCGTGTCTCCGAAATGGACCGAGTCGCTTTCTGCGGTCAGGGCGATGTCGAAGTCGATGAAATTGTCCCCGTCGGATCGTCCGAAGGTCATAAATCGGCGTTCGGTCACGAGGCGCTTGCCAGCGGGATCGCTCCAGGCGAAGTAGCCTTCGATCCGGCCCTCGGAATCCTGGGACTCCAGGGAGACGATCTTGTCGAGCGTGATGACACCCTTGCTGCCTCGTGCTCGCTGCTCCCTCTCGTTGGCCCAGAAGTCGATGCCGTTGACCGCCCCGTGGCTGAACCAGACCCCCCGGTGGTGCGGGTGGTCCCGCTGCTCGCCGTCGATGTCTTCCATCGGGTACCCCCGGGTGACGATCGTGCCGTCCGGGGAACGCAGCGGGTGCAGGAACGGTTTGGTGGCTTCCGACCCGAAATAGAACGTCGTGAATGGCTGATCCGCGATCGACACGTCGATCCGGTCTCCGTTCCGGTCCAATCGCACTTGGTCCGAAGGCAGTGCCGGGAGGCAGACCGCCAAGCCGAGCAGCAGGCATCGTTGCATGGCCCTATTGTGGACCACCTGCGGCCCGATGCCGCATTGCACCCCGAAATGGAAAGCGGGGCGGCCGTGGCGGCCGCCCCGCGACTCAGAGACCTTACGTCGTGCTAGAAGCCGTAGCGCAGACCGAGTTGGAAAATGCGCCCCGACGCACCTGGCGTCAAGCCCGTGATGTTGCCGAACGCCCTGTTCTGTGCGTTGCCCTGCGGCAAGCCGAAGTTCGCGCGATTCGGCAGGTTGATGACCTCCCCGCGGAACTGCAGACTGTGCCCTTCCCACGGCATGCTGAAGCTCTTGATGAGGGAGAGGTCGGCACGCAGCGCTCCGGGGCCGGTGAAGGCGTTCCGTCCGACATTCCCGAATGTGAACCGGGCCGGCCGTCCGAAGGCTGAGGTGTTGAAGAACTTCTCGCCCCGTACGTTGTCCCGCCAGGCGCCGTTCTGCTGGTACGCGCCAGAGGCATCCGCGCGGACGCGCGCCGCTGTCGGGTACACCTGGCTGGCATTGCCCCAGAACAGGGAGAACGGCGGGCCCGTACGAGCCTCGATGATCGTACCGATCGACCAGCCGCCCACGATCTGGTTCAGCACCGAGTTACTGAGCGCTACCCGGCGACCCTGGCCGACGGGTATGTCGTATACAAGGCTGCCAATGATCCGGTGCGAGATGTGGCTGCCGCCGAGCGACCAGGCCTGGCGGCGATCGTACTGGTTCGCGAAGGGAACATTACCTGCCTCGCCGCCTAGTTCGTTGCGCCCCTCGACATTGTCCATAGCCTTTGCCCAAGTGTAGTTGGTCTGGAACTGAAGCCCATTGGAATAGCGCTTCTCGAGCTTGAAGTTCACCCCGTGGTACTCGGAGTCGCCGAACGTCGGCGAAATCATGACCACATTGGAGAACTGCGGGAAGGGCCGCAGGACCTGCGGGGCGATGCCATCGCTGTCGACTAGGCCGATCTGCGAAGGATGGACCTGGTTCTGAGTCGCCGATCCCGGGATGGTGAGCTTCTTGCCGATGGTCGACAGGTAGCCGACCTCGAACAGCATGTCCCCGGGCAGCAAGCGCTGGATGTTGAGGTTGTAGGTGATCAGGTACGGGTTCGGCCGGTTTTCAGGCTGGAAGAACTGCGGAGAAAACCTGGGTCGCTCTCCAATCGCCACGGCCCCGAAACCCGGCACGAGGTCCGACTCGGTCGGCTCGACGATCGGCGGAAGCCCGTCGCGGAGCAGAAAGGCTGCATCCGTCGGCCGGAGCGTGCCGAACGAGCCTTGGATCGAGAAGCCAGCGTTTGTCACGATCGGCGTGGCCTGATCGTACTGGCCCGTGTAAACGATCGACGCTCCGGCGCGAATGACCCAGTCGTCCGATGCGCGGTAAGAAAGACCGATCCGCGGTCCGATGTTCCCGTACACGAAATTGTGGGCGTACTTGCTTCCGCCGCGAGCGTCGCGCCCTGACCAGGTAATCAAGCCCGGGCAGTTGCACGCGGGGTTGTTGGCGCTCACGTCGAAGGAATTCTGGCGGTTGTCGATGGCCTCGAAGCGCGGCGTGTCGAAATCCCAGCGCAGGCCCAGGTTCATTGACAGGTTGGGGGTGATCTTCCAGTCGTCCTGCACGTACAGGCCTGTGGCGTTCGCCCGACTGCGAATCAGGAATGTTTCCGTGCGGCTCCCGCCCGCGACCCATCCGTAGAGGAGGGCGGCGACAGAGTCTCCGGTCGCGTTCTGGTTGAAGTTCATCGAGCCGCCAGCGGACGACAGGAACACGTCGTCGTTGACGGACCACCGGAACTCGCCTCCCCACTTGAGGGTGTGCTTGCCGCTCACGTAGGTCCAGTTGGACACGATGTGGTTGTCGCGGATCGGGAACTGCCGGCGTTCCTGGCCTCCGCCCCGCCCGATGCGCTGGATGCCACCGGCGAGACCGAATCCGGGGAAGAACTCCGGATTGTTGCCGGTGAAGCCGATCTCCTGGGACAGTCCGAGGCCCTTGGCGGCAATCGTGGGGTGCCATTTCCGCTTGTTCCACGTAAAGCGGTTCTCAGTGACCAGCTTGGTTGTAAGGTTCGAGATGGTTGTAACCGACCAGTTGAAGTAGTGATAGTCGATAATCCGCATGTTGTTGTGGACCGGCTGCGGCCAGAAGTCTTTGAAGTCAAACCGATTACCGACGGTGTGCACATAGCGGCCGTACAGCCGGTGCCGCTCGCTCAGGGTGTGATCGACGCGAAGCGAAAGAGTGTTGTTGTCATTGGGGTTCTGCGCGTTGTTCTGGAAGTTCCGGCTCCTGCTGGGCCTGCCCTCGATGTTGGGCGTGGGCCAGAACCTGGCCACTGCGGCACCGACAGGATCCATCTCGCTCGCCGGGATCATGTTGTTGGGTACGGGGTCACCTGTCACGGGATTGAGAATGGTCGTGCCGAGGCCGGAAAAGTCGCCTCGGGTCTCGGCCGGGTCGGGGATGTTCTCGATCCGGGGAGCCGCCGTCCGTATGTTCGTGAACTCCTGGCTGGCGAAGAAGAAGCTTCGGTCCTTGGCGATGGGCCCCCCAATGGCCCAGCCGTACTGGTTCCGGCGGAGGACCTGCTTGTTCGAGCCCGAGAAGAAGTGCCGCGAGTCCATTGCGTCATTGCGAACGAACTCGTAGAGTGCCCCATGAAAGTCGTTCGTTCCGGATTTGGTCGTCATCTGGACGAACCCACCTCCCGAGCGCCCCATCTCGGCCTTATAGTTCGAGACCTCGACGTTCATCTCCTCGAGCGCCTCGATCGGAGGGTCGTAGTTCAGCGAGGCGACGCCCAAGAGGATGTTCTGGGTCGACCCGCCGTCGAGCGTCCACATCGCGTTGTTGCTGCGGCCGCCCGCGATCTGAAACTGCGAGCCGTTGCCGCGTTGCACGACGAACCCGCTGAGGCGCACCAGTTGGGCGGCGCGGCGTCCGAGCAGCGGCATGTTGGCGATCGAAGTGTTCTTGATCACAGCCCCGACGGAAGAGTTCTCGGTCTTCAGCAGGGGAACGTCGGCCTCAACGGTCACCGACTCGGTGACCTCGCCGACTTCCAGGACAGCATCTGCCCTGACGCTCGCTGCGGTGTCGAGCAGGATGCCCGGCCGCGTGAACTGCTTGAAGCCCGGGCTCGTGACGATGAGTTCGAAGGTGCCGGGCTTGATGAAGGGGATGGTGTAGGTCCCGGTCGCGTTCGTCGCGGTTTCGTACGCCTCTCCCGTGGACGTGTTCATGATTACGATCTCGGCTGCGGGAATCACCGCTCCGGTTGAATCGCTGACGGTCCCGGTCAGAGTCGCATTGGTTTGGGCAAGACCCGGTGCGCTTACCGCGAGCGCCAACAGGGCAATCGCCCACCACTTGTGGGTTCTCACATCTACCTCCTGTCTTCCGTGATCGATTTGATATTGAGCGCAAACTAAATATAGGCTTAGCCCTGAAACGCTCTACGATCGCCAACAGCGTACCAGAAACTTGGCGGATGAGACGGAACAAACTGCAGGAAGAGTCCCTCATTTTGCGTTGATCGGCTGTGGCCGAGCGAATGCGTCCCGCGCCGGACCGGCCTTCGGATGCCACGGGCGAGGATTCTGGGCCGCACCGCGCCGGTGTTCCGCCGGACCACCACTGGCACGCGCCCCGGGAGCCCGCTCTCGAACCGTCATCGTTCGGATCCCCGGGGAGGTGTTCTACGCCCCGGGAGCGACGTCCAGGTCGTCGTTGCGGCTCTTGCCTGTTCGGAACATTCCAGCATCGGGGGCCCGTTTATGATAGAATTTAGGTTCACCTAAATTCATAGATAGCGACTATGCGTATTTGGTTCTTGGCGGTACTAACTTTCCTCGCGGTCTCGCGGCCGGGCGCTGCCCAGGTGTCAGCGATTCTGCAGGGAGCGGTCGTGGATCCATCCGAAGCGGCCGTGCCGGGCGCCCAAGTGCTCCTCGCGCATCCCCTATCGGGACTCCGCAGGGATACCGTCACGGACCGCCGGGGCCAGTTCCGTTTCTCCAACCTGCCGTACGGACCCTATCGAGTCGAGATACGGAGCGAGGGGTTCCGTGCGCTCGTGCGCGACGTGCAGTTGCGGACGAACTTGCCGCTGACAATGCGATTCCGGCTCGAACTCATGACACGGAGGGAGACTCTGGCGGTCCAGGGATTGGTTCGTACGGGCCTTCTGGACACGCGCGCGAGCGGTACCAGAACGCAGCTCAGCGCGAGGTCGATCGAAAAGCTCCCGGTCGGTCCCGGAGCCCGCGGGCTTGAGGCCATCTTGCTGGGCTTTCCGGGTTTCGCCGCCAACGCCAACGGTTCGATCCACCCGCGCGGGGCGCACAACCAGCTCACGTACGTCATTGACGGCATGCCCGTCAGCGACCAGTTCACCGGCCTGTTCGCGACCTCGATTGACCCGAACCAGGTGCAGACGCTCGAACTGTTCACGGGAAACATTCCCCCGGAGTACGGGTCGAAGGTGTCCGGGGTTGTCAACGTCACGACGCGGTCAGGGTTCGATCGGGGCGGGCGTGGATTCGGCCAGGCCGAAGTCGCCGGCGGCGCATTCGACAACGTCACGCAGGCTGTGCAGATGGGAGGATCCAGCGGACGGATTGCCTGGTTCGGCTCGGTGTCCGGTCTCAAGAGCAACCGCTTCCTCGACCCGCCTTCGTTCGACAACCTCCACAACGGCGGCAATGCCCAGCGTGGCTCGACCCGCGTCGACTTGCGGCTCACTCCCCGCGACCTCTTCCGGGTGACCGCGATGGGGGGACGGTCGTCCTTCCAACTGGCCAACCTGCGTAGCCAGCACCAAAACGGACAGCAGCAGCGCCGGCTGCTCCGCGACAGGGCGCTCTCGGTGGGATACGTCCGTGTCCTGTCCCCGGCTGCCACTTTCGATTCGACTACCTCGTACCGGGCCACCTCCGCGCTGCTCGTACCCAGTCCGGGGGACACGCCCGTGACGGCGGACCTATCGCGCACGCTTTCGACGTTTTCCTCGTTGAACCGCTTCAATTGGCAGCGCGGGAACCACCAGCTGCGCGTCGGGGCGGACTGGCAGCGCTTTTCGCTCGGCGAGGCGTTCGCGTTCGGCCTGACGGATCCCACGCTGAATCCACCCGGCGATCCCGGGTTCAATCCCAACCTGATACCGTTTGACCTCACGCGTGGCGGGTCTTGGTTCCGGTTCCGGGACCGTGGCAGCGGGCACTCGCTCGGTCTGTTCGTGCACGACCGGGTCGGCTGGCAGGGCCTGATGCTCGATCTCGGTCTCCGCTTTGACCGGTACTTGATGCTCGTGCAGGCAAGCGAACTCCAACCACGTCTGGGAATTGCCTACCACCTCCCTCTCACCCGCACCGTGCTGCGGGCCTCGTACAACCGCAATCTCCAGACGCCGCCCAACGAGAATCTCCTGCTTGCGAATTCGCGCGAATCCGCCACGCTTGCTCCTCCCCAGGTACGCCGGGAGCTCAATGGCGGGCTCATTCCGATTCGGCCCGAGTACCAGCATGTCTACGAGGTCGGTCTGCAGCAGGATCTCGCCGGGCGCGCCTCCGTCGATCTGGCCTTCTACCACAAGGACTCGGTCAACACGCAGGACAATGACAACTTTCTGAATACCGGAGTCATTTTCCCCACGGCCTTGGCGTCTTCCCGAATCAACGGATTCGAGGCCCGGCTGGTGGTGCCCGAGGCCCGCAGGTTTTCAGGCTCCCTGACGCTCACGCACTTCCGGGCGATCATGAACCCTCCGTTCACTGGCGGGCTGTTCCTGGGCTCGGCCGCCGTTGACGCGCTCTCGTCCGGTCCTTTCTACGCCGACCATGACCAGGTCTTGGGCTTGACAGGCAACCTCGTCTACCGACCGGCCAAGCGCTGGTGGACGAGTTTTCAGGCACGTCACGACAGCGGCCTGGTGTCGAATCCCTCGGACCCGGACCAGGTTGCCACGGACCCGGACTACTTCGACCAGTTGCCGTACGTAGACCTGCTGGCCAGCCCTCCCCGGATTCGCCCGCGTACCATTCTCGACGCCTCCCTCGGCTACGAGCACTACCGTGGCGACCGCCGTGCTTGGGAGATCGTGGCGCAGGTCTCGAACCTGACGAACCGGAAAGGGCTGTACAACTTTCAGTCCATCTTTGTCGGGACGCGCGTTATCCAGCCGTTCGCGGCCAGCCTGCGGCTTCGGTTTTTCTGGTAGCCGAACCCCGCGCCGGAACCAGCCGACGCGTCTGCGTATGATGAGCGGACACCTTCTCTCCGGACCGCTCGCTGCCCAGTTGGAGAGAGTAGTCCCTGGCGGACGCGAACTGACAGTGCCAGGAGCGATGCTGCATGAGCACGACTGACAGCGCTGCGCGCCTGAGCGCGCTCAGGACGCGCCTGCGCGGGAGCGCGTTTTATGTTTCCGCCCTGCCGAACATCCGGTACCTGACCGGGTTCGCAGGCAGCGCCGGCCACCTGCTCGTGACGCGGACCGAAGCGATCCTGTTCACCGACGGGCGCTACCGCACACAGGCACGGGAGCAGACGGACGGGATCGAGGTTGAAATCTCCTCTGGGGACTCGCGTAGCGCCTTCGCACAGGCTGTCCGTCTCCGTGGGTTCCGACGGCTGTCGTTCGAGGCGAACCGCCTCGGTTACGCTGCGTACACGGACCTCCTTCGACAGGTTCCCCAGTGCGAGCTCGTCCCCGTTTCTTCCGCCGTCGAAGCTCTCCGTTGCCGCAAGGGCCCGGCCGAGATCGAGGGTCTCCGCCGTTCCGCGGCGCTCAACTCCGAGGCCTTTGACGAGGCGTGCAGCCGCGTGGAGCCCGGCTGGACAGAAGCGCGCTTCGCCGCCGAGGTGGAATTCTCCATGCGCCGCGCCGGTGCCGAAGGCACGGCCTTTCCCACAATCGTTGCGAGCGGTGCCCACGGAGCCCTGCCCCATGCCGAGCCGCGGGACGAACCGATCGAGGAGAAATCGCTAGTGGTAGTGGACCAAGGGGCTATACTCGGAGGTTACTGCAGCGACATGACCCGGATGATCGCACTCGGTCGTCCGGACGCGACCCGGCAGGCGCTTTTTGACGCTGTGCTCGAAGCCCAGGCTGCTGCGATCGAAGTGGTACGGGCGGGTGTCGAATGCCGGACCGTGGACAGTCGGGCCCGGGCGGTGCTGAGGAAAGCGGTCGTCAGGGGGGTTCGGCTGGACACGGCATTCATTCATTCCACGGGCCACGGACTCGGGCTCGAGATCCACGAGGACCCCAGGTTGGCCAAACGTCAGCGCAAGCGGCTGCAACCCGGCATGGTCGTCACGATCGAGCCGGGCGTGTACCTGGAGGGGTTCGGTGGGGTAAGGATCGAGGACGTGGTCGCCGTCACCGAGACGGGCTGCGAGGTCCTGACCCCCACCCGCCGGGATCTCCGCATCCTGTAAGATCGGAAACAATTCACAATGGCGATGTCGGAAGCGGATCGGGAATCGATCAGGGCCTTGGCGGACCTCCTTGAGGAGAAGGGACTGACCGAGATCGAGTACGAGCACCACGGCCTCAAGGTCCGGGTCGCAAGGTCGGGAGCGCCTGCCGAGGCCTATCCGGTCACCCGACCCGTCCAGGCAGCGCCACCCGCTGCCACCCCGGACGGGGCGGAGGAAGAGGACGACGCCACCCGGTCCATCCTGTCCCCCATGGTCGGAACGTTCTACGCGGCCCCGTCCCCGGAGTCGCCCGCTTTCGTCCAGGTGGGCGACCGAGTGCGGAAAGGCCAGGTCGTCTGCATCATCGAGGCGATGAAGCTGATGAACGAGATCGAATCCGAGTTCGACGGCGTCGTTGCCGAGCGGCTGGTCGACGACGCGCACGGCGTGGAATTCGGCCAGACTCTGTTCCGGATCAGGGTCGATTAGTGCGCTGGCGCTCATGTTCGACAAGGTGCTGATCGCGAACCGCGGGGAAATCGCCCTGCGGGTGATCGCGGCCTGCCGAGACCTCGGGGTCAAGACGGTCGCGGTCTATTCGACTGCCGACCGGGACTCGCTCCACGTCCTCCACGCCGACGAGGCGATCTGCATCGGCGGGGCGCCCAGCTCGGAAAGCTACCTGAGCGTGCCGTCGATCATCAGCGCTGCCGAGATCGCCGATGTCGACGCGGTGCACCCCGGGTACGGGTTCCTTGCGGAGGACGCCAACTTCGCCGAGATCTGCCGTGATTGCGGCATCCGCTTTATCGGTCCCAGTCCGGAGGCCATTCGGCTGATGGGTGACAAGGCCCAGGCGCGCGCTGCGGCTGCTGAGGCCGGGATCCCGGTTCTGCCCGGGTCCGAGAAGCCCCTGAACACTGTTTCCGAGGCCCTCGGCCTCGCTGCCGAGATCGGATTCCCCGTGATTCTGAAGGCCTCCATGGGGGGAGGGGGGCGCGGCATGCGCATCGTCCGGAACCCAGGCGATCTTGGAGACGCGTTCCTGCAGGCGCGGGCCGAGGCCGGCGCGGCCTTCGGAAGCGGCGAGGTGTACCTGGAAAAGTTCGTCGAGCGTCCTAGGCATATCGAGTTCCAGGTCCTCGGTGATGGAAACGGCAACGTCATCTCGCTCGGCGAGCGGGAGTGCTCGATCCAGCGCCGCCACCAGAAGCTCCTTGAGGAGGCTCCCGCGAACGGATTCGATCCGGACCTGCGAGGGCGGATGGGAGAGACACTCTCCAAAGCCCTAGGGGTGATCGGCTATTCGAACGCCGGCACCGCCGAGTTCCTCATGGACGAGGACGGTGATTTGCATTTCATCGAGCTGAACGCTCGGATCCAGGTTGAGCACCCGGTGACCGAGGCTGTATGCGGGGTCGATCTTGTGAAGAGCCAACTTCTGCTCGCGGCTGGCGAGCCGCTTGGTGCCGTCGTGCCCCAAGAGGTCGAAATCTCCGGATCAGCGATCGAGTGCCGGATCAACGCGGAGAACCCCGAGACATTCCTGCCGTCCGCCGGCCGGATCGCCAAGTATGTCCCCCCTGGCGGTCCGGGCATCCGCGTCGACAGCGCGGCGTATTCGGGCTGGACCGTCCACCCCCACTACGATTCGCTAGTGGCCAAGGTGACGGCGTTCGCCGCAACTCGCACCGAGGCCGTCGAGCGCATGCAGCGAGCCCTCTCGATGTTCGTACTCGAAGGCATCCAGACCTCCATCCCTCTCCACCGGAGGATCCTGGGCAACCCTCAGTTCCTGGAAGGTCGCTACGATACCAGCTTCATCGAAGGGCTGAGTTTGTGAAGAGTGCCGTTTCCCGGCCGAACGATGCTCCAGCAACGTAGCTCGCACTCCGGTTGGTTCGCGGCGACGGCCCCGATGACGCCGTTCTCCGGTTCGAGGTGATAGAGCGTCCAGTCTCGGTCGGGTTCTCCGCTTTCTCCCAGCCGGGCCGGCTCCGAAGCAGGATCGAGGGTGACAGAGAAGCCGGGCAGGGAGTTGGCGATTCCCGTTCCCAACGCTTTCACGCAGGCCTCCTTCCGCGTCCAGCAGGCAAAAAACGACCGTTGCCTGGACCCCTCGGGCAGTCGCGCCAGCGCCCGGCGCTCATGGGCGGAGAAGAACCGTCCAGCCAGGGCGTCCGGATCTCGCAACGGACGGATGGCTTCCAGGTCGACTCCGATCGCAAACGGTCCGAAAGCGAACAGAGCCCGGTGCCCGGAATGAGAGAGGTTGAAATGGAGTTCGCGCGCTCGGTCCGTTACGGCCAGACTCGGTTTCCCATTCGTGTCGTACGTAAGTTCGATGGCGTCCGCTTCGGTCGATAGGTACGAAGCCAGCAAGTGCCGCAGCAGGACTCTCGAGGCGATGAACCGCCGCTTTGGGACGTGCGCCATGCCCGACGCCCGCTTGCGCTCGTCTCGGGATAGGGTCGAGAGCGCCTCTAGGGACGGTTCCTGATCGAGGTCAAGGGCTGCGTACCAGATATCGACCTGAGATTCACCGGAGAGTTCGGAACCTCCGGCCGCCGGCACTGTACGCGGGACAAACCCCGGACCCACGAGCCAACTATACGTCAAGGCGGGCGGCGAAGTTCGGGCCGAAGAGCCAGCGGCGCATCCCCGGTCGAAGAGCACGGGAAGCCAAGTCCGTCCGTGTCTGGATCGGTGCTGCCAGCGGGCCTCCGGCTATCCGAACAATCCGACAATCGCCCGCCGGAGTATTCCAGCCTTCCACACGCACCCGGTCTCGCCCTGTGGCTGCAGGCTTTCCACGTCCCCTGCATCGTCTGCGGCTACGGATCCGATCCCCTTGGCGAAATAGCCGCCGAGGCCCTCCGATGCCACAATCCCGGCTGCACCCTCGTCCTGCCCATCGGCACCAAGGACTGGAAGGCCCCACTCCGCCATCCCCGCTACGCTACGTACCCTGCCGCACCGCTGCCGCACCTGCCATCGTGTCATCGCGCCGAGCCCCGAAGGCCCATACGTACCGCCTATCCCCGCCACCAGAAGACCGCGGCCGCCCCATCAACGCTCGATACCCAACTTGCGCGACCCCCCATCCCTTCCTGCAGCGGCGAATCCAATGCCAGCACACTAGAACTCGGTCGTGGAGCCTCCGGCAACGATATCTTCTGTCGCCAAAGCGACTGCCTCACTCAATTGCCGCTTTACCCAACGGTTCCACCTCCATTCATTGATCCAGCCCCATTCCGGGGTGTGGAGGTTGAAATCAATCTCAAGAACAATGCGGTCCACGTCTCCCTCTTCACGAGTCGTGACATCTGCGCTGTCCTTGGTGCGCCCCAGAAGCCTCGGCCTGACTGGGTACTGTTTCGCCCACGAAGGGCAGCGTTGCTCGATCAATTGAGCGAGATGGAACTGAAGTCGTGTCAGCAACCGATCACGGCCCCCTGCGGCCAACACTTGCATCGCTTGTCGCTCGATGGCGTGATCGATCCAAACGCACGACGACATCACAGCAGCCAGAGCCCCAGTTGAACACACCGGCGTCGCCCGGTCCGATCATTTGCCCAGATGATTCAAGAGATTGTTTCGGCCGAGCCCCTCGCGTCAGCAGACTTACCCTGGTTCCCTGCAGCAATTTGTCCGACATAGCGAGGTTCGCTCTGGGGCAGCGGCAATTTCGGTCCGACCCATCATCCAGACATCGACCCGTTTCGCGACCTTCTTGAGGCCGGCACCACCCACAGAAACCCCAAAGGCAAGCCACTGCTGTACTGCGAGGAAGACGACGGGGCCCGAGACTCCGCGTGTGGTGACGGTCTCGCCGAAGGTGTCATGCTCGGCGCTAGTCGTTGACCCTGGCCCTGTTGGTGCGAGAACTGATGCGGATCGCGTATCGCTTGGTGCGCCGGGCCGACAGCTCCGTGAGTCAAAGGGAGGCCCCCTGCGAGGTTCCTAGCCGCGAGCTCATCCTTGACGGGTTCGGTTGCCGACTAGTTTTCCTCCGCTGCTGGCTCTTGCCCCAAGTCAGAGCTGACGTCTGGACAGGCTGGCGTCCCGTTCGGCGCTTGAGGGCAGTCGTCGGTCGTCTGGCTGCAGGAGGTGGCCGGTCGTGACGCTGGCGGGGCTCCGTCCAGTCAGGGAGGCGTCTTTCTGTAATGAAGTGCGCGGTTCATTCGCCATCTGCTGGTCCCGGCAATCACCGTGGGTATGATTGCGGTGCCTGATTGATAGATTAGGGCCATGTCGCGACACATTCGCCGGTCCGCCGGATTCGCGGCGATGCTCTTGGTAGGGGCCTCGCTCAGTGCCGATCAAGGGGCGGCACGGGGCGACCACCCCAACATCATCTTCTTACTGCTGGACGACATGGGCTACGCGGACGTTGGCACCTACGGCAACACGTACCACCGCACTCCGCACATCGACCGTCTGGCGGCTGAAGGCATGCGGTTCACGGACGCGTACGCAGCGGCCCCGAACTGCTCCCCGACCCGGGCGAGCATCCTGACCGGTCGCTGGCCCGCCCGGAACGGCATCACCCAGTACCTTCCCGGCAACGTGCTGCCACACGCGAAGCTGCTCCAGGCACACCTCCCCCTCGGGCTGCCCTTGTCCGAAACGGTGATCGCCGAGCCCCTCGGTCGGGCCGGGTATGTCACTGCGTGCATCGGAAAGTGGCACCTTGGGGCGGGAGATTACCTGCCCGAGAAGCGTGGCTTCCATGAGAGCTTCGCGTCGTCGCATTGGGGATCCCACCAGCGCATGTTCGCTCCGCACGCACGCATCGAAGTACCTGGAGCGGCCGACGGCGACTACCTCACGGAGAGTCTGACCCGGGTCGCGGAACGGTTCATGGAAGCCAACCGCAGCCGTCCGTTCTTCCTGTATCTCCCCTACTACTCGGTCCACAGCCCGATCCAGGCCAGGCAGGACCTGATCGACCGTTATGCCGGCCGGAAAGATCCGAGCGGCCGCCAAAACGCGGTGTATGCGGCGATGGTGGAGGGAGTCGACCAGTCAGTCGGCAGGATCCTCTCGAAGCTCGACCAGCTGGGAATCGCATCGAACACAGCCGTGTTCTTCTTCTCCGACAACGGCGGAGTTCCCAGCAGGGCCTTCAACGGCGGGCTGCGGTCGGGCAAGGGCTACCTCTGGGAGGGCGGCATCCGGGAGCCCCTGATCGTGCGGTGGCCGGGCTCGGTACGCAAGGGAGCCGTCGAAACGACACCCGTGACCAGCGTCGATTTCTACCCGACGATCCTCGAAATGGCCGGAGCTCCGGATGTGCGCGGTCATCTCGTTGACGGCAAGAGCCTGCTTCCGCTGCTGCGTGACGACGGGGCGCTGGCACCCAGGGCCCTGTACTGGCACTACCCGCACTATTCGAATGCCGGAGCCAAGCCGGCTGGGGCGATTCGCCGCGATGGCTGGAAGCTCCTCGAATTCTTCGAGGATTCCCGTGTCGAACTCTACAACCTGGCCGACGACCGGTCCGAGTCCGACGACCGGGCCCAGCAGGAGCCCGCCCGGGTCCAGGCGCTGCATTCGGAACTGAAGTCGTGGCGCGAGTCCATCAGGGCGGCGATGCCTGTGGACAACCCGCAGTTCGATCCGGCCAAGGCAACTGAGCGGTACCCCCTCAGCTACAAGACGGGGTGGGATCCTCGCGAGCCCTTAGAGTCCCGCCGCTGAACCGCCGCCTTGGCGGGTGTTCGGTTCCAATGCCGGCTCGCCGGCGGCCCTGTCCGGTCGCGACTCACTGCCTAGCGCCGAACGCTTCCTCGAGGAAGTCGGCCATCGCTCTCCATGACCGGCGGTCGGCCTGCGCGTCGTAGACGGTGCCCCGGGCGGGATCGTTGGCTGCCGGATTCGTGAAGGCGTGCATCGTGCGCCCATAGGCATGGATTTGCCAGTCAGCGCTACCTCGCGTGAGTTCCGCCGCAAGGGCGGACACCGCCTCGGGGGTGGCCATCGGGTCGTCCCAGCCGTGCAGCACCAGGACCTTCGGCACGACTCGGTGGTCTTCAAGATTGCCTGGCGGGTCGAGGAGTCCGTGGAAGCTGATCGCCCCCTGGAACTCGGCTCCAGTTCTGGCCAGATCGAGCACGCATAGCCCACCGAAGCAGAACCCGATCGCGGCCGTTCGGTGCGGGTCGACCCAACCCGACGACTTGAGGGCGTCGAGTCCGCTGCGGACTCGACGCTGCAGCAATCCGCGGTTCTGGATGAGGGGGGCCATCAGCTTCGCGTTCTCGTCCGGCCCCGAGCCAACCGTGCCCTCTCCGTACATGTCCACGGCGAGCGCCACGTAGCCCAGTTGTGCCAGATCGGCTGCCTTGTGCTGCTCGAACGGCCCGCAACCGGCCCAGGTATGGACGACCAAGACGCCGGGCGCGGGAGCGGTCAGGGAGGTATCCCGTACCAACTGGCCGCGCAGAACGGCTTCGCGGTCCGTGTACTCGTGTGGTGTAGTTTGGATCGCCATCGTGGGTCTTGCCGCTCTCGGAGCCGTGCTGGCCTGCGACCAGCGGCAGTTCCCATTGTCGAAACAGCCCGGGCAGGCTGGCAACCTGACCGGCGGCACTGGCCTCAAACCCAAACCGAGTTCAGTCCGACCTGCGCGATAGAATGACGGCGATGGCCCTGAAGGTCAACGGCGAAGTCGTCGAGGACAGCGTCCTCGCCCGGGAGGCGGAAGCGCTCAGGCAGAGGTTCTCGCAACTCTCGGACGAGCAGAAGAGGCAGTACGGGCTAGGGCCGGGCACGCTCGAGCGGACCGCCGTGGAATGGGCGCGAGAGAACGTGATTGAGCAGGTCCTGCTCCGGCAGGCCGCGCTCGCCGACCCGAAACCGATCGATCGTGCGGAGGTCGACAAGCGTTTGTCAGAGGTGATCTCCTCCCACGGAGGGCCGGAGAAGCTCGCCGAGGCCGGATTGGATGAAGCGGCGATTCAGTCTGACATCGAGACCCGCCTGAAAGTGGATCGCCTGATCGCCGCAACCAGCTCCAGGGCCAAGCCTCCCCGAACGAAGGAACTCGCCGAGTTCTACCGGCGCAACAAGGACCGCTATCGGACCGAAGAGACCGTTCGTGCCGCCCATATTGTCAAGCACGTCGAGAAGGGTGTGACCGAGGCTGAGGCGAAGGAGGCCGCCGACAAGCTCTATGCCAGTCTGCAGGCCGGAAGCAGTTTCGAGAAGATTGCCGACGAGCAGTCGGATTGCCCCGGCAACGGGGGCGATCTGGGCTACTTCTCCCGCGGGAAGATGGTCAAGGAGTTCGATGACGTGGTCTTCAACCTTCCGGTCGGGCAGGCCAGCGAGGTCTTCCAAACGGTTTTCGGCTTCCACATCGCGAAAGTCCTCGATCGAAAGCCAGCCGGGATCCGGTCGTTCCGGGAGGTCCAGGACGAGATCCGTGAGCAGTTCGTCGAACAGCGGCGGACGAAACTGCTGGAGAGCTACGTGGACCGGCTCCGGGAGTCGGCCGTCATCGAAGGCTAGGATCACGGAGCCGGGGATCGCCGGGGCCGACAGCGGCCATGGCCAGGTCCAGTAAGGGGGACTGTTCCGGCTGCGTGATAGAATCGACCCCGAACGGTGGCCGAATTGCGCGACAGGCCGGGCGCGAGCGGGTCATGCGCGCCGCTACAGAGGGCGAGCTTGCCGACGAACCTCGCCGGACCCCATCCCTGTTGCGTGCCGAGCGTGGAGCGCGCGCGGCGCTTGGCCGAGTCCGAACTCCTTTCCGAGAGGCGGCCCACGGCTAGGGGCGGTTCGGCGGAAGACATGTGCCGAGCCGACGGAGGCCGGTTCCTGATGGGCACGGAGACCGACCGCGGGTTTCCCGCCGACGGCGAGGGTCCCGTCCGGGAGGTACTCCTGGACCCGTTCTGCATCGATACCTACCCGGTGACCGTGGACTCATTCTCCGAATTCGTGAAGGCTACGGGCTACCGGACTGAAGCCGAGCGCTTTGGGTGGTCCTTCGTCTTCCATACCCAGCTGCCTGCGGAGCGTTATCGAGCCCTGGTGCAGGACACGGTCGCAGGCCACGAGTGGTGGTGCAAGGTACAGGGAGCGGACTGGCGCCATCCCGAAGGCCCCGACTCGAATGTGGACAGCCGTCCCGACCATCCCGTCACGCATGTTTCGCACTCGGATGCGGCTGCGTACTGCCGCTGGGCCGGTAAGAGACTGCCCACCGAGGCGGAATGGGAGTTCGCCGCCCGCGGGGGACGCGAGCAGAACACCTATCCCTGGGGGCAGGAATTGGAGCCCGGGGGCCGGCATCTGTGCAACATCTGGCAGGGACGGTTTCCCGAGCACGACACAGGCGAGGATGGCTACAAGGGACCGTGCCCCGTAGATGCATTCCCCCCGAATGGGTTTGGCATCTATTCGATGACGGGCAACGTCTGGGAGTGGTGCGCGGACTGGTTCGATCCCGTCTACCACGTCACCGCGACCAAGACCAATCCGGTCGGCCCCCCTGCCGGTAACTCCCGTGTGATGCGGGGGGGCTCGTTTCTCTGCCATGCGTCGTACTGCAACCGGTACCGCGTCGCTGCCCGCACCTCGAACACGCCCGACAGTTCAACGTCCAACCAGGGCTTTCGCTGCGCCCGGGACGTGTGATGGACTGTAAGGAAGGATGCGTTCGTTACAGAATGCTCTCCCCTAGCCGAGCCTTTGGATCGATCGGGTGCGCGCGTGCCGGCCTCGCGGCCTTGGCAGCAGCGCTCCTGGCAGTGCCCGGATCCTACCCGCAATCCGCGGACGGCATCGAGGATGAAGTGGCGCCTCCGGCCCCGGTAGAACAACCCCTGCCGTACAGCCACAAGACGCACGTGGCTCTCGGGCTCCAATGCCGGGACTGCCACGAGATTGCCGATCCCGGCTTCGCGGCCGGCTACCCCGCCGAAGCCAAGTGTATGGCCTGCCATGTTGCCGTCAAGACCGAGAGCCCTCACATCCAGAAGCTCGCTGAGTTCACCGCGGACGGCGAGTCCGTCCCTTGGAACCGCGTTTATCGCGTTCCGGACTTCGTCTGGTTCTCGCACGCTTCGCACGTTGACGATGCTTCGGTGGGGTGCGAGACTTGCCACGGGCAGGTTGCTCAGCGCGAGATCCTGTTCCAGGAAAAGCCGACGACCATGGCCTCCTGCATGGAGTGCCATGCCCAGTACAACGCCCCGAACGATTGCGATTTCTGCCATGATCCGGGGTAGCGGGGCCGGCAGGTTCCGGTCTGTTCGGGACCGGAGAGCCTGCTCGCGGAAATGAGGCTGCCATGCGACTGTCGTTGCTGGGTTCGACCGGTTCGATCGGATGCAACACGCTTCAGGTGGTGCGGGAGATGGAGTCGCCGGTCGACGTGGCGGCCCTGGCGGCCGGCCGCAACGTCGACGAGCTCGTCCGGCAGGCTCGCGAGTTTCGGCCGGAGGTCCTTTCGGTAGCGGACGAGAGTGCGCTGGCCAGTCTGCGCGATGGCCTGCGCGACGTATCCGGATACGCCCCCGAATGTCTCTTCGGCGCCGAAGGGAATCTTGCCGTGGCGACCGCGCCCGGAGCCGACGTGCTGGTATCGGCCGCCGTCGGCGTCGCCGGCCTGCCGGCGACCCTCGAGGCTGTCCGCTTGGGCCGCCGCATCGCCCTCGCCAATAAGGAGGTGCTCGTGGCAGCCGGCGATATGGTCACGGCCGCAGCGCGCGCCTCGGGAGCAGAACTGCTTCCGGTCGACAGCGAGCACAACGCGGTGCATCAATGCCTGCGTGCCGGAGAGCGGGAAGAGGTTGAGCGGATCACGCTGACCGCCTCCGGGGGACCGTTCCGCACCCTTCCGGCCGACGAGTTGGACCGCGTCACGCCGGACAGAGCCCTTCGCCACCCCACTTGGAAGATGGGCAGCCGCATCACCATCGACTCCGCGACCCTCATGAACAAGGGCTTCGAGGTCATCGAGGCCTGCCACCTGTTCGACTTGCCGCCCGACCGGGTCGACGTCGTCGTGCATCCCCAGTCCGTCGTACACGCGATGGTCGAGTTCCGGGACGGGTCGGTGATCGCGCAGCTCAGCCCGCCGGACATGAAGCTGCCGATCCGGTACGCGCTCGCCTATCCCGAGCGCGAGCCGAGCCCGCGGCAACGCATGGATTGGACGCGTGTGTCAAAATTGGACTTTGAGCCTCCTGACCGGGTGAAATTCCCTCTGCTCGACCTCGCTTACGAGACGCTTCGCCTGGGGGGGCTCGCTGGTTGCATTGTCAACGCGGCGGACGAGGTGGCAGTGCAAGCGTTTCTCGACGGGCGTATCTCGTACAGGGACATTGCTGTGATCGTGGAACAGACCCTGGCGACCGTTCCCGCAGGTGCGGCGTCATCAATCGAGGACGTCGTGGCTTGTGACCGCGAGGCTCGCGCCCGCGCAGCGGAGATGGTTGCGTCGTGCCCGGCGCCCGCTTGGGGACAGGCCCCCGCAATGGCTCCTACCGCCTGAGCCGGCAATTGGACCGATGGTCAATTTCCTCATCGTCCTGAGCATCCTCGTGCTCTTTCACGAGCTGGGGCACTACTTGGCGGCGCGGTACTTTGACGTCACGGTCGAGAGCTTCTCGATCGGATTCGGGCCTCGCCTAGTCGGCTTCCGACGAAATGGCACTGACTTCAAGATCTGCTTGCTGCCCCTAGGCGGATACGTCAAGATGGCCGGCCAGTCGGTGATCGGCGAGCCCACGGGAGAACCCGGAGAACTCCTCTCAAAGCCCCGCTGGCAGCGTCTGATCATCGTCGGGATGGGCCCGGCCTTCAATTTCGTGCTGGCGATCGCGCTGCTGGCCGGCCTGTACATGTACCAGTACGAGCGGGCGCGCTTCCTCGAAGAGTCTCCCCGAATCGGCTACGTCTCCAGCGGTTCCCCGGCGCGGGCTGCCGGCGTGATCCCGGGAGATGTCGTCGTATCGCTCGGCGACGTCGAGACGGCGACATGGAAGGACCTCTATATGGCCGCCGCCTTGGTCTCGGGACGCACGGGCGACCTGGTGGTCCGGCGGGATGGCATCTCCCGTAGGCTGCGTATACAAGTGCCGGACGCCGAGATCGGGCGAGACCAGCTCGATGCGGGGTGGAGTCCCGCCCATGGTGTGGTACTGGGCGACGTGCTGCCGGACTCGCCGGCTGAAGCCGCCGGGATCGAACCCGGCGATCTCCTTGTCAGCATCGATGGTGTCGACGTCACCGCGGTGCAGCATGCGATCGACGTTATCAGCAGTTCCGGGGGCAGGGAACTGGCATTGCGAGTTGAGCGTGCCGGGAGCCTGGAATCGCTCCGAGTGAGCGCCACGAGAGACGGGGAAGGGGGGCCTTGGCGGGTCGGCGTGCAACTCCAGCCCGACTTCGAGCGGATCGCCGAGCCGCTTCCGTTCCAGCAGGCGCTGGCGCAGTCGGCCGCCGACAACCTGGACTTCGCGGGCCTGATTTTCCGCACGCTCGGGGCACTTGTCGTCGGCGAACTGTCCGTCAAGGCTCTCGAGGGTCCGGTCGGTATCTACCGGCACACCCAGGATGCCGCCGCGCGAGGGGTGGGAGGACTGGTCCAGCTCATGGCCATCATCAGCATCAATCTCGGGATCCTCAACCTGCTTCCCATCCCCGTGCTGGACGGCGGCCATATTCTTCTGCTCCTGGTCGAGTCCACGCTACGCCGCGACGTCAGCGTGGCCGTCAAGAACCGGATCACCCAGGCCGGTCTGGTGTTCATCATGATCCTGTTCGCGATCGTGATGTACAACGACCTGGCGCGGCAGTTCTTCTCCCCTTAGCGCCCGTCCGGAGAACCTGGGCGGGGATGGAATCCGTTCTGCCCGCCGTGCCAGAATAGGAACGATGAACGCACAAACCGTTTCGGAGGGATTGGGAACCATGTGGTCCAAACTGTGGATGCTCGCTCCGGCCTTGCTGCTCTGCGCCTCGCCCAGCGACCTGCCCGCCCAGGCCCAAATGGCTGTCATCGACTTCCAGGCCGCCCTGCTCAACACGGCGGATATGCAAAAGGAGTCAACGGCTCTGGAGGCGAAGTACGCGGACCGGCAGCAGGAACTCGAGGCGCTTTCCGCGGAGCTGGCAGAGATTCAGTCCAAGCTCCAGACCGCCCAAGGCGACGAGGCCGCCAGGCTCCAGGTCGAGGGACAGCGCAAGCAGCGGAACGCACAGCGCCTAAGCGAGGACCTGCAAGCCGATGTCGAGTTTGATCGCCAGAACATCCTCACCGCGGCGAGCGGACGGATGCGGGAAGTGATCCGGGAACTGCGCGCCCAGAAGGAAATCGACCTGATCGTGGACGCGGGCGGTGTGCTCGCCAGCGACCCCCTGATCGATCTCACCGCCGAGGCGACGCAGGCTTACGACGCCAAGCATCCGGCAAACTAGGCCGACCGAATCCCGCCCCCAGCATGAAATTCCTGACCGGCTACGCCCGCCAGGGGGTCCTGGCGGAACGGATCGTCAAGGGCGCGCTCCTCGCGTTGGCAGTGTCGGTGCTGCTGGGAGGCGTTTACTACGTGTTCTTCCGGAACTGGCGCGAGGAGCTGCAGGCGAAGCGCTTCTTCCAGACGCTGCAGGCCGAGAGGTTCGCAGATGCCTACGTGATGTGGGGCTGCTCGGTTGAGGAGCCCTGCCGCTACTATCCCTTTGAGGAGTTCCTCGAGGACTGGGGGCCGGAGGCTCCCTTCGGCACGCTCAACGAGTACGAGATCGGCCGGTCTTACACGCAACCCAACGGCGTGATCGTGCGCTACTCGATCAACGGCACCGAACTCGCCCCCCTCTGGGTCGAGCGCGACCCTCCCACGATCAACTTTGCACCGAACTGAATTGCCGGTGCCAGCGCCTGTGCGCCCTCAAGCGCTCCGGACCAGTTCGCTCCACAGCGCCCGGTAGAACTTCAGGTAGCGGTCCGGCTCGCAACTTTGCGCGGTCTCCGCCAAGGTGTACCGGTCGTAGCCGACCGACTTGAGGAGGCGGAACAACTCGCGATGCGGGTAGTCGGGCAGGTCCCGGATATGCACATTGCGGATGAAGCTGGATAGCAGGTCGAAGGCCGGCTTGATCGAGCCATCCCTGATGTCCGTCGGGTTTGAGTTCCAGCAGATCCCGACTGCCCGATGGCCGCAGCTGTCCATGATCTCCCGCATAACTTCGGGCTGCTGCGTGCCCCTCCCGTGCACCTCCACCCAAATCTCCACTCCGTAGCCTTCCGCGTGGTTTCCGCAGGCCCGGAGGGCTTCGGCGATCCGTCGCACTGTGACGTCACGGGGAACCCCTTCGGGCAGCCCGTTCGGGCGGACCTTGACGCCCCAGCAGCCGAGGTCGTGAGCCAGTTCCACGAACCTCGCCGTCTCCTCGACGTTGGCGCGACGTTCGGCCTCATCGGGCGAGTGGAACTCGCATGCGGAACCCAGGCTGAGTAGGCGCACCCGGCTTCGCTCGAACTTCTCCCGGACAGCTGCCACTGCGTCCGGGGCGAGGCCCGGCTCCACACCGTGACGATGCGTGCTCCGCAGTTCGACCGCGTCGAAGTGCGCCGTCTCGAGTTTCTCGAGGATTGTGTCGATATCCCAATCCCGTCCGACGTTGTAGGTGACCAGCCCCAGCTTCACTGCAATGCCCTCCTACGGGTACTTTACTGGCCGGAATCCTTGGTCGCGACCGCGCCCATTGTCGCAAGAATGAATGGACTTGCGGAACCTGCCCCAAGAGCAGGGATTCTCAATTTAGCCTTTTTGGGTCTCGCAAGCCGCCGAGTGGCCTGCAGCAAGGGACCAGTTTCTGGGTACTTGACTT
>CAYWUV010000041.1:0-50328 GCA_964461235.1 uncultured Bryobacterales bacterium | reverse complement strand
TTTGCGAGCCCGGCCGGCCCAGCCCGACGCCGACCGCTTGCGCGGCTCTTCCGGCTGCCCCGGAACTGCTTGTCTCAGCGTCGCAATCGTTGCAGAAATCCGGTTCGACTACCGCTGCCCTACTCTCGCCGTTCTGCAACCAAGCCTGACTCTAGCGCCCCGAAACCTGAATGCTTACATTGGCAGGATGCCGGGGCATTCAGGGGCTCAAACTAAGAATCCCCTTCAACACGGGCATTCCGACACCGACCGAGCGCACCCGGAAAGGGCTATACTCCCGACCGTACCCCGGACAAGAGGCCAGAGGCGCGATTCCCGCGCTCAGCGATCCGGCCGGCGAACGGAGAAGCCATGATCGACCTCAGCAGCCTTCCGATGCGGGTGGGACTCGGACAGTTCCAGGAGATTACGACGTCCCGTCTGCAGTTCGTCAAGCAGTGCGGCTGCGACGATTTCCAGCTGAACACGCCCAGGCTGCCAGGACACGAGCGGTGGGAGCACGAGGACTTGGCCCGTCTGGTAGAACAGGCCGAAAAGCAGGGACTCCGGCTCATAGCCTTGGAAAACGTGCCGCGCGCCTTCTACGACCGCATCATGCTCGGCCAGCAGGGTCGCGAGAGGCAGCTCAACAACATGGTCCGGACTGTGAGGAACATTGCCAAGGCGGGCATCCCGATCCTCGGCTACGCGTTCATGCCAGCCGGGGTCTGGCGAACCTCGCAGGACACGCCAGTACGCGGCGGCGCCTTGGCAACGTCGTTCCGAATGGAGCGGGCCAAGGCCGTTCGACCGGGGGACGGCGGGAGTTACTCAATCTGGGCGGGCTCGCCCGTCGACCGCGAGTATACCGAGGAGGAGATCTGGGACAACTACTGCTGGTTCATGGAGCGCATCCTCCCGGTCTGCGAGCAGGTCGGCGTGCGGATGGCCCTGCACCCAGACGACCCTCCGGTCCCCAGCCTCGGCGGCGTGGGCCGCGTCTTCCGCAACTTCGAGAACTTCCGCCGCGCAATGGAGACCTTCGACAGTCCGATGCACGGGCTTGACTTCTGCCACGGGTGCTGGTCGGAGATGCGTGCGGGACAGGGTGTGACGGACGCAATCCGCTATTTCGGAGAGCGGGGAAAGATCTTCTACGTTCATTTCCGGGACGTGCAGGGGCCCGTTGAAGACTTTACGGAGTGCTATCTCGGAGACGGCAACTGCGACCCCATCCAGTCCGTCCGGGCACTCAAGCAAGTCGGCTTCAATGGTTTCATCATTCCGGACCACGTGCCGCGCATGGTCGGTGACGGGGAGTGGTGCCACCGAGGGCGAGCCTGGACAGTTGGATACATCCAGGCACTCATTGCAGCCGTTGAGCCGTAAGTGACACTACGTCCGGAGAGCTGATCGGTGAGGGATCAAGCTATAGACCGTGAGAAACCCCTGTCTCCCCTTCAGGGGACCGCATTGAGGCCGGGTCTGTGCGGCTGGGTCATGACGCGTGCTCCTCGAGCCCTTGGACCAATTCCATCGCGGACCAGCCGAAACCGGAATCGGGGCCGGCGGGTCTAAGGCTATCCGAAGAGTCGATCGGGATCAGGTCGGTCGGCCAAACGGGGATGACCACAGAAGGGAGAACCATCATGAGAACGCAAACGCTTGCCGTCATCGCTGTCGGTGCCCTGATCACGGGTCTGCTCTTCGCACAGAACGGATCCGAGTCCGAATCGAGCGAGGACATTGAATGGCAGATGTTCGGAACGAGTGTGGCGATAGCATACGGCGACAGCGATGACGATTCCGATGACACTGCCACCGAGCCCCTGACCCAACAGGGACTGGCCTTCCTCTACAACAAGCGCACCGGCAAGGTCTACCGTTTCTTCGAGAGCTGCGGTTCGGACGGAGAATACGGCTGTTTTGACGACATGCCTGTGCTGGACGGGACCATGAGCTCGACACTACCGAGCGCCCAGTCCACGGTCGGCAGGCTGCCTACGCGCTAACCGAGTCGTCGGAGCAAGTGGAAGCCGGCCGGGAATTGCCGACTGTTTTCCGGCAGCCGCGTCCCGCCGGGATCTACCGCACGGGCCCAGAACAAGCCTCTGCAAGGAGGCCGACTCGAGCGGGAACAGGCAACCCCGCTACCCGCGAACAGCGGACCGCTTTACGCAAGGCTGACCCAGCCGGCAGCGATCGCGATCGTCAGGAGGATGCCAGCGGGTGACACGACGGTGAGGACGAGCGCGCAGATCCAAAGCCAGATCGTGGTCGGCCGGCCCGGAGCAATGGCGGTAGCTACCTTGCGGTGCCTGAGATAAAGCGTCCCGAGGCCAAGCGCGGGATACATGACCGCGGCGATAAGACTGCTCGTAACGAGCAGCATCTGAGGCGGATTCTCGAACAGCCAGTACGCGACGCAATACAGTGAAAGCAGAACGATCAGGAACAAGCGGATGTAGCGCATCCTGACTGCGAAATCGCGGGGATCGATCAGGCCTATCACTCCCAGTGCGTCAGCTAGCATCCGGCTGTTGCCGGCGGCCCCGGCCAGAACCGTACTGATCAGGACAAAGAACGCACCGATCAGGAAGAGTCCTGCCGCCCACTCGCCAAGGCCATCCGTATAGATAGAGCTGAGCACGGAGAGGGTCTCCCGACCATCGGGGTCCAGCCCTTGCACGTGCAGGATCGCTGCCCCCAACAGGTAGAAGCAGATCGTCGTGCCGGTATAGACGACCATCGTCAGGCCAGCATCCGTGTACATGACCCGGATCCATCCCCGCGCCCTTCGCTGCCACTCAAGCCCTGGCCGCGGCTCGCCCACGTTGCGCGCGTAGCCTTTCTCCACGCACCAATAGGTGTAGCTCCACATCTCCCCGAACGCGACGCCGGTCCCGGCATACATGGCGAGGGCCGCCAAGACGAGCGTGGTCGTCAGTTCTCCGGGAATTCCGAGCGACAGGCCGGCTTGGATCTCCGGCCAGTCGATCCCGAAATCGGTCCAGCGCAGCAGGATCGTACAGGCAACCGTGAGAAAAGTGAACGCAGATACCAAGCCGACCAGAACCTTCTCCAGCGACGCATACGTTCCCGGAAGGAGAACGGCGCCGCACAGAACCGCGACCACGATCGACCAATAGCGCGCACCTCCGTCCCCGAGGAGTCCCGGGAACGCCATCTCGACGACCTGGCCGGTTCCACCGAGGATGGCCCCGGAATTCACGAATACCAGTAGCATCGACGCCATCCAGAGCCAAGTGAACCAGTTGAGCTGTCCCGGGGACGCTACTTGTGACAGGTCCCTGCTCTTAGATCTTCGGACTCGTGCGAACACCCACCCGGAGCCGGTCGCAATCCCAGCAACGCCGGTGGCGAGCCACACTGCGGCGGATGTGGTCCGAGCCCCCTCGTCGAGGTGCACGAAGACTGCCAGAGCGATCACGCAGCACAGGACCAGTACAGCCATCCAGGGAAGCGTGAGCCATGAGGGGCGACGTCCAGCAGGTCCGGGAAGAGAGTTGAAGGCCTTCAGGAAGGTTTCGCCGCTGGCAATCGTGTAGCGGGCTAATTCCGTTTGAACGACCACCTTGACCACACAGGAGAGAACGACGAACCAGAGCAGCACGAAGCCCGCGACCGCTCCGAGCTTGGTCGTGACGATGAGTTCGCCCGAACCGACCACAGAGCCCGCAAGGATGAGTCCGGGGCCAAGGTGACGGAGGGTGGCCCGAATGCCGGCCGGAGGATCGCGACCATCCGCGTGGGTCCTGCTGTACGGATCCGTGACGTTCATCGACGAGCGCCTCGCGTTCTCGGAGACCGGCGAACGGGCTCCGCAGGGCTGTTCGCCGTGTGCCTTGCAACCGGAGTCGCGCGGCAGGGGTTCCCAAACTCGAATCGGACTGGACGGCGCAGTCGAGAGGGTAACCCCAATCACTCTAGCGCGGCATGGGGGTGTTTCCGATCGGACAGGAACTACCGGGCTCGCCTAGCGGGTTGTCGAGATCGGCCCGCCCGTGGAAGAGGAAACGCAGGGGAACGCTCCTTCAAGATCTGGTGTCGTCGGTTGCGCGGGGCAAGATTCGGTCGCCTTAGGCAAGATCCGCGAATACCTCGACCAAGTCCCCGTCGGCAATGCAACGACGATCGTCAAGCCGTTCGTGGCCCGAACCACGGAGATTTGCTCGGTCGTCTCCCGAACGGCAGTCACAGGATCGACCAGCGCCTCGTGCGGGCACTGGACCGATCACATCACTACTGCGTACATGCCTGGGACGGGCGTGGTCTGAAAGGGCACGAAGTCTAGGTCGACCAGCATCGTGCGTGTCCTTGCATCCACCGCGCAACCCGGCCTGGTGATGATCCCATTGAACATCTGTCAGGGAAGGCCACCACACTGAACCGGACTGGCGCGCCTCGGGCGATGGTCTGTCCGCACGCCTCGGAGACTGCCTCAGCTAGGCTGAGGTCCGGGGCCAGATCGAGCGTGAAAACAGGCCCACGCGTGAAAACAGGCCCACTCATCAGCACTATCCTTGCTCCTTGACGACAAGGGCCGTGACTCCCGTCGCGGCGAGAAGATTCGCTCGGTGCAAGCGATAACCGGATCTTACGTCGGAGAGAAGCAAGCCGACCGAGCGCCCTAGTATGCTCGCGTTCGTCGACCCCTCCTGGACCTGGCCTGAACGCCGCGCGAATCGCACCAATGGGGAGGGTCAACCAGAAGAAGTTGTTGCGAGTCGCCCGGCCGACGACCGAACCAATGTCCGCTAGGCTGGCGTGCACTCTTGTTCGGATGCCTTCCGGGCTCCGGCGCGATTATGGATATCGAGAACTGAAGCGGCCGACGGACTCCAAGAGGCAAACCCGGGCAATGGAGATCCATTGGGACCGGCGGGAAGTTCCGGCATTGGTCCGGACTGCCCCATATGGGCTCTCGCTCTCAGGCTCCACGAATCCCGAGTGACTGACCGTTTCGGTCCGGAATGGCCCCAACCCATCCCGGGACCTTTCCGCGTCAACACCAATCTCAGCTGGGAGCGCACCGCTCAACCGACGACCGCCATCACTGCCGCCACGTCCAGCAGTCCTGATGGGATAGCGTACCGGGTAAGGCGACATGACTTGGCGATGTCCCCATTCGTGCATAACTCAGGAAATTGACATGCAAATACGATGAATTCATACTCGACACATGGCCACGATGATCCAAGTGCGACATGTCCCGGATGAGACACACCGTCAACTCAAGGCAAGGGCCGCCCTTGCTGGAATGTCTTTGTCCGCGTATGTGCTCGCCGAACTGCAACGCAGCCTGGAACGACCAACGATGGAGGATCTGATGCAGAGACTGAAGTCTCGGGTTCCGGTGTCGGTACAGCCCAGTCCCGCTGAGGTAGTCCGGCAGGAACGTGAGCAACGGTGATCGTTCTTGACGCCTCAGCTGCTTTGGAACTGGTACTCGTCACGCCCACCGGCCAGCGACTGGCGTGCATCGTTGAGCAGAAGCGTGACACGATCCACGCGCCACACCTCATAGATCTCGAAGTCTTGCAAGCAGTTCGACGGTTTGCGAGGTCCGGGCAAATCCATCCGACCCGAGCAGCTGAGGTCTTGCAGGACTTCGCGGACCTCCGGATCCATCGTTACAGCCATCTCGCCCTTGCCGGCCGCGTTTGGGAGTTGCGTGACAACGTGACCGCCTACGACGCCGCCTACCTAGCCCTTGCGGAGGCCCTGACTGCCCCGCTTATCACGTGCGACACAGCGCTGGCAACAGTGCCCGGCATCCGGGCCCGGGTCGAAGTCCTATAGTTGGGGCGCACCGGTCGTCATAGCCTCAGCGCGCTCGGCGGTGAGCAGCAGCCGCCGGAACCACCCTTCTTAAGCGAAAGTCGTCGCTCGAAGAACCTGCCATTCCAGGGGCTCCGCAGCAGCCAACGCGGAAAGTTCGGCGCTCACCGCCCTGTGCACTGGACCCACCTGCATCATCCGTTGGTCGAGTCAGGATTGGACGACAACGGCATTGCATTTGCGCGGACCTGCTCGATTGTCTGCGCTCTGGGACGGCTGGTACGATTGTTCAGATTTGTCTGGAGAATCCGAGAGTCCGAATGCCAGTCAAGATCCGGCCCAACCCGGGATCCAGCATCCGTCTTCCAGCGAACGAGCGCATCACTTGGATTCTCTCGGTATGGGGTGTCTGCCTAGCCTATGCGATCGTGCGCTACAACGTGTTCAAGGGCGTGGCGTGGGATCACCTGCCGCTCTATATCGTTAACAAGTCCGTCGCATTCGCAGGGGTCATTCTTATAGGCTTAGCCTACTTGGCCGGAAAGTGGTTCGGCGGCGCGACGGGCACCGAACCGGTGCGCGCCAAAGCGAAATTCCTGGGTCTTGCCGGCTTCTCGATGATCTCGGTCCATGTCCTGATGGCGATGGTGCTGCTTTCGCCTGCGAACTATGAGAAGTTCTTCGCAGCGTCCGGGAAGCTCAACCTCACAGGCGAACTGACTTTCCTCTTTGGCGTTCTGGCTTACGGCTGCCTCCTGTTTCCCGCCATCACCACGCTGCCGTACATGTACGACGCCCTAGGCATGGAACGGTGGCTGAGAGCCCAGCACATGGGTTACTGGACGCTGGGGCTGGCCTGCGGGCATACGTTCGCCATGGGCTATAAGGGCTGGTTCGACCTCTCGACGTGGCCCGGGTCCATGCCGCCGATTACCATGCTGGGCTTCTTGGCAGCCTTGGCCGCCCTCGTCGGCAAGCTCGTCTTCGTGAGCCGGCGATAGGGCAGGACCCTTTACAGCCGGTGGACGAGCGCGGCGACCAGCGCCGCCCGGTCAGCAATCCGATTGACAAGGATGCTCTCGTGCAGCGCATGAGCCCCTTCGCCAACAGCACCGAGACCGTCGAGGGTGGGAATCCCCATGGCAGCCGTCGTGTTGCCGTCCGACCCCCCTCCGACAGACGCCTCCCCAAGACTCACGCCCATTTCTCTGGCGATTTCCCGGGCAATCCCGAATAACCGGACAACGTCTTCGTTCCTTTCAAGAGGTAACTTCCGCGTTCCGCCCGCCACCCGCACTGAGCAGCGTGGGTCGCATGGCTCGAGCGCCCCGAATCGCCTCTCGATTTCCAAGGCCTGCTCCCTGGTCCGAAACCGCACGTCGAAATCCGCCCAGGCCTGTTCGGCCACGACATTCGAGGCCGTGCCGCCCTGAACGACTCCCGGGTTGACCGTCAGCCCCGAATCCAGGTCGGTCCAGGAAGAGATCCGCCGGACCTGACTCGCCAGTTCCACGACTGCGCTCGCTCCGGCCGCGAAGTCTAGGCCCGCATGGGAGGCAACGCCCCGCGCCTCGACTCGGAACGTGGCTCCACCCTTACGGGACGTCTTGAGGTTCCCCTCCAGCCCCGCACTGGGCTCGGCGACCAGCACGGCCGCACTCTGCCGCGCCTCTGCCTGGGTTAGCGGCGTGGACGAAGGGCTGCCGATCTCCTCGTCGGAGTTCAGTTGAACGACAAACCGGCGCCTGGCGTTGAGACCGAGGTCGCGAAGGGCTCGCGCCGCGAAAAGAAGATAGGCGATTCCTCCCTTCATGTCGAAGACGCCCGGCCCCCATAGCCGGCCTCCCTCCTCCCGCCAAGGCATCCGTCGCAGGGTACCGGCCTCCCAGACTGTATCGGTATGACCCAACGCGAGGATCTGGCCATCGCCCTTGGTGGGAATGTCGAATTCGAGACGAAGGTGATCACCGTACCCGGACTGCGAATACCGCGAGACGCTGGCGTATCCTTCGACCTCCTCGGCAACAGCGTCGGCCATCTGACTCACCGCCGCAGGGTCATGGGTGGGGGACTCGATCTCGACGAGCCTGCGAATCAGTCCAACGATTGCGGGCTGGGCGTCCCGCATGTACCGAAGAATGTCCTGAACCACCAAGGCGTGCTCCGCTCCGAATCCGCGGCTGCGCTACTCGACCACGATCAGGGCTCGGCCCGGCTCCAGCCGGATCTCGCTCACCGCGCCCTCGATCTCGATCCTCTCGCCCATTACGTAGGGTTGCAATTCACGGGGCGCGAGGGACTCTACGAACCACTCCAACAGCGGGCCGCTCAGTTCGACGCCTTCCACGGTGATCGACTGCAACGCGACGACTGCATGGCCGTCGCTCGCAGAGTAATCGGCATCGACAACGACCGAGCGGGTACCCTTCATGAGCAAGCGCATCAGCGGGGAGATGCCGTCGAGGGAGGCACCTGCCTTCTCGAGATCCACGGTGGCGCTGATGACGGCCCCTCCCTCGCGGAAGGAGACCTCGAGATCCTCGACGCCCTTCGGAACGGTCGAGGCTGCGTCGAACCGGAGAAACGAGTTCATTTCGTCCTCGGAAAGCTCGACCGTCGCCCCGCTTTCGAAACCTCCTTCACTCAGGCCCTGGAGTTTCTGCACGGCCGACTGGGACGCGTCCCGGCTCACGCCGGCGTACGCTACCGGCAACGTGCCGAGGAGGGCTAGTCCGATGCCAACCGCTAAGGCCGCACTCCTCGACCGCGCTTCACCCCGGGAGGCATCCTCGGACTGTTGAGCAGTTCCACACTCCGATTCGAGAAACTGTCCAAGGGCATCGGCTGCCGCTCGCTCCTCGGCGGCTTTCTTCGTGCCGCCCTCGCCAAACCCGGAGGTGGTCCCGCAGCGGGCTTCGACCTTGTATGTCCGTTCATGGGACGGTCCCGTCTCGGAAAGAACCGCGTAAGCGGGCGTAGCCTGCCCCCGCGCCTGCAGCCACTCTTGAAGGACCGTCTTGCTGCTCCTCCCGGGGAGGAGGTCGTCCTCCTCCCCGGGGCATGCCTTGGCGATATGCCGCTGCACGAAGGATGCGGCATCTTCCAAGCCGCCGTCCAGGTACACCGCCCCGACAATCGCCTCGAGAGCGTCGGACAGGAGCCGTTTCTGGTCCCCTTCCGCATTCTGGCTGGCTCCCTTGCCGAGCCGCAGGCACGGTCCCACATCCAAGGAACGGGCCACTCTTGCCAAGTGGGAATTGTTCACATAACGGGACTTCGCCTCCGTCAGTTCCCCGACCGAGGCCTGCAGATTACGGTGGTACAGGGCCTCGCAGACCACGAGCCCCAGCACAGCGTCGCCCAGGAACTCGAGACGCTGGTTCGAGGTGCTTCCCGGACTCGCCGAGCCGTGGGTCAATGCGAGGTCGAGGAGCCTTGGATCGTGGAACCGGTATCCGAGCCGGTCCTCAAGCTCGGGAAGGTCGTCACGCATCGGCGTCAACACTGGGCCGGCGGGGTCCGGGCACCGGGACGGGCGCCCTCAGTTACAACGAATTCTTGATCGCCGCACAGAGGTCCCGGCCGTCTCCGGCTTGAACCCCGCCCCCTTCCATACACTTGTCCGCCATTGCCGCTGCTTCCTCGTTCTTGCCGAGCTTGGAAAGCGCCGTTGCGAGGTTGTAGTAGGTGAACGGCACGGGGTTCGGTGCCATCTCCAACGCCTTCCGCAGGGATTCCACGGCCGACTCGAAATCCTCCCGCTTCAGGTGCACCTGGCCGAGAGCCTCGTGGCACTGCGACATGAATTCCATCTTGGTGGCCAGCCAGTCGTCATCCGACATGTTCGGATCCATCTTGGCGAGTTGCGGAATCACGGCCATGGCTTCCTTGGCGTAATCCGCGGCCTTGCCCAGCTTCTCCTCCTTGTCGAGATCGAACTCGCCGGTGCGCGACGGAATCGCGTTGGCGAGCGAGATCAGGGCACCGGCCTTCATCCCGGGCGCAGGGTCGCCCTCCAAGAGCAACTCGCCGTAGAGCAGCATGTTCTCGAAGTCGTTCAGCTGCTGGTATGAGAGCATCGCCAGGTAGCTCGCCAAGGTCACCGCCTCGCTGTTCGGGAACTTGGCGATGAAGTCCGCACCCGCGCTCGCCCGCTCCTGCACCGTCGTCGCGTTCTGGACCGCCATGAACGCATCTACCTCTTCTTGGGACTTGAACTGCGGCATTTGTGCCAGAAGGCCGGCAGCGCAGACAAGGGCCGCCAGAATCGACGTCAATACCTGTTTCATTTGGATCTATCCTCCCGGCACCGGCCAGCTCCGGGCCGCCGCGCCGCTTCCAGTGTAGCGCCTGCCGGGCCAAAGCTTGCCTCGATCCGCGCTCCCGAGCCGCCTCACGGCCGGATTGGGCCAAACCAGTGCCAAGCGGAGCCACCAATCGGAGCCATCGGGGCGGCACGCAATGCGGTATCCTTGACTTGGGCAGTGGGGCCTGCTCGGTTTCGGGGCCTGAACTGCCCTTCGTTAAGAGGGGGAAAGTGCATGCGACAGGCACTCATCAGATTTCTAGGCATCGTTCCGCTGGCGGCAGCGATGCTTGTTGCGCCAATCGCGTTCGGTCAGATCGAGACCGCGCGCATCCAGGGAGTCGTGAGCGACTCCACGGGCGCGGTGATTCCCGGAGCGACGGTGCGGTTCGTCCATGTCGGCACGGGCCAGGAGAATACCGTCTCCACGGGTGCCGACGGACTCTACCGGTCGATCCCACTGCGGATCGGAGAGTACCGGGTCGAGTACGAGGCCGACGGCTTCAAGCGGGCCGTGCGGTCGGGCGTTAACCTCGAGCTCCAGGAGACCGCGGTGATCGACGTGGCGCTCGAGATCGGCGAGCTGACCGAGGTGGTCGACGTGACTGCCGACGCAGTGCTGCTCGAGACGACCGAGGCCACCCAGGGACAGGTCATCAACAACCAGCGCATCGTGGACATGCCGCTCAACGGCCGGGACTACATTCAGCTCGCGCTGCTGTCGGCCGGGGCGATCCGCCCGATCGGCGGCCGTTTCGGGGGATACAGCGCCGGCGGGCAGCGGACGACCCAGAACAACTACACGCTGGACGGGGTCGACAACAACGGCCTGCAGATCGCCGCGCAGGGCCGTCGTGCGGAGGTGGTCAAACCGTCGGTCGACGCGATCGAGGAGTTCAAGATTTCGACCAACGCGTACAGCGCGGAGTCAGGACGCGCCCTCGGGGGAACCGTGAATGTCTCGATCAAGTCGGGCAGCAACGAGCTGCACGGCACTGTCTTCGAGTTCCTGCGCAATGAGAAGCTTGACGCGAAGAACTTCTTCGACTCGCCGACCGCGCCCAAGCCGCCCTTCAAGCGCAACCAGTTCGGGTTCTCCCTTGGCGGGCCCATCAAGCGGAACTCGACGTTCCTGTTCGGCGACTTCGAGGGCACACGAATCCGGGAATCCGCCACATTCGTCGAGACCATCCCCACCCCGGAGCAGCTGGCGGGCGATTTCAGTGGCGTGCCGCAAACGGTCTACGACCCGGCAACGTACGACTCCGCGGCGAACCTTAGGGACGCATTCCCCAACAACGTCATTCCGGGGGACCGCATCGACCCCGTCGCCCGCAAGGCAAGCGGGTACTACCCGGCTCCGAACAGCCCGGGACTGACCCGGAACTGGCGCACCGCATCCCCGGATAACGAGGACGACGATAAATGGGACATACGGCTGGACCAGATCTTCGGTGCCAGCGACAACATGTTCTGGCGCTACAGCCAGCAGGACAGCTACGTCCCGTCACCAATCCGGTTCCCCTCCCAGCAGGACGGGGACGGAACAGAGTTCAACCACCGCGGCCAGAACATGGCACTAGGCTGGAACCACATCTTCACACCGACCCTGATCACCAACATCAAGCTCGGCTGGAACCGGATCTACACCAACCGCCAAGCCCTCGCGCAAGCGAACCTCAACCAGGAACTCGGCCTGACCGGTGTGAACCAATCGCTCCGTGGCGCGGCGCGATTCGGCATCAGCGGCATGCGGCCGATTGGCACCTCGAACTTCACGCCCAACCTGATCGACTCGCAGAATCGCCAGATTAATATCGACACCAACTGGACGAAAGGCCAGCACAGCGTCAAGTTCGGATACTCTCTGCAGCTGCTGCAGAGCTACCTTACGAACCCCCAGCAGGAACTGGGGCAGTTCATCTTCAACGGCAACTTCTCCAGGCAGACGCAGAACGTGGAGGGAGGGCGCGGCGGGCGCCCGGTCGCCGACTTCTTGCTCGGCATCCCGTTCCGCACCGACATCTCGAACTCGGTGTACATGAACCTGCGAGCTCCGTGGCAGCACTTCTACATCCAGGACGAGTGGCGCGTCAACGACAGGCTCACGCTCAACATGGGGCTGCGCTACGAGCACAACATGCCGTGGTACGACAAGGACAACGGCATCTCGAATTTCGACATCGACACGGACCCGTTGAACCCGGACTTCTTCGTGGCAACCGACGGGAGCATCGCCTCGCGCGCGACGCTGGATCCCGACCTGAACAACTTCGCGCCCAGATTCGGCTTCGCCTACCGGCTCACGGACGAGACCGTGCTGCGGGGCGGATACGGCGTCTTCTACGCGAATTACGAGGGAACCGGCGGCGGGCAGTTCCTGGAGACCAACCCGCCCTTCCACATCAAGTCGCAGATCTCGACGGACAGCATCAGCCCGTCGGTCCTCCTGCGCAACGGCGTGCCGGACGGGGTCGTCACTCCCGAGCGCGCGGTCGCCTTGCGGTTCTCCTCCTTCGAGCGGGATCCGCCGTGGCCGATCTCGCAGCAGTGGAACTTCAACATCCAGCAGTCGCTCGGGCCCAACACCGTGTGGGAGATCGGCTATTACGGAACCAAAGCGCAGCATCTGGTCAACCGCCTCGACGGAAACTATGCGCTTCCCGGCCCGGGCAACATCAACCGTCGGCGCCGGTATACGAGCGCCGTGTTCCCGGGCACGGACATTGTTGTCGGGCCGCTGGCCGCGATGAACCGCCACGAGTTCAACGGGAACTCGCTCTTCCACTCGTTCCAGACCCGGCTCGAGCGACGCTACTCGAACGGCTTCACGATGCTGGCAGCCTACGTGTGGTCGAAGAACATCGGCGACGTCCCTGGCTTCTCCGGGTCGGGTAACGCGCCGAACAGCGGCGTACAGAACCCGCTGAACCGGAGGGCGGAGCGGAGCCTCGACAACCAGCACCGCTCCCACAGCCTCGTGAGCAGCTATATCTACGACCTGCCGTGGGGCCAAGGTCGCCGCTGGGGCGGCTCTTGGGGCGCTGTCCCGGATGCCGTCCTGGGCGGCTGGACGGTCGCGGGCATCGTGTCGCTGGCTTCCGGCAGGCCGTTCGGCCTCCGGGTTCGGGGCAATCCGGCCAACAACGGCAACTTCAGCCGACCCAACGTCGTCCAGGGCACCAGCCCGCACCTGTCCCGGGGGCAGCGTGACCCGGAGCGCTGGTTCAACACCGACGCCTTCGTGCGCAACAACGACTTCGAGTACGGCAACGCCGGCCGCAACGTCCTGATCGGCCCGGGCCTGGCCAACTGGGACTTCGCTGTCTACAAGCGGTTCTGGATCACGGAGGGCCATTCGCTGCAGTTCCGATTCGAGAGCTTCAACTTCACGAACACACCGGAGTTCGGCTTCCCGAACTCCGAGGTCGGCAACAACAACTTCGGCAGGATCACGGGGGCCGGCCGGCCGCGCAACCTGCAGTTCGGCCTGAAGTACATCTTCTAGATCCCGGAGGGGCCGGGGGAGGAGCGCTTCTTCTCCGGCCCCGGTATTGGCATTGGCGCTTGTGCGGGACCTCGCAGCCCGTTTTCCGGTTTTCGCGCTGGACGCATTCCGGGCGGCCGCGATCCCGGAACCGGCCTTATAATGGAAACTCTCGCGGCGGGGCGCGAGCACCCGCTAACCAGCCTTCCCGGATTCGCGGAACGTGCCTGAGGAGTATCTCGAGATCCGCGGAGCGCGGGTCCACAACCTCAAGAACATCGACCTGCGTCTGCCGCACAATCGCTTGGTCGTGGTGACGGGCGTCTCGGGTTCGGGCAAGTCCTCCCTGGTGTTCGACCTCATCTTCGCCGAGGGACGCCGACGCTATGTCGAGTCCCTCTCGTCGTACGCCAGGCAATTCCTGGAACGCATGGACCGTCCAGACGTCGACGACGTCCACGGCATCAGCCCCACAGTCGCGATCCGGCAGAAGAACTCCACCAAGAATCCGCGTTCGACAGTTGCCACCGTTACCGAGATCCAGGACTTCCTGCGCCTGCTGTTCGCGCGGGCTGGGCGGAGCTACTGCGTGGATTGCGGCGTTCCCATCACTGTCGACGGAGTCGATACAGTCGTTGCCGAAATGCTGGCCCAGAAACCGGGTTCCCGCTGGTACGCGCTGTTTCCCGTTCGGGAAGAAGACATCGACTCCAACGCCTACTTCTACGAGGAGCGCTACAACCATTACCCCTCGCGGCTTCAGGCCAGACTGGCCCAGTTGCGCGACCGGGGCTTCAACCGGCTCTTCCAGGACGACCGGATCTTCGAATTCTCTACGCCGGAGTCTCTGCTGGACATCGACTTCGAGCGTCCGTTCCAGGTGCTGGTCGACCGCATCGCGATCACGGATGGGATTCGAGAACGGATCGCCGAGGCCGTCGAGCGCGGTTACTCGGAGTCCGAGGAAATCACGTTCCGGGGTGCGTCCGACAGCGAGCAGCGCTTGCGGTTCAGCGCCGGATTCGCGTGCCGCGATTGCTCGCGCAAGTACCGCCAGCCGGAACCGGAAATGTTCAGCTTCAACACGTATCACGGCGCCTGTCCGAAGTGCGCCGGATTCGGAACGGTCCAGGAATACTCGAACGACCTCATCGTCAGCAGGCAGCACCTTTCCCTGAAGCGCGGCGCCGTCCAGGTTTGGGAAAGGAAGTACTCCGCGTACAAGCGAAGGATGCTCAAGGTGGCGGCCAAGGAGGGCATTCCCGTCGACGTTCCCTATCGAGACCTGAAGCCGGAACACCGGAAAATTATCGAGCAGGGCGGTAAGGGCTACGGGGGCATCCGGGGCTTCCTCGAGCGACTGGAATCCGAGAAGTGGAAACCGCACATCGCGGCCCTACTCTCGAAATGGCGCACGACCGTCCCGTGTCCGGAATGCGGAGGAGCGCGCCTGCGACGGGAGGTCCTGAACATACGTGTCGGCGGAGAGTCCATCAATCAGGTCCTGGGCCGTTCCCTGGCCAGCGCCCTGGAGTTCTTCGAAGGTCTCGAGCTCGACGGCGCCGAGGCTGTGGTGGCGGCCGATCTGCTGGCGGAAATCAAGAACCGGCTCCGCTTCCTCAATGACGTCGGCCTGGAGTACCTGACACTGGACCGCGGCGCGTCGACGCTGTCCGGCGGTGAGGCCCAGCGCATACAACTGGCCAGCGCCTTGGGATCCCGCCTCGTGGGTGTGTGCTACGTACTCGACGAACCCTCGATCGGCCTTCACACACGGGATACGCAGCGCCTGATCGGAGTCCTGAAGGAACTTCGCGATCTTGGCAACACCGTCTTCGTAGTGGAACACGACCGGGAAATGATGCAGGCCGCCGACCATCTCGTGGACCTAGGTCCCGCAGCCGGAGAGCACGGCGGCGAGGTGGTCTTCAGCGGCCGAGCCGATCAACTCAACGGGAACAGCCACTCCCTCACGGCGCAGTACCTGCGCGGCGAAGCGAGGATCCCAATCCCGGTTCGACGGGAGAACTCCGGCTCCGTCCGAAAGCTGCGCTTCCTGGGAGCCTCAAGGCACAACCTGCAGTCGATCGACGTCGAGATTCCTGTCGGACTGCTCACGGTGATCACAGGCGTTTCCGGTTCGGGCAAGTCGACTCTGATGCACCGGGTCATCTACGAGGGAATGCGTCGCGCCGTGAAACGAAGGGCAAGCCGAGCTCCCCTCCGACTGCCTGAGATCGAGTGCCGACAGATCGAGGGTTACGACTCCTTTCGCGATGTGCTGCTGGTGGACCAGTCCCTGGCCGATCAGACTTCACGGTCCGTGCCAGCTACTTACGTCGGCGTGTTCGACGACATCCGCAAGCTGTTCGCGGCAACCAGGCGGGCGGTCGAGCGGGGGATGTCAGCAGCAGACTTCTCGTTCAACGTCCAAGGCGGCCGATGTGTCACTTGTAACGGATCGGGCCGTCAGACCGTCGACATGCAGTTCCTGGCTGACGTCGAACTACCGTGTGAGGACTGCGACGGGAAACGCTATCATGCCGAGACGCTGGAAGTGCTTCTCCAAGGCAAGAGCATTTGGGACGTGCTCGAGATGACGGTTGACGAAGCGATCCAGTTTTTTTCGGCAAGCCCGAGGATCGTGAGGCGACTCTCGGTTTTAGCCGAAATCGGGCTGGGGTACATTCGCCTGGGCCAGCCTGCGACCCAGTTGTCGGGAGGCGAGGCTCAGCGCATGAAGCTCGCGCTACACATTGCCGACAAGAGCGTTGATGAGACCCTGTTCCTGTTCGACGAGCCGACGACAGGGCTGCACTTCGACGACATCCGGAAGCTGCTGCAGGCATTCGAGAGACTGGTCGAAAACGGGTCGACCGCGCTGGTGATCGAGCACAACCTCGACGTGATCAAGTGCGCGGACTGGGTCGTCGACCTGGGACCGGAAGGAGGGAAAGGAGGCGGCCGCATCGTCGCCCAAGGAACTCCGGAGGAGATTTCGCAATGCGACGAATCGCACACCGGCCGCTATCTCCGCGAGGTGCTCGCGTGAGGCTGCTCCTGCTGGCACTTGCTGCCGCGCCGCTGGCGGCGCAGAGCTGGGACTTCCCGCACCGCACTCACCTGGAATTCGGTCTGGATTGCCAGGCGTGCCATGCGGGCGCCACCTCAAGCAAGGTTTCGACGGACCACCTGATCCCCGACGGACAGGTCTGCGACGCATGCCACAACGGTCAGACCGCGCCCGTCATCGACACTTCCCGCCTCGCGCAAGCCGATCCTGCGGAGCGATCCTACCGATTCGACCACGAGTTCCATCTGGGCCTCGAGAGCCCGGCTCCGTTAATCGCTGCGGCGATCGACAGCGGGGACTACTACGGCAAGCCGGGCGACGCCAGGCGGTTTCTGGACGGAGCGACCGCTTGCACGGGCTGCCACAGGGGTCTTGAGGAGAGCTTGGCGGTCGACCCGGCGACGGACATGCCAAGGATGGGCGACTGCATCGTCTGCCATACCCGCGTGGACAATCCCTTCAGCTGCAAGGAATGCCATATCGAGGGTGTGGAACTGCTGCCCGCCGACCACACCAGGGACTTCATTGACCAGCACTCTACCGGCCGGGTCCCGTTGGACAAGCCATCCTGCCTGCCATGCCACGGCCGCAACTTCGCCTGTATGGGTTGCCACTAAGGGAGCGACCAGTCAGCAGGGCCCAAGAAGGGATGAAGGAGCCAGCGCGCACTGTCAGGGACAGAATCCGGTCGAGTCGACGGAACAGAAGCAGCGAGACTTCCCCTCTTCCTCTCGCTGGTATTCTGGGCGCCGGCGCCACCGCGTCCGGCTGAACCCTCGGCCTGTCGCGGTCAGGCGGAACCGCACGATCACAAGATGCCCGTGAGGGCTGGAATCAGCACACTCAGGTTCGCGAGCCGGTTCCGTGCGCTCGCGGCGGGGGTGTGGGTACTTGCGGCCTGCCAGGGGCCTCCGGAGGCACGGGAAGCCCTTTCTCCCCTGCCCTCGTTCCGCTTGGACGCGATGTCTCCTGGAGTGCAGGCAACGCTGGGACCTGCACAGGATCGAGCAATCAGGAACCCGCGGGACAGCGAGGCGAACGGTGCGCTGGCGATGGCCTTGCACGCCTACGAACTCCGCCAGGAGGCCGCTGCAGCATACCGTCGCGCGGCTACCCTAGCCCCGAAAGAAGGCCGGTGGCAGCATTACCTCGGACTGGTCCTCGCGGAGTTGGGACAGCATTCACAAGCGGTGGAACACTTCGGCAGGGCGGCCGCAATCAAGCCGGACTCTGCGGCAACACGTATTCGGCTAGGCGAGTCGCTCCTCAGCGACGGCCGTCCGGCCGAGAGCCGGCGCGCCTTCGAGCAGGCCATCGAACTGGACCCGTCCAGCGCCGCCGCGCACTACGGTCTGGGACGGGCGCGGGATTCCACCGGAGACTCGGACGCGGCGCTGCGGTCCTATCTGCGGGCGGTCGACTTGGCACCGGAAGCCGGTGCAGTCCGGTACAGCCTGGCGATGCTCTACCAATCTATGGGACGGGCGAGCGATGCCAGACAGCAGCTGGAGCTCGCGGGCGAGGACCGGCAGGAGCCATCGATCAACGACCCGCTCGCGGCGGCGGTCCGCGAGCTGCGCAGGGATAGGCAGGAGTACCTGCAGGAAGGGCTCCGATTGGAAAGCGAAGGCCTATTGGCGGACGCGGTGCGGGCTTATGAACGGGCGGCGGCGGCTGACACCAGGTACGCCCAGCCGCACATCAACCTGGTCGCCGCGTACGGGAAACTAGCGCGCCTGGAAGACGCCTCCCGCCACTATGACCGCGCCCTGGCTCTGGCACCCGACTCCGAGGAACTGCATGTCAACTGGGGCACTCTGATGGTTCAGCAAGACAGGTTCGAGGAGGCAGCCGCGAGTTTCCGGCGGGCGTTGGAGATCAATTCTCACGCCGGCGGAGCGCATGCCGACCTGGCGTGGGTCCTCAAACAGTCGGGGAAGGACAGCGAGGCGCTGGAGCACTACAGGCTCGCCGTGCAATACGATCCAGCCAATCGTCCGGCGAATTTCGAAGTCGCCAGGGACCTGATTCGCAACAACCGGGTCAAAGACGCGATCCAGCACTTGCTGCGGACCCTTGAGCCGGTGGACGAACGGACACCAACTTACCTGTACGGCCTGGCCGACGCACATCTGCGTATCAACGAGCCGCGCAAGTCTGCCGAGTACCTTCGGCGCGCGCTCGAACTCGCGAACGAGATGGGCCAGTCGGACCTAGCTCGCAACCTCGAAGAGGATCTCCGCGCCGTAGAAGCGGCCGGTCGCCGCTGACAGCGACCCAGCCGCCTATGAGGACGGCGGGCCCTGAGTCCCGCCGTCCGTTGGAAGCCGTCGGTTAGAAGATGAGCTTCATCCCGAACTGGATCTGGCGGGCCGGGCAGCACTCCATCGTGGAAGAGATCCGGCCGCCGGCCGGCCGGTTGATCGTCCCATTCGGGAAGTTGAAATGGGCGTCGTTGGACAGGTTGAAGAACTCGGCCCGGAAGTCAAGTGAAGCCCGCTCGGTCAGATCGAAGGTCCGGGAAACCATCACGTCGAGGTTGATGAGGCCCGGGCCCTCGATGATCCAAGCAGCGGAATTGCCGAAAGTGAAGCGATCGGGGACTTCGAATGCACCGATGTCGAACCACCGCTCAGGCGTCCTCTCGCCACGAGGCAGGTTGCCGTCCCTGATCCGGTTCGGACGCTGGCCTCCGGTCGTGTTGGCCGGGTTGCCAGCGACTCCGGGGGTGAGCGGCAGGCCGCGCTGCGCCTCGAAGATCGGAGAGATCTGCCATCCGCCGATGATCTTGGCGAGAGCGCCTTGCGTGGCGAACTTCCGCCCCTCCCCGAACGGCAGGTCCCACACACCGGCGAAGAAGTAGCGCTGCGGCATGTGCTGGCGAGAAATCGTCTTCTCCGGTGCCAGATGGTAGTAGCTGGTCCTCTGGCCGAGCTGATTGACGAGAGTCTTGCTCCACGTGAAGCCGCTCAGCATGGAAAACCCACCACTGAATCGTCGCTCGAACTTCGCCTCCAGACCTTGGTAATTGGCACCGCCGATTGGAGGGTTGGTCGTGATGTTCGCATATTGTGGGAACCAACGACGGGGATTGTTCGGACCGGCCCCCGGTTCCGGCTGGTTGATGTTGGCACCCGTACCCGTCTTGACTGTGTTGGAACCGACGTAAGCTAGCGACACCAGGGAATTGCCGGGCAGGGACTGCTGGATGTTGAGATTCCACTGATGCGTCGTGCCGTTCGGGAAGGAGAACGGCCATACGCCTACCAGCGACCGGCCCGAGATCACATTGGGGTCGAGAGCGTCCGCCGGGATGCCGTCGCGGACGACGACTCGCGAAGTCGAGCTAGCTGCTTGTGTTGGGATGTCATTCTGGAGATAGAACGGCGGATTCGCCGTGGGGTCCGCCAAGACCGGTAGGCTGAACGTCGCAACATAGAACACCCCGTAGCCGGCACGAATCACGGTCTTCGGAGCCGCTTGGTAGGCGAACCCAACTCTGGGCCCCCAATCGTTGAGATCCCGTCTCCGGAAGGACCGCCCCTCGACGCCGCTGCCGGTCGAGATCAACGTCCCGAAACGGGAGTCATCGGGATCAATGATGAAGTTGCGGGACCTGTCGTTCTGCTCAACGTACGGAGACTGATACTCGTAACGGAGGCCCAGATTCAGGGTGAGCTTGGGTGTTACCTTCCAGTTGTCCTGAATGTACGACTCGTAGGCGTAACCGTGACGCCGAACATTGAGGGGCGTACTGAACCGGACGTTGTTCGTCAGGCCGAGCAGGCTGTCAGCGAGGCCGTCTCCTTCGCCTCGCACACCCGCGACCGCGCGCGTGAACTGGTTGTTGAAGAAGAACCGGCCGCGTGCAAAGTTGGTGATCCCCGACCAGCGCACGAAATTGCGGATATTGAAGCCCATCTTCAGGGAGTGGCTGCCCTTGGTCATTGAGAAGCTCTCGACAATCTGGCGCACATCCTGCTTCCTGGGGTCAGGAGCGAAGTTGCGGTCGCCGATCGTTCGATAGCCGGAGGGCCGGAAGTCCGGCAGGCCGTTGATGTCCTCGCGGTCGAACAGTCCCTTAAAGCCAAACTCCTTCCAGAGCTGTGTCTGGGTGGGGGTGTCGATGCCCCCGACCAGCCGATTGTAGGCAACGCGGATCTCGTTGACCATGCTGCCTCCCAGCGCTGCGGTCCAGTTCACCACGCCGGTTCTGGCCCTCGAAAAGCGGGTGGCGGTATTGCCTCCGCTTGCCGGAAGCGGCAAGCTCCCGGGCTCGAGGCGGTCGAAGTTCAGGTAGCTGAAGCGGACAAAGATCGTGTGATTCGTGGCGGCACGCCAGTCAAAACGAGTGTCGATCTTGTCGTCGTCCCGATTGCGCGACGGATTGAAGAGGTAGTTCTGCCTCCCAGGCCGATTCGGCTCAGGATACAACTCGACAATCCTGGCCGATACCGGGTCAATGCGATTTGCAGGCAGGACGTCATTTTCGAACCGGGTCCGCGTGCCGTCCTCTGCCTGCGAAGCTGGATCGTAGATCTGAGCGATTCCCGAGAAGTCGCCATGAACCTGCTCGGGCGTTGGGATGATGCTGAGCCGCGTCAGCTTCTCCCGAATCCTCGTGCCTTCGTAGCTGCCGAAGTAGAACATGCGGTCCTTGACCAGCGGGCCGCCGAAAGTCGCGCCGTACTGGTTCTGCCGGAAGGGCGGTCTCGGGCGTCCGCTGTTGAAGAAGTTGTTGGCGTCAAGTACCTCGTTGCGGAGGAATTCGAACGCTGTTCCATGGATGTCGTTGGTCCCTGACTTTGTCGTCACCTGGACGATGGCGCCACCCCCTCGGCCGAACTCCGCTCCGTAGTTGTGGGTCTCCATCTTGAATTCCTGGATGGCGTCGATCGAGGGCTTCACCGCTTGGTTGGACGCCACCACGACCCCGCTGAAGTAGTTGTTGTTGTCCGCACCGTCGAGGGTGAACACGTTCTGGTCGAATCCTGCGCCGTTAACGCTGAAGGCGTCCTCGACGAAGTTCTGCCGACGGCTAGGAAGGACTCCGGCCGTCAGCACCGCGAGTTCCTGGTAGTTCCTGCCGTTAAGCGGCATCTGGGTGATCGTGGTGTTCTCGATGGCCTGCCCCAGGCTGGACGTCTCCGATTCCAGCAGCGGCAGTTCCGCGGTGACTTCGACCGTCTCCGTTACGGAACCGACCTGGAGCTCCACGTCCACACGAGCGCGAGTACCGGCACTGAGCGTTACGTTCGGCCGGAACAGGGTCTGGAACCCTTCGCTCGTGGCTGTCAGGTCGTACGTGCCGATGGGCAAAGCGGTGATGACATAGTTGCCTGTGGCGTTGCTCTCCGCGGTGTACTCAAGGCCATTGGCCTGGTGGATTGCCTGGACGGACGCTCCGGGGACAGCTGCCCCCGAGGTGTCGGTCACGATACCGGTGATAGTGGCGGTGTCGGTCTGCGCAGACGTGATCGCCACCATGAGAAACAGCCCGGCCACGAGAGCCGAGACGTTGCGAATGCTTGATAGTGCCAAGCGGTATACCTCCCTTTCTGGCATCCCGGCCGTTCGCGGGCACCGCTCAGCCGGCACCCGCCGACCCCTAAATCGCGACCGGACCGTTCGGGTCGCTCTTATCCTAGTACGTTCACAGCGAAGGGTGGGCCGGATATCTGGCGTTAAATCGCAAAACGGGCAAATCCATGACGACGCAGGCCCTTGAGAGCATTCGCGGGCGTCTTGGTTTGGAGCGTGCTGCGAACGAATGGGCGGACGGGACGTCCGTACAGGTGGGATTTGCTGACCGTACGGGACGACCTGTCCCGAAAGCTGATCTCGCTAACTGGCGCTGGAGCAGGTGAGTTACCGGCCCCTGTGTTTCCTGACTCGGTGAACCTCGATGAGAGCCTGCAGACGGGGCCGGACCAAGGTCCCCCGGAACTCGACCAATGGCTGTCGCCCAAGGCGTCCAGCGGGTGCCGTGGAGCGCCTCAAGCGCATACGAATGCAGTTGCCGGTCGGAATTGAGAATCTCCGCGCTCGGTCTCCATGAAGGGCTTGCTCCCTGCCCTCGGTCTGGGCCGATATCGAGGTGCTGAACTTCGTCGGCCGGTTCTAGACCTGTTCGGGGGCGGGAACCTCGAACCCCTTGCGATACGACTTGGTCAGCATCGCATTGGCCTTCTCATCATTGAGGAAGCGGCTTGCCTCGCGGTCGAACTTGAGCCTCCTGCCGCGCTCAAACGCAATATTGCCCAGATGGGCGAGGGCCGCCGAGTAGTGGGCGCTCTCGACCGGTCCGTGCTGGTCCTCGGTCTTGCGGCTCCGAACTGCCTTGATGAAGTTCTCATAGTGCTCGGTCTTGGCCTCGCCGCTCTCGACAAGCTCGGGCTTGCGGCCACGGAAGATCTCCCACTTGGTGTAGCCGGAAACCACCAGGTAGCCGTCCGACCCGTAGAAGATGTTCCCGTTCGCGGAGCGGGTCTCGTGATTGGAGTGCCAGAAGCGTACGGCCACCTCGGCCATCTTGCGCTCCTTCTTGAACTGCATGAGAGTGGTCAGCAATTCGGGCGTCTCGCGGTGGTCGTCCCAGATGTATCGCCCGCCCGACGACATGACCTCGTCGGGAAGCGTCACGTCCAGCCCCCACTGGAGCATGTCGAGCTCGTGGATACCCTGGTTGCCGATCTCGCCGTTGCCGAAGTCCCAAGTCCAATGCCAGTTGTAATGCACGTGTCGCTTCGAGTAGGGCCTCCACTTGGCCGGGCCGACCCACAGGTCGTAGTCGAGCGTGTCGGGAGGATTCTCGTCGGGAGCCGCCTCCAGTGCGGGGCGCCACTTGAAGATCGTCGCGCGGCCCATGTAGACATCGCCGATCGCCCCTTCCCGCATCTTCTGCACGGCCTCCCGGATCGCTTCGGAACTGCGCAGCTGCACACCGTTCTGGACGATCCGGTTGTACTTCTTGGCAGCAGCGATCAGGCTGAGCCCTTCGTTGAAGGTGTGCGTCGCCGGCTTTTCGACGTACACGTCCTTGCCGGCCTGGCACGCCCAGATGGCAGCCAGCGTGTGCCAGTGGTTCGGCGTCGCGATCGTGATGACGTCGATGTCCTTGTCCTCGATGACCTGGCGCAGGTCCTGGACCACGTTCGGGCGGTGGCCGTGCTTGGCTTCGAACTCCCCGGCCCGCTTGCGGGCGATCTCGAGATCCGGGTCGACAAAGGTGGTCACCTCGACGTTCTTGATCGGCTGGAGCCCGTACATGTGGCTCTGGCCGCGGCCGTTCACGCCCAGAACGGCGGCGCGGATCCTGTCATTGGCACCGATGACGCTGCTGCTGGCGGCGAAGGCTGCGACCGGGGCTGCCGCTGCGGCGGTCTGGACGAAGGCTCTTCTGTGGATGCTGGACTGGTCGGGCATGCGCAAATCTCCCCTGCCCATGCTAGCGCATCGGCCTTAGTCGGACAAACCTCCCGTCCCACCCTTTCTCCGCCTGTCGAGGGTCACGACGACCCACTTCCCAGCCGGACTCAAGGGATGATTCCTGGGGCACCCAGGGGCTCAATCCGTGCTTGGATAGCAACCGAGTGCGAGATTGGCCGTCACGCTGTCCAAGTGAAGGGGGCGACACCTGGTGGGAAAGCGAGTCCGACGCAGGTTGATGCGTGATGCTCCGCATCAGGCTTGGCTACCCTGAGCTCGGACGTAGCCATGCGAACAACGCTCAACCTATCCGACGAAGCACTGGCAAGGGTACGCGATCTGGCTCGACAGCGCGGCCAGACACTTGGAGATGTTGCGTCCGATCTCATTCTCCGTGCGTTCGAACCGCGGGAGGCACCAAGGATCAGAAACGGCGTCCCTGTCTTCCCTGTGCAAGCACTGCCGGGCGACCCGATGCGGGCGCCTGATGTCGAGCTCGTCAACCAACTCCGGGACCACGGCTCGTGAGCCATCTGCTGGATGTCAATTTTCTGGTGGCGCTGTTTGATTCGCGACACATCAACCACGAGGCCGCCCACCGTTGGTTCGGTCGTCAGCGAGACCGAGGTTGGGCAACCTGTTCGATCACGGAACTCGGATTGGTCCGAGTGCTTTCGAACCCGGCTTATCCGACTGTGTCGGCGACGCCGGTAGAGGTGTCGGGCCGCCTCGCCCAGTTTTGCGAATCAAGAGATCATCGCTTCTTGCCCGATGACCGTCCACCGAGAAGCTCCATCGACGATGACGTGCGCCAGCGATTGCGAAGCCACGGCCAAGTGACGGATTTCCATTTGGCCGCGCTTGCGTCCCGCCACAGCGGAAGCTTGGTGACATTCGACGGGAGGCTCAGGCGGGCCTTGGCCGACAGCTCTCTTGCGCCGTCGATCGTGCTGGTCGAATAGGTGCCGCGCAGGCTACGGCATTGACTCATCAATGGTCCCTGTTCCCCCTGCCAGCGCCGTCGATTCGAGCAAGGGCACCCGCTATACGCGCACAACTGATGAAGCCCGTAGCCGGGTGCGAGGCGTCAGGCCATCCGAAAATCAATTCCCGCACGCCTTGTCCACCGATACAATCGCCAGCCCGGCGGAAGCGTGAGCAGGAGGGCCGCCCAAGACGATCGCGCTACCGGCCGAGGACGAGCCTTCCCTGGACAGCCTAGTCTGTTCGACGCACGAACAGCGAGGCTCGACCCGCTGGAAGGTTCCTGACCTGGGTCTCGAGAGAGCTGAACCGCAGCAGCGCGGCAATCTCGCGCAGCCGCTCGCGGGCATCGGAACTGAGGTCCGCGACGAAAACGTCCGCTCCGTCGGAATACGAGTAGCGGTCGCACTTCGGTGCGAGCCCCTCCAAGACAGCCAACGCCTCATCCCAGAATGCCTTGCGCCGGAACATCCTCCGCTGGATTCCGGCCTCCCGGATGATCTCGAATTCCCCTCTGGTGCCCGGGAAGACGATCCTCTCGCAACGGGAGCCGTCAAACGTTCGACCAGGATCGTGGTCCGGAAACCGGTTCAGATGGGCGCCCAGTTCCGGTTTTCCGGCCTGGATCGGTGCCCAACGGTACCTTGTGTCGCCGCTCACGAGCGCCCCGCGCGAGAGAATGCCCGCGACCTTGGCGCAGTCTTTCCCGCAATACCCCAGGATCTTGGCCAGGAGTTCGTCGAGCGGCAGATCCACCCGCGCGACCCGAGTCATTGTCACGTACCCCGCAGACTCGGAGCTGACCTTGCAGGTTATGGTTGGCGGAAGCGCCAAACCGCCATCATAGTGCGCCTCGACAACGCGGATCGGCAGGCGGGCCGGCTCAGTCGATGAATCCGTGCCGCCGGAGCGTTTCGCTGAGATCCGGCTCTTCCCAGAACACGATGTCCTCGAGGAGCGCGCCCCTGTCCAGCAAAGCGCCGTACGGAACGTCCTGGAACACGAACGTCTCGCGCAACGGTTCGGCGTCGGGCGACAGCTTGACGTCGCTCAGCCCCGCGTCGTCTACGAATCCCGGTCCCCAGTCAAAGTCCTGGGTCGGCACGCCGACGAAATCGACCCGCCAGCTGTGCTTCGCCATCGCCTGTCCGGCGTGCAGACAGTGCATGCAGCTGGGATTGAAAAAGAACAGGAATACCTTCCCCTGCCCCAGATCGTAGTTCTCCCCGTCGACGGTAATGGGCGCACGGTACGTGACGGCGGGCTCGGGTGCGAGGCGATCCACGCCCACCATGACCCCGGCGAAAGCTACCACCGCCAGCACGGCGACACCGGCCCCGCGAAAGTGTCGGGACGGAGGCGAGAACCGGACGGCGAGCAGCGATGCCCCCAACATGGCCGCGTCGCTCCAGAAGAAGGCCGGCCCGACGGCCCGCTCGAGCCACGGGAAGCACGAGCAGTCCTCGCCGCGCAGCGCTTCGTAGTTCACGGCCATGTAGACCATGAAGGCCACCAGAAGCCCGGACGACAGCAATCCTCCCCAGCGGCGCCAGGCGGGACGCAGGAGCAGCACGCCGGCGCTGACCTCGGCAATGCCGACCGCGAGCGTGCCGGCCAGACTCAGGCTCACGGGCACGAGTAGCTGGGTGAGCTTCAGCTGCCAGCCTGAGATGTCGGTCAGCTTCCAGAAGCCGGCAGTGAACCACAGGGCAGCCATGACAACCGCCCCGGCCAGGCCCAGCCAGCCCGTCCAGTGCCTAGTGTCTGGACCGTCTTCGGACATCGTTCCTCCCCGGCGCTCGCGGTGGGCAGTCTCGCCGCTCACCCTTCGAGTATAGGGTGGATAGCCTCCTCCCGAACGGACCCCCCACAGGTGCCGGAGCCGCGCGGACCCGCCTCTGCGACAATCGACTTCGATGCAGAAATCTGACGGCATGAACTATGCCCCGGAAGGGAAGGCGAGGCCCGTCGTCGCTCCCGGCGAGTTCCCGATCGCGGCGGTAGCCCTGGACCACGGGCATATCTACGGCATGTGCAACGGCCTGACCGAAGCAGGGGCACAGGTGAAATGGGTCTACGACCCCGACTCCGACAAGGTCGCCCAGTTCCTGAAAGCGTTTCCGGGCGCGAAAGCGGCGCGCACGCAGGACGAAGTGCTGCAGGACGCTGAGGTCAAGCTCGTCGCGTCCGCCGCCGTACCCAATCTGCGCTGCCAGCTGGGCTGCGAAGTGATGGCGCACGGGAAGGACTACTTCACCGACAAGGCCCCCATGACCACGCTGGAGCAGGTCGAACAGGCCAGGCAGCACGCGAGCGCGACGCTTCAGAAGTACGCGGTCTATTACAGCGAGCGCCTACACACCGAATGCTCAATCTACGCCGGGAACCTGATTCTGGAAGGGGCGATCGGACGCGTGCTCCAAGTGATCGGGATGGGTCCCCATCGGCTGAATGCGCCCTCGCGACCGGAGTGGTTCTTCGACTTCGCGCAGTACGGCGGCATCCTGTGCGATATCGGGAGCCACCAGATCGAGCAGTTCCTGCACTTTGCCGGAGCCCATGACGCTACCGTGACATCGAGCAGGATCGCGAACTATAACAACCCTCAGTACCCGGAACTGGAGGACTTCGGCGATGCCTCGCTCGTGGCCGACAACGGCGCGACCAACTATTTTCGGGTGGATTGGTTCACGCCGGACGGCCTCGGCGCATGGGGCGACGGACGGACGTTCATTCTCGGAACAGAAGGCTACATCGAGCTGCGCAAATACCTGGACGTTGGACGGGAGAGCGAATCGGACCAGCTCTTTCTGGTCGATGGCAAGGGCGAGCGCCATATTCGGACACGGAACACCGTCGGCTTTCCCTACTTCGGGCAGCTGGTCCTGGACTGCCTGGAGCGAACAGAGAACGCGATGACGCAGGAGCATGCCTTCAAGGCGGCGGAACTCTGCCTGATCGCGCAGCGAGACGCGCAGCGAGTGTGCTGATCCGCCGTGGACCTGACTCTGACTCTCGGGGCCCTGATTGCCGCTTCGATCACCTACTACGCAGCCGCGCTGCTAGCGATGGCGAGGTTCCGGCGGCGCCCGCGCCCGGAAGCCCAATCACCGGAGGCATCCGCGGGGGTCTCCCTGCTCAAGCCTGCGGTCGAGGCCGGAGCAACGTTCTCGGAACTCTTGAGGTCCCACGCGGCCCAGGACCATCCGGACTTCGAAATCCTGGTCGGGGTGCGGCCAGGCGACAGCGAAACCAGGAACGCGACCCGTGCAGTCCGGGACGAGTTTCCGTCCTTGCGGATCGAGATCGTCGACTGTCCCGAAGGAAGCTCTCTCGGCAATGACAAGGCAAATGTGCTGGAGCGGCTTGCAAGACGGGCATCCAAGCCGGTCTGGGTAGTATCCGATGCCGATATCTGGGTGCCAAAGCACTATCTGAGGACGCTCTGTGCGGAACTCGGCCCGATGGATACCGGCCTGGTAACGTGCCTGTACCGGGGCGAAGCATCTGGTGGACTCGCGTCCCGCCTGGAAGCCGTCCGGATCGACACCGAATTCCCTGCCCTGGTGCTGGTAGCGGAATGGCTTCAAGGCATGCGATTCGGGCTCGGATCAACGCTGGCGCTCCGTCGCGAGACCCTGCAGAAGTTGGGAGGGTTCCAATCGATCCGGGGCTTCGTGGGAGACGATTACGTGCTGGGCGCCATGGTTGCGGCAGCGGGGCAACGAGTCGAAGTTTCGTCGCTGGCGGTGGCCACACGAGCGAATCTCGGCGACACAACGCCGCAGGTCTGGGACCGCCAGTTGCGCTGGTCTCGCACTATCCGAAAGCAGAGACCGGCAGGACACGCGGGCCTGATCTTTACGTTCGCGACGGTCTGGTGCGGACTCGCAGTGCTCGTCCAACCCGCTGCTCTGTGGCCGCTCGCCGCCCTCGGCGCGGCATCAAGGCTGGCTGCCGGCCTGATGTCGGCACGACTGGTCGGGAGCGCTGGAAGCATCCGGAACTTGTGGCTGGCTCCAGCTGCCGACATCGCAGCGTTCGCGATCTGGGCGTGCAGCTACTTCGGAGCTACCGTGAGCTGGGCTGGAAGGCGGATGCGCCTCGGTCCCGGTGGACGGATCCTGCCATAAGCGGCCCAGATGGTCCTAGCGAGCAACAAGCGCAGGCGGGGCGAGTTGCCCGCTCGGCGGAACGACACACTTGCGGCCTCACGGCCGACATAGGTCTTCGATAACGCAGATTAGACTCGTTGCTCGACCCACTCGACCTCCTCCCCAGGTTCCGGGAGGATCCTGCCGGCCTCCATGGTCCATGATGCGGGTGCCTCGCTGATCTGGCCCGAGACGTGGTCCCGAGGCACACCGGCAATTCCGGAAAAACGGTCGATCAGCCCTTCCAGGATCCGGCGCTTGACGTCATCTGACCGTCCCGCCCGGTTGCCTCCGGTGATGAAGTACGGCGTGTTGTAGAGCATCACGCCCTGCCCGTGGGAATCCCGCACCTCTCCGGTGCCTTCCGACTCGAGGAATGCCACTTGGACGAAGCTCCTCGGAGCGTCGGAGTTTCCGCAATGGACGTCCGTGAATGCGACGGCTATTCGCCCGCGCCCCTCACACGAGAGCGAGTCTTGCGGAATCAAACAACGATAGAACGGCATGGTCCAGATTCCTCCGTAGGTCGGGGATCACCCCTTCCAGATCCAATCGCGCGCGGACACGATCACCTCGTCCTCCATGGCACCGGTAATCCGGCACCAGGCGTCGCCAATCGCCCTGAGGAATTGCGAGCGAGTCCCCTTGTCGCAGCCGTCCGGGATCCTTCCACGAACAAGCGAAGTCGTCGAGGGCTTGCCTCCGCGGAAACCATAGCCCTTGGCTATGACGGTCCACTCGATGGTCACTTGCTCCGCGTCCTGCCCAAGCACGTCGAGGCACATACCCTTCCTGAACGAGGACTTCGAAGCTGACACATTGAACCGATCCGGCGGACATCCGAGTCTCCGGTGGACGCCCCCGGAGAACGGTTTCGCCCAGCGGTCAAGGTACCGAATCGCCGGAAACGGGCCGGTGCGACCGCAAATCGCGGGCGACCGCCGCCACCAACGTTGGCAGTTCGGCGGATCTGATTCCGATGGTTGATCGCGAGCAGGCAGGCCGCATGGGCGCACGGTGACGCGGCAGCTCCAACTGGATCGAGCTTGCCCCGCACGGTCTGGAGGTTACCCAAACGGCGCGGCTTGGCTGCCGTGCGCGATACCCAAGGCGCGGTGGAGCAGTCAAATGGGGTCGTTCGCGCAAGCAGTCCTTCCACTCAGGCAGCTACGACCCCAACCCCGGCCCTTCACGTGCACGTGGCAAGTCGTCGGGCAACTCGTTTCCGTCACGGTCGGTTGGCTGCTCCGAAGCGACGGGGAGGTCGAGTTCGATCGGGCGGTTTGACTGCGGCCGCATCGAGCGCCGGCCCCTAGAACAGGTACTTGAGTCCGAACTGAATTCTCCGCGGCTCGTCCGCCCTGTTGATCGTACCGGTCGCAGCACGCAGCATGCCCCCGGCGGGCTGCCCGAAGCGCGGCGTATTCGTGAAATTGAATGATTCGAAGCGAAGCTGCAAGCTGTGCCCTTCCCAAGGCATGCGGAACCGCTTGCCGAGCATGAAGTCGAGGCTGTTGCCGCCAGGACCGCGGAGCACGTTCCGACCGTTGTTGCCATAGACACCTGGCGCGCTGACCACGAAGGCTGACTGGTCGAAGTAGTTGTCGATTGTCGGATTGCTCAGGTTTCCGTGACCGATGCGGTTGCCGCGGTTGGTACTGCCAGTGTTCTGTGGATCCCCTGGAAATGCCACCTCATAGGGGAAGCCGGACCGGAAGGAGACGATACCCCCGACCTGCCACCCACCTAGGACGGCATCCAGCGCTCCGCCCCAGTTCGCGCCCAGACTACGGCCCTTTCCGAACGGCAGTTCCCAAGTGACGCTGGTGGTGAAATTGTGCGTCATGTCGATATTGGCGCTTGATCGCTCCGCACGGCGGTCGTATTGGTTGGCCACATTGAACAGGCCGGAGTCGAGGAACTGCGTGTTGTTGTCGATGTTGTGAGACCACGTGTACGAGGTCAAGAAGGTGAGTCCTCTGCTGAAGCGCTTTTCAAGACGGGTGACCAACGCGTTGTAGTTCGCGTTCGCGCCGGGCTCCTGGACAGTTACCCCTGTTCGCTCGGGCCGCAATCGCCGCTGCCGGGCCGGGATCGTCGGATGAGGCCCGGGAAAGTTGATGTCGAGTCGGTACAGCAAATAACTGGTACTGGACCCCTGGTAGCCGATGATCCACACCATGTCCTGCGGCAACTCCCGCTGGATGTCAACGAACCACTGAACTGCGTACTGGGTGGGTATCTTCTGATAGAAGACGGATGCACCTGTGTTCGGGAGCGGTTCCGACGCCGGTAATGTCACGGGCAGGAAGCCATCCTTGACCAGGGTTACCGGCGTGATGTTGTCGAATGTCGGTGTGATGATTTCAGTGAAGTCCGGTGTCTGGCGAGACCACGCCGATCCACTCGTCACAATATCGGCCTCGCCGTAGAACATGCCGGCACTGGCCCGAATCACGGTCTTGTCATTGACTCGATACGCCACGCCGACGCGTGGCGCGAAGTTGTTGTAGTCCTGCTCGCAACCGCAGTCACTGCCGTCCTCGGGCCGATCCCAGAATTCCTCCTGGCCGGATTGCAGGCCGTTGCGAACCGTGATGTAGTTGCTCACTCCGGTGCGCCCGGGAACATGCCCGTGCGGATAGAATCCTCGGTTGAACAGCTCCCATCGCAGACCGAGCGTCAGGGTGAGCTTCGGCGAAACCTTCCAGTCGTCCTGAATATAGGCTCCCCAGTAGGGGACGATCGCATTCTCGCCAGCCGGATTCCCGACGCGCGTCTGCCCCACCCAGCCGAGCATCATTTCGGCTAGGCCGTTGCCAGTCGTGGACCGGCTGCCCCCTATGTTCGGCTGCTCAGCGGTGAATACCCGATTGAACAGGAACTGCCCGCGACGGAAACGCATCGCCTCGCGAAAAATGTTCAGCCGGCGATAGTCGAAGCCGATCTTCACGCTATGGCTTCCCTTTTGCCACATCAGGTTGTCAACGATCTGGATGTTGTCCATGTTGTTGATGTTGGGCCAGCAGCAGGGCGTTCCGAGATTGTTGTAGCCGTTGATGTTAAAGAAGCTGAACCCCTGATCGAACCCGTCCCCGAACCCATCTCCGGGCGCACCCTTGATGCCAAGCGACGCGTTGAGCGGCTCCTGGATCAATGTGTCAAAGCGGGTGGGGAAATGCGTGAAGCCGAACCGAGCTTCGTTGTGGAGTGAAGGCGAGAACGAATGGGTCCAGTTGAATGCCAGGTTGTCCCCGTTGAGGTCCACCGTTTGCCCGCCTTGACCGCCCGCCTCGACCGGTAGCGGACTCTGGTTCACCCGGAATTGACGGCGGATGCTCATGCGGAAGAAGACGCGGTCGATATCCGAGAAGTTGTGGTCCACGCGAAAGTCGTACTGGTCCGTGTCATCCGCGTCCGAGGGTGCCCGGAAATAGTTGTTGAAGCTGAATTCCCTGCCGCTGACGTTGGGCGACGGGTAGCGGCCCAGCAGAGGCGAACTAACCGGGTCGAAGCGGCTCGACGGGATCTTGTTGTTCGGAAACGGGTCGCGGATCGCATCAGCCCCGGTCCCGACCGTTGTTGCCGGGTCGAAAATCATGTTGAAGTTGCGGCGCTCCATCGAGAAGTCCCCGGTGCGCGTCAGCTGGGCCGGTACGGTCGCAAGAAACGTGCGTCCCAAACGAATCCGTGTGCCCTGATAGCTGAAGAAACCGAATGTCCGGTTCTTGATGATTGGTCCGCCGATCGTGCCGCCGAATTGATTCTGCCGAAGCGTCGGCTTGACCGAGCCGGATCGGTTCGCAAAGAAATTTGTGGCGTCAAGCTTCTCGTTTCGAATGAACTCGAAAAAGCTGCCATGCAAGTCATTGGAGCCGGACTTGATCGAAACCAGGACCTTCGGCCCCATGCGGAAGCCGTATTCGGCGGACATGTTGTTGGTGACCACCTTGAACTCGCCGACTGCATCCACCGAGGGCTTGCTGGCTTGCGCCTCGAACCCCAACGGTCCGCCGCCGGCGCGGGAGCCGTTGTCGATGCCGTCGATCATGACGTTGTTCTGGTATCCGCGCATTCCCATGCCCACGAAACCGGCTTCGTCCCGTCCGGGCCGAGTGCCGGCCCCGACAGTCGCGCCGGGCAGAATGCCCACCGACAACTGCGCCAATTCCAAGTAGTTCCGCTTGTTCAGCGGCATCTCGACGATCCGCTTGTTCTCGATGACCTGTCCCATCGTGGCTTGCTCGGACTCGAGCAAGGCAGCAGCAGCGGAAACCTCGACAACCTCCGTGACCGTCCCGATCGTGAGCTCAAAATCGATCCTTGCGATCTGTTGGACGTCCAGCTTCAGATTCTCGCGGGTCGCCGGCGCGAATCCTTCGGACCTTGCTGTCACGGAGTACGTACCCGGACTGAGGAAAGGAACCGAGTAAAAGCCCGTTTCGTTGGACTGGGCGTTGTAATCCACGCCCGTGGCCACGTTTGACACCGTGACATTGGCGGCCGGGATCGCCGCGCCACTTGCATCGCTGATCACGCCTTGAATGCCCGAGTTCTGGGCCAGGCCGAGGGTTGGTACCAGCAGGGCTGCCAAGACCAAGAAGCCGTTTCGCGTCACTGTCATGTCCAATGTTCCTCCAAGCACTCAAATCACCCCTTCTGACACGCAGGAAGTACTCGCTGGGGGAGCTTCCGGCGTTCATGATAGCCCTCCGCAATTGCCGATGGCAAGACTGACTGGCTCCGAGTCCACGGGTTCACGAAGTCAGCGGAAAGCGCAACAAAGTCTCGAAAACCGGGCTCGGGCCTTGGAATCTGATGGGAACTCGGTGAGGAGGCCATGGCCTTATCTGCGAACTCAGGCCGGCCACGCTCCTTGACACTCGCCCATAGGTTCACTCTCCTGGAGCACCTTGGGCCAGCCGCGATCCAGGGCATCCCCTGCGCCTTGCGTCGCGAATGTGCCTCTGTGGGTGAGATTCAAAAACGGTCCCGGCCGAGGCACCGGTCCCGCGCAACCGACCGGGCTTCGGCGGGAATGCGATTGGCTATACTGGCAACTTCCGAAGGGGTTTGTTCGTTGTTGGATTCCCCGAAGTCTGTCCTGCTGCTGAAACCCCGCGGATTCTGCGCAGGGGTGGTTCGTGCCATCGACATTGTCGAGCTGGCCCTTGAGGCCTACGGCCCTCCGATTTACGTACGCAAGGAGATCGTTCATAACCTCTACGTGGTGACCGACCTCGCGTCGCGAGGAGCCATCTTCGTGGACGAAGTGGACGACGTACCGCCCGGCGAGCGCCTGATCTACAGCGCGCATGGCGTGGCACCGTCTGTGCGCCGCGAAGCGGCAGCCCGCAATCTGCGCGTCATCGACGCAACCTGCCCTCTCGTCACCAAGGTCCATCTTGAGGCGATCCGGTTCGCAAAGGCTCACAGCACCATCCTGCTGATCGGCCACGACAGCCACGACGAGGTGATCGGGACCGTCGGCGAGGCACCGGACCGGACCGTCGTGGTTGCAGACGTGGCAGAAGCCGAGACTGTCGAGATTCCGGACGGCGAGGTCGCCTACCTCACCCAGACGACGCTGAGCGTGAGCGAGGCCCAATCCGTCATCGACGTGCTCAAGCGCCGAATGCCGCACATCAAGGGCCCTCCCACACAGGACATTTGCTTTGCGACAGAGAACCGGCAGCGGGCAGTCCGGGAGATCGCACCCGAAGCGGACCTCCTGCTCGTCGTCGGCTCGCACAACAGTTCCAACTCCCGGCGGATGGTGGAAGTGGGCGCGCGAGCCGGGTTGCGCGGCTACCTGATCGACGACGAATCGGATATTTCGCCGGACTGGCTCGAAGGGGCCCGTCATGTCGCGGTCAGCGCCGGAGCCTCCGCGCCCGAGAGCTTGGTCCAGCAAGTGGTCGGGCACCTTCAGGCTGTCGGCTTCGAGCATGTCCGCGAGGTAGAGGCTGTCCACGAAGACGTTAGATTTCCGCTGCCGCCGGAACTGCGGACACCGCAAGCCCTCACCCAGATCTCCGTGCCCCAATGAGCGTCGCAGCAGCCGAGAAGCTCGGTTCTGCGGGCACGTGGCGGATTGATGAGCGCCTTGCGGCGCAAGCGGCTGACGCCGCCGAAGGGGCCTGCAACTACCTGCTGAACCGTCAGACGTCGACAGGCTACTGGGTCGGCGAACTCGAGGGTGACACAACACTGGCGGCGGACTACATTCTCCTGCAGCTCTGGCTCCACCAGCCAGACGAGGACGGGTCCTGGAATCCGCCCACACGCCCGCAAGTGGAGCGCGCCAGCCGCCGGATCTTGGCGGCCCAGCTCGAGGACGGCGGCTGGAGCCTTTACCCCGGGGGTCCGTCGAACGTGAGCGCCTCGGTCAAGGCGTACTGCGGCCTCAAATTGAGCGGCCTTAGCGAGCGGGACGAGCGCATGTGCCGAGCCGCGGCCCGGATCCTGGACTTGGGTGGCATCGAGGCGGCCAACAGCTACACCAAGCTGTACCTGAGCTATTTCGGGCTGTACCCCAAGGGGAAGGTACCTTCGGTTCCCCCTGAGATCTTCCTCCTGCCCCCCCAACACCGCTTCAGCGTGTTCGCCATGTCTTCTTGGAGCCGGGCGATGCTGGCACCGCTCTCGATCCTCGACGCGACCAAGGCCCGACGCCGGGTCCCGTGCGGTATTTCGGTGCGGGAGATCCGCACGGGACGTGAGACGACCCAGCCGGAGCGATCGACATGGCAGCGGTTCTTCCTGATGGTTGACCGCGGTATCAAGATGCTCGAAAGCACGGGGGTCGGTCGCGATCGCCAGAAGGCCATCGACGCGGCGAGCGAATGGATGCTGGCGAGGCTGGAGCGGTCGGAAGGTCTGGGGGCCATCTTCCCGGCAATGGTGAACTCCGTCATGGCCCTGACCCAGATCGGTTACCGTGCCGACGATCCGCTGCTCACGAGGGAGATCGAGCACTTCGAAGAACTGATCCTTGACGACGCAGGGGGATTCCGGGTGCAGCCCTGCCGCTCGCCGGTCTGGGACACCGCCCTGACGACGTACGCGATCGCCGCGGTCCGGCCGAACCCGGACGAAATGACCCGATGGGCCTTGAGCAGGGCCGCCGACTGGCTGCTTTCCAAGCAGGTCCGGCATCGCGGCGACTGGTCGGTCCGCAGGCCGAACCTGGAGCCGGGCGGCTGGTACTTCGAACACAAGAACGAACACTACCCGGACACAGACGACACGGCCAAGGTGCTGCTTGCTCTAGAACGCGCCAAGGGAACCGACCCCGACCGGCAGAAGCAGGCGGAGGGTCGGGCGGTGGAGTGGCTTGCTGCCATGCAGTCCTCGGACGGAGGGTGGGCGGCGTTCGACGTCGACAACAGCGCGTCGGTCCTGACGCAGGTCCCCTTTGCCGACCACAACGCCATGCTCGACCCTACCTGTGCGGACATCACCGGTCGCGTGATAGAGGCGCTTTCCCGGCGCGCACGAGACCGCCACCGCGACGGGATCCGCCGGGGTGTCGAATACCTGCGCCGCACCCAGGAGGTCGACGGCTGCTGGTATGGCCGTTGGGGCGTCAACTACATCTACGGCACCTGCTTCGCCCTGCGCGGACTGCGAGCGGCCGGCGTCTACGCCTGGGACGAGGCCGTGCTGCAAGCCGGGGAGTGGATCCGGTCCGTCCAGAACCCGGATGGCGGATGGGGGGAATCCCCGTCCAGCTACGAGGATCCGCGAAACCGCGCGACCGGCCCGTCGACGTCGTCCCAGACCGCTTGGGCCCTGCTGGGGCTCTTCGCTTCCGACGACTTCGAGAGCGCTTCGGTCAGGGAGGGCATCCGGTACCTGCTCGACAAGCAGACATCCAAGGGTTCGTGGACCGAAGAGGCGAGCACTGGGTGCGGCTTTCCGCGAGTCTTCTATCTTCGCTATCACATGTACCCGCAGTACTTCCCGCTCATGGCACTGGGAGAATTCATCCATCGGAGGGCGGATCCGAACGCATGAAGGTGTCCCTCTCCACAGCGGTCCGGATGGGAGCGTACATCGCCCGCAACACCGCATTTCCGAGGGCCGAATGGCAGCGCGATCCGTCAACACGCGGGGATCCGTTCCCGATCCTGCACCGCAACGGGCCCGCAGAGTCCGCCGCCGGACCGCACCCTATGCTCCGCAGGCGGTTCCCCTTGGTCTTGATGCTGGAGCCGCTGCACGCATGCAATCTCACCTGTACCGGCTGCGGCCGGATCCGAGAGTACGAAACCACGATCACGGAGAGACTGCCCGTCGAGGCGTGCCTGGCCGCCATCGACGAGTGCCGGGCCCCGATCGTGTCGGTGTGCGGAGGGGAGCCCCTGATGTACAAGCCGGCCGGGGAGTTGGTCGAGGGGGCTCTGAGAAGGAAGAAGCACATCTACCTCTGCACCAACGGCATGTTCGTCAAGGCCAGACTCGACGAGTTCCGCCCCGACAAGCGCTTCTTTTTCAATATCCATCTGGACGGACTCCGCAAGACCCATGACCTCGCGGTCGAGCGTGAGGGCGTGTTCGATGCGGCGGTCGAGGGCATCCAGGCAGCGAAGGCGGCCGGGCACATGGTGTGCACGAACACAACGGTCTACCGCGAGACAGACATGAACGAGGTTGAGGCGCTGTTCGAGTACCTGGAGCAGTTCGACGTCGACGGCCACATGCTGTCACCCGCCTACGGGTACTCAGCAGTCAACAGCCGGGAGATCTTCCTGACGCGCGACGAGATCCAACGCAAGTTCCGCGACGCGGACCGACTGTTCCGCCGATTCCGAATGAGCAACACCCCGGCCTACGCGGAGTTCCTGAAGGGAAACCGGGACATGCCTTGCACCGCGTGGGGCAACCCAACCTTCAACACGCGGGGTTGGAAGGGCCCCTGCTACCTCATCACGGACGCGCACTGGGACAGCTTCGAGGACCTCATGAGCGAGACTCCGTGGGACCGGTACGGACGCGGCAACGACGAGCGCTGCGAGCATTGCATGGTCCATTGCGGCTACGAGCCCTCTGCCGCACTGGGAGTCAACGGCCGGCTTGGAGACAGCTTGCGGATGATCCGCTGGGCGCTATCCTGATGCGCGGCTGAAGCCACGCCGATGCCCGGATCGAGGCGAGAATGAAGGCAATTGAGGGTCAACAATGAGAGCGCTAGTCCTGAACGAGTACAAGAAGCTGGACCTCCAGGAGGTCCAGCAACCCGAGATCGGGGCTGACGACATTCTCATTCGCGTGCGTTCGTGCGGTATTTGCGGCAGCGACGTTCACGGCTACGACGGAAGCTCCGGGCGCCGGATTCCCCCCGTGATTATGGGCCACGAAGCCTCAGGCGAAATTGCCTCTGTGGGAGCATCCGTGCGCTGCCTCGCCCCCGGTGAGCCCGTAACGTTCGATTCGATGATCTCGTGCCGGCGCTGCCTGTTCTGTCGGGAGGGCCGGCCGAATCTGTGCGAGGACAGGCGTGTGCTGGGCGTGTCCTGCGGAGATTACCGGCGGCACGGTGCATTCGCGGAGTACGTGGCTGTGCCGCAACACATCGTCTTCCGGGTACCCGCCGGGGTCAGCTTCGACGAGGCCGCCATGGTCGAGCCGGTCTCGGTGGCGGTGCATGCAGTCTCCAGAGCGGCACCCTCGCTCGGAGACAGCGCCGTCGTGATCGGGGCGGGAATGATTGGCCTTCTCACGATCCAGGCGCTGCGAAGCGCCGGTTGCGGAAGGATCATGGCTGTGGATCTCGCGGCGGAACGCCTCGACCTGGCGAGACAGCTTGGTGCCGACGAAACGATCCGGGCAGGAGAAGCCAGAAACGTGCCCGAGGCGGTGCGCGAGATGACGCACGGGCTCGGCGCAGACCTAGCGATGGAGGCTGTGGGGGCTGACGCCACCGTAGCGATGTCCATCGACAGCGTGCGCAAGGGCGGCCGAGTCGTCCTGATCGGCAACATCGCGCCAACCGTTAGCTTCGGCCTGCAAAGCGTCGTAACCCGGGAAATCGACGTGCTCGGCTCGTGCGCATCGTCGAACGACTACCCGGCGTGCCTGGACCTGATGAAGCGCGGATCGATCCGAGTTCGGCCCATGCTCAGCGCTACCGCGCCGTTGGACCGCGGACAGGAAATGTTCGATCGGCTGTACGCGCGCGAGCCGGGCCTGACGAAGGTAATCCTGCAGCCCTAGGCCGACGCAGCAACGGACTCGCACCGCGTTCTACTCGAGACGGTCCCACCGACGCAGAGCCCCGCCCTGGCAGGCCAGTCAGGGGTCGAGGTCAGTTCATTCGGATTCCCTATACTTCGAGATTCAAGCCAGCCTGTCGAGCTGCGTAATCCGCAAAATGAGCCCCCCTGCCTCGGCGGAGTCTGATCGCGTGGCCATCGGATTGATCCAGATGGCTTGCACGACGGACCCGGCCACCAATCTCGAGCGGGCACTGCAGGGCATCGCGGAGGCGGCCGGCCGCGGGGCCGGGATCGTCTGCTTACCAGAACTCTTCAGGACGCAGTACTTCTGCCAAGAGGAAGACCCCGATCACTTTGACCTGGCCGAGCCCGTGCCGGGCCCCACAACCGAGGCGCTTGCCGCGAGTGCCCGGCGGCACGGTGTCGTCGTCGTAGGCTCGGTCTTCGAGCGCCGGCAAGCGGGCATGTACCACAACACCGCTGTGGTGCTGGACGCGGACGGGCAATTCCTGGGCCTCTACCGCAAGATGCATATCCCGGATGATCCGCTGTACCACGAGAAATTCTATTTCACGCAAGGCGATCTGGGTTTCCGGGTCTTCGACACCTGTTGCGGCCGTATCGCCCCGCTTGTCTGCTGGGACCAGTGGTTCCCAGAGGCCGCAAGGCTGGCGGCGCTGAGCGGGGCCGAATTCGTGTTCTACCCCACCGCCATTGGCTGGCACCCCGAGGAAAAGCGGAAATGGGGCGAGCGGCAGGTCTCCGCGTGGCGACTCGTCCAGCAATCCCATGCGATTTCGAACGGGGTCTTCGTCGCGGCAGTGAACCGCACCGGCACGGAGCGGCCGCTCGAAGACTCGCCGAGTCGCCCGGCGGACTATCAGGGCCTGCAATTCTGGGGCCGGTCCTTCGTGGCAGATCCGTTCGGCGGCATCGTTGCAGAAGCGGGCGATTCCGAAGAAGTGATCATCGCGGCATGCGACCGAAGGGAGATCGAGCGCACGCGCCGGGGCTGGCCGTTCTTGCGGGATCGCCGAATTGACGCCTACGACGGCCTGACAAGGAGATCCCTGCAGTGACGCGACATTCGGCTGGGGTCCGCATGCCGGCGGAATGGGAGACCCACGACGCCACGTGGCTAGCGTGGCCTCACTTGCAGAGCGACTGGCCCGGCAAGCTGGACGCCGTCCGGTGGGCGTTCGTCGATTTCGTCCGAAAGCTGCAGGGAAACGAGACGGTTTGCCTGTTGGTGCGGGACGAGAGGGAGGCCTCCTTCGCAAGGTCGAGGGTCCGCCGTGAGGGAGCCGATCCGGACCGGCTGGCGATCCATGCCTGCGAAACGGACCGCTCGTGGCTGCGCGACTCAGGACCGACCTTTGTCCGGCGGGGCGACCGCCTGCAGGCCGTCTGCTGGCGGTTTACCGCGTGGGGCAGGTACCCGAACTGGCAGAGGGACGAACGAGTTGGCCGTCACATCGCGGCCATCGTAGGGGCCGAAGCCGTGACGCCGACGGCCGGGGGCCGACGGCTGACCCTGGAAGGCGGGGCGCTCGAATGCAACGGCCAGGGAACCCTCCTGACAACCGAGCAGTGCCTGCTCGGGGACGGCGGCGAGCGCCGCAATCCGGGACTCTCGCGCGACGACCTGGAAGAGGCGCTCCGGAAAGCCATCGGGGTATCGAACGTCGTCTGGCTAGGCCAAGGGATCGCGGGAGACGACACTTCCGGCCATATCGACACGCTGGCTCGTTTCGTCGGTCCGAGCACTGTCGCAAGCGTGGTCGAGAGGGACTCGCAGGACGAGAACTGGAAGCCTCTGCGGGACAACCTCCGGCGGCTACTCAGGGCCCGGGACGAGCAGGGACGGCAGTTGGATGTCGTCGAACTCCCGATGCCCCGCCCCGTGGTGTTCGACGGAGAACGCCTGCCGGCGAGCTATGCGAACTTCTACATTGCGAATGGCTGCGTCCTCGTCCCGACGTTCAACGACCCGAACGACAGCGCCGCGATCCGAATCCTGCAGGAGTGCTTCCCGGAACGCGAAGTCTGCGGCATCCACTGCCTGGACATCGTCCTGGGCCTGGGTGCGCTGCATTGCCTGGCACAGCAGCAACCGAGCGCCCATGGCGTGGGTTTGCCCGTCCCCGGTGTAGTCGGCGATAATGGCCCTCGCCGAGGGACAACCATTTCCGGCAACGCAGCGTCTAATCCAATATGACCAATCCAACCAAGATCCTACAGTCCAAGAGGTTGCTTCCTGTCGCTCTGATCTTCAGTGTGCTCGTCGCCGGAATCCTGATCGGGACGATCGTGGGCGACCAAGCGGACGCCGCGCCCGACGCCAGCGAGCCGGTTACGGACGCGACGCCGCTCGAGATTCCTCCCGCGGACCCTGTCGAAAACCAGTTTTCCGAAATCGCCCGCCAGGTCAGGCCGTCGGTAGTGAGTATCTTCATCCCGGCGGAACGCGAGCCAGCCGATTCGGAGGCCCGCGGACCAATGCCCAACCCGGAAGATCTCTTCCGCCGCTTCTTCGGCTTCCCGGACGGTCCGGGCCAGGTTCCTCAGATCCCCGATATCCCGCGACGGCGGGGCCCAGGGCAAGGATCCGGAGTGATCGTGGATTCCAAGGGCTACATCATCACCAACCACCATGTCGTGCAGGGCGCCGGGAAGATCCTGGTCCAGTTCGTCGACGACGAGGAACGTTATTCCGCAAAGCTGATCGGTGTGGACCCGGAGACGGACCTCGCCGTGATCCATGTCGAGGACAAGGAGGGTATCCAGGCCGCGAGGATCGGCAACTCCGATGCTGCGAACGTCGGAGACTGGGCGATCGCGATCGGCTCTCCGTTCGGGTACAACGAAACCGTCACGGTCGGCATCATCAGCGCAAAGGCGCGGGAAATGGAGACTGGCGAGCGGTCGCGACCGTTCTTGAAGTTCATCCAGACCGACGCCGCCATCAACCCCGGGAACAGCGGAGGGCCGCTGCTCAACATCCGCGGCGAGGTGATCGGCATCAACACGGCCATCATTTCCCGGACCGGGGGGTACGACGGCATCGGATTCGCACTCGCTTCGAACATTGCCGTCAAGACGTACAACCAGATCATCAAGTACGGAAGGGTCTCTCGGGGCTCGATCGGAGTCGAGTTCAGCAGCAACCAGAGCCCGTCGCTGCTGCGGAGCTACGGGGCGGAGCACGGGGTCTTTGTCGGGCGCGTCGTGGATGACGGGCCAGCAGAGGATGCCGGGATGAAGGCCGAGGACATTATCACCTCCGTCAATGGGAAGGCGATCAAGAACGGGGAGGAACTCATCGCAGTCGTTTCCGAGATTGCCGTGGGCGAGACAGTGCCCATTGACATCGTGCGCAACGGGAAGGCCCAGACGTTGGACGTGAAGATTGCGGACCGCGGCAAGCTGTATCCGGAACAAGCAGAGGCCCGAATCGACGACACCGACCCGGAGGAGGCCTCGGTCCGATTCGGAATCACCGTCCAGGAACTCAGCCCGGAACGACGGAGGGAGATGACGGTGGAGGAGGAAGGCGGAGTCCTGCTCACCAGGGTCGAGCCGGACTCGTTCGCAGACGAAGTCGGCTTGCAGCGCGGCGACATTCTCCTGGCCGTGAACCGGATGGAGATCGGTTCCATCAGCGACCTGCGGAGCATCCAGCGGGGGCTGAAGCCGGGAATGGACGTGGCGTTCAAGTTGATGCGTTCGAACGGCCGGTCGTGGCGCACTCTGTATCTGGCGGACATGCTTCCCGAATGAGCGGCTCGGTAAGCGGCGCGCTGTCCTCGCGGTACTACGGTCAGCGCGCCTCCGGCCGGCATTGACGTACGAAACCGGCGTTGTCCGATCCTTAGGATGAGGCAGGCCCTAGCGGTGCGCGAGGTCGTGTCCCAAGGAGGCCCAGTGCTGATAGGCATCGTCTCTGGGCTGGCCTTGGCAATGGTGACGCACGCCAAGCCCAACATCGTCTTCACGCTCGCCGACGACCTGGGCTGGAACGATGTCGGCTATCACATCAGCGAGGTCAAGACACCCCATATCGACGCCCTGGTGCAGAGCGGGCTCGAGCTCGATGCAGTACGACACATTCCCCCTGTGCAGCCCGATCCGGGCCGCCTTCCTTGCCGGGCGATCCCCGATTCGGCAGGATGTCGACGGTCCGATCGGGCGGGATGGCAGTATGCCCTTGGAACAGCATCTGCTGCCGGAGAGCCTCCGCGAGGCGGGCAACCAGACCTTCTTGGCAGGGAAGCGGCACCTCGGGCTGGAGCGAGTGTCCTGGCACCCCTTCCGACGTGGATTCGACCGGACGCACGGCACCTCGGCCGGGCGGTGGACTACTTCACCGATACCGGGGAAGGCGGACTCGACTGGCACGGGGACGCAGAGATCCTCCGAGAAGAGGGCTATTCGACCGGATTGATCACGGCCGAGGACTGGTTCCCGACGCTGACCCCGGCAGCCGGGGTGGAACCGGAAACAAATTGCCGTTCGACGGCACTGACATGTGGCCCGCTCTCAAGGACGGGGATCGGGTCGAGCGACCGGACACGATCATCGGGGGCGTCAGCAACTATGCGGCCTTCCGCGCCGGCTGGAAGCTGGTTCCGTTCACCCGCCGGGGCTCCGACCAGGTTGGCACCTATCTTGTATCGTATTGCCAACGATCCGCTGGAGCGAACCGATTTGATCGACGTCAAGCCGGGCCTGGCCCAGGAACTCGACCGCCAGCCGGCGGCGCGGACAGCAACTTCCCCGGCAGTGCGGGAAATCTCCAAGCCGCACTCGGTGCGGCGGCGTCCTGACTGGTAGTGTGTGTACCGGCAAGCTCGCGCAGCCGTGCGGTGACGGACCGCCCCTGTGGCTGTTGACAGTGCACCCGACGATAACAGGCCCGACGCCAAAGGAGGAATCGTGGAACGCCGCTCATTCTTGAAAACCGTCGCAGCCGCGCCGACGCTCGGCGCATCAGGGGCGAACGCCGCAGCCCAAGAGGCCGCCAGTGATCCCTGGAACATTCTGGTAGTCGTCTCGGATACCCTGCGGACCGCATACCTGGGCCCCTATGGCAGCACGAGCGTCCAAACGCCCAACCTGGATCGATTCGCCAAACAAGCCGCCGTCTTCGAGAGGGCCTATCCTGAAGCGCTTCCCACAATTCCCACCCGCAGGACGTTGCATTCAGGTCGCCGAGCCTTCCCGTTTCGCGACTACAGGCCGATACCGTGGGACAACGTGTATTTGGCGGGCTGGCAGCCGATGTCTCCAGACGAAGGCACGGTTGCCGAGGCCCTAGACAAGGCGGGCTACCATTGCGGGTTCGTGTCCGATGTGCCGCACTACTTCGTGCCCGGGCAGAATTTCACGCGCGGCTTCCGACAATGGGACTTTGTCAGGGGGAACGCGGAGGATCGCTACCGCTCGGCCGCACCGTACGACCCCGAGGTGGTACGGGCACGCTACGCATCGGCGCGCGGGCCGATGCACGTGGCGAACCTCGGGGGCTTCGAGCCGGAAGAAATGGACTTCGCAACACCGCGGACCTTCACGTCCGCAATGCAGTTCCTGGACGAGAACCGCAACACCGGCCCTTTCTACCTCTACGTCGATACATTCCACCCCCACGAGAGCTGGGAGGCGCCCCGCAAGTACTACGATCTGTACCGGAATCCCAGCTACCGCGGAAAGACCCGGCTAACAGTCGCATACAGCACGCTGCACAGCCACCCGATTCCGGAGGAGGGTCTCGAGGACATCCGAGCGCAATACTCGGGCCTGGTGACGATGGTCGATCACTGGTTCGGAAGGCTGTTGGACAAGATCGAGGAGATCGGCAAGGCGGACTCAACCCTGATCGTATTCCTCAGCGATCACGGGACGAACTTCGCGGACAACCTTGAAAGGGTGACGGGCAAGCCCGCAGGGGCCCTCTATCCGGGGACGATGCACATCCCCTTGATGGTCCGGCACCCCCAAGGCAGGGGCGCGGGGAGGCGCTTTCGCGAACTGGTCTACACGCTGGACGTGCCGGCCACCGTCTGCGGAGCGGCGGGGACAGAACCGGACGGCGGGCTGGCGGGCCAGAACCTTCTGCCGCTGCTCGAAGGCGGGCGATTCGAGAGGCGCGACTACCTGACTTGCAGGTACAGCAATTCCGTCTGGTATCGCGACGAGAGGAACTGGTACTTCTCCAACGTCCACTGGGAGAACGTACGCCTGTTCGATCTCGAATCCAGTGAGCCATTCGGCGAGACGATTGCCAACCGCTCGGTGGAGCGCGTCCGGCTGGCTCAGCGCCGCATTCTCGGGGACGCGGGGGGCGAACTCCCCAAGTACCCGCTGAAGAGCACCGATAGGGTCAAGGCTCCTTTCATATAGCGCCGTCCGGCTGGCATCGGCGATGCTGCCGAGAGTCAGGCTGTCCCAAAGTGGTCACGAGAGGTCGGCATGATGAGAGGGATGGGCACCCAGCCGGGAGCTGGCCGCCCGGGCGGCGAATTGACGGTCGCTTGACGAGAGCGGGGAGAGCAACCGGTGTGCCTGGAGCGAAGAGCGCCTGATCAGGGTCGACGCGATTGTGACGATGCACAGAACGTGCTTGCGAGGGAAGGCAGAGGCCCGGCCCGCGAGGCTTGTGAAACAGGGCCGATTCGATAAGGATCCGGTTCGCCAACGAGCGCAGCACTTGGCAATGTCGCTTCATGGAGCTACATTTGGTCGCTATGAGAACATCGGGCGTGCGAGAGCTCAAGAACCGGCTGAGCGCATACCTGCGCCTGGTGGAGCAGGGAGAGCGCGTGGCAATTACTCATCGTGGGAGGGTGGTGGCCTGGTTAGGTCCCCCTACCCACGCAACGGAAGACGACGCGCAAGCGGAACTGCGGCGTCGAGCCCGCTTCGGAAGCGTTCGTCTGGGCACTCCCAACCGCCCGGACGTCTATCCGAGTCCGTCAGGACGGCTGCCTTCTCGAGTTGTACAGGAATTGCTGGACGAGACCAGGGGAGAGAGATGACCCTGTACGCGGAGACGAGTGTGACCGTGGCATGGCTCCTCGCCGAAGAGCGGGCTGACCGCGCTGGTCAGGCCTGGTCTCAATTGGCGGGTGCCGATGCCGTCCACACTTCCGATTTGCCCCTTATCGAACGCGACCAGACGCTTCGCCGCGCGGTGCCCACTGGTCGAATTACCGCCAGCGAATCAATGCACTGTCACGGAGTCGTCGGCAGGGTGTCCACCTATTGGACACTTCATGGCACGGACGCGGAAGTAGTCCAGCGAGCCCGTCGCTCGTTTTCGTGTGAGCCGATCAGGTCGCTCGACGCCATTCACCTGGCGGAGGCACTGGTCGTTCGGAATCTATCGCCCGAGGTCAAGATGCTGTCATTCGATGACCGAATTCGCGACAATGCGAGCGGACTCGGATTCGAAGTGATGCCAGAGAAAGCCAAGGAGGTGTGAGGGTGTTGCCGGCCATGCCCTATCGCGGCAGGCCGGTCAACGAAGCACTTCCCCTTCAAGGCCATTCGGCCCCGAGGTAACGGATCGGCGAAGCGCATCCGGACGGGCGGGCCTCCCAGCTGTGACCGCCCCGTCGAGACCTCCCAGCCGGAAAGCACCTCCGGTTTCGCCAGCTGGGCTCCCACCTGATTCCTGCCCCCACCCAAAAGTCGGCGAATCGGTAACCGCGCCGCCCCCACTGGGCACCTGTCTTGGCCTCACCACCTAGGGAGGTGCGGGGTTAGGGGTGACGCAGACGATACCAATGAACACTCATCCGCTCCGGCCGGCGGACCCGCTTTCCGGTGCGAGGCAGTCTCCATGATTCGCATCCTATCGGTGAGGACCATTCCCGGTGCTGGCTCAGTGCGACGTTGTCCCCTCGACGTGGACGGTGTAGCTCCCCGGCGAACCAGAGGATGAGAATACTCGCAGAAAGTACTCGCCCGGACGCAACAGGATTGTCGAGATTCGGAAGTTGATGAACTGCTCCCCACCGTCGTCACTGAACGCGAGCTCCCGTCCATCCGGGCCGAGCAACACGCCGGCTGTGTCCAGGCTTCCACTGGTGTAGGTCACTGCTGCCGTCGGCTCTGTCACAGCGATCCGAAAATAATCATTGTCGTCTCCGGATTCGATGGCGTCACTGTGCGGTGGCCCGCCCAGCGACAGATGCACGGGCGCGGCCGGCGTCCCTTCCGCATGGAGGCTGTAGCCCCCACTGTCGAACTGGCCGGAAAACTTCACCCACGGAGTCACTCGGACGAAGTACTCGCCAGGCCAGAGCAGCGTTGCGACGCGAAAATTGCCCCCCAGTCCGCCGTCGTCGTCCGACGCGATCGGGTTTCCCGCAGAGTCCAGCAACGCACCCTCGGTATCGAGCCCGCCGCTGGTGTAGATTACCGCCTCAGTCAGTTCGGTCACATCGATGCGGAAGTAATCCGCATCCTCCTGTGACTGTATGGCCCCTTCGGCGGGTGTTCCGTCCAGCACGAGCTCCGGCGGCGACAGGCGCGTCCCGCTTGCATGCAGATAGTAGCTGCCGTCTCCAGGCGCACGTGCGGCGCGTACCGGGACCGGGGAGATGAAATTCCCCGCCGGAGCCACCCTCGCGTAGTACTGTCCGGCCCGAAGGAGCACAGTGAGTCGGCCCGCACCCGACCTGATCTCGCGGCCTTCCGCGTCTAGTACGGCGACCCCGACGTCGGGGGCGTCAGTGGTATGCAAGACCGCCTCGGTTAGCTCGGTCACCTCAAGACGAAAGTAGTCCGCGCTCTCGCCCGGCTCAATGACTCCCTGCTTCGATGACCCATCGAGCGGCAGCTGCGCGATCGATGCCGACGTCCCCTCGCCATGCAAGGTGTAGCTGCCGGTCTCGAGGCTGCCGGAGGACGAGACCCACGGAGCCACTCGTACGAAGTACTCGCCAGGCCAAAGCAGTAGTGCGACGCGAAAATTGCGTCCTTCGCCACCATCGTCATCCGAAACGATCTGCCGGCCCTCCGAGTCCAGCACGGCACCGATGGTGTCGAGCCCGCCACTGGTGTAGATGGCCGCCTCGGTCAGTTCGGTCACCTCAAGACGAAAGTAGTCCGCGCCCCCTCCGGGCTCAATGACACCCTCCCTCGACGACCCGTCGAGCGCCAGTTGGACTGGCGACAGCACCGCTCCTGTCGCGAACAGCTCGTACCTGCCTCCGGCCATACTCCTGAATCCGTACGAGTGCTGGGTGATTCGGAGATAGTACTCGCCAGCGTTCAGGAAGGCTACGATGCGGAAGTTGCCCCCCTCGCCGCCATCGTCGTCCGACGCGACCTCCCGGCCACCGGAGTCAAACAACCTTCCCTCGGTGTCAAGTTCACTGCTTGAATGGATGACCGCCTCGGTCAGCCTATCCACTTCGATTCGGTAGTAGTCAACGTCCTCGGCTGTTCCGAGCACGCCTTCGTGGGGAGTTCCGTCCAACAGCAGCCGCAGTGCCCAGGATGGCTGCCCCGAATGTTGCGAACGCTCAATCCCCACAGAATGAGCCTGCCCGACTGCTATCAGTGCGGCCAGCGATAGCCGAAGCGTGGTAGGAATTGTGCGCCCTACGAGGGTCAGCATGTTTTCTCTCATTGATAGTCCCTTCCGGCATAGTGCCGATGCGATCGGACTCGCGTCCTGCCCGGAGGATTCCACTCGCTGGTGTCGTGTATACGAAAGACACGCACTGCGAGCATCGTTTGCGGTGAACGTTGCGGCGTTTCTACGCCGCAACGCACATAGTACGGGGTGCCTCCGCCGAGACCCTCCGCGGCTCTGCAACTCAAGTGTTCACGAAGAGCTCTCGCTGCGCGCCTCCTGCCACGACCAACCCAAACTCCCGGACACCGCTGCACGCATTGTTGCGGGAGGCTGAAGGCTCTCTGAGGAGATCGTCCCGGTCGGCGCTCCAACCGACCCGTTCCGCGACCGGTGACACTTGCCCGGATGCCGAGGCTTCGGAACTGCCTCGGGAAACGAGTTCCGATCCGGACTGGCTTCTTCTGTTGGCAGTTCGGAGTGCAACTACGGCGCATACTCAGACTTGCATCGCCCGTGATAGACCCCCGAATCCGGGCAAGCCTGAGCACTTGAAGACTCCGGCACAGAACCGGCTATATCCGGCTGATCCGCGAACGGTCGCTTTGGAGCCGAACTCAATATCTGCAGAACACCCAACGAGCAAGAGTGTTTCCACTCGATGTAGGAACTCCCAAGATGGCGGATTGAGCGACCCTGAAATTCGAGTAGCGGACTTGTGGTGTATCGAGGAGGAGGATGGTTTAGACGCAGCAGGGCCGCGAGGGAACGCGTGCAGGCTTCCCCATTGGCTCTTGGCCGGGGAGCGGGGTCGCCGGAGCACAAGCGCCAATTGTGATACTCCTCGGTGTCCGGTGACAACCACAATCCGGGTCGCGTTTCCTCAATTGACGCCAAGCGGCAGACAATAAGTCAGCTAGCGAACCGATGTTATTAACTCTCGGGGTATTGGAGCAGAGGCCGACGGTACTCACACCGACCCTTTCAGGGGACTGAGGGCAGACCCAACGCTCCGTGGGCATTTGCGCGGGCAGTACTGCCGGTCCGCCGCTCGTTTCCTTGCGAGTACCTGCTCAGGCCCCTGCTTGACTACTTGTCTTGTTGCTCGACATCACGCGAAGCAATGCGTGCGCTTGTACCCGGTCAGGCTTCGAATGGTTGTTCGGGTCGGGAACTTGTCGTTGATCGGGAACCGTCCTGACCGGCAATCGGCGGCATCCCGGACCCGCCGGATGTATTGGCCTTGATGCGTGGCCGGCCATCGCGGAACCAGGGTCAGCGCCTTGCCACGCCGGTTCCGGAGCGGGCGGAT
>CAYWUV010000040.1:0-50615 GCA_964461235.1 uncultured Bryobacterales bacterium | reverse complement strand
CTGCCGGCCCCGCAGCGGCTTGCGAGACCCAAAAAGGCTAAATTGAGAATCCCTGTCTCGGGCGGCACCTTAGCCGATCAAGGCACTGCATTTCCTGCAACGGCTGCGGCGCTTCGCGTTCATGCATCCGCACTGCTCGCAGCGGTTGTAGGCGAAGTGGCAGTAGATGTTCGTGGCGATCACGCCGCTGCCCAGAATGAGCGCGAAGAAAACAGCCAGGATCAGAAGGTCGAGCACGGATCCGTCACCGCACCGAGACTGCGGGCCGGCCTGCCGCCGCGCCAGACCGGTGCCTCGTGGAGGCTAGAAGCTCCAGCGCCACAGGGAAGCCCCTGCCGTGAACCCTGCGCCCACGGCCGTCATGAGCACCAAGTCGCCCTTCTTGAGGCGTCCGGCCGCGATCGCGTCCCTCGTCGCCAGCGGGATGGTGCCGCCCGTGGTGTTGCCGTACTGGTCGATGTTGATCATCGCCTTCTCCGGAGACATGCCCAAGCGGTCCGTCGCGGCCGTGATGATCCGCCGGTTCGCCTGGTGCGGGATCATCAGATCAACGTCGTTGGCCGCGTAGCCGTTGCGATCGAGCAACTCCTTGCACTGTTCGAACATCTTGCTCACCGCGTATCGATACACCTGCCGGCCGTCCTGGTGGACATAGTGCATCTTGGCCTTCACGGTCTCGTGTGTCGCCGGTCGGGCACTACCTCCGGCCGGCATGGAAAGATGCTTGCCACCCGCGCCATCGACCTCGTTGATGAAGTCGATCAGTCCGCCTTCTCCGTCCGTTGACGGTTCCAGCAGGAACGCGCCCGCGCCGTCGCCGAACAGCACGCAGGTCGCCCGGTCCTCGTAGTCGATGATGCGGGACATCGTGTCCGCACCGATCACGAGCACGCGACGATGGCTGCCGGACGCAACGAGCTGAGCTGCCGTGGACAGGCCGTAGAGGAGCCCGGAACAGGCCGCGACCAGATCGAACCCCCAGGCACCCTTCGCACCGATCTTGTCTTGGACAAGGCAAGCGGTCGCGGGGAACAGCATATCCGGCGTGACCGTGCAGACCAGGATCGCCTCCACTTCCGAAGCCGGAACTCCCGTCTTGCCGAGAACCTCGCGCGCAGCCTCCGTGGCCAAGTCGGACGTCGCAACGCCCTCGGAGGCGATATGGCGCTTCTCGATGCCAGTCCGGGTGAGAATCCAGTCGTGAGTCGTGTTGACCATCTCCTCCAGGTCACGATTCGTGAGAGTGTTGGGAGGAACGTAGCAACCGACGCCCGAGATCTTGGCGCGGAATGGGGTATGCGACAACGTAAGTGCTCCAGTCGGGGATAAGCCGCGTCTATGCCGAACCTACTATGATACTGGCAGTGCGGCCCTGTCCCACCGGGACCGCCGCCCTCCGGGACACGGACTCTCGGAATGCGAAAGGGGCATCGTGTGGGTTCCCAAGTGGCAGCGCGACAGGGCGAAGGGGGTGGATTCCCCGATCCCGACGCAGGTCGTTTCGAACGAGGAGATCTGGCCGCGCCCGCAGAACCGGGCCCAGGCCCGATGGGAGCACCGTATCGGCGAGCTAGCCGAGGAGAACGCCAAGAAGGTCGGCCTCGGCAGGAGGGACTTCATGCGGACCAGCATGGGCCTCGCCACCGCGTTCTGGGCCGCGAACGAAACCTACGGCCAGCGCTACTGGGATGTCGCCAGAGAGGAGATGTTCGAGCTTGCAGCGTATGAGGAAAGCCGGCCCTCCGGCGAGTACTTCATCTTCGACGTGCAGGCGCATTTCACGAACGGCTACCCCCTCGATTTCCGGTCATCCAGGTTCATGCGGAACCTCGGAATCGACTTGGCGAGCGATGCCCAGGCATACAGCTTCGGGACGTTCTTCAAGGAGATGTACCTGGACTCAGAGACCGACATGCTGGTCATTTCCGGCGTTCCGGGACGCGAGAAGAGCCCGACCGAGGAGAGGGCCGCCCTGGCCGAAATCGCCACTACGGGGGAGGCCATCGACCCGATGGCGGTCCGGGGCGGGGGCATCCTGCCGAGTTGGCTGATGGCAGCCAGGCGGGACGACATCAACAGCATCGCCGGCAGCACGCGTGCGCTCTCACAGAGCAACTGCGCCCCGAATCACTATTGGGACGTTGCGGCCGACCGCCAGGACCGGGCGCTGCTCAAGGAGCAGATGACCCGCGAGGTCCAGGAGTACGGCACGTGCTCGTGGAAACTCTACTGTCACTTCGACCCGGCGAGAACCGGCCGTGGCTTCCGGCTGGATGACGAGGAGACGGCGTACTTCCTCGACGTCGCGCGCGAACTGCGCCGGACGACTGTCAGCGTGCACAAAGGCTACGCGTCCCAGTCCCGGCGGTTCGGGCACCTGGCAAACCCGGCGGACGTCGAGCCGGCGGCCCTGAAGAACCCCGACATCACCTTCGTCGTCTACCATTCGGCGCTGAAGCACGGGCCGACCGAGCCGGCGTTCGAGGATCCGTCCTTCTTCGACGCCACGACCGGGGACTTCGCCTGGCACGAGATCCTTATGGACATCAAGCGGCGGAACCAGGAGATCGACAATGTCTACTGCGAGATCGGAAGCGCGTTCGGAACCCTGGCAATCGCGCACCCCGTGATGTGCATGCATCTCATGGGCAAGAACATCCGGGAATACGGAGCGGACAGGGTTCTGTGGGGCACGGACTGCCTGTGGTGGGGCTCGCCGCAATGGTGCATCGACGCGTTCAAGCGCTTCCAGATCAGCGACGAGATCTGCGAGAGGTTCGGCTACGAGAAGATCACCGACGCGGACAAGGCCCTCATCTTCGGTCTCAATGCCGCAAGGATTTACGGAGTGGACCCGACCCTCGCCAGCCAAGCTTTCCGGTCCGACACGATCAGCAGAATGCGAACCGGATACCGCGACGAGAGCATCCAGCCCGACAACGCAGCGCACGGCTGGGTGCGCGCCGAGGCTTGAAGCCCGTCCCAACGGCGCTTCGCGCTACGGGGCGGCGGACGCCTTCTGAATCACGCCCAGCATTTCCCACTCGTGAAGCTTCCGCTTCACCTCCTGGACATTCGCGGACTGGTCTGGACCGGTGATGTTGACGAACGCCCGGTACTGGTCCGCAGCCTTCTCGAATTCAGCCCGTTGCTCGTGAATCATGCCCATGATCTGGTAGCTCTGCGGGAACTGCTTCTCTCCGTCCCCCCGGCGCATGCCGAGGACCATCTCTTCCGCCTTGTCGGCGTGACCTGCATTCAGGGCCGCGACGGCGGTATAGAAGCGCACGCTCCCGGACCCGGGATTCAACTCTAGGTAGGCGGTGCCAAGAGACTCCAGACTGTTCCAGTCACTCTGCTCCACGGCCATGCGGATCAGCGGCTCGTAGGGCTTCAGGTACTTGGGGTCGTGTTCCACCGCATTGCTGAAGGCCTCCTTCGCCCCCCCGTTGTCCTTCATGGCCAGCTTGGCGTCGCCCATCGCCGCCCATGCCGCGGAGAACTGCGGGTAGGAACGCACCGCCTTCTCGAACTGCGCAACCCCCTTCTGGTAGTTGGGCTTCTTCTTGCGCATCTCCCGGAGCCCGTTCTGATACGCCTTCATCGCGTTCTTGGGAGCCCTCAGCGTGAGCGCGCTAACAATGTCGCCGAGCAGCCCTTCGAGACGGTGGAGGACAATGACGCCGACGTCGTTGTTGCCCATCGTGCTGTACATGCCGAGTTGGACGTCGTCCGAGCGATATCCGGAGAGCTCGGCGCGGAGCACGCAGGCGCTGAGATCGTAGCGCCCCAGGCCGATCTGGCGGACGCCGTCGTTGGTGTAGACACCTCCGCCGAGCCCCGCTCCAGAACCGAGTCGAGTGCCGGAGACGCTCGCATCCGTTGTGAGCATCGAGATGTCACCGCCCACCTGGAAGCTGAACCGGCCCTTCGTATCCGTATATCCCTCCGGGTACGTGTTCCCGGTGCAAACGCGCTGCACTACCACGGGCTCCGTCGGAGCCAAGCCGTCGTCAGTGACAACGCGGCCGTGCAAGTAGAGCGGTCGCATCTGGTTCGCGAAGGGGTCCTGCTGCTGCTGGCCGAACGGGTCGTTCCGTTGGCCCGTGTTGTTGCCGAAGGTCCCTTGCTGTTGCTGCTGGCCGCCACCCTGCTGGCCGTCGGTCCGATTCCCCGTGCCTCCCGTGCTGCCGCCGCTGGTGTTTCCTCCGCCCTGGCCCTGGCCCCACGCAACCACGGTTGCGACCAGCAGGGCTGCGATCAAACGCGAGATTCTTGATGACTGCATGGATCCTCACCTCTGGTGCCCCTAAGGGGGCTCTGCTGGAAGCAGACTATCACAGGTTCTCGCTGATGCAAGCGGATGGTCTCCCGAATCCGCCGAATTCGCGACGACCCCCTCGCGGGATCTGCCTCGAGGGGGTTTGGGGGGCGGGACCGACTCCTTGCCACAAGGTAGGCGAGAGTCCGAACAGGCCTGTAGAATGGGCGTTTCGCCCTATGCGGTTTCGTGGCATCTACGCTCCGCTCGCCACACCATTCGATCACCTCGGGAGGATCTATTGGTCGAAGTTCGACTTTAACCTGTCGCAGCTCTTGCGGACCAAGCTGTCCGGTTTCGTCGTCGCCGACCGATGGGGAGAGGCGCCCCTCCTGTCTTCCGAAGAGAAGGTGCTTCTGTGGAAGCGGGCGGCCGAACGAGTGGGCGGGGCCGCGCACGTTGTTGCAGCGATTTCCGGCTGCGGCGTGCACGAGGCCCGTGCCCTTTGCGGGGCTGCCGCGGAGGCAGGCTGCTCAGCCGCGCTCCTTGAGGTGCCCGACGTTGTGCCCCTGGCACCCGGCACGCCTAGCTGGGACCTGTTCTTCCGGGCGGTTGCCGACTCGGCCAGACTCCCTGTGCTGGCAGGCGTCAGCCTGGAAGGACCGGAACCGAGGATCGGTCCGGAGCAGTTGGCGGCGCTGGGCTCGCACCCGTCAATTGCCGGAGCAGTGATCGAGTGCCGTATGGAGGCGACTTTGGGCAAGACGATACGGATGTGCCCGTCCGGGTTTGCTGTCATCGCCCGTGACCTGCCGGGAGCCGTTGCGGGCCTCGCCGGGGGAACGGGGGCGGCATTGCTGGCCGTGGCCTCTGTCGTGCCATTCCATGCGCTTTCGATCGAGGAGGCGGTTCGGACCAGGGAGACGTCCGCAGCCCAGGACCTCGTGCGGCGCGCGCTCCAGTTCGACAGGCTCGTTTCCCTGCACGGCGTGCCGGCACTCAAGGCCGCGCTGGACCAGCGAAGCCTTTACGGCGGGCCGCCGCGCCTGCCGCTGCTGGGAACCGAGCCCTCTACGTTGGAGGCTGTCTCGAAATCCCTGTACGAACTGGCGAGCTAGGGGCCGATACGAAGGATGGGGGTGAGCCTTGTCCGCTTACAGGTCAAGCACTACGTGCCCAGGGCTTCCGGGCTGGACGGCCGCCGCGGCCCGCTCGACGAACGGGGCGCCGAACCTTGCGACGAACGGAAGCACTGAATAAACCCGCTCCTGCATGTTTCCCCGAGGATAGATCCAGTCAGCCAGCAAGCCCGCGTGGCGCCCAGCGGTTCCGTCGCGCCGCAACGCCTCGCGCGCCGCCTTGGAAGCCGTCTTTTCGAGCTGGTACTCGATCTTGCGCTGAGAGACCCCGAAACTTGAGGTCAGCGTCGGATCGAAGTCGCGTAGCGCCAAATCGATTTCCCCAAGGGCGGCACGGATCCGAGAGCGACGGTCAGTGATGACGCTCTGCAGCGAAGGCGGCACGATACGGGCGGCAATCGCAGCTTCGAGATCCTGCCGGGGCACGAGACAGTCCGGAATGGCAAGCTTGTACTTGCGGAGCAGTTTTCGGGAGCCTTCGTCGAGCACGGTGAAGCTTGCCCTTGGAAGCACGGCCGGCATGCGGCCCAGCAACTTCTCGTACAAGACGGAGGACTGGGCAAGATAAGCAGCTTCGGACGGCCCGGCAACGAGAGCCGCAGTGGGAAGAAGGTGATCCTGCATGACCGGCCGCAACAGGGCGCTGGGAGACACATCCAGCGGAAAACGGTCGAGCCGCTTCAGCAGATCGTCCCGGCTGTAGGGCCGGGAATTCGCCCAGTACAACCCGTTCTTCCGCTTCAGTGCCACGCGTGCGGAGTCCTCGAACAGCAGGACCAGCGAACTGGAGTCGCGGAAGTGGACCTGCTGGTGGTATCCGGCAGTCTGCAGCCGGCTCCCCCTGCGAACCAGGGCGTCCGACAACTCCGGAGCCTGCTCGATAGCCCGCCTCACCAAGGGAGCCGCCAAGCTGCGGATGCCTTGGCTCATGGGACAAAGAAAGACGATTCCGGTGCCTTCCAGCAGACGGCCGTAAAGAGCCCGAAACCCTTCTCCGAAACCGTGCGAAGCCCGGTACGCATCGCGAGCCATCTGCACAGCCTCGTCTGCAAAGGGAAGGCCCCGGCAAGCCTTCTCGAGCTCGTCGATGCCGGCATCGACCACACGGATCGCTCCGACCGCGGCTCCCGACTCCCCTTGGGTGACCGCCTGGATCCGCCGCAGACCGGTTGACGGGCCGAAGGCCCACGCGTGATCGACTTCCTCCAGGTCATGGTCCTCCGTGGCAAGCCAGAACACCGGAACGGCCGGCGTACCCCTGGCCGTCAGCTCCTGCGCGCACCGAACAGCGGTGAGGGCCTTGTACAGCGTGAAAACGGGCCCTCCGAGGAGGCCGACCTGCTGCCCGGCCGCTACGACCACCGTACCGGGTCGGGATAGCAGGTCGAGGCTGGCGGCAGAGGCTGCACCGCCCTCCCGGTTTTGCGCGCTCAGTTCGTCGACGAGACGCTTCCGATGAGCGGGTTCGATCCGAATCTCGGATGCAGCGGCGCATGCCGCCTCGACCGAGGGCGGCCGGGCATAGAACCGGCTGACTCCCGGAAAGTTGCCGAGCAGGTCCGCGTACAGCGGCCGGATTCCCGGCAGCTCCGCCTGGCGCAGAGACTGGAGACTCATCGCGGCCTAGATGTGCCCCCTCGCGTCAATCCTCCAGACCTGCTGCACGTAGTCGCCCCGAACGCAATACATGCGGTCGTAGAGGTTGACGTTGGGGTCGCAATGGGGCACGACCAACTCGACCTTTTCCCCGAGCTTGACCTCGGCGTCGGCGTCGGCCAGCATCAAGGCACCGTGCTCGTCGCCGCGGAAGGCATAGGTCAAGCCTTCTGGACGCGCCACTTCCGGTCCGAAGCTCCGGTCCGTGGCAAACGCCTTCAAGCCGGCATCGACGGTGGCGATGTCCTCGTGGTTCTTGCTGATGACCGTTGCGAGCACATGCAGGGCGTTCTGGAAATCGTCGTAGATCTCGCCGCCAGAGCCGCCGATGATGCGGTAATCCACATCCATGAGCGCGTACGATCCGACCTGCAACTCGGTCATTCCGTCCAGCGCGGAATCGATGTTGTAGGTCCCGGTGCTGGCTCCTGACATGATTTCGGCCGGCAGCCCCTTCCTGCGCATGGCGGCGAACGTCTCAAGGACGGGACCCATGTACGTTTCGGAGTGCTGTCTCCGCTCCTCGAAGCCCTTGACATGCGAGGAGGCACCGCAATAGCCGTGCACGCCTCGGAGCCTCACGTTCGGAAGCCGGTCAATGGTCTCCGCGAGCGCGACCGCTCCCGGACCGGGCGGGACGCCCGTGCGGCGTCCAAGCGGATCCACGTCCACCAGAACCCCGATCTCGATGCCGGCGGCACCGGCGGCCTCGTCGAGGTCGGCAGCGTTGTCCGGATGGTCGACAACCGCCATTGTATCCGGCTTGTCCTGGCACAGGCGAACCAGTCGGTGGACCTTGTTGGCGCCCACAGACTCGGATGTGAGGAGCAGCCCGCCGATGCCAGCCCCTGCCATCGCTTCGGCCTCCCGTATCGTCGCGACGCACACTCCCAAGGCTCCGGACCCAACCTGCCGCCTTGCGATCTCCGAGCACTTGTGGGTCTTGGCGTGCGGCCGCAGGTCGAGGCCAGCACTCGTAGCGTGCTCGGACATCCGCCGGATGTTCGCTTCGAAGGCATCCAAGTCGAGCAATAGAGAGGGCGTTGGCAAGTCCTCCTTGGTGACACCCTCGATGCCAGCGCCTGCTGCCAGCTTCGATTCGATCTCGCGGATATTGTAGGCGCGTGCGTGCGGCATCATGATCGTCGGGGCTACCGCGGCATGCAAGCCTGTGCGAAGCCATTCCCTTCGGGTCGGTTTCATAGCGTAGCGGCTTCCGATATACGATTCTAAACCGTCGGGGCAGGTCCGCCACACAGATCCAGAGTCCTCGCAGCCCCGGCGCGACCGCCCGGTCACCCAGACCGGACGATCTGCGCAGACCCAGTATGGAACGATCCTTCTGGTCGGATAGAATCTCTCTGCGTGCCCATCGAGTTCCATGGCATGGCAGCGGCCCTGCTCACCCCACGCAGCGCCGATGGTGCTGTGAACCTGGACGCTCTTGAGCGCAATGCGGACTTCGTGCTGGCTCGTGGGGTAACGGCCATCGTGCCAGCCGGCGGAACGGGCGAGTACTTCGGCCTCTCCTCCATGCAGCGGAAGGCCATCGTTGAACGGTTGGCCCCCGTCGCGCGGGGGCGGGGTCTGCTGATCGTGGGAGTCGGGGCCGCGACGATGCCCGAGGCGGTGGCCTTGGCGCGCCACGCCTTCGAGTCCGGGGCCCACGCCGTGCTCCTGCCGGGACCCCATTTCTTTCGGTATGGCGACGACGAGCTGCGACAGTACTTCCGCGAGGCCGCGCGGGCGATTGCCGGCCCGGTAATCCTGTACAACCTGGCGGGATTCTTGAGTCCCATCCACGAAGACGTAGTTGTCGAGTTGCTGCAATCGGAACCATGGCTCGTGGGCATCAAGGACTCGAGCGGCTCTCTGGCCATTCTCCGCAGGCTCACACGGGAAAGGTTGGCATGCGTCCGGATCCAGGGGCACGACGCCCGGCTGGCTGAGTCCCTGCGGGAGGGGCTGCTGGAGGGTGCCATTTCCGGCCCGGCCGGAGTCGTGCCCGAAATGAGCGCGGCCCTGTTTCGAACAGGGGGGAACGGCCCGGCCTTCGCGCGAGCGGACCGTTTCAATGACGAATTCATCGGTCAGCTCGAACGCTTCCCGTACCCTTGGGCGCTCAAATGGGTCGCGGAGCGGCGAGGGCTGAGCGAGGCCACCCTCCCCTTCCCTTTGAGCCCCGCCCAGGAGCGCTCGAAGCTGGAGTTCCTGGACTGGTTCGACGACTGGCTCGAGCGCCTTCAGGCGGAACCGGGCACGTAGCGACGGGCCGGGCATCGGGAGCGTTGCGATAGCATTGGTTTTGCCCCGGGAACAGCAGCCTCCCGATCCGGCTCTGAGCACGATCGCAAGCGAACACGCGACCGTGCCGTCAATACTCCGTGACGCCGCGGCCGTCTACGGCAACAGGGCGTTCATTGTCGACGGCACGGGGCGGACGCTGACGTTCGCCGAGAACTACCGGCGTGCGAACAAGTTCGCGCACGCCTTGCTGGCTCGCGGGTACGGCAAGGGATCCGTGCTGGGGGTGTTCAGCCCCAATTCCCTGGATTTCGTTACCGCAGGCTACGGCATCCTGTCGAGCGGGGCGACCTTCACTCCCTTAAATTCCAGTTACAAGCAGCGGGAGCTGGTGCATCAGATAGCAAACTCGGGCGCCTCGGCGGTCTTCGCCGAACGAAGCCTGTTCCCTCGCTTGGCGGAATGCCGGGACAGGATCCCGGATTGCCGGATCATCGAGCTCTGCCCGCAATTCTGGCACGATGCTCCCAGTTCGGATCCGGGCATCGAATTCGATCGGGAGGTGGACGTCGTCTTCCTTCCCTACTCCAGCGGAACGACCGGCCTCTCCAAGGGGATCGATCTCACCCACGCAAACCTGGTCGCGGCGATCCGGCAGCTGATTTTCTCCAAGCATTCGATGTACGAGAAGGACGGCCGGAGCTACGTGTTCCTGCCGCTGTATCACATCTACGGTTTCAATGTCGTGATGAACGTGCTGCTGGCCGTGGGGAGCACGATGCATCTTCGAGCACGATTCGACATGGACGACTGCCTCGACACGATCGAGCGCGAGCGGATCACAAGCCTGCCGATCGTACCGCCGGTCCTGCTTGGAATGCTGTCCCGGGACGACCTCGACAAGCGGGACTTCTCGTCGCTGCAGTGGATTAATATCGGCGCGGCTCCCGTCCCGGTGCCCGCCGTGCACCGCTTTGTCAAGACGACCGGCGTGACGGTGCGCCAGGGTTACGGCATGACCGAGACGTCGGGGATCGCCACCACCAATCCGTCCGATGCTCCCTGGGACCCCGCCGAAACAGCCGGCATCCCGGTCCGGGGGTTGGACGCCGCGATCTTCGACCTCGACACCGGGGAACGCATGCTACCCCGTGGCGAGACCGGCGAGCTCGCGTTGCGCGGCCCGAACATCATGAAGGGCTACCACAACGCTGCCGCCGACAACGCGAAGGCCTTGCGCAACGGCTGGTTCTACACCGGCGACATAGGACACATCGACGGAATGGGAAGGGTGCACCTGATCGACCGCAAGAGAGAGATGATCAAGTACAAGGGATTCCAGGTCCTTCCGGCGGAACTGGAATCCCTGATACTCGAGCTGTCCGACATTCGCGACGTCGCTGTGGTCGGCGTGCGGGACGAGCACGGCGCCGAGCGGCCGAAGGCCTTCGTGTCACTCCATCCAGGACGTTCGCTCCGCGCCGAGGAGATCCAGGCGTACGTCCGCTCGCAGGTCGCCGGATACAAGCAGGTGCGAGAGGTCGAGTTCGTGAAGGAGATTCCGCGATCTCCGGCGGGAAAGATCCTCCGACGCCTGTTGTAGGCCTGGTCGGGGCAGTCCTACCTTCGTCGATTCTCCGGGGCAATGAGTTCTTCCGGAACCGTCTGCCGCACGAAGCGCCTGGCGGCCTCCACCGCGCCTTCGATCTCTTCGCGGCCCGGAACGAGCTTCGCGAACTTCACAAGGTCCGCCTGTTCGAGAAAGTCCCGCAGCAGCCGCTGGTGCTCGGTCCTGATCACTGGCTCTGCCGCCATCGCGACCAAGAACTCTTCCGTCGTCTGTTCGGGAGCCCGCAAACCGAAGCGTTCCTCGACGTACCTTCTCACGATGTCGGACAGGGTCAGATAGAAGTCCTTGAGCGCTTCCGGTGCCGGGAGGCCCGCCGCGAGCAAGGCGTCCAGTGCCGCAAGCGCCGATTCGTGGGGCGGGACGGGCTTGGGAGCCGATCGTGCGGTCAAGCGGCGGCGCCGCCACCAAGCCAACGCGGCAACGCCTGTGGCAATGCCGATGGCGGCTGCAACCCACCACCACCACGGCACGGGGACATCGACGGGCTCGGAGATGTCTCGCAGTTCCGAGTCTTGCGGATCTTCCAGAACGCTGTCGACAGCTATCGGGATCGGGTCAGTCGTGAGCTCCGACGTACCGTTCACCACCACAGTCAAGGAGGGAATCTCGTACTCTCCCGGCAGGAACGGCTGAAGGACATACTCATGGGTCCTGACCACACGGCTGTTTCCCAGCAGGCGCTCACCGGCCGGCTCGTCGAGAATGACCGCGAACTCACCGAATCCGTTTCCCGAAGCCGGGAACTCGACCGTATCGGTCTCGCCGGTCTCGACCTCGAACTGGAGGGCAAGGGTCTCGACAATCGTGAGCGCATCCCTGTCGAGTGTCAGCGTCAGGCTTGCCCCGCCATTGGCAGTCTGCCGGACAACGGCGGGGCCGGGCACGGGCGAGTCCGCGCGATCGACGCTGCAGGCACCCAGGGAAAGGCACGTGCTCAGCACGAGCCAGCCACGACCGGCCGCAACAAGGCGCGACCCTCCGGAAGGGATGGGGTGGCTCACCGGTGCCTGCCCCGCTTCCGGAATAGTCTCCGAAGGTCCCGCACGTAGTCCTGGCCAGTGGTCACTTCCACCTCGTCAACACCCGCGGACCGGAAGAATTCCTGACGCCTCTCTCGGCGAGCCCGGGCGCCAGCGGCGTATTCGCGGCGGAGGCGCCGGCTCGACGTGTCGACGAGCACGTGCTCGCCCGTCTCCGCGTCCTCGAGTTCGATCAGGCCGACATCCGGGAGTTCCCGCTCGCGCTCGTCGCCGACCGCCACCGCAATCAGGTCATGGCGACGGGCGAGGATGCCGAGTTGCTTGCCGCTTCCCGCGTCCAGCACGCCCGACCCGAGGAAATCCGACACGAGAAACACGACGGCTCGCTTGTGCGTCACGCGGCCCAGATATTCGAGAACGGCCGACAGATCCGTTCCCTTCCCTGTCGGAACGAATCGGAGCAAGTCCCGAATGAGGCGCAGGACATGGGTCCGGCCCTTGCTCGGAGCGATCGCGAGCTCGACGTGATCCGTGAAGACGATGAGCCCGACCTTGTCGTTATTGCGAATGGCAGCGAATGCAAGCAAGGCGCAGAACTCGGCGGCCGCTTCGTTCTTGAGCTGGACCCGGCTGCCGAAGGCACCCGACGCCGACAGGTCGACCAGCAGCCAAACTGTCAGCTCTCGCTCTTCGACGTACCGCTTGACGAAGGGCTTGCCCATCCGGGCCGTGACGTTCCAGTCGATACTGCGGATCTCGTCTCCCGGAGCGTACTCACGGACCTCCTCGAATTCCATCCCGCTGCCCTTGAAGACGCTGCTGTACTCGCCCGCCAGCACGTCGTCGACCGCCTTGTCTGTCTGGATCTCGATCAGCCGGATCTTCCTGGCTACGCTCCGCGTGAACTCCTTGACGTCCATGGGCATGTGTTGATCAACGGAATCGAGCGGCGGATGCAGTCCTGCGTGGCGGCCGAGCGGGGAAACCGCCCGCAGGCCACGCAAGGAGGCCGTCACGGCACTTCGACGCCGTCCAGCACCTGTTGCACGATATCCTCCGAAGTCAGCTCTTCGGCCTCCGCTTCATACGTCACCATCACCCGATGGCGGAGCACGTCGTGCGCGACCGACTTCACGTCCTGCGGCACAACGTAGCCCCTGCCCTGCAGCATCGCGTGCCCGCGGGCGGCCATGGCCAAGTAGATCGTGGCGCGCGGGGACGCTCCGTGTCGAACCCAGTCCTGGAGTTCCAGCTTGTACGCCGCCGGATGCCGGGTGGCTTCGATCAAGTCGACAATGTACTCCTCGATCTTGGAGTCCATGTACACGGAGTCGGCGAGTTGCCGCAATCGTAGGATATCCCCGGGCGCGAGGACCGGCGTGACTTCGTGCTCGACGCGAGATTTCGCCATTCGACGGAGAATCTGCAGTTCCTGCTCCCTGGACGGATAGGCGACCCGGAGCTTCAGCATGAACCGATCCACCTGTGCCTCGGGCAGGGGGTAGGTGCCTTCCTGCTCGATCGGATTCTGCGTGGCGAGTACGAGAAACGGCTCTTCCAGGGGATACGTCGACTCCCCTATCGTCACTTGCCGCTCCTGCATCGCCTCGAGCAAGGCGCTCTGCACCTTCGCGGGAGCCCTGTTGATCTCATCGGCGAGCACGATGTTGGCAAAGATGGGACCCTTCTTGGTGCTGAATCCCCCGTCTCTTGGGGAGTAGATCATGGTGCCGATCAGATCGGCAGGCAGGAGGTCGGGAGTGAACTGGATGCGGCGGAACGACGCCTGGATCGCCTTGGCGAGGGTGGTGACGGAGAGCGTCTTCGCCAGACCGGGGACGCCTTCAATCAGCACGTGATTGTTGCAGAGCAAGGCGAGGACGAGGCCGTCGACAAGCGCTTGCTGGCCGACGATGACGCGGCCGACTTCACGCCGGACCGAAGCCAGGATCGACGCCTCCTCCTGGACCAGTCGCCCGATTTCCCGAACGTCCGCAGCCTGCGGCGGGCCGTCCTGTACCCGAGGATCCGATGCCGAAACGTCCATTGTCCCGACCAATTTAGCAATTCGCCAGCGCGTCGGGCGGACTACGGGGAATCGTCGCCAGACTCCCTCTCGGCCGTGTCTTCGAGCACCTCGGCGAGGTATCCCTGCGCCAGAATGGCCGTTCCGTTGACCTGCTCAGTGACGAAGGCGAATCCGTGACCGTGCTGGAATCCGCACTCCGCTACCAACGTACCCTGAAAGTCCGTCAGCGGTACCAAGCCCAGTGCCGGCCTACCGCCTGACAGGGTGAAGGCCAGATGCTTGCCCGCCTCGATCACGGCGGACCGCTGGATGGACGGTTCCACCTGGCCCTCGACGCCCGAACCGTGATACCGCAGGATGCACTGACCGGACTGGTGTCTCGTCCCAAGCGGGTCCGCCGAGGTGTTCGCGATCACGATCGCCGTATCGAAGTTGCTCCGGTTCGTGACGAACGGAAAGAACAGGGTCGTGCCGCAGCTGGCCATCCGGAGCCTGGGACCGGCACTCACCCTGACTCTGGCGAACCGGAACTGATTGTTGCGAGGTCCCTCCGATTCGTCCGATCCGAACGGAGCGAGACTCGCCGAGATGGACACGGCCCCGCCCTCGAAAAGGCCCGTCGAGGTAATGGGTCGAGAAAAGCGGAATGGGACCGAGCATGCCTCCTGGCCGAGCGGGTCGGTATTGCGGACTTCGTAGACTGCTTGTGCCTCGGACGCGTCACTCACGCGCACGGGCCGGTCAGCGGACTGGGCCGGGGCGAGCGTTCCGCCGAGCCCGGACGGCAAGGCACCTTCGACGAATGCCAATCGCGAAGTGCCGCCACCATCGGACGCGCAACTGACGCTCGGGGGCACGAACACGGAGACTCCGGACGGAACTCCCGCAAGGGCAATACGAAGGCGCGTTCCGGAAGGCACGTACGAGGGGCCGGCGTCATCGGTGCCAAGGGGGTAGAAGGACTCCTGCCAGCCGGGCTGGCCGGGCCGGTAGGAAGCCGTACCGGCCGCTTTGAAGGACGAGGCGAACCCCTCGGAGAGCGCGACCTCGGCGAAGGACTCCCCGTGCGAGCAAAGCCGATCGGAATCCACCAGACGTGCCTCGGCCGAGAGGCCAGTGGCAGCCTCGGCCACCCGGAACTGGCTGCCGCTCAATCTGACCCTTGCACCCGCCGCACGGATGGACAGCGAAGCCTGGACGGGGACGACTATCCCGGTCGCCCGCCCGCTGGCCCCCAACTGCGACGCGTTCGCCCGGATGTTGGTGAGCCGGATCGTCGTAGTGGTGGGATGGCACCCGCCCGGCACTCCGAACCTGCCGGTGCAATCGGCGACTCGGTTGGTGCTGGTACCAGACCCGGCGATCGCGGCGCCAGGAACGGGCACGGCCACCCGTGACCAGAGGAGCGTGCCGGTCTCCATCGGCCCGAGGCGCCCCAGCATCGGACCCTGCACGGTCTGGTTTTCGCTTCCGCAGCCGTCGAACGTCCTGACCCTGCTGGCCGCAGCGCAATTGTTCTCGTTGACCACCAGTACGGCGTCGGTTACGTCGGAACCGCGCCCGAAGTCCGTCCGATTCCCGAGGCCGACGTTCAGCGACAGGGAGATGTCGGCATCGATGTAGCCCCTAGGTTCGGGCCGGCTGGCAGGACCCGCGTTGTGGCAGGTGATCAGGACATCTCCAATCATCTCGCTCGTTCCCTCGATGCGCACGATGGGCGCGGTCGCGGTCGCGGAACAGTGGAGTTCGCCGAGATCGGAACTGGGGACGGACGGGCTTTCCTGCGCGGTAAGCACGCAAGGCGCGAAGAGGACGACGCAGCAGCCAGCCAAGACAAGACGAGGCATCACTTGGCTCCGGCCAAAGCGCTGCGCGTCGGATGCGTCATTGGGGGTCCCTGGCGATCACGACTCGCTTCCCGTTCGGGCCCAAAGACACCACGCGGGCGAGGTAACCCATCGCGAGATCGGCAATCCCTCCGAATCCGTCGGAGATGAAGGCGTAACCACGTGCGTCCGGAAAGCCGCAGAGCGCCATCATGTAGCCTTGGAACTGCTCGGTCCCGAGAATGTTGCGGTCCGGATTGCCTCCGGACAGCGTGAACACCAACTGATCGCCCGGATCAATCTGGGTGGAGTGCTGGACGAGAAGAACGTCAGATTCCTCGGAGATCTCTCCGTAGTAGTGCAGGTCACACGATCCGGCCGCGCCCTCCGGCGACCCAGTCAGCGCCTGCCGTGATCCGTGGGTGATTACAAGTCCCGTGGTGAAGCCCGCTTGGTTCGTAACGAAAGGAAAGAGAAGGGTGGTGCTGTAGGCGGCCAGATCGATTGCAGCTCTGGCCGCTCTCGGCGGCGCGGAGAAACGCGGGACCGGCTCCCCGGCTCTCGCGGCAGCAGCGGAGCCCCGAGGCGCCAGTCCGGCCGAGACCCAAGCCTGTAGTCCGGAAGTTCGATCCGAAGGCATATCGAATCGGATCGGAATGTGGCAGTCCTCCAGCAATGCCGGGTCCTGCGCTTCGACCTCGTAAACTGCCCTCCCAGTCCCCTCGGTGATGTCCACAGGGACACCGGGATCGGATGGAGCGGCACCCTGGGTCGCAGCGCCGCCGGAACCGTCGGCTTCGTTCCCGGTTACCAGACCTAGGACCAAGGTGTCGGCGAGTTCGGGATCGGTGCCGTCGAAATCCGGCTGGTGGCATCCGACGGCCAGCGGGACACTGAGAGCCACCCCGTCCGGAATCCCACCGAATTCCAGCAGGACCCGCGAGGGCGGGGTTGCGCCGTCCGCTGCCGAATCGCTCCGCAAGGCACTGGGGAACCCCTCTCGAACGTGAATCGATGCGATTGCACCACCATCGCCGGAGTGGGCGGTCCGCGACACCCTTGAGACCCAATCAACCTCCACTGCCGGGGTTGGATAAGCGACGTGCAACATACCGTTTTGCAGGGCAACGGCAGATCCCGAGCGGAGGGATATCGACGCCGTCACGGGCAGCGCCGCACGCCCCGTGCCATCCGCGAGGCGGAGTTGGGATGCATTGGTGCGAATGCCCCGGATACGGATGGTTGGGACCGCCTTCGGAGTCCCCGCCGGAGCTACGGCTGGATGCGGAATCGTGACATCTGCCCATTCGAGCGTCCCGATCGAGGTTAGCCGTCCGAACTGCGGATCCTGCACGATACTGGACGGCGCGCCACATGACCCGTACGTGGACCCCCGAGAACTGGGACTCGGGCAGTCATTGCCATGGACCACCAGCACCGCGTCCGAAAAATCCTCCTGCGGGGGGGGGCCGAGGGTGTTGGTCACGCTCGCGTTGAGGGAGACTTCGACCGACAGCCGGACTGCCGATCCCGTCGGCACTGAAGCCGACGAGTCCGAATCGCAGGTGATTGCGATGTCAGCGACCGGCTCTGTAATCCCGTCCGCGTACACAGGGGCTGCCAACGCGAATGCCGTGCAACGGACAGCCGGCACGGGTTGGGCGACCGCCGGCCCGCCCAGCAAGGAGACTGCCAACCCGGCGAGAGCCGATACCCGGAGTGGACCCAAATCGCCCCCTTAATGTAAATGTTCCCATACCGGCATTCCAGACTTGCCCCGAAGCGAGGGCGCGAGGCGTTGGCCGCAAGAGTACGGAATTGCCAGCCCGGACGGGCGGTCGGACTCCGAAGTCCCTGACTCCCAGCGTCAGCCGACGAGTCCGAAGGCCTTCCGCATGGACTCGCCCGTGATCTGGCAGGCCTGCTCGTCGTCCATCTCGTTCAGCTTGCGCGAGAACGGCTCGGCCCTGATGGGCCCGTCGTATCCGACGGCAACAAGAGCTTCGAGAAACTCCCGGATATCGATGACGCCCGTTGCGAGCGGCAACTCCCGCTGGTTGTCGAATTGCTCGTCCCGCGGGATCCCGCTCGGAGCGTCATTCAGATCCGCCGACACGATGTCGCGATTGGTTAGAGTCCTGATGTCGTCTCCGGTTTCACGGGAAGTCCACCAGTGCCACGAATCGAGGACGAACCCGACGTTCGGGGCACCGATCTCCGCGAGGAGATCCTTGGTGCCAGCCATCGTGTGCACGAACGAGTGACGGCGGGCCGTCCAATTCCGCTTCGTGCCGACGTACTCAAGTCCGAGCCGCAGGCCTCGGTCCTGCAGGACCTTTGCCACCTGGTGGAGTCGGGATGCTGTCTGGCGGAGATTCTGTAGATACGTAAGCGAGTCGCTCGCCGGCGAGAGCCACGTGCCCACGCGATCGGCACCGGCTTTCTGCAGCACGTCCGCGGCGCGAGCCAGTGACGCCATGCCCTCGTCGAAGGCCTCTTGACCTCTCCGGAACTCCACCGGGAGGCCAGCGGCCGCCCAGCGCAGGCCATGCCTTTCCAGCGCCTCCGTATGCCGCTCAACACCATCGCGCAGCAAATCGCGGGGAAACGGCTGGACGGACTCGAATCCGTACTTGGAGGCGAGTTCGATCGAGCGAGACTGATCAGCTTTCACTCCGAGGCTGCCGGGGACAAACGCGGTGAAGAACCGGCGGTCCGAATCCGCCGCCCGCGAAAGGCGGCACTGGATGCCCGCCATCGCCACGCCCATGAATCCACGGCGCCCCAGCTTCGATCCTCGATGGTGCTGACCCACCTTCATGACAACGCAACTATATCAAGGGCGATCGAGCGAGAGTGCTTAGCGGTAGCACCGGGACGGACCCGGCTCGCGGCGCGCAGGAAGAAGCTCGCGATTAATCGCTCGAACGTCCCGGGACTGAGGCCCGCAACGGCCGCCCGTCGGCCGTCTTTCGGGGGATGGCCGACGATTTCCCTGTGGAGTCCAAAAGTTTGCAGAAATGTTGTATGATGCCCACGGGAGCCAGCGGTGACGGACAAGACGTTCATCAGACGCCACAAGGACATCCAACAGCGGTCGGGCACCAGCCCTAGAAAGATGTCCCCTTGGACAATCTGGATCTATGGTCTACCGGCCGCCGCAGTGCTTGGCGGGATCCTGCATGTCAATGGCATCGGGCCGTTCCAAGCGCTGGAAGAGACCCTTGCGAAGGAGGCGGAGCTGAAGGAGCGGGTCCTCGAGATCCAAAGCGAGAACCTGGTCCTGCAGGATCAGGTCGATGCCCTCAAGCCCGGAGAGTTTGGCATCGAAAAACGCGCCCGGGAGCAGCTCGGCTGGTCCATGCCGGGTGAAATTGTGATCCATATGCCGGACAAGCGATAGTCCGGCCTCCTGTCTCCACCCCTCGCCGAGGTGTGGACCGTAACTCCGGCCCGGTCTGGTTTCGGCCGACACCCTTCCGCTAGAATTGGGCCGTCATGCGGTCCGCAATTCTGGATCGTCCCCGGACAGAGCGGTCGTGGCGGCTCTCCAGCGGCCAGCCTCTGGTGGCAATCGCTGCTTGCCTGGCCCTGGCAGTCTCGATTCCGCTCATGGCGGCAGACCCGCCTGGGTTCGAGGACAGCGTTCTGCCCCTGTTCGAGTCCCGGTGCGTGGCGTGTCATTCTGCGGACGGCGGCCAGGCAGGCCTGTCGCTAGCGAGCCTTGAGGGCGTACTCCGAGGGGGCCAGAGCGGTCCGGCCGTCGTCCCTGGCAATCCGCAGGAGAGCCTGCTGCTGAGCAAGGTTTCCGGCGACAAGCCGGCAATGCCGCTGGTCGGGGAGCCGCTCTCCGAGCCGGAAGTCCACATGATCCGTCGTTGGATCGAAGGCGGCTTGCAAGCGGGAACGGCCCGAGGGGCGGCAGGCGAGTCATCGACCTGGTGGTCGTTCCGCCCCCTGACCCGACCGCTCGTCCCTGCCGCTGGCGGGAAGTGGGCCAGAAACGAGATCGACCACTTCATCCTTGCCAGGCTCCACGAAGAGGGACTGCATCCGTCCGCGGAGGCCGACCGAGCCACTCTGATCCGGCGTCTGACGTTCAATCTCCACGGCCTGCCACCGCGCCCTGACCAAGTGGAAGCCTTCGTGGCCGATCCCGACCCGCAGGCGTACGAGCGGCTGGTGGACCGGCTGCTGGCATCACCGCGCTACGGCGAGCGCTGGGGCCGCCACTGGCTGGACGTCGTGCATTACGGAGAATCCCACGGCTATGACAAGGACAAGGCGCGCAGGAACTCGTGGCCATATCGCGACTACGTGATTCAGAGCTTCAACGCTGACAAGCCGTACCGGCTGTTCATCCAGGAGCAACTGGCCGGTGACGTGCTCTACCCGAGGGATCCGGAGGGGCTGATCGCGACCGGGTTTATCGCCGCCGGTCCGTGGGACTACGTGGGCCATGCCGAGTTGCGCGAGGGCACCAAGGACAAGGAGCTGGCAAGGCTCTTGGACCGGGACGACATGGTCGCGGCCACGATGTCAACGTTCAACAGCCTGACAGTCCATTGCGCCCGCTGCCACGACCACAAGTTCGACCCCATCCAGCAGGAGGACTATTTCGCGCTCCAAGCCGTGTTTTCCGGCGTGGATCGTGCCGAGCAGCCGTATTTCACAGATCCTCGCGTGCACGCGAAGGGGCGGAATCTGTGGAACAGGATCGGAAATGCCGAGAACACGCTACGGCCGTTTCGCCGCATGATCGACGCAGCAGAGAGCCCGGAAATCGGCCGGATCGACAAGGAGATCGTCGACCTCTCCGAGGAGAGCGCAGACCTGCTCCCGAAAGTTGGGGAAGTGGACACGCCGGAAACCGTGAAACGGAGGGCGGAGATCGGGAAGCGCATCCAGGAGCTCCGAGAAAGGCGCGAGCAACTTGCCGTGTCGTTGATGGATCCCGAGTCCCGGACGGCGTTCGACGACGCCACGGCGAATCTCGCTTCCCTGGAAACCGAATTCAAGTCCCTGGGCGAGCCCGCATACGTGTACAGCGCGGCGAGCTACTTCCGGACCCACGGCAAGTTCACGCCGGCATGGGAGCCCCGAGCGGTGCACGTCCTCGCAAAGGGTGATGTGCAGGCCCCGGGCAAGCGGGCCCTGCCCGGAGCCGTCACCGCTGTCCCGGGCCTGGCCGCACGCTTCGCCGTGAGGGCGTTGCAGCGAGGGCAAGAGGGTTCGGCCCGCGCGGACCTGGCGGACTGGCTGTCTGATCCGCGCAACCCGCTCACCTGGCGGTCGATCGCCAACCGAGTCTGGCACTATCACTTCGGGAGGGGACTCGTGGAAACGCCGAACGACTTCGGCCGCATGGGGTCTCAGCCCACACACCCGGATTTGTTGGACTGGCTAGCGGTGGAATTCCGCGACAGCGGCGGCTCCATCAAGGCTCTCCACCGCTCCATCGTGTTGAGTGCTACGTACCGCCAAGCCTCGTCGGGGAATCCTGCCCACGCAAGGATCGACGGCGGGAACCGGTATCTTTGGCGCATGAATCGCCTGCGCCTGGACGCCGAGGCCGTGCGCGATTCCCTGCTCTGGGTGGGCGGCCAACTGGACCTGCGAATGGGGGGGCCGTCGGCCGAGCATTTCGCCTTCAAGGACGACCATTCTCCGATCTACGACTATGCGCGATTCGACGTGCAGAGTCCCGCGACGCGCCGGCGGAGCGTGTACCGCTTCCTCGTGCGGAGCGTGCAGGATCCGTTCATGGAGAGTCTGGATTGCGCTGACCCCTCCCTCCTAGTCCCGAAACGCAGTACCACGCTGACTGCCATCCAGGCACTCGCCCTGCTCAACGACCCGCTGGTCGTCAGCCAGTCCAGGCACTTTGCCGCGCGCCTGCGCCAGCACGCAGCCAGCACGGAGGACCGCATTGACCGGGGATTTCGGCTAGCATTCGGCCGGGGTGCATCCGACGAGGAACGGCAGGCCCTGGCAGCGCATGCGGACGAGCACGGGCTGGAAAACGCCGTCCGACTGCTGCTAAACAGCAATCAATTCATCTTCGTAGACTAGGGCCGATGTCGAGACAAGGAGCCATGATCCGGTCCAGCCGGCGCCGCTTCCTGGAGACCTTTGGGGGCGGTCTGGGCTGGGTCGCCCTGACCGACATGCTGGGTCGGGAGGCGGTAGCGGCCGACCCAGGCCTGAACGGGGGCCTGCATCACCCGGCTCGCGCCAAGCGCGTCGTCCAGCTGTTCATGTCCGGTGCCGCCAGCCAGTGCGACATGTTCGACTACAAGCCGCTCTTGATCGAGCGGAACGGACAGGAATTCGATCCGGGCGGAAAGGTGGAACTCTTCCAGAGCAGCCCGGGGCCGGTCATGCAGAGCCCGTGGGCATGGAGGCAGCACGGCGAGTCCGGCAAGTGGATGAGCAGCCTGGTACCCTACCTCGCCGACTGCGTGGACGAGATGTCGTTCTTCCCTTCGATGATCTCGAAATCCAACGTGCACGGGCCGGCGACGTTCATGCAGAACAGCGGCTTCGTGCTCCCGGGCTTCCCCAGCATGGGTGCGTGGATCTCGTACGGGCTGGGCAGTCTGACCGACGACCTGCCAGCATTCGTGGTCCTGCCGGACGGCCGCGGATTCGCGCCCAACGGCCCCGGCAACCACTCGGAGGGTTTCCTGCCCGCCCAGCACCAGGGAACGATGATCCGCGCCGGCCGGGACAACCCGATCCACGATCTGTTCCCTCCCGCATCCGCCGAGTTCATCACGCCCGAGAGCGAGGCCGCCTCGCTCCGGCTCCTGGAACAGCTGAACCGGAGGCACATGATCGGGCGCGAGGATGACTCGAGGCTCGAGGCTCGGATCGAAGCGTACGAGATGGCCGCCAAGCTCCAAGTGACAGCACCGCGGGTGATGGACCTGTCCGGAGAGACAGATGCGACCAAGAAGCTCTACGGCCTTGACGAGCCGATTACGGAGGACTTCGGCCTCCGCTGCCTGATCGCTCGTCGTCTCTTGGAACGCGGCGTGCGATTCGTACAGGTCTGGAGTGGGGCCGACAACGGCTTCCCACGCCGGAACTGGGACAGCCACGAGGATCTGGCGAAGGACCACGGGGCCATGGGCAAATCCATGGACAAGCCGTGCGCAGCGCTCATTCGCGACTTGGCCACCCTGGGGCTGCTGGAAGACACGATCGTGTACTGGACGACCGAGTTCGGCAGGATGCCGTGCAGCCAAGGCAACAAGGGCCGGGACCACAACCCTTTCGCGTTCACCTCTTGGCTCGCGGGGGGCGGGGTCCGCGGAGGAACGGTCTACGGGGCAAGCGACGAATGGTCGTACCAAGCCGCAGAGAACCCGATCTATTGCTATGACCTGCACGCGACAGTCTTGCATCTGCTCGGGATCGACCACACTCGCCTGACGTTTCGTCACAACGGCATTGACCGGCGCCTGACCGACGTTCACGGACACGTGATCGAAGAGGCACTCGCGTAGCGGATCGCTGTCTGCGAGTGCGGGCCCGGACCCGTTGAGGCTGCCGCACCTTGCGCTCGGCAAGCCTCAACCGCAAACTTAGGATGTGGACCCCGTCCAGTCCCGTCGCAGCATTCCGGAGCGGCTCCACTCCGTTCTCGACCGAATCGCCTCCGCTTCCAGCAAGTCGGGACGGGATGCCGAGAGCATCACCTTGGTCGCCGTATCGAAGCGCAAACCGCCCGAAGACATCGTGACTGCGTTCGAAGCCGGCCAGCGGGATTTCGGGGAGAACTATGTCCAGGAATTCGAGGCCAAGTCATCTGCGCTTCCACCATTGCCGGGAGCCCGGTTCCACCTGATCGGCAAGTTGCAAAGCAATAAGGCCAAACGCGCTGCGGGGCTGTTCACGACGGTTCACACCGTTGACACCGTAAAGCTCGCACGGCGGCTGGACCGGTTCGGGGCAGGCCTGGAGGTTTTTCTTGAGGTCAAACTGAGCCATGAGGACTCGAAGTCGGGCATGGATCCTACGTCGCTCGAGGCTGTCCTGCAGGCTGCGGCCAGCGCTCCGAATCTCCGCTTGGCCGGGCTGATGACGATGCCGCCGTGGAACCCGGATCCGAATCGGTCCCGGCCGTACTTCCGGCGGCTCCGGGAACTGGCCGAGGAGCACGGGATCGCAGGCCTTTCGATGGGTATGAGCCATGACCTCGAAGTCGCAATCGAGGAGGGAGCCACGCATGTGCGCGTGGGCACGGCGATCTTCGGCCGGCGAGACCCGTCTATTGAGTGAGCCGAGCTCGAGCGAAGGAACCACACCCAGGTCCGATCCCAGGCAGTTCCCGCATCGCGACAGCACGCACCCAGATCCACAGAGACTCGGACCTGGCCGAGACACTCCGAACCCGTTGGGCAGCGCTGATCCGTCGTGATGGGTGTTCGATCCCAGCGCGACGTGAACGCCCGCCAGCAGCAGGTCCCTTCCGAGTAATCATCCCTTCGCGATTCGCTTGCGGACGCGACCCTCCGATACAGTGCGGAGCAGATCATCGAGGCGGTCGCGCTCGCCGGGATACAGTCGCTCGTCCTGGCGTTCCGGCCGGTCCGCAATCAGTTTTTCGAATTCCGCAAGCCATTCGAGATCTGCACGGACGTCGCCACGGGCGAACTCGATCGCGCGCTCCCAGCTCCCGCGTTGCCGCCAGACGCGCAGCACGTTCTCGGTCGCACCAACGTCCGCGTAGGCGTCGACGGCGTCCTCAGGGCGATCCTGTGCCTCGCGGAGTCGCCCGAGTCGCAGGAGATCGGGAGCGATCTTCCCGAGGAGGGACTCGGCAATCTCGAGCAGCGGCTTGCGGTTGAACTGGGACTCCTCCTCCGCAGCCTCGACGAGCGTGTCGAACGCAGTTCGGCGGAGACCACGGGCCTTGATGGCGACATCCCCCTCGTAACCGGTGAGCCGGAGCCAGCCCTCCACTGCTGGAGTGTCGAAACGCTCCGCCCCCTCGCGTTTACCCGAATAGGCCTCGAGTCCGTCCCGTAGCGATTGGGCCACTGAAAGCAAGGCGGGCCCCAGCCAATCGCCGGATTCGTCCGCGTTGCTCAGTATCAGTGCCGAATCAAGCAACGCGAACAATGATTTCGAATGCGTCGTCCACTCCCACAGCGCAATCAACCCGTCTCTCTCGGCGGGCACGGTCGCACGGGATTCGGACGCAATCCCTAATGCTGTTTCGTACACTTCCACGCGCGCAGTGAAGCTCTCGTTCGGAAGCCCGCCGATCATCAGACGCGCGGCAGTAGCGAACAGAACCGTGCGGGTCTCGCGACGGATGTCGGGATCGGACACGCCGTTCGGCAGGTCTGGTTCTCCCAAGAGCCGGAATGCCTGGAATACCCGCTGCCAAGCCCGGGCCGGTGCAGATTCGATCAGAGCCCGGGCATCGTTGGTCCGAACCAGCACGCGCTCCTCGGGCGAGACGTCGTAGTGAGTGAAGTGCTCGACAAGGTCCTCGGCACTGAACGGCATAGCGTCGCCCAAGGTCCGCATGCTATGGTGCCGTTGGGCGGAACTAGGCGCAACGTCAATAAACGCGAGAGTCTCTGTCGCTCGGCTAATTGTGACGCGGAGATGGTCGATAGCAGTGCGATGCTCCAGCTGGTCAATCTCGTAGTCGACGAAGTCCTCGTCACGCCGGAACAGACCGGCGAGCACGGGTCCCGGGTCGAGAACGCAGACCGACTGGTACTCCAGGCCCTTGGCCTGCTCCGGGGTGAGCACGCAGTCTCTCGATTCCTCGGGAATCCAAGGCAGGGGATCGCTATGCGGAGAGATCAGCACGACATTGTCGGCGTAGTCGAGTGAATCCACGAGCGAAGCACCCTCAGCCTGACTGGCTACTTCCACGTAGATCAAATGTGCATCGACGTGCTGCCCGCTGTGCTGCCGCCGTTGCTTGGTCGGGCGAAAACTCTTGTCGATCTCGGAATAGCGGTCCGCGACCCGGTCAACGACCTCGGCGATCCGGTAGGGACAACGGAGGTGCTCCTCAAGATGAAACTTGACTGGCGCTCCGAGACGGCTCGCCACCAGGTCGCTAATCGGCCCCCATTCGAAGCCAGTCGGTCGAACCGTCTGGCCGGAATCGCCAGCCATCAACAGCCAGGGAGAGCGTGCGTTGTTGCGTGCGATGGCTTGGCAGAATTCGACTACGACTGCGGTCTCCAGCAGCGTCAGGTCCTGAATCTCGTCGACAACTATGCGGTCGAAACGGTCGAACCCGTCCGGGAGCAGCCCGGTCCGCAGCCGCTTGATAGCGCGATTCGCAGCAACGAGTTCCGGAAAGACCGCATCCATAGCCTCCCCTGACAGGGCGGAAGCAACCTTGAGCACCGCAGAGGCGGGCTTCGGGCCAACACCGCCGATACCGGACCGACGGAGGTAGTATTCGTCGTCGCTCAGGCGCGCTAGAACGCCGTCGTCGACACAATCGGAATCGCCTGGAATCGCCTGGCCATAGAGCATGGCGCGCAGTTCCGCATGGAGCGCCGCATACCGGTACTTCCACAGCCGGGGCGAGTCCCGCCCGCGTGTGGCGATCGCAGCGACGAACTTCGCGCGGCTGTCTGCTAATGTCTTCCGAACCAAGTCGGTGCCGCAAATCTCCCCTACGAACGTCGCGAAGTCGCGCACGATGATCTCTACATCGGCTGGTGCGAATGCCCGGAACCGCTCTTCAGCGTGACGTGTCAGGGCGCTCGACCACGACAGGTAGAGCACCCGCTGACCACTTCGGGCTTCGACCGCCCTCCACAGAGCTGTGGTCTTGCCGGCACCAGGTCGACCGAGAAGCAGACGCACCGGCCGGTCGCTCTTCACGAAGTCCGTCTGCGCATCGGTCCAAGGAGAGCCGGCGATACTCTCGTCATCAACTAGGTATTCCGGTGACGATAGTTCCAGATAGTCGTCGAGACTGCCCGCCACGAGTGGCGAGTGGTCATCATGCTCCCTGACCGCCCGCACGATGATCGCCGTTGGGGCAAGGTTAAGTTCCGTGGCGACTTTGCTGCCTTGCAGGGTCCACCAAAGGTAGTATTGCGTTCCACCGGAACCACCGAGCGGCGACCGCCGCCAGCCGCGATTCGCGTCGCGACAGCCCTTGACGACAGTTGTGCGCCCGTGGGCAGCCAGATGTTGCAGGACGATCCCCAAACGTCGATAGAGATGCGGCGAACCACGAAGACGATCCGACACCTTCGGATGCAGCCAGATGGGGAAGCTCAGATCACGGAACGACAGGTCATGCGGCGATGCAATGCGGTCGACTTCGAACGAACCAGACGTGAGTGCCGTGCCCTGTGCCAATTCAGCCTCGATGGACTCCGTTCCACCGCCCAGACTGCGAGAGATCAGACGCCAACAAGCCCCGGGTCTGACTCTGCCCGATCACAGCCGCGGCCCGGCCAACCGGGACTCTCGCTAATACGCCAAGTAGCGACAGACCCGCCGCCGCGACACGGCGGAAACCATTCAGAGCATACGGCTCTTTGGACCTTGTCTTCAAGGGCTCGGCGACAGCCGGCCAACGCCCTGCGAGTGGATGGGCAGCGCGTGGACTCCGTGACTGCGTCCGATTCTGACGCAGTCCGGATGGGGAAAGGCACTCCCATCCGAGTGCCGCGGCAGAAACCGATTGACGCGGATACGAGCACCCTTGCGTCCCGCGTACAGCCAAGCTCCGAAGGCACCGCCGTGCAACCGCTACCGGACCAGTTCGACGTCCCGATCCGCGAGCCAGCAGCGCCGCCCGTCGGGCAATTCAACCCGATGCCATCCGGGGCGTTCTTCGAGCACGTGAAACTCCGCTCCCGCATGCAGGGGATCTTCGAATGCGGGATCGTAGCTGAGGCCGTCTCCCTGCCGGGCGATGGTGTCGGACGCGACGACGACTCCCGGTGCCGAGCGCGCTTCGCTGATCATCTCGTGGGCGAACGAGCCAAGGAAGAGCAAGCCGACCAGAAGGCAGGCAACAGCGATTTCGCGCGGCACCCAGTCCTTGCCGGCTCGTCGAAGCTGGATCAGCACCCAGAAGGCAATCCAGCCGATCGCGAAGATCCGCAGACGGCTCGATCGCGACAACCCATAGTGCCAGAACAGCAGGGTATCGAGTACCGGTCGCCCTGCGCCCGGGTCCAGCTTGTCGGCACGCATTGATCGCGCGAACTCGAGGTTTCGCCGGACATTGGCATCTGCCGGATCCAGCTTCTGGGCGATGCGGTAGTTCAGGATCGCCCGGCCGATGTCGTCCGCTTGGAAATAGGCATTGCCCAAGTTGTAGTACAGCTTGCTGCTGCGCACGCCCAGCTCGCCGACGAGTTTCTGGTACCGCAACGAGGCACGCCGGTACAGGTCCCGGGCCGTCCCCGGTTGGCTGTCCCGGATTTCGTTGGCCCTTCGAAAGTACTCATTGGCTTCGGAGAATACGGCAACCGCCGAATCCTGGGCCAGTGCGCCACTGCCCCCAAGGGCGAGCCCCGCCGTGAGAATGACCCGTGCCAGTCTCACCGCCACCCCTCCTCGAGAGACTCCACGACAGATACGGCGTCCTCGACGAGGCGGCGCCGCCCATCAACGTCCAGAGGCTCGATTCCGGCGTACGTGCCCGCCTCGCACCGTTCGAACACGCTCCGCAACAGCGTGAGAGTGTCCGGACTGGCCAGCTTTTGCTTGCCTTCCCGAGCAAGCTGGCTCAACCGTTGCTCGACATCGCCGTAGGTCCACGCTGCGGCACCGGCGCGACCGTTTCCAAGCCTGGACCCCAGGTAATCGCGGAGACCCGCCAACACGGATCGGGCCACCAGTTCCCCGGAACTGCCCTCGATGTCGATGCCCTCGACGGCTCGCCTCCACGTACGGCGGTGCTTGGCCACCAACCAGTCCGGAAGATCTCCGAGCCCCGGCCCGAACCGTGCGACATGGGCAACGGCGAAAACCAGAGGCGGGAGGAACAGGACGATCAGTGCCATTGGCAGCGGGCCGAGAGGGCTGAGTGCCCCGGCCCAGCCGGTTGGGCTCGGCACAAGGGCTGATGGGTCGACATAATTGTGAGCGATTCCCAACTCGCTCGACTCCACCTCGAGTTGGCGCGGCTCGGCCGGGCCGGCTCCCTCGGCGTCGTCGGCGGTGACGATCCGAGAAGGCTCCACCCTGAGAGGGATCGGCTCGCTGCGCGCGATCCGGTACACGCCCTCCTGCGGGTCAAAATACGGCAACTCGACAGCCGGAATCTGCGTCACGCGGTCGCTCCGAGCACGCAATGTCTGTGTGAATACCCGTTGGTCGCCCTGGCCCTCCCCGGCCCCGATCTCCCTCGGCACGTTGAATGCGCTAGCCAAGTCCGGCTGCTGGTCAAGCGCCGGAAACCGGGCCGAAGGCAGCATGCTGGACCCCGTGATGGTCAGAGTCAGAGTAATGGGCTCGCCCACCGCGACAGAGTCGGGCGTCGCTCCCGCAGAAAGTTCGAATCTCCCGATCCAACCGTTGAATCGTGCCGGCCGGTCGGCCGCAGGAAGGGCCAGTACTTCGAGCATGGGGCGGTTCGAAGGAATCGCCAGCGTCTCCATCCTGCGGGTGTCGAACACGCTGGGAAACGGGCTTCCACCGAAAAAGTCGTCGAACAGGCCCCGTCGCGCGGACCTTCCCTGACCGGGCGTCGTAAACGTCACTGTGGCTGCGGGAAGAGCGACGGTTCCCGCCGATCTCGGAACAAGCAGCTTCTCGAATTCCAGGACTGTGTACGGGAGCCCGTCAAGATTTCCGGTTCCGCGGCGCGCGATCGCCCTCCTGTCTCCGAGTCTGATCTCGATCAGGTCGCTCTGGCCCTGCGCCCGCCCGGGACCCGCTGGCGGCTCGAGGACCTCGAATCTGCCGTCCTCAAGCAAAGGCATCGTGAAGGTGAAGTCCTGCACCTCGCGACGGATGTACCACGTCGCGGTCAGCCTCACAGGCTGCCCAATGTAGACACGCCTGTCCGACAGCGACAGCCTCAACTTGAAGTCATCGTTCTCCTCGGGAGGCAGGACCTGCACGCGGAGCGGCTGCGTGGTGGCCGAGCGACCGTCCGACGTCACAACGAGCGAGGGAATCACGGCTTCCCCTGCCTGCCGCGCCGCTAGACGGTAGTTGTAGTTGTATCCCCGTCGCACCTGCCTGGTCATGCGGCCGTTCACGATGCTGACGGACGTGCTGTTGCTTGGTCCTCCTCCGGCCTCGGTGACATCGAAGTCGCGTTCCAACGCTCTCATGTCAATCGGATCGGGCTGGTCTGTCCCCTGGAGCTGGATTTGCAGGAGGAACTGCTGCCCCACAAAAACACGGGAGCTCTGAACCGCAGCCACGGCCTGCAGTGGTTCCGATTGAGCGCGGGCAGCTTCCGGAACGGCCAGCCACCCTGCCACGAGCGCGCAGCTGAGAATTCGTTGCAGCACCTACCAGTCCTTGTCGACTGCAACCCTTCCTATGGCCTGAAGCAGCTGGCGCCTGCGGCGGTCCTGCTGCTCCTTGGCCAAGATCTGGTCCATCGTCATGGCTTGCTGGGCCTCGGCCTGGTGGCTGGCCGCGCCCTCCGCGAATTCGCTGGCCTCGGTTTCCGCCTGCTCGGGCTGCTCCTCCTGGACTCCTCCCGCCTGGGCGGCAGCCTCTCGTAGCGCTTCTACAGCCGCTTGCTGCGACTGACTGGCAGAGCCAGGCCGGTCCTGGCCCAGTTCCTGCTGAGCGCGGTCCTGGTGACCAGCCGCTTCTTGAACCCGCTCCCTGCTCCGTGGGCTGGTGTCCTGACCAAGCTGCTCGGTACGCTCCCGCAGGTCCTCTTGTCTCTGGGCCAAATCCTGCGCCCGCTGGCGCTGCTCCTCTCGAGAGTCGGAGTCGCGTCGCTGCTGGCGGTCCGATTCGAGCTGCTCGCTTTTCTCAGCCAGCTCTTGCTGCTCTTCAGCGGCCTGTCGCAACGCCTCGCTCGGATCATCGCTCTCGCTTGAGGACTCGTCCTGGTTGCGGGAGCCTTGCGTCCCGGCCTGCTGCCGAGCCTGATCGCGCAGCTGCTGGATCCGGTGTCGGGTGAGTTCCAAGTTCTGCGCAGAGTCCTTCCGTTGTGGGTCCGTGCGCAGCGCATCCAGGTACGACCGGGCTGCCGGCACGAGGAACTCGATGGCCTGCCTCGGATTCCCAGTAGCCACCTCTTCCGCCTGCCTGTAGAGGGCGTTGCCGAGGTTGTGCAGCCCCGCGGCCTCCAATTGCGGGAGACTTTGCTCGAGACTCTGCCGGACCGCTTCCTCGTATCCATCGGCAGCTTCCGCGAACTGGCCGCTTCTGTACAGTGCGTTGGCCCGGTTGAAGGAAGCGTACGGAGACTCCGGGTCCCGTTCCAGAGCCTCGTCGTACGCTTCAAGAGCGCGGCCGTATTCTTCGGAACGGAACGCTTGGTTGCCTTCGTTGATCAGCCCCCGAACGGTCGCCGCATCCAGGGTCGCCGGTACGATTGCAATTGTCGCGAGCCAGGCCGCGAGCCGGCCAGTCGGGCGGCGGCGCTCACTCAAGCCGATCTCTAGGGCGAGAAGCAGGATGCAGACGGCAAGGAATATCTGGAACTTCTCGTCCAGCCTGTCGAGGGATCGGGTGCCAACTTCGGCACCTTCGGCGGGCGCTATCAGGCGACTGTATACCTCGCCAAGGTCGACTGCACCGGTCGCTACGTTCAGGTAGATCCCGTCGGGGGTCGCCTCAGCCATTCGCCTGAGCGTGTCCGCGTCCAGCCTGGACCAGACTTCCTGCCCCTGGTGGACCAGAAACGTGCGGCGCGAGTCTCCGGCCGCGTCGTCCGCGGCGGCCACCGATACGGGAATGCGCTGTCCGACGCGCTCGTCCCCGAGACCGATGGCGATGAGTCTGGCACCGACCGCTCCCGCTTCGGCCGCCGCTTCGACGGGAAAGCTCTGGTGGTCCTCGCCGTCCGTGATGAGAACGATGTCCCGGTAGTTGCTGCGCTTGCCGTCGAACACATCCCGCACGACCGTGCGGAGGGCATCACCGACCAAGCTGCCTCCCCGAGAAACGCTATCCGGGGATACGTCCTCCAAAGCCATACGGAAGAATCCGTAGTCAAGGGTTAGCGGACACTTGACGACTGTCGACCCTGCGAAGACGGCCAGTGCAACGCGATCGCCTTCCAGCCGGTCGACCGCGTCCTGTATCGCCAGCTTGGCACGTTCGAGGCGGTTCGGCGGGATATCCTCCGCCAGCATGCTCCGCGAAACATCCAGCAGGAAGACCACGTCGCGGCCTCGCTCGGTCACGTCCTCGCGCACGCGATCCCAAGCGGGCCGTGCGAGGGCGATGACGAGAAAGCCGGCCGATGCGAGCACGAGCGCCGCCTTCAGGAACCGCCGGGCAGGGTCCGGAACCGAGGACGCCCCGAGCCTCGCTAGCAGGCCGGCCTCCACGAATCGCGCGAGGGCCTCCCTTCGCCGACGGGACGCATAGGCCATCAGCACGGCCAGCACGGGCAGCAGCCAAAAAGCGTTCAGCATGTCGACGTCGCCGAACTGGAACTCACTCACGGAACGGTCCTCAACACGGTTTGACGCAGGAGGATCTCCAGGGATAGCATCGCCAGTGCCACGAGCGCCCAAGGGGCGAAGGCCTCCCGGTAATCGAAGTACCGCACCACCTCGAACTCGCTCGTCTCCAGGCGGTTGATCTCTTCATGTACCGACCGCAGCGTGTCCGCATTGGTCGCTAGCCAGTACGCGCCGCCGGTGATGTCGGCAAGGTCCCGCAAGGCCCGATCGTCGAAGCCGGGTCGCAGCGGTGCACTCAGACGGCCGAACGGCGTCCGTAGGCCGCGCTCGTCACCGACACCGATGGCGTACACCTTGATCCCCCACTCCTTGCACAGTTCTGCCGCGTCTCGTACGCTCCGGTCCCCCGCGTTGTTCTCCCCGTCTGTGAGCAGGATGACGATCTTGCTCTTGATCTCGTAGGACGAGTCCGCATCCTCGCCGCGCTGGAGAAGCTCCTCGGCTTTGGCGAGCCGGGCCGCCGCCAGGGCGACGGCGTCCCCTATGGCGGTGCCGTCCTCGCGACGGTCCTCGACGAGCCGAACCGTTCCGAGGAGGTCCAGCAATGTCTGGTGAGAGAGTGTGAGCGGACACACCGAGTCCGCATACTGCGCGAAGGCGGTCATTCCGATCAAGTCATTGGGCCGGCCACCGAGGTCGCCGTCGGCGGGATCGACGAAGTCGCGGAACACCCGCTTGACCGCTTCGAGCCGGGTCACCGAGTCCCCTCCGAACCGCATGCGCTCGCCCATGCTGGACGATCGATCGACGACCATCCCGATCGCCACCCCCTGGGTGATATCCCGGATGCGCTCCGTGCCGTGCTGGGGGCGGGCGAGCGCGACCAGAAGCGCGGCCAGCGCCAACGCCCGAAGCAGGAACGGGACCCGGGCGAGCCGGGAACGCCAAGAGCTACCGAGTTCGTCGACAGCCACCGTGGAGGAGAAGCGCAGCCGCACACAGTCCCCGCGCCGCCAGATGATCAGCGCCGCCAAGGGCACCAGCAGGAGGAACAGCCAAGGCGACTCGAACCGGAACATGGCTCGGTTTCTCCTTATTCTGCCATTTTCCGGGATCCGGAAGGCACGGGCTGGGAGTGCTTCCCAGAATGCCAAGGCTTCCACGCCGGCACGCTGTTGACACCCAAATTGAGAATCTGTACACTATAGGAGACGAGAACTTGATAGCAACTGCATCAAGTTTCATGAGCAGCTGATTGTCTACAGCTTGCTCGAATCTCTACAATCAGAAGTCTTAGGAGGACCCAATCACAATGAGTCTGCGACCATTGCACGACCGCATCCTCGTCGAGCGGCTTGACGAGGCACAACAGCAGTCGAGCGGCGGGATCATCATCCCCGACTCGGCCAAGGAGAAGCCGCAACAGGGCAAGGTCGTCGCCGTCGGCAACGGCAAGAAGAAGGACGACGGGACTGTTGTCGCTCTCGACGTGAAGGCCGGTGACACGATCCTGTTCGGCAAGTACGCCGGCAGCGAGGTCAACGTCGACGACAACGAGTATCTGATCATGCGCGAGGACGAAGCCCTCGCCATCATCAGCTGATCCAAGAGGCAGAAGGAGCAAACGGAAAGATGGCAGGAAAGAACATTGTCTACGGCGAAGATTGCCGGCAGGCCATCCTGAACGGTGTCAACAAGCTCGCCGACACGGTGCGAGTCACACTCGGCCCGAAGGGCCGGAACGTCGTGCTGGAGAAGAAGTTCGGCGGTCCGAACGTGACCAAGGACGGCGTCACGGTCGCCAAGGAGATCGAGCTCAACGACAAGCTCGAGAACCTGGGCGCACAGATGGTGCGGGAAGTCGCATCGAAGACGTCCGACGTTGCCGGCGACGGCACGACCACGGCCACGATCCTGGCTCAGGCGATCTATCGGGACGGCCTGAAGAGCGTCGCGGCCGGGGCCAACCCGATGGCCATTAAGCGCGGCATCGAGAAGGCCACTGCGGCCCTCGCGGATAGGCTGCACGAAATGGCGAAGCCCGTCGAGGGTGACGCGGTGGCCCAGGTCGCCGCGATTTCGGCCAACAACGACGCCGACATCGGCAACATCATCGCGGAAGCGATGGAGAAGGTCGGCAAGGATGGCGTCATCACGGTCGAGGAGGGCAAGACCATCGCGACCGAACTCGACGTCGTCGAGGGCATGCAGTTCGACCGCGGCTACGCCTCGCCGTACTTCGTCACCGACCAGGACTCGATGGAGTGCGTGCTGGAGAACCCCTACATCCTGATCCACGAGAAGAAGATCAGCAGCATGAAGGACCTGCTGCCGGTGCTGGAGGCGGTTTCGCGCGAGGGCCGGCCGCTGCTGATCATCTCCGAGGAAACTGAGGGCGAGGCGCTCGCCACGCTGGTGGTGAACAAGCTGCGCGGCACGCTGAGCGTGGCGGCAGTGAAGGCGCCGGGCTTCGGCGACCGGCGCAAGGCCATGCTGGAGGACATCGCGATCCTGACGGGCGGCCGGGCGATCATGGAGGAGACCGGGATCAAGCTGGAAGGGGTGCAGGTGCAGGACCTGGGCCGGGCGAGCCGGGTGGTGATCGACAAGGACAACACGACGATCGTGGAGGGCGCGGGGAGCTCGGAAGCGATCGCGGGCCGGGTGAAGCAGTTGCGGGCGCAGATCGAGGAGACGACGTCGGACTACGACCGGGAGAAGCTGCAGGAGCGGCTGGCGAAGCTGGTCGGAGGCGTGGCGGTGATCAAGGTCGGCGCGGCGACGGAGACGGAGATGAAGGAGAAGAAGGCGCGCGTGGAGGACGCGATGCACGCGACCCGCGCGGCCGTCGAAGAGGGCATCGTCCCCGGTGGCGGCGTCGCCTTTCTCCGTGCTGCAGCCGGTCTTGAGGGCATCAGCGGCAGCGGTGACGACGAGCAGATCGGCATCAACATTGTCCGTCGCGCCATCGAATCCCCCCTGCGCTGGATCGCCCAGAACGCGGGCCAGGAAGGTGCCATCGTCGCGGAGCGAGTGCGCAGCAGCGATGACGATTCCTTCGGCTACAACGCTGCCTCGGACACCTACGGCGACCTAGTGGCGGCTGGCGTGATCGATCCGGTCAAGGTGACCCGGACCGCGCTGCAGAATGCTGCGTCGATCTCAAGCCTGATGCTCACAACGGAAGCCACGGTTCACGAGATTCCGGAGAAGACCCCTCCCCCTCCGCCTGATCCCCACGGCGGTGGCGGCGAATTCTAGCAACCAGGGGTAGCAGCCCCTTTCCGGGCCCCGGTCGTTGCAAGCGGCCGGGGCCCTTTCCTTTAGGGCCGCGGGGTCGAGCACCACGACGTCCATGACGACGGAGAGGCGGTCGAACGATCGGGATACGGAGAGATTGCCTCGATCCGAGACACCGCCGAGATCAGTCCCGTCGGAATGTACTTCAGATTGCGCATTCACCCGGAAGAGGCGAATTCCTTGACGAGAACGGACCCTGCCGTGGGAAGCCGTCCGAGGGTTGCTTGAGCGACCGATAAGGGTGAGCTCGCACTGCGTCCCACGAGCGCCCGAAAGCCGGATCGGGATCACCCCGACGGAGTGCACGCAATCGATGCTCCGATCCTCTTGCGGATCCAGCGCCGCTGAAACACGGGTCCGCTGGACGGATTGGCCGGACGTTGTCCCCACGCTCGACAGAGCGGGATTCGAGCAGGCTCGAGGCAGGGTCTTGATTCAAGTGTGGTGCCGGCCCACAAACGGCTGTACCGGCTCCGGCAGCTGTTGTTTCCGTCCTTCAGTCCTCAAATCCGGAACTGGGCATACGAAGAGTTCATCAAGGACGCGGTCTACTTCGATCCGGATCTGCGACAAAGCGTATTGTCGCCTTGCGATTGATCATCTATGCGAAACCGGCTTCGATCTGTTGCCCCTCGGTAATCGCCACGTGGTGCGAGACGCGGGATCCTCACTGCGTTCGCCACGAGGTTCCCCGAAACAGTTGGGGATTGGGGATCCTGGCGCCTACTGTCGGCACCGCTAGCTACACGTTGTGCAAGGGGGATCGAGCAAGACCAATCCCCCGAGCCAGTCAATTCCGCCCCCTGAGCTTGTTCGGCCTCGGGGGCTCACTTCCACTCGCCGGAGCCGGCTAGTGGATTTACCAGCAGCAGCAAAGGCCGGCTGAGATTGCTTCGAGTTGCTCCTCGGTGATGTTCGGGTCCGGCGGCAATGCTAGATGCACCGTCTGCATGTCGCTCTCATGGACTTTGATGGTCATCGACTCGGGAATTGCGATACCCAACTCGCCACTGATGGTGGCCTTTGGATCTGCGAGCAACTGCTGCCGGAAATCCGAATCCAAGGCAGACTTCTCAACAATCTGCTGCAGCATTTCATCGCCATTTCTCATGGAATTTCTCCTTACTCCTGTCTCACGCGCACCACCACCACTGTACGGTTGTAGCACAATACTATCACGGCCGTTTCACAAGGTCAAGTCTCTCACGTTGGGTCGTTCCCCAATTTCGCGCGAGCAAGACGCCCAAGCAACAATTACGATATAAAGGCAAATACCAATCGTAATAATGACACTAATAAATAGAATTACACATGAAAATATCATCATACACTAATGTCGCGCTCACGAAGCGAGAGTTTCGCATAACCGATTGATATTGCATTGGTTACGATAGGCCTTCGGTGTTGGAGACTTGAATTTCGGGTGCCGTCGACTCGACTGGGCCGGTACTGACCATCTGGTGATTCGCCGGTCAAACTGTTCCATCGTGCACTGGGAGTGCCGCTACCGTATCAGGGCCAGGATCGTGGACAGACCGTCCTTTCTCGACCATGGGCTTCGTTGCCTGGACGGCGATCTCCCGCATCGCGGCCAGTTACGGCGGAGACCGCGGAGTGTCCGGCCTGAAACGAACATTGCGAGGGTTCCCGGGCCCTCGCCTGATTCTTGGGACGGACGTCATCACGGTCCCGACCGATCTGTTCCTTCCGAGCGGTAGCCGGGCCGACATCCGGCCTGACGACGGACCGGAGCCCCTTGATGAGGTCTTACGTCCCCGAATGGCCGGAGGTGGGACCCGCACGGCCTTCATCGGACGGCGCTCGCCTTGAAAGAAAAGACCGGCTACAGCCGGAGATGCCTTGGGCAGTGGTGCGACAGCTTCCTCGATGGAGGGGGAGCGATTCTCTGCACACCCATAGACACCTAGATCGTGATCGCGACCTCGCGACGTCACTGCAGAGCTGTTTGAGCGGGCCGCGCGGCTCAGGAGAGATTGACCCACCACGCCGGCCGCCAAGCTCCGCTACGCCCCGCCGGCCCGCCGGCCTTCCAGCTTGACAATTGGGCAGCCTGGGCATTCACATTCGGACCGAGCCAATCAGCGTGGCCAGCAAACACCTACGAACCAATATCACCTTTTGAACCAACTGGTTACGAGCGATGCGGAACGGGGGTGACAACTAGAGTGTTCGGGGACCGTGACAATCGGTGATGATCCTGTGGCAGTCGTAGCCTGTTGTGCGCGCGGCACATCCATGTCTCCCAAGAGGGGTTAATCGACCGACACCTGTGGTAGTCATGGGGTGTGATACAGCCGGGCAGGAAGTCTCTACGGAGGATCGCGGTTGTCGGGCGAGGAACCGCAGGGTCGTTGGCGGCCGCCAGCGTATCGCGTCTTCACCCTGACGGCGACCACGAACTACACCACATCTATGACTCGCGCATCCCTGTCGTCGGAGTGGGTGAAGGTAGTTGGCCGAGCCTGGTTCAGCACTTGCAGCAACTGACAGATCTGCCCCATGAAACCGTCCAGCAGCGCCTGAAGGGAACTCGCAAATACGGTGTCGCGTTCGAGGGGTGGGGTAGGCGGAATCGAGACTTCATCCACTACTTCACGCCGCGAGAGGTGTCCTATGCGTATCACCTATCCGCCGACTTGATGGCGGAGTTGCTGCACGAAAGCACGCGCGCGCACCATATCGATGCGCGAGTGCTCAGTATCACCAGGGTGGAGGGGGGCGCGCAAGTGGAATTCGACGGCCTAGCGCCGGAACGCTACGACTTGGTCTTCGATGCCCGGGGGTTTCCCAGAGAATTCAGCCCGTACCGGCACATCAACATTTCTTTCATTCCCACCAATACATCCGTCATTCGCCGTTGCCCGGCCACCATCGATGTAGAGAGGGATGGGCCGGTTCTGCAACATACGTATACCCGCGCTATTGCGCGTCCGCACGGTTGGATATTCGTTATTCCGCTTACAGCACACACATCCTATGGGTATATTTTCAACCGAGATGTATCGAACCTTGCCGAGGTCGAATCGGACTTTGACGCGTTCCTTGAAGCCGATGGCGTATCAGAATTCGAGCAACGCGCCGTCATTCCGTTTCCCAATTTTGTCCACCGTCAGATGTACGACGGCGCAGTAGCCCGCATCGGCAATGCGGCGGCCTTCATGGAGCCCCTCGAGGCGACCGCGATCGTATCGGCCCAGTTGCAGATTGGGATGGTACTTCACATTCGCCTTAACCGGTCGGTAGAGAACCTTGAGCGCGACGCACAGGTCGTCAATCGATTTCTCATCAACAACGTCCTCTGCTATGGCTTGTTCGTCGGTTGGCATTATGCCTGCGGCTCCAGGTACGACAGCGAGTTCTGGCGCTACGCCCGCGACCACGCCTGGCCTCGATACCGCAAGGCGGCAGACCCCGAGTTGGTGGGTTGCGCCGCGCTGCGCAAATTCGACGAAGTGATCGAACTGGTGAACCAGACGGTCATCGACGAAGCGGACCGGAATCGCATGTGCGGGGTTCCTCTCAGCAGTTACGACCAAGTGTCCCAGGGTCTTGGCTGTTAGGCTCCCATCACGCGTCGGTCGCCTGTGCGGATGGGAGTGCGGCCGAAATCCCCTCGCCACCTCATCCCACCACTCCTCCGCCAACTGACTTCAGATCGAGAGTTCCTTGCGCCTGCGACGGGCGCTCTTGGTGCCCCGGAACGAGCTGAACCTGACCAAGATGCTGTGGACTCGGCGCTCCGCCATCGGAGTGTCTCCCTCGGATGCATGGAGCACTGGCCATATCACTTCAGGCCAACTTCCCGACCGAGCGGCCCTCCGCGATCAGCCCGTCCAGTCCGGAACAGTGCGAATCCGTATAGCTTGAGCCTCGCTCATTTCCCAGCCCCGGGGGCAGGTGCGGGCTTGGCAGGTCCGTTGAGCGCCGATTTCAGGGGGTGACCGCTCCGGAAAGCACCATAAACACATAGGCTTTGGCTTTTCGCAGCCGGTTTCCAGATACGACCAGCTTTATGTGGTGAATGCCACGCATCAGCACATAACGCCCAGACTTCCCAAAGAGCGTTGTCGGTCTCGAGACCCAGCCAGCAAGCGCCGCAAGCTTCTCCGGCACTACTAGCTCCTCATGGCTCAAGGCTTCCAGGAACGGATCCCAATCGGTCAGGCCATCGAGCCAATACCGTGAGTCCTTCGTATACCTTTGCTTGACGATGAGCGTAAGGCCCAGCGTCGGACCGACGCCATCTTCCCGAACATCAATATTCGCCCCAGTCCTGACAATATTCACGCGTTCCATGAAACGTGCAATCACTGAGTCGACAGCCGAGGTCTGGCCCGGCCAACCCAAGTCCTCGAGATAGGAACGTAACTCCTGCTGGGACTTGAAGCCCATGATCGCCAAGCGGATTGCCCGCGAGCGAGACGGGAATACACCGAACGAATCCATGCGCGTATCTGCCGGCTGCGCTAGGTACACTCGTTCGACGTTCTTCCGCTCTGCAGCGTTCATTCCCCAGCCGACGCAGGAAACGAGTGCGTCAACCACCGTACCGACATCATCCGCCTGACCGCAGGCGCCGAGGATCGGGCGTTCGCCGGGGCGCAGGAACATGCCCGGAAGCGAATACTCTCCGTCGTGGGCCGAGCCGATGTCATATTCCAGCATCAACTTGCGGCCGACAATTTCACGCAGAGCCGAGTCTTCAGCATCCATTTCCCTGAACAGAATTCCGATCGCTCTCGAGGTCCGATCCGTCTTGTCGGTCCGTGCGCGCTCTTGGAAATGCACAGCCGTTCTAGTTCCGCCGGCCAAGGAGACGCCAAAATCCGCCTCGGGCCTGCGTGCGTGCAGCGGCAGTTCAAAACCGAACGGTAGGGCGCCCATTGTGATTGGCAGCGTCCTAGCGCATTCGAGTATGCGCTCCCATTCCGGATCCCCGATAAGAACCGGCGAAATCCTGTTTCGAAAGTGCCCAATCAATTCCCCCATACTGGTGCCCTCGCCGGCGAGACGGTCCTGGGTGACTATGACTGCTTCGTCAATGTTCATTGGATCCCCTCAAGCAACTACCGGTACGGAATTCAAATCGGCTTCAGCGAGAGGGTGCTTGCGCCAGCCCATGCTGACAGGCACGTCGTACAGGCGCCCGGGCGCGAACCTGGCCCAGAAATGGCGCATGCCCGGCACGATGACCCGCGTCACAGGCATGCCGATATCGGGTCGGGTCTGATCCAGGACCAGGAACTCCATCCCCCTTGCCTCGACGAGCGCGCGGCAGTGCTCCACATCTTCGCGCGTGTCCCTCGATTCGATGACCGGATACTGAGAAGCCTTGCGATTCGGCTCACCTGCGGCCGGCGCCAGCCAAGAGCAATCGGCAAGGCGAGCGGTCCGCCACCACCAAAGGGCCAACGGATCATCGATTCTGGGCCGACCGTCGCCCATCCCGGGACGTGGCAGCCAGGTGAGGCACTGGTTCAATTCGCAAATCGCACGCAGGGCCGCAATGCGTGGGTCGGCGTGGGCACCGGCGCCGTAGATGATGTCCTCGGTTTGGCCCTCCGGCCTGCGCGAGAGCGCAACGAACGTGGGAATGCCGATATCAGAGGTAACGTCCAGCACCCACAGATCCCGCCCGTAGCGGGCGTATTGCTCCGAGGCCGATGCGAGGTACTCGTCGTCGAAGCTGGACAGATCGACCGCGGGCACTCGCAGCCGGTTATACCACCAGATGGAAAAGGCATCACGCTCGACCAATTCATAGAACCCTTGCAGGATGGCTTCTTCCAAGGTATTACCCGCGGCGCAGCCGTTAGAATCGGCGATCAGGTCCGCGGGGCCGCGCCGTTCGGCCGGCATGCTGTAGAGCATTGAGGTCGGCAGATAGCGATGCCGCTGCTGGGTAAACGACCACACCGGAGTCCAGTCGGTTTCGGCGTCGGGATCGAGACGCGAAGGAACGATGTTGTATGGGTGACCCTTCGCATTGATGCTCTCCGCATTGTCAAGCTGGTTGTCGCTGAACAGCTGCGCATCATTGGGGTGGATTGCATCCTCTCCCTTGGCTAACTCGATGAATCGCCTCCGGATACGGATCTCGTCTCCATGATGAGCCCCCGAATAACGCTCGACCGCCTCGCAGAGGGCGCTGACTTGGGATTGCTCTCGCGTGCTGCCCTTGCCGGCGCTCTTGCTGCGCAGGCTGCGCCTGAGCGAACTCAAGCTCTGGCTCCTCATGCCAAGATTGCTTCCGGCCCAATAGACATGCAGCCATGAATCGGTCTCGTCGGTAGTGCGCGACAGCCAAGTCACGACACCACTGATCGGGCTCACCAGATGGCGGTATTTTGCCAAAGTGGCTTCCGGCGCCACAGTGCGCGCTCCGCCACTATTGCGATGGGTCTTGGGACTCGCATTCAGACACAGAGGCACCGGCGGTCGGTCCGGCCGATGCAGTGCTTCGTCGCCACAGGCCAGGCACTGCGGCCGGCGCATGACCTCATGCTGCGAACTTGCGAACGTGCCGACATCCAGCGCGATCGCCTGTTCGTGGATCGGGGCCGCCTCATCCAGCACAAGCCATTTGACGATCTCCGCCGCGATCAGCCCGTACAGCGCTTCGAGCACTGCGGACTGAGTCGCGAACGGTTTGAAGGCAGCATCCTCGCCAGCAATGCTGCGCAGAAAACTGTGGACTTCCTGGTGGCTGCGCAAGCGGTAGGCAAGGCAGTCCCAGCAAGGTCCTTGCTGGTCCGCGCGAAATATAGGGCCGAACAGCGCTTGCATGCCGCGCGGACGCACCAGCATCCACGGTGCTCCCGCCTCAAGCTGGCGCCGATTCACTCCTGCGAGGTGTGCTTCGAGATAGTCGTCGCAGACAAGAGCGGTTAGATTGGGGTCGCCAGCCTCTACCCTGGCCCCGCTCTCTTCCAGATGCCGGATCAAGCGGCCATCGTCACCTTCAACCGTGACACAGGATTCCGCCAGTCTCTGCTCGACCCAGCGGGGCGATGCGCCAAGCGACGACCAGTAGGCCGCCCCCGACCGGTCCATGCCATGTTCGGCAGAGACGACATAGCCCTTGGCGGAGAGAGACAGAATGCCCGTAAGGACATCGTGGCCGGTATGGGTCCCCTCAAGGGCCACAACGATCTCCTGCTGCGGGTGACGCCCGTCGAGGAGCGGCAGCAGATTGCAGTACAACCTGCCGTGCAGCAATGTATTGAACGACTCGGAAACCAGCAACGCCTGCTCTTCGCCGATGTCGTGAAATTGCAGGTGTGGGGCAAGCGCGGGTAGCTCGACGAGGCCTTGGTCCGAGGGAGTCGTCCTAGTCAATATCCCGGACCCGGGATTCTTGCCGCTCTGTGCTGGCATCTGGGATTTGTGCGCCCGACCAGCCACCACGTTCATACGCGGGAAACGAGAGTATCGATCTGGGCGGCAGCCCGAGATGCCGTTTCGGTGACCGCCGACTCCAGAGCATCGAAATCCTCGTGCCTGCAAGCGGAAGCTACAAGGGACTTGACCTTCGGCCCTGCTGCGGTCAGGTCGAATCCCACCTCACCGATGAGACGCGTAATGCCCTGCAAGTCCCGCCACATGGAAGCGGCTTGCGCCAGCGGCTTGACGCCAGCGACATCAAACACCGTTCCAGCAGTCGGAGCCGGATCGTCGAGGCCAACGCCTCCATGGGCCAACTGCAGGAATCGCGCGGCCCTCTCGACATCATCCAGCCCCCCCCGCATATGGTCGAATGCGGACACGCCTGTCTCGGCTGACTCTCCCAGTGGTCCGCGCAATTGGGCGAGTAGAGACTCGTTTGCACTGCATTCGGCCAAGGCATCGTGCCGAGCTTCGTTGAAGCGTGCGCGAATCTCGGAGTCGCCGCACTCGAACACGCACCGCGCCCTCATGAGAAGGGGGATTTCACCAGGAGCGGGACTCTTTCCGTGCTCGGCCAAGTCGGAAAGGGGCAGCACGCGAAGGGAATCCGAGTCGGGCGAGGCCGGAGAGAACAACAGGCTGTCCTCAGCCAATTCGGTCAGGGCATCGCGAAATCTCCGGCACAGACGTTCATCCTCACTGGACCGCCGGCCCTCATGTACAAACAGCATGTCGACCGCGACCCCCGGATGAGCTTCACGACTGGCAAGATCGCCCACGACAATGGCGGCGGCCCCGCCCGCGCGGAGTGGTCCGACTCGCTCGACAGAGTCTGCGACCACGGAGGAAAGCACGGTCGAAATCGCCGCTTCGGCTAGATTGGACAGCGCAGTCCTCGCCTCGGCCGGCAACAGGTTTCCCCGTACGACGTGCATTCCGACCTGGAACGCCTTGTCATTGGACCAGTTCCGCACGATCTCAGCCGTTTCCTTTGCGTCAGCCGTTGGCAATTCAGCGATCAATTCCTTCATTTCCTGAACGCCCATTTCGTGCGTCCAGTAGAGTCTCGTAAGCCCGCGTCGCGCAATCGTTTCGTATTCCTGATCCGGTCCGAATCCTCCCGGCAGGTCGAGATCTGTGAATTCCCGGTCTTGCAGGTTGTCCAAGAGCTCCGGATTGCGTTCGATCCACTTGGCCAGCCGCGGTGCGACCCCGAAGATCTCGACTATCGCCTCGAACGCGTCTGGCCGTGCCGCGGAAACCGGGCTGTCGTAGGCGCTCCAGTCATCGACATCCGGATAGAAATGCTTGCGCCATTGATCCACCAGCGGATCCATCTTTGCGAACCAGCGCTTCGGCCGTAGCACGATGTTCATCATGTCGGCATAGGTTCCCGGTAGCTCCGGCGATTCATCAGGGCCATGAACTTGGAGCAGCGGATAGTGACGGGATGCCATCGCATGATGATCCGCGTGGCGCTGCATGTTGAAGAACATCCAGTTGCTGAACTTCCAGTCAGCGCTCCAAGAGTGACGTGGCCTCACCTTTTCCCAACGCCCGTTCGGCAGACGGACCCGGCGGAGACCGTAATGCTGAAAATAGTTGCTCATCTTCATCGAAAAGACGCAGCTCAGGCCGAGGAAGGCAAAAACCGGAACTGCCCAAATCCCGCTCATCCAGAACACCAGCCCGTACCAGAACGCTACAGCCACGCCGTAGCGCCAGAACGGATTGCTGTAATGCCACGTGGGCAGGCGGCGCCGCGCTAGGCGTTCACGAGCAACTTCCCAGGAATTAGTGAGATTACTTACAACTTCCTTGGGGAAGTACCTCCAAAAACTCTCTCCTTTCGGTGCGGACCCCACATCATGCGGCGTACCAACCTTGGCATGGTGGATATAGACATGCTCCGTGGCATATTGCGGATAGGAGGCAGAAGCAAGGAGAAATTCCCCAAGCCGCCTTTCCCAAGCAAAGCGCCGATGAATCAGTTCGTGACCGACCACGAACACAGCCTGCGCTTCCATGGTCAAAATGATCGCCAAGAGAACGTCTTCCCAGATTGCGAACTGATTCGCGACAAGGATTTGCCACATACCGAAAATGAGCGTCGGTGGCCACAGTAACGCCCACGCCCAGACCGGCAGATTGTGCCAGATCAGACGACGCTCCGGGGTATTCGCCGGGTCCATATTGAGTCCATCGGTACCCAAGGCTCGATCAAGCGGCCCCACAACACTCATATAGAGAAATGCCGGCAATAGCCACCATCCGCCATAGAGTGCGGCGACAAGAATCAACGGGAAAATGCCCAAGGGCAGGTAATGCGGAACGGCGTTACGAATGGACGGTTCGACAGGCTGGGTGATGGCAGCCTTGTCTGGCCCTACTCCACCACCTACGGCTGTGTCTTGCGGCATTACACCTCCTTTGATGGGCTATCGCTCCCGGACTCGAGGTTCATGTTAATACCGGACAACTTAACCTGCACGGCCGTCAGGGCCTTAAGGCTCCGCCCAGACGCTCCAGGGCTTCGATGCAGAAGGCAGAGGTCACAGCTTCAGACCCGTGACCTATCTGGCCTACCATCCCCCACTTTAGCGATTGGTCACCAAACGCAAGGAACTCCGGCCAGCTACCGTCTTCGCGTTGCGAGCTGATGAACGCTTCCACTTGACGTTCCGCGTTGATCCTTGTAAGGCCCCCAACATTGTAGAGCGCCGATACTGCCTGAGCCGTCTGAAGGATGTTGCCGAATTCTCCCTTCTCGTCGCGCAAGCCAAGAATCCGGTCCGCGAGTGTCGGGCCCAACTGGCCGAGGGCGGGCTGCGCGCGAATCATCGCTCGGGCAATCGCATAGTAGATCGCTACCGTATCCGGATACCATTTGGACGAGCCCTCAAGCCTGTCTTCGGTAACCAATGTCTCCAGCCATCGCTGGGCATCCTTGGTTTCGGGACGGTCGCCGAGGTAAGCGATGGCATTCGCATTGACTACGGGGTCGGCTTCGATACGAAATGTCGACACAACGTTGGGTTCGTCTTCCCCCAGCACCCAAGTCATGAACCGACCCTCTTCGTCGCGATTCGCCAGCATTCGCGGAACATTCCTTCCAAGAAGGATCCAAGGGTGAGTCCCGACGACAAGTGAACAGAGGGTGGTACTGTCCAGATCCTGGGGCAAATGGCGGTAATAGCGCCATAATCCGGGGTATTCGATGGAGTCGACGAGATACGCCTTGGTGGCGGAGCACATGGCTTTGGCCCGCGCCTCATCGCAACATTCCAAGGCAAGTACGCAGAGAGCCGAAATGAATGGAGGTCTTTCGAAATGCCGTGGAATATCCGGATTGGCTACGTTGAACCGGATGCAGTGCCAGGCCCCGTTTTCGTTGATGGTGGATTCCAAGAAGACGAGACCGCGACGGATGCTCTCCCTACACGCTCTCGCAAGTGCCTCGGAGGTGGAGTCGTTCTCTCCGGTTCTTGTCCGACTGAGCACGGGGGGACGAACGGGCGGCGCGGGATCGTGGAGTGTCTTGCGAAGAAACTCGATTGATGCAACGCCGGTCTTCGCCGCATTGCGTTCGGCCGCACTCAGTTTGCTTCGCGGGGGAAGCACCAGATGCGTCGCGTTGTAGGTCTCCTCGTGGACCTGAATCTCATGGTCATCGGTCAGTGTCACACCGAATTCCTTTTCGATCGTTTCCTTAGGGTTCGCGAGAAGACGTTCGCGAAAGTTCTTGTCTTCACCTGCTCTCGAAGCGAGGAAACCTGCTGCGTCAATGGGCTTCTTCATCGGTGCCTTCCATCTTGGCGGATCCTGGTCGAGCGTGAATTCTCAGAAGCCAAGTCGAAGCGAGCGTGCGAGGTTTAACGAGCCCGCAACACTCCCAGAAGCGACTTCCTCGGACGCGGCTGGGGCGACTCCTCAACGTGCCGGACGACTCGGGCGGGCGCACATCGGCTGAGGGCTTGCGGCAAGGAGTGGCTTCCAGCCCCGTCGTCCTGATCAAGCTCCCTCCTCAGGGATTCCATCTGGTCGCGCTACGAGCGGATGATCTTGCTACCACGTCATCACCCGGAGGCGTTGAGGACAATCATCAGCCGTCGCAGGTTCTCAAGGAACAACCCCTCCAGGCCGTCTGCATAGTCGAATCAAGCGATCTGCCTCTTGACCAGTTCCTTGAATACGCCTTCGACCTCCATAAGTTCGTTGAAGGAGCCGCTTTGGACAACTTTCCCGGCCTGCAAGACGTAAACGCGGTCAGCCTGTTCCAGCGTGGACAGGCGGTGGGCGATGACGACCCGTGTGGAGGTCAGGTCGGTGAGGTTCCGCATTACTTTGGCCTGGCTCTCGTTATCTAGCCAGTTGGTTGCCTCATCAAACAGCATGATACGCGGGCTACCGAGCACCGAGCGGGCAATTGTGACCCGCTGGCTCTCGCCGCCTGACAGAACAGCCCCACTGGTACCGACCATAGTCATCATCCCCATGGGCATGCTCTTGATTTCGTTCTCGACTTCGGCGACCCGAACCGCCTTCCATACCTCCTCACTCGCCACTTCGTCGTGGTGACTGACCAAGTTGTCCCAGAGGTCCTGGGGATGGAGTCCGACTGATTGCGGCACGACCCCGATGTTCCGACGCAACTCTTTCAGGTTCAGGTGCCTCAGATCACGTCCGTCGTAGTACACCGCGCCTGCGGTTGGCCGGTCGATTCCAAGCGCGAGCCGGAACAGGGTGCTCTTCCCGGCACCGGACTCGCCAGCAATCGCGACGAATTCGCCAGGACGGGCGTGGATGGTGACGTCGTCAAGAATCAACGGGCCGTCGGGATCGTAGCGGAAGGAAACGCGGTCGAACAGAATCTCGCCGCCCAAGTGTTCGACCGGCTGTCCTTCGACTCCGGCTTCCGGCACCGCCGCGAGCAGGGGGCGCATCTGATTGAATGCCGGCAGAATGGCGGCGATGGCGCCGAAGGACTCGCCGAGCCGCGCGACAGCGGATTGGAAAGTGATGAAGACGGTGTACACGACGAGAAAATCGCCGACTGGAACGTTTCGGCCGCCCCCCGCTACCATCACAAAAAGCAACGCCCCACCGGCAAGAAAAGGGAGCGCGGCACCGAATGCGCGCGAGTGTCCCTCAAGCACACCCAGTTCCAACTCCGCACGTTTCTGCTCGCGATAATCCCGTGCCCAGATGGCGTAAGCTGACCCTTCCGCATTTTCCGCTCGCAGCTTTGAGATACCCCCCACGATCTGGAACAGGTGGCCGGCAACGCGTCGTGCCGCGCTAATCATCCGCCCATAAGGTGAAATCTGGCGCAATCCATGAACCAAGGTGATCAGCAGCGAAGCCGCGCTGAACGCGAGGGCTACGACCCCGAGGGTGGCATCGTAGAAGAAGATCACGCCGAAAACGGGGAGCAGAAAGATGATCGACAGCAGGCTATCGGCGACAACTCCCTGAAAGCCATCGCGAAGATTCTGGAATGTCATTCCCGACATGGCCAGGTCGCCGGCTGGATGGCGGTGCAAGACCTTGGGGGGAAGTCGCATGAGGCGGTCCCAGAAGGCAGCTTCGACGCGTGACGCCGAGCGCCCCTCGAGCCGCATCATCGCCGTGCTTTGGAGCAGGTGCAGGAGTGCGCCGAGCAGGCCAAACCCCGCGACCGTCACAGCCATGGCATAGAGTGCTCCGGCACTTCCGCCGACCGCCATTTGATTCGCGACGAATCCAAGTGCGAGTGCCGGCAGCAGTTTGATCAATCCACCGGGGAACCCGGTGATCACCAGTCGCGCCAGATCCGCAGCCGATCCGTGAAGGGCGATTCGCAGCAAATCTGCCGGTTTCACCTCGCCCAACGGCAACGGACGATAGAACATCCAAGCCGTCCCGTTCAGCGCACCAGCACGGTCCGCCGTAACGCGCACGCTGCGCTTGCTGACTGGATCGATTTCCCGATAGCTCCCGAACATTCCCGGCAGCAGCGCTACGGGCTGGCCGTCCTCGGTGCGGAAGGCCAGCATGGCGTTGCTGTCGCCGCGCCACCAGCTGCCCTCGGCCTTGAATCGCACCCGTCGCGCGCGTACGCCCGACGCAGCAAGCACGTCAACGAGGCCAACCGGAGAAGCGTAGGGTCCCGAGCGCACTGGAATCTTGAAATCGATTCCTTCGTGGCGGCCGATGATTCGCAGGGCATCCGGCAGGGCTGTGTCATCGACACTGGTATCCCGATCAATCGGCAGGTCATAGATATTGAAGAGCCGCTGCCGTGCAGCTTTTTCGGCCGTGCGACGGCTCTTTGTCCGCGCGCGTTCGAGATTCGCGTCATCGACCACGGCCAGTCGGCGGTTGAGGCGTTCCAATCTGAACGCAACCGCGTGGAAAGCAGCGAGCGCCGGCAGCAACACGCCTTGCTGCGCCAGGGATTCAGTTGATTTGCCAGAAAGGGTCACCTCCTCGAACAAGGTGAGCCAGCTTGTACGCGTCAGCGGTATCACAGCTTCTTGCAGGCCGCTTGCCTCCGCAAGTTCCGATTGGTCGACAATGTCCATGAACAGGCTCGTCCCGGACGGTGGTTCGGAAACCCATACGACACCGCGCCGTACGGATAACGTGCAGGGGGGCAGGGTCTGCGTCAGACCTGGTTCGGCCAGCGCAGTCGGACGCGGAAGGGGGCTCGCAAAGCGCGAAAGTGTGTCAGTAATCTCGGTCAGCCAGGTATCGGTCTGTTCCGCCAGTTCTGCCGGACAAACCTCGGACAGCGAAGATGCCGGCAAGCGTTTCAGAAGGGTACCGGGCAACCCTCTGGCAATCACGCTGAGCGTGGTGTCTTCGTCATGGTCCCGTTTGTCCGGTGCGACACCTGGCAGCAACCAGCCCGATTCCCGCCTCAGCAAATGCTGCGGCGCCGCCTGCTCTGCCCCGTCCTTGAATTCGACCAAGAACAGATTGACAGCGCCTTGATCAATAAACCAGACACTACTTGGGTCGTCAAGCCTTACAGGTAGATTACCGGCGCAGGGCACGGATATGCCGGAGCTAGCGGCGAGCTGGGCCAGTGATGTGTATCCCGGCTTTGTTTCCTGCATCAGCCTGACTTGACCAGCTTGTAGTACGTGCCATCCTGGTCCGCAATCAAATCGTCGTGGGTGCCGCGCTGCACTTCGACCCCCTTATCGAGCACGATAATCTCGTCGCAGTCCCGCACCGTGCTCAGCCGGTGCGCCACGATCAGGCAGGTGACCCCGCGTCGGCGCAAGGCATCGTCCACATACTCCTCTGTCGCGGCATCGAGGGCGCTCGTCGCTTCGTCCAGAATGAGCACGGTCGGATTGCCCACCAGTGCACGGGCGATCTCCAGCCGCTGGCGCTGACCACCGCTAAAATTCGCCCCACCTTCCTCGACAACGGTCGAGTATCCGTGCGTCCTGAGCAGGATTTCGTCATGGATGCAGGCATCCCGCGTGGCGGCGAAGATGGCTTCATCCGGAACGGCCGGGTTCCACAGGGTAATGTTGTCGCGCAGCGACGCGAAGAAGAGCACGCTCTCCTGAGCCACCATGGAAA
>CAYWUV010000039.1:0-54156 GCA_964461235.1 uncultured Bryobacterales bacterium | reverse complement strand
CGCGGCACGCAGGTCGCTCCGTTGCTGGCTTGCCTCGAACATGAACCAGCCAAACACGACTGTGACGAGCGTGAAACCCAGGACCGTTGCAGTTGCCAAGATGCCCATCGCTGAGGGGCCGCCCCGGCGCAGAGCCGCCCGCGCAATCCCTGCCGCGATCGCGGCGGCGAGCTTCGGGTCGGCACCCGCTGCCTCGAGGTCCTGAGCGGTGGCGTGCGTGTCCATGGTGACCATGGCGTGATTCTACCCTATCGGGAACCGGCGCGATGGAAGCTCCACCACACCAGGTCGACGTGGACGGTGGCACGGACCTGACGGCAGAGAAACCCCCTGCTTCCTCGCAGCCGTGGTGCCCACGCCGAAGCTCATCGACGCCTTCTTGGAACGGATCATGCCGCAGCTGTGAGGGGATGAAGCGGCCCGCCTTCCCGAAATCCGAAAGCGTCGGGCCGGGCGCGAGGCGTCAGTCTTCGGTGCCGTCCCCGCCGCCCGCCGCATCGTCGAGGGCCGTCGCCCTGCGATACGCCTCCCGCCCCTCCAGCCGGGACCAGTACGCCTCGAAAGCCGGCCGCTTCTCGATCAGGTCGTAGTGCAGCCCCCAGAAGATGTGCGAGCCCACATAGACATCGGCGGCCGTGAACGTCTCGCCCGCGACATAACCGCCGCCGCCGAGGGCTATCTCCAGCGTATCCATCGTCAGGCCGAAATTGCCGTAGCCCACCATCCCTTCCTTGTCCGCCGGCGGGGCGAGGCCGAAATTGCGGTTGGTGACCGCGGCTTCGAGCGGCCCGGCGGCGAAGAACAGCCAGCGGTAATAGGCGCCGCGCTGCCCCGCCGGTGGCGCCAGCCCGGCCTCCGGGAAGGCATCGGCGAGATAGGCGCAGATGGCCGGCGCCTCGGTGACGATGGTCGGGCCGTGGCGGATCGCCGGCACCTTCCCCATGGGGTTGACCGCGAGGTACTCCGCCGACTTCATCGGCGGCCCGTATTCCAGGATCTCGGTGCGGTACGGGACCGCCAGCTCCTCCAGCATCCAGCGGACGATGCGCCCGCGCGACCTCGGGTTGGTGAAAAAGACGATCTCGGTTGTCATGGTGGCTCTTTCCCGCAATTGTGGCGCTATTCCCAGGGATCGTAGCTACCGAAGTTCCGGCGATTGCCCTACGGATCGCCGCAGGCGTCCGCCTTCACTCCTGTCCAGACAGCATCCGTTGGAGGCGGGGGTGGAGGGTGCTGACCAGCAGGTCCAGCTTCTCCCGCATCCACCGAACCGATTCCCGGAATTCGGTGGCATCTTCAATTGCGCCGAAGGGCAGCACGTCGGGTCCGTGAAACCCGATCCGTGGCCGACCAGCCTGGTTGACCCAGAACGCCAGGTCGTCACCCATCTCCGGACGCAGTTCGTCAAGGTTGCTCTCGACCTGCTCAAAGACACGCACAGCGTGGGGAATATCCTTCCGACAGCTCAGATAGCAGCCCATGCCGGGAGGGCTGCGACTGAGATACCCCGCGAACGACAGGCCCCAGTCTCCGAAGCCCGAGTTCCTGACCTTGACGTATGCCGTCGATTCCTTGGTGATCCCGGGAACGTCGAGCGTCACGTCGGAGAAGGAAAATCCATCCAGCACCGCGGTCCAGAAGCGGAGGTTCTCCTTCTGGTACTCGGAGAGATCGTCATCGGGGTCGTCCGGAGGGATGTCTCGGGTTGCACCAACCTCGTAGACCACGCGGCGCACGAGTTCGGTGCGGGCGAGAATGCGTGGCTGCACGATGACCCGCTCGTGCGTGTCTCGATACAGCACCGCCTCGATCAGGGCGAGATTGAAGTGCAGGCCGCTGTGCCGCTGGATGAAGTCGACAATGCTCTCGACTCCCTCTCGAATGCCGTCGCCGATGATCAGCAACAGGAAATCGCCGCGGCGGAGGTGCCGGGTGACGTTGTCGACGAAGGCGGCCTCGTCCACCTCGGGGTTGGCGGCTCGCACCAGTTCATGGAGCACGTTTCCGGGCCGCTTGAGTGTCCTCGATACCTCGCGCTGCAGGTCTTCGTAGTTCCAGGTCGCGATCTCCTTGGCGTAGTCGAGGATCTGACCGATGACCTCCCGCCGTGCCTGCGGGTTGCGCCAGAGCTTGAATTCGGCGAGCGTCAGGCGCCCTTGTGGGTTGACGTACAGTGCGTCCACGAACCCCGCTTGCGTGGATAGTTCCCGGCAGACGGGCACGGCGCCGACATAGGCTGCATCGATCGAAGCGATGGGCAGGGTCTGCGGGTACCGGAACAGCAGATCCCGCAGCGTGGATTCGCCGATGCCCCCCTGGGAAGCAGGGACGCCCAGCGGCATCCGGCGCAACATTTCCTCGGCATCTGCCTCACCACGGGGGAGGCGGATCAGGTCACCGTATGCCTCGTTGCTCGTGCCCATGTCGGTGGTGATGACCCTCGGAAAAATGAACCTGAAGCAGGCAACTTGCGGTGCCACATTACTCGACGCGGCACGATCAACGGGCCTCCCTCCGGAGCCCGGACGTAGGAACTGGTTACGGAGCAGCGCACTGGTCGGCACCTCTGGAGTCGCCCCGGCAAGAACCTCCCTGGGATCAAGCTTCGGACTAACGAGCGTCGCAGCCTCTCATGTTCCACCGACCTCGATCAGCAGTCGGCAATGATCGCTTGGCCCCCATTCCTCCACACCGTTGAGGGCCCGCACAGTTACCGTCTCGTGGAACCCGCGGGATGCGAAGGCGTAGTCAAGCTGACGGTTTGCCTCTGCCGGTGTTTGCTTGCTGGTGTGATAGGTCGGAACGTCTCGTGTGTGCTCGGGGCTCTCCGGAGGTGTGGATGACGGTGCTCTTCCATTCGGAAGTTGTGGCCCGAGAAACTCAAGGCCAAGCGCCTTGAAGCGATCCCAGACGACGCGTTCGTACGCATACCACGACGCTTCTGTTGCGCCGTAGTACAGGTTCAGGTCACCGGCAGCGAGCATGGGGTAATGGGAAGGGTAGTCCATGAAGGCCTGGAGATCGCAAAGGATACGATGCACCGAAATGTCAGCGTGGAGTCCGGGTTTCTTCGCGGTGGTGATCGGGTGCGCCCGCGCCCATCGCGCGTACATCGATGCCGCAAGGAACGCTTCTTCCGCCTGTCCGCACGGCACCACGCGCGCGACAGCTATTGTCCCGATACCGCTCACTTCGATTTCCCGGTCTTCGCGCCACCATCCTTTCGCAGGAACCTGCCGGAACCACTCAACCTCCACCCTGTCGGACAACTGCACAACCAGAGGCCAATGGTCAAAAGTCGTTGGCTCCAAGGCATCGTTCTCGTAGCGGAACTCGTCGGCAATCTCCCCGGGCGGGTTTCCCGCCTCCTGCAGCAGCGCAAGGTCGGCTTCGCCCCGGCGGGCCATCTCCGCGAGCCTAAACCACGGTTTGTGCCTCTTGGCGATGTTCCAACTCACAACCCTGATGGTTCTGTCAGCCACGTACCATCTCCCGGATTTTCGCACGACTTGCGGTTCAGCTTCGTAGATTCAGGCTCTTCGGCCCTCTTACCAATGCCGAGCCCAATGCCGAGCCGGTCATCGTAGTTCTGCGCACTTGTGACGTATAGAAGGAGTAATGCTGTTTAAGCTAATTCCGCGGGCCAAGACTCACTCCAAGCCGCCTCGGGTGAGAAAGTTACAGGCTTACTGCGCAATGACAGCGCGTCATCCGCGGCAAGAACGGAAGGTGCCACGCCTCTCCGGTGTTCTGACCCCGTAACAGCGGGTCGCGCGTGTTCTGCGCTTAGATTACCCAGGAGAGTACGGGGCGAAACAGATCTCTGAAGGTCGGCTCACCATGCTGGGCGAGACACTACCCGGATCGTTCGGTCGAGGGAATTGGCCGACCGCGAGTGGCGGCATCCGGCTTCCATTGTGGGGGACCTGCCCCACCGTGAGGTGAGGCCGACCGTCCTGCTGCCGCTCTGGCACGTGGCGGGGTACGCGCTGCCGGGGCGGGAGGGGGCGATGGCGTGCACGAAGGCGGTCGAGGAGGTGATCGACGGGCACTACGCCCGCCAGGAGCGGGCGCTCGGCGGTGAAGAGCCGGAGTTCAGGGAGACGATCCGTGAATTCCGGGCGGATGAACTCGGGCACCGGGACACCGCGCGCGGAAGGGGCTGCGGCCGCGCCGGGATACCACTTGCTCAGGCGGTCGGTTCGCGCGTCGACCCGGCTCGCTATCTGGCTGTCGGAACGGTTCTGATAGCAGACGGTTCCGTGTGCAATGGCAAGGCAATGGGCGTTGCGCCGTACTAACATTTCGACCGGATCAACAAATTCAATTGGGTCAGCGTTGAGGCAATCGATCAGAGCGGCTTACTAACGTAGGGTTGGGATCTCGGCATAGGTGGTCCCGTACAGTGAGCTAAGCTTTGTCGAGGTCACTCCCCACAGCACTCCTGGCCACTTTGCTGACTTGGTCCGCAGCGTTCCGACGAAGTATGATCCACCGGTTGCACTAGAGAGACAGAATGCTTGATCCTGCCAGCCAAACAGTTCTGCGCGATGAAATTACGCGCCAGATTACAGAGGACCAAAGGCTCCTTGCCCAGTTGCGCGCTGAGGTGCGCCCCCTAGTTTCTCAGACGCGGCGCATTTTACCTCGCTCGGCTACCTCAGTTTCTCTTGTTGCCGCCGATGGGGGCAACAATCAATTGCAGTTCGACCCGTTCCTCGTCCAGCTTGTTCGGGTTGTTGACAGCAGCAATAACGAGTACTGCCTAGAGGCTGTTTCGCCAACGATGAGCGTATCTGCCCTCTCGGCTCGCCAGTTTGTGGAACCGAAGCACCCAACTGCACTCGGTCGCCTCATGCAGTATTTGGGTGTCGATGACCTATCGACGCTCAGCCATATGATTCGTCCTGACGACAGTGGTCGGCCAAACTCTCCGAGCTGGGTGCAGGTTTACCGCGAGCTAGTTGAGTGGGCGATACTCTTTAGCATTGTACGGGAGAAGGATTTCGCAACGGACACATTGATTGTCTTTGACGGATTTCTTCGCAGCAAGGTGTTTGCCAAGGACCTGTTCCAGCAATTTCGCGCCGGCATCCAAGAGGGCATCGACCATCATTTTCGCACAAACAGGCGCCGCATATATCTTGTTGGGGTAGCCAAACGCAGCAAGGTGCTGTCTCGATATCGATTGGCCATGGCGCTAGAAGGAGTGATGCAATCGCCATTTCCTTGCTACGTTGAGGTTCCGCGAGATCTTGAGGAGAAGGCCTATGTGTGGTCAGAATACGCACGTGGCGATGATCGCGTCGCCGAAGGCGGCGAGGCCAACAAGTTCGTTGCCGGCAAGATGTTCTTTGTCAAATTCGGCAGCGGACCAAGAGATCCTGTATGGCCGATAGACATTTATTTCTCCCAATCCAACGATCACGCGACAGTTTTCGGTTGTCTGCTAAATGACGCCACAGAAGGTTTCCCTGTGCCGCTTTACCCACGGTCTCTTCAGAAGGCTCATCAGAATGCTGCCCTTGTTGACTTCGACATGGACATCCTGCAGGACATGATCTTTGGCGGCTTACGTACAGCCCTCGGGAGTGAGGCGCCTACCCTCGATGTGTTTCAGTTGCAGGATAGCGATCCGACGTCGCGCAGATACGCATAGCCGGAGGACGGCATGGAACTGTTTCCGAGAGAACATGTAGTTGGGATCTTTCGGGGTTTTCGGGAAGGTGGCATGGAATTTCATGCCGAACTCGCATTGCCATATCGAAATGACTTCCAAAGGATTCCCATGCACGGGCAATTCGTGCTCGTGCAGCTTGAAACACCAGAGGAAGCAGTGTTGGGGCGCATCGCGTCATTCTCATCAGAAGGTAAGTTGTCCTTCGGCAGCGGGGAAGAATTCAATATCCGTGCTGTCCAAGAGGAACGGCCAATCCCTGAGGACCTGCGAGAGCAGTATCTGAAATACCGTGTCAACATTCGCGTCTTGGGAGTGCTCCGGAACAGTCTCGGCAACACCTTGACTTTTGTGCCTTCGCATCGTCGGCTTCCTCATGTTGGAAGTGCGGTCGCGTTTCCTTCGGGGGAGGTGCTTAAGGATGTTTGCGGGCACGACGCCGAAGAAGGGGCCCCGATCGGTCACTTCGCTCTTGGGGAATACATCTACGCTGACGGCAGCCAAACGGCGCAAATTGAGTCCTGGATGCGCGTCGAGACTCCAGAGATCATCGTTCGATTTCCGGTATCAAGTCTGGTGGCGCGGCGAAGTTTTGTGTTCGCACGTGCTGGCTTCGGTAAATCAAACTTGAACAAGCTGCTGTTTAGCAAGCTCTACGAAGCGACGCCCACGGTCACAAAACGTGGCGGCCGGAAGGTGCCTGTTGGCACGATTATTTTCGATCCAGACGGAGAGTATTTCTGGCCCGATGACAAGGGGCGGCCGGGACTGTGCGACGTTCCACACCTTCAGGACAAATTGGTTGTGTTCACGGCTCGAAGTGCCCCCAGTCCCTTTTATGGGTCCTTCACCGCGGGTGGGATCAGGCTCGATATCCGGCAGCTTCGGCCCAGCGATGTCATCTCGATCGCCTTGCCGCTGGAGCGCCAAGATCAGCAGAACGTTGCCAAACTTCGCTCCCTATCGGCTGAAAGGTGGAGGCAGTTGGTGGATCTCATCGACCGAGACAGAGGTGGCGCGGATTTGGAAGAGATCGCGAGGATTATGAATCTTGATACCGGTCGCCAAGAAGCCGAGGCCGTCGCCGCGCGATCAAACATGAGCAATGTTGTTGGCATGCTTCATGACAAGAGCAGCCAGTTCATGGGCCTCCTGATGAAAGCACTGGAAGCTGGCAAGATATGTGTCGTGGACGTCTCACAGCTGCGTGGTGCACAGTCTTTCATTCTTGCAGGGATTGTTCTTCGCCGGATCTTTGACCGTAATCAGGAGGAGTTCACCAAAGCTGAGCCCAGGACAATACCCGTGATCGCCGTTATCGAGGAGGCTCAGGCGGTACTGAACGAGCGAGCTGCTGCGGCCGAGCCGTACATCGCCTGGGTCAAGGAAGGGCGAAAATATGATCTTGGCGCCCTTCTGATTACTCAGCAGCCCGGGTCCATCCCGAACGAGATTCTGAGTCAGGGAGACAATTGGTTCATATTTCATCTTCTATCTGCAGGCGATCTCGCTAGTGTTAAACGAGCAAATGCTCATTTCAGCGACGACTTGCTCAGTTCTTTGTTGAATGAACCGATTGCGGGTCAAGGTGTGTTTTGGAGTTCTGTGGGCGGCAAGCCGTATCCGATTTCCGTCCGCGCTTTGTCATTCGAGGAAACCTACGAGGCCGCTGATCCCACGTATTCCGGTGCGGCAGTCCCGACCTTTGCAACGGAACTCCAGCGTTTAATGGTGGACCTGATTGATCAAGCGCGTGCATCAATTGATGAAGCCAGAGGGGCTGGAGAAGCCGAGACAATCACACAGCCATCCAACCATCGCGTCGGTGAGCAGGTTGACGGAGAACCGCCTGATTTAGAGGTCTACTACCAGCAGTTGGCCCGACAGGCTGTGGAACAGAACGCTGAACTAGCCGGCAAGCTGAGAGGCGAAGGCGCCGCTTGGGGACATGTACGGAGTGTCATCGCTGCAGCACTGCCAGATACGCTCGACGGCCGAGATCAGAAGGCCTACCAGTTGGTAGTTCCAACCATGGTTGCAATCTTTGGGCCACAACGACAGGGCTGGCACGCTTTTCGACGAGGCCCCAGGCAAACAATGTACATCCGGTCCGGTCCGGAAAACTGAAATTGAACGCGGCTCTACCAGTGGTCAGGGCAGAAACAGTACGACTGAATGCCATCTGCCCCTATTTCACAATGTTCCCTTTGGAGTTTCCGCTTAGCATCCTGAAAGCGCGCGCGGGGTCGAACGTAGGGGTACTGGATCCCTTTTGCGGTCGGGGAACCACGAATTTTGCGGCGCGGCTACTTGGTTTACGCACGGTCGGAATCGATTCCTCACGTGTAGCCACAGCCGCTACCCAAGCGAAGCTCGTCGCCCCAGATCCCGAAGAGGTTGTCGATACGGCAAGAGCGATTCTGCGCGGACAGCAGGAGACGATTACGAAGCCGGAAGGAGAATTTTGGGACCTCGCCTATCACGGCGATGTTCTGCGAGATCTCTGCACGTTTAGAGATGCGTTGCAGAGAAGTTCGATTGCGGAACATGTGGCCGCCGCGCTCCGTGGCATTATCTTGGGCGCACTGCATGGCCCGATTGGCCGCACCAAGCATTCATACTTTTCGAACCAATGCCCGCGGACCTATGGGCCGAAACCTGTTTACGCGGTCAAGTTTTGGACAGAGCGAGGACTATCGCCTCCTCGCGTGGATGTTCTCGCCGTAATCGCCGAGCGCGCGCGCCGGTACTATGGAAACGCGACACCTAGTGTCCGTGGAATGGCGATAGAAGGGGATAGTCGGCATCGTTCCACGCTAGAAGAAGCACATGAGTTAATCGGCAAATTCAGTTGGATTGTCACTTCTCCACCTTACTATGGGCTAAGGACATACATGCCAGACCAATGGATTCGGAATTGGTTTCTTGGTGGCCCAGCTACAGTCGATTACACGACTGTAGGGCAACTCTCGCATTTTGGTCGCGACAAGTTCATCTCCGAACTTAGAGACGTGTGGGCGAACGTGGGGAAACATAGTTCGCTTGGAGCCGCACTGGTCATTCGGTTTGGGTCGATTCGGGATCGCCTTGTCGAAGATCCTGCCGAACTCATTACCGCCTCATTAGAGGCGACGGGTTGGGTGAGGACTGGCGTACAACCTGCCCACAACGCTGCCAAGGGGAAGCGTCAAGCCGACACGTTTCACAAGGCGCGCAGTGTTCCATGCGAAGAAGTAGATGTTTGGGCTGAGTGGCGACCATAATGATAGGTTACTGAGGATTTGCGATGGGCCTTTGCATTGCCATCGATGGTCGAAAAAATCAATAAACATTCATGCATACATGCTAACTCTTGAGCATTGACGCCTTGAGGTGAATTTCGGCAAATAGTGACGGGACTGCATGTGAAAAATCATATGAACGGACTTTTACACGCGAGTTCAGTTTGCTTTTCAAGTATCGACGCCGATTTGCCCACAAATCCCGGCCATATTCGACTCTTGACTCCAGTTGTCGCCAGAGATCACGATGAATTGGGAAACCGTGGATATTCTGCTTGGTCACGTGGAAACCATCTCCAATAGTGCGCCAATATTCGAAATATAGGTCTGAAGCGAGCAACAGGAGCGCTCGTAGTCGGTCATCATTCCTGATAAACCGAAGTCCGTGAACGCCTGGCCCCTCAGATTCACGAATGCCGAGGAAGTTGCGTGCGACGCCAGCTACATAGAGAGGGAACTCCCCATGAGAGTCAAGTAAATTACCTAATCTAGTTCCGGTCTCCGCATACCGGAGATAGCAGAGTATCTGACTGCCGCATGGTCTCGGGATTTGATCATCAAACCCAAAGTCTGTCACGTCGAAGTACCGCGGGGAACAGCTCAGTAGCTTTTGTCGATCCTTTTTTGACCATCGATGAAGTTTAGTTGAAAGAACCTTGGGCTCCGGCGAAGGTCGGATCGTCACAATTGAGCACCGTTGGCTGTTCGCCCTATTGGTGTTGTAGTGCCGGGGTTTGCCTGCTTTGAAAAGGGTGTCAGGAATATTGTCAAAGTGCGAAAGGCTCACTCGTCGCGGATGATCTTGGAACTTCCTGCGTAAATCGACGTAGTTGCGGCTAAATGCGATCGAAATAGGTAAAATGAAGTGGACCGAACCATTGCGTCCTGCAGAGTTGAGCGAGTGTTCCAGAAAATCAGCGAACAGGTTTCTCCACCTTGAAGTACCTTTCTCATTACTGACAAAAGGCGGGTTGCCAAAAAATATTGGAGCGGGCGACTGAGGGAACACGAGTCTTCGGAAGTCGGACTGAACATACGAAACGTTGGAGAATTGAACACCGAAAGTTCCTTCCAACTGGCCGACTTTTTCCTGCACAAAGCCTAACACCTGTTCGTTAATGTCAACTAAAATTACCCTGAGGCCGGCTAAATGTTTCGGCAGTAAACCCAGTTCAGCAAACTTGCACAGCAGAGAAAAGAATAGAATTCCAGATCCGACAGACGGTTCGACAAGAGTATTGTGTCGAACAAACGCGAGCGCCTTGGGAAAGTCAGAAAGGTCGGCAATCGCAAAAAACTCATTCCAAAAATAGCGAGCAACGTCAATGGGAGTGTAATATGAACCGGACAGTTTTCTGTCGTTCTCAGATTCGTCTTGTGAGGTATACGAAAACTCTGTTTCGGCATTTTCTACTTCGCTAAGCAGATCATTTAGCCTGGCCTGCCATTCTGATCGCAAGTCCTCGCTCGAGATATTCTGCACAGGGGCCTTGTTCAACACTGGGCGGCGGTTGATAGAAGTGTCCGTCGAGTTTTTCAATGCTTTCTAGTCCTTTCCCTTGATTTGTTAGCCTGAGATACTCTGCCCTACCTCTGTTTAAGGTTAATCTGGAGTGAGGCCCCGGCAGCAGCAGGGCATCATCATAGAGGCGGTGATGCTCTACACAGAGAGCTAAGCCATTTTGCACAGTGTTTGGCGAGTCTGGCTCCGAGTGCGGAATGATATGTGCGGCCTGCACTATTCCCAGCTGCCGTCCACAGACGCAACAGGTGTGCTGGTATGCGGCAAGCACACTCTCAGTGAACTTAGGATCGCGAGGATACGCTTTACGCGTGTACTCGAACTTGTGCCGTTGTAGTCCGTCTTTGATGATCAATATATCAGATCTACCAATCTGGCCATGAGCAAACGCGGAAGTCTCGGAGTTAACCAAATTAACTATTGCATCCTTGCTGGAAAGGCTGTGGAAGCCATCAATATTTTCGAGGTAGAACCCCAGCGCGCTAGCTGGTAAAGCAATTGCGAAGCTGGGACGCGTTAGGAATCTTGAACGGAATTGGTGAACTGCCGCTTGACTGTCCGTGACAGTTCGTTGCTGTGATCGGCGAGCATATACTGATACCACTGTCCTAGCTTGAAGGGAGAAAACATGTCTAGGATCCCAGCCGACGAAAGCCCTGCCGCCGTCAAAGAACCCGATGAACGCGACATGCGTACCGGCCTGATTCCGGTCTCGCTGTGTTTCGATTGAATTTCGAGAAATTTGAATTCGAACCTCATCTTCATTAGGCCGCGTATTTCCGGAATCATGGACATAGCTGACCCGCACGGAATAAGTTCGCCCGTTGAGTCTGACAAGGGTTGGGTTTTCCCTTTCGATTATCCGAAAATCCTCCGAGTATGAACCGAGAGAATCTCGGACAAAGTGATACAAAAGGGACGAGTGAAGGGGCATTAAAGATGTTCTAAAAGATGGGCAACCATTTTCTCACCAAGGAGGCAAGGCACCGCGTTACCGATCTGCCTTTGAATCGAACGGCGATTGCCATGGAAACGGTAGCCATCGGGAAACGTTTGAATGGCTGCGATTTCAGGCACCCTTAACCTCCTGTTTGCCCAGTGGAAGGGTCCCACCCAAGGACCTGGATGAGCTGCTATCGTAATTGATGGCTTCTCAGGATGCAGCTTTTGCAAAAAGTTCCAAAACCGGGTGCCGGGTTTGAATGTGCGGCCAGAATAGTTCTTTATTTTGGAAAGAGCGATGTAATTGCAGCCCGCAGGAACGTGGGTGAGTTCTTCAAAATATGTTCCGGCGCTTGGATCTTCTTCGGGCTCTGAGAACTCAGGGCCCTCATATTTAACAATGAAACTGCCAACTCCAGCATGTGGCAAGGGACCACAAAAGAGATGAGGCTCTTGGGAATTACCGTGCGTAGGACGCGGAATCGGTAATTTCTGCCTGGTGCCGCGTACACCCAGAACGAATACGCGTTTTCGCTTCTGGGGAACACCAAAATCTGCTGAGTTGGCCTTATATGTGGTGGCCGCATATCCTAGTTGCTCTACCTCAAAGACAAACCGCTCAAAAGCGGCCCGGTTCGTCGGGTGCCGAATGCTCTCGACGTTCTCGAAAAGAAACCCTTTTGGTTTCAATTCATCGAGAGCGCGAAGAAATTGGCCTAGCAAGTTTCTGGGGTCATTTTCAATGCGACGATTGTCGTTCTTGACCCAGTATCCGTTTTTGGAAAATGGCTGGCAGGGGGGGCCGCCGATGAGGATTGACTGATTTTCGCATCGCCATTTCTTGAAGCAGACGCTTTGAATGTCGCTCTCAACAATCTCAGATGAGTTTCCCACAATGTTTTGCCGCAGTGTCTGGGCAGCGTCTTCATCATTTTCAACGCATGCCACGATATCCGCACCCGCTCTCACCGCCCCGATGTCCAATCCGCCGGCACCGGAAAAAATGCTGACGCACTTCACCACCCTACACCTCCCTACGGCATCAACGTAGCCTGCAACGGCTCAGCAGTGCGCCCAAACCGCTCGTACGATCCTAGCCAGCATACTACACCTGCTGCCGCTATATCTAGTACTAGATGCCCAACATGCCCACATGATGTGGCGTGCCCTCCTGCGCACTCTCTGAAGAAGTCTGACGCCGAGCAGCTGTCAAATGCAAGTGACGCCGTCGTTCGACACAGCGATTTGTGGTCTAAATTCTGCCGGTTTGATTCCTTCACTCCGGGTCGAGGAATAGCCTTAATCGCGGCAGCAATATTTCCGGATGATTGGTTTCACATTCCCAAATGACAATCGCTTCCCATCCTATTCGCGCTAGTGCAGATACTGCCTCGGCGTCCCGTTCACGATTAGCCTCAAACTTTTGCTTCCAGTAATTCACTCTGGTTTTTGGAACTCTAGCATGTCTACAGCCGTCGTGTTGATGCCAAAAGCATCCGTGTACAAACACCACCTTTCGGCGGCCACCAAAAACGATGTCAGGGCATCCCGGAAGACTACTGACATGAAGCCTAAATCGATAGCCAGCACGATGAAGCAGTTTGCGAACAGTCCGTTCGGGCTTTGTGTCTTTCGCCCGAATCTTCGCCATGAGCGCTCTACGCTCTGGACTGGGAGGAAGTTCGACGTCGGAATCCATCCTTCTCCTGTCCTCTTGCTGCGAGGAGTTCGTCCGGTGTGCCGCTACGCTGCAAGAGTTAGATACTAGTCGGAAACACCCAAACTTCCGAAATACCAACCAGTCATCCGAATTTCTCCCGGTGGGGCAACTACGTAAACCTACTTATTTGACTGTTTTGATTGGCGATCAAGATTGAAAAGGGCTTGCCTCGTTACCCTTCGCCTCAATTCGCCGCGACGTTCGTATGTGCGGAACGCTGCCGCGCATGAAGCGTCGGTCCACGGTCACGCGGATGGCGCCAATAGCCGCTCTGATTTCGCGAGCCCACTCCTTGTGGTGTATGTCGAGATTGTGCTGGTGGTGCAGTCGCCAAACGAAAACTTGGCCGAATCACCGGTTCCCCGGGTTATGGGCGGGTGCACGATGGCGATGATGCCGGGCTGGGACCGGCGGTGGACCGAGTGTCGGTGGCTGTCCGCGCGGGTAGACGACAGACAGCCGCTGTTAGGACGGTGACTGGAAGCGGGCGTGTCATCAGAAGCTGTGAGAAGCAAAGGACTCACGGAGATATGAAAGGAAATGGGTTCAGTGGAATCGAGCCTCGAAGCTTGTCGCCATGAGGGTCACGTGAGCGTCGAGCGGCGGGCGCAATTCGAAGGCTTTGGGTTCCCGGGCGAAATCCCATAGGCGCAGGAGGCACCACTCGGTGGGCCGGTCATTCGCGACATCGAGTTCGTTCCGGGTGATGTAGAAGGGCGTCCGCTCCCAGCCGTTGGTCGTTTTCACCTCGATCAGTCGGCTTTGGCCCTCGGGGGAGTAACTCTTGATGTCGTATCCCGCACCGTCACCGTCTTCGTCTGACACCCATCTCACGCGCCGTGCCAGGTCGGCGCGACCGGCACTGGTAAGGACTGCCCGTTCATGGGCGAGAACGCGCTCTTCTCCGGCACGTCCGAGCACTCGATTGCGCTCGGCTCGTGCAGCCACGTCGAATTTGCGCGCGATCGCTTGCATTTGTTCGAGTTCGTCAGGTGGAGGGTAGTTCCTGAGAGTAGGTGGCAACTCGATGACGAGCTGAGTTGTCTGCGGAGTGCCCAGAGGCTGGTCCTCGAACGGCGTGGGAGCCTGGAACTCGGGGTGCTGATGCAGCCACCGCGAGACAGCGTCGGCGAGGGACATCTGGACATTGAATGCAGGTAGGTACCCGGTGAGCCAAGTTTCGCCGAGACCCTTCAAGACGGCGCTGATGTTCCGATGCTTGAATTCGATTGAAGGGCGGCTTCGGCCGATCCGGGTCCGCAGTCGCCGGTTGTGTTCGGCCTTGATGTAGGGGCGTTTGGCGAGATCGGCCGCAAGCATCGCGAAGTAGTCCGCGACGATGAGGTCGTTCTCGTCATCGGTCCAGGGGCCAGCGGCCATGTAGGCCAGGCTATCACCGGTCAGGGTGACGGTCATCCGTCGTACCGGCGCTCGGCTATACGTCGCGAGCACGCGGCCGCGGTCTTGGCAACCAGGAACCCAGCAAGCCCAGAGACGTTCGCCTCGGCGGTTGCTTGCTCAGGCAACCAACGGTGCGCCAGAGCACAACGATCTTTTCAGGCGCGACTTCGGCACGACATGGTCGAGCGTGGAAGAAGGAGTGGGTTGACGTCGAACTCCTGCGGGCGCGTGTGCTCGCCCACGTTCATGCAGCGGTAGTCGGGCATGTCCGGCTTGACGAACAGCGCCCCTCGGTGCTCCAGTTTCCAGAGCGCGTACGCGACCGCGTTCCCGTGGGTACTTGAGACCAACACAACGTTCCGTCTTTCCACGATTGGGCCCTTGAACGCCGCGTAGCCATGACAGTTCCGGTGCATGATCGTCGTGTCCCGGGTTACGGTGAGGGGTTCGCCGTTGAAATCAATACTGCGGTATGATTCATCAGCTTTGCAATATCATTCATCGGGAAGTGAGTCGTGTCCGACCTACTCGACGCAGTTGACAAATGGCTCCGAGACGAAGCGGAACGGATGAGCAAAGAATTCAAGGAAGGTGCCGTTCCTAGGTCAAGCAAAGTTACAGTTCGTGAATTTCTTGCACACTTTGGCTATTCACGTCGGGGACCCGTGGTCGTCAGCACCATTCGAGAGAAACTCGAAAGCCATCAACTCCGCACAGTGCCTGACTTCGAGTACCAATATATTGATGATCAGATTGCGCTAGAACTTGATGATGAGGAGTCCGAAGCTGAGGATCCCTCGTCACTGGATCCTGCGGTTCGTATAGGCATGTTGAAAGCGGCGCACAACGCCCCGGTGTCAGTCGTTCCCGACGACCGCGTGGTCAAGGCAATAACGCTCATGCGAATGGAAGATTATTCTCAACTTCCGGTCATGACGAACGGCAGGAACGTCAAGGGAATGGTGAGTTGGCGGTCAATTGGCCGGGCCTATTCGAACGGAACCAATCCGTCAAAGGTCCGAGAATGCATGGAACCAGCGCACGAAGTGGACGGAACCACGACATTGGCTGATGCAACGGATCAAATTTGTACCCACGATTCCGTTTTGGTTCGTGGGCCGGACAAACAGGTGACGGGCATCGTTACTGCCGCCGACTTGGCCCATCAGTTCAAGCATCACGCGCATCCTTTCCTGCTGATCGGTGAGATCGAGCGTCGCCTTCGCATGCTAGTGAGGCGCAAGTTCACCGTGGATGAACTCGCAAAGGCATCAACAGAGGACAAACACGTTTCCGGTCCAGGTGATTTGACTTTCGGGGGATATTGTCGGCTTCTGCAAGACCAGCAATCTTGGGCCAAGCTTGCAATGGACATTGACCGTGTTGAATTCATCAAACGCCTTGAGGGGATACGAGAGATTAGAAACGACTTTATGCATTTTGCAGCGGATGGCCGTGATCCCGATGACATCGAACGGTTGGAGAAAGTAGTGCGATTTCTCCGTAATCTTCGGCTCTGAGAAATCCTATTTGGAAAATTGTAGTTCACTATTCCGCGAGTGCGGTAAATTTGCCGTGCTGTAAGATGCTCAACGATGGTTGTGTGCTTCGTTACATGGAAGTGGCAAAGTAGCGACTTGCTTCCAATGTTGGACCACTAGATACGAAAAAATCTCGGCTGAGCGACTTCAGGATCTGCCCACGACGGCACAGCATCCTGAGCCTCAACGTGCAGACGTCCGATTGATGTTGCGGCAATGGGCTTTCCCGACCACGGTGCCCGGTGTCGAACCGGCCTATAGAAGTCGCATACAACGCGCTGCATGGAAGCGTGCAGCGAATTTTGATGGCTGGTACGGTTCACGTTGAGCGACCATTCGGCTAAATTCTACCCAACACAAGGGTTTTGCTTTCAGAGAGTTGCGGCGTAGGATCACCGGCCGGCCGAGACAAGAAGTTTCTTCATGAAAATTCTATCACGGATTGTTTCCGCAACGGAACTGGCACGTCCCGATGGTCGTCCGCTTTATCGCTATCCGCTTTCTCCGGAAACGTTTTCTGATCTCCGAGAAGAGTTGCGGTTGGAGGTCGCGTCGGGTCGAACGACAGACCTTTCCGCGCCAGCATTTGTGCTTTGGGCCGCTGAGCATATCCGCGCGGGCTTCTCTGGCGGGGCATTGAGTTGGGAATTTGTTCTCGGCCCACTCGGCCTGCCATATGACGACCAAGGTCTCGGGAGAGAGCTTGCGAGGCGGGGCTTGTCTTGGTGGGGCCGAGAGGTCAGACGGTCTGATCGCGGCATTCGGTTGTTTCTATACAGCTTGCTTGCCGAAGGCGGAATCCCAGAGGAGCTTCTCAAGGGGTCGGGGCTCTACCGCAATGTCGTGATGGGCTTGGTGTCCGAGATCGAGGCAGAAGGCGGCTCTGCGGTCGAGGCTTGGGCTGAACTAATGGCGTTGCGTTGGAGATCGCGCCTTCCGCAGACATTTCAAAGCGCAGACATCACACGTCTGCTGGCTGGTCTCGCTTTGTCTCTTGTGAATCTGCGCGAGTCACTTCCGAAGGACTTGCCGGAAGAGGCCGCGGAACAATGGCTGAATATCCACCAGCCGGGTTGGCGCTCGACTATCCCCCTCCGCATGACGCCACATATCGCGGAGAGCCTGATTAGACCTGCATTGTGGGCTGAGCGCGATATTCGTCCTGCTGCTCGACCACTGTGTGGGCGAGAATTACGCCGTGGAAAAAACGGGAGTTGGTACGGCTACCTGATCCTCCACGACAATGGGTGGTTGCCGGAGCGTCATTTCCCGGGCGCCGAGGGTTTGCGACTGCGACTGCTGCCGACAGCAGCAACGGTCGTCCAGGGCGTGGCCTACAGCGCTACGCCTGAGGAGAAGGGATGGCGCCTGCGACGTCTGGGAAGGGGCGGAAGGGAGGCGATCCCTTTGATGCCAGACGCCCCATTTGCATTCGCGGCATTCGCTGACGGCCACACGAAAGGGGAAGCAGTTGTCGATGCTGGAGTACCGAAACCAATCGAAGGACCGAGTTTCTGGCGTGCCACCGAGTTGGGTGAAGGAGCCGCGACTGAGCAGTTGATGCCTCTGACGGGTGCAGGACGGACTCGCGGGCCCTGCATATGGGTTCTCACATCGGAAGGCGAACAACCCGAGACCAGCGAGGGCCTGACTCTGGATGAAGTTGAAGTCGCGCAAAATGGTTTCTTGTGGCGAGTTTCCGGCCAGGGCACGCTTCGCGTAGGTGATGAGCGGTATCGCATCGAGACTAGGGCTGAAGAAGATGCGCCCGAGGCCCGTCTCATTGCTTTCGGCGAGACTCTCTTGGGCTGGCGTCTTCACGGAAACATACCGGTCTACCGTGGAGACGTGGACATTCACGGCCAGATCGGCGTGACACGGTCGAACAGGGTGGTGGGATCAGAAATTCGGCGCATACAAGGGCACGATCTCTGTAGCGAAATTGTCACGTGGGTGCGGGGAGATGAGGTGGTCGCGCGCCTTCGGCTCGTTCGAGTGCCGCAATCTGTGAAATTGCGTTTGCACGAAGTTGATGCGGGTCGAATTGCGTTTTCAGCCAACGGGCTCGATCCAAGCTGGCGGGTCAAGCTTAGCAGCGGCGAACATGAAATATTCGGCGAAGTGCGCGACGGCGCCGTCAGCTTGACGCTTGAAACTCCGCGAGCGGCTCCCGGTCTGGTCCGATTAAGGCTGTCGGAGTTGACGACTGGACGAACGCTGGAACTCCAAGCCGCTTGGCCCGCAAGGTTCGGGATGGTCATGGATCCTGACGGGGCCAGACTAGAGCGAAACCAAGCGATTTCGGTTGATGCACTGCAAGGTTGGCGTCTACTGACGCCGGAAGGGATGCGTGGCGATCTTCAGTTCCAGCTCCGCGGTTTTCGTCCAGTTTCGGTACCGATTGGGGGAGAGGTGCCGATCGCGAGTTTCTTGCCGTCGATCAAGTCGATGTTGGCGCAAGGAGGCCCGGACGCTCAAGTGAATTTGAACCTTGTCGTTTCTGGGCGAGAGGGCCACAGACTAGAGATTCGTCGTTACCACGATTTCGCAGTTGTGGAAAACGGCGTCTTGCGGATGGGTTTAGACCGGAACGAGGTAGTCAAAACTGAGACTACTCTTGGTGTAGCGTTGACTGAAACGTTAAGTGCGATCGTTCGTGGAGTGGATTTGTGTGATTTGAGCCGGATCGGGCCGGTCGAGACCTCTGGCTCGGTTAGTCTTGAAGGGCAACTCGAACTGTCAGGAGGGCCGTGGCTACTCCAGTCCACCCTTGAGAGAAGAACACAGCGTGCGGCGATTTGGGATCCTCGCGCCTCCGGAACCATTTCTCGTGAGGAGCGAACAAATGCGTATGCTAAGGAATGGCAACTACTAGTTGCTGCTCCGGAAGACTCCGGCTGGGATCGTTCATGGCAACTCATTTCGGTCGTCGAGCAGGATGGCGACTGTGGAGTATTGGACCAGGTTCAAGCGCTCGCTAGGGTGCCGGCCGCAGCGATAGCCTTGGCCCTCCGCGTCCCGGCGAAGGAACTCCCCGAGGTCTTTGGTTTGGAAGCTGCGGCACCTCTGTATTGGCCGGCGCTGGCGGTTTCCGATTTCGCCAAAGCAGTCATGATCGAACATACACGCCAGCGGCAGAAGCTGGCCCAATATCTGGAAGATTCAGAGGCTGCCGAAGTCGCCGATCATGTGCTGGTCCGAAGAATCGCGGACATCGTGAACCTCAGACCGGAGCTAGCCGGTCACTTTTGTAGTGCGCTAATCAAAACTGGGGTGTTTGATAGAACAATTTGCGTCCCAGATATTAGCGACAGCCTGGGGAAGCTCTTGCTTCCATCCCCCGACAAACGCTTGGCAGAAGTGGCCCAAGAAGCAGCAAGGAGATTCGATCGGTTGCCTCAAGGTGTTAGCGGGCTCGAGCCGATTGACCCTCCGGTTGCTTTACCGTCGTTCAATGCATACGCCCAAACAATGATCGATGCGCCTTTCGTCGTAGCAGAAATGGCGTCAGAGCGGCGGGGTGCGCCAAGTCCACAAGAAAAACTTGTTCTCATCAATCTGCGGCTTATCGATCCGGTTTATTTCGATACTGCCTTGCCAGCCTCGCTTGCACTCTACTTGTCAGACGATAACTCATGACAGATTCGCACTTTTACGAAACTCTTTGTCGCTTATCAGGGCGAGCGGCTTCTTCCGTGGTTGCACGGGGACGGATTGCCTCGCGCGCGTTGAACTCCGTCCTCCTTCGCCGTCTTTCGGCCCAGCCGGGAGAGGCGGGTGCGTTGCTTAGCGATCCGGTGTTCGAGGCCGCACGCAGTTGGGAGGCAGCAAACTGCACGCTCGGTGATCTGGCCAATGGGCTCCTTCATCACGATCTAGTTGCTGCATTGGATCAAGCGGAGAAGGAGCGGATGCCGCGCGAAAGGCGACCTTGGTCCCACCAACTTGCGGCCTGGCAAGCAGCACGCGACGGGCTGTCCTACGTGGTGAGTTCCGGCACGGGCTCGGGCAAAACAGAATGTTTCATGATCCCGATGCTCGATGACTTGGTGCGCGAGGGGGTTGCGGAGTTGTCGTCTGGAGTCCGGGCGATAGTGATTTACCCTCTAAACGCCCTTATCGAGAGCCAGCGTGAGCGGCTCGCCGCTTGGACGGCGCCGATCAAGAACCGCGTGACGTTCGCGCTCTACAACGGTTTAACGCCCGAAACGGCACGGCAGGAGGACAGCGGTCAGCTTGGCGCAGCCGAATTAGGTAACCGTCGGCAGATTCGAGAGACCCCGCCGTCGATACTCGTGACCAACGTTACGATGTTGGAGTACTTGCTACTGCGCGCCAAGGACCGACCAATCCTCGAGCGTTCGAATGGTTTGCTCCGCTGGATCATTCTCGACGAAGCACACAGTTACACCGGTGCCCAAGCTGCGGAAATGGCACTACTGCTTCGTCGAGTGCGGGCTGCATTTGGCGTCCAGCCGGAGCATGTTCGCTTGGTAGCGGCCTCCGCGACGATCGGAGAGGGGGCCGGAACAGAGGCGAAACTCCAGCGTTTCGCTTCGGATCTGTCCGGCGTGGCCGAGAGTCGCGTGCGAGTGATTTTTGGGCGTGAGGTCGAAACCGAACTCCCAGTTGCTGCCTCGGATACTCCGTTTGAACTGTCATCGCTTCGCGAGCGCTCCTCTGAGGCACTTTGGAACCTCTTGGCGTCCCATCCCCGCATCCAGGAGCTTAGGCGAGCACTTGCCAGCAACGGCGCATCCCATTCGGATGTTGCAAGAATCTTGTTTGGTTCCGATGGCGAAGATCGAAAAGCTGACGCTCAGGCAGTGCTCGACGCCGCGGCGCGTGCAGTGTGTCCGGACACCGGTGAGCGGCTACTGGGGTGGCGGGCGCATGTCTTTCATCGCGCGCTGGGAGGAGTCTGGGTTTGCGTAGATCCTTCCTGCAAATTTCGCGATTCAGAATTGGTAGACGAGGGGTCAGGCTGGGGGTTCGGTGCAATCTGGTTGACGCAGCGAGACAGGTGCGATTGCGATGCTCCGGTTTTCGAACTCTCTGCGTGTAACGAATGCGGAAGTCCACTTCTTCTCGCCGGGATCGAGTTCGGGATCACGCCGCGATTGGTGCCGATGCAGACAGCGGAAACTGACGACTTCGCGATAGATCTAGAGCCGGACGAGGACGTCGACGCACCCAACGTGAACGCGCTGGGATCCGGTGTGCTCTCCCCAGCGTCAGGTACGGACACCGACCGGTACCTGAGGATTGAAGACGGTGCCGTGTTCGATAACGCGCCGCCTGCCGACGGTCGTTGGGTTCGCATCTCACTACATGAGGATGAGTCGGACCGCACCTGCTGTCCTGGTGCTGCCACAGCTCGGCTGGCTCCACAGCGTTATGGCCCGCCATTCTTCATGGGCGTAGCAATGCCGGCCATGATCGAGTCTTTGGCGGAACCCTTGAACGAACCGGGCAGGCCGTTGGGGGGTCGACGTGGACTCACATTTTCCGACAGTCGTCAAGGTACCGCGCGATTAGCGGCGAAGCTCCAGCAGGACGCCGAGCGCAATCTGACACGAGCATTTCTCTACCATTCGGTTCAGGAGAGTGGCGGGCTAGATGAAATAGAGCGGGCAAAACTCGAGGCGAGACGCGAGAGCTTGTTGAAGGCGGACGACCCAGTACTCAGTGAATACGTTCGAGAGATTGAGGTAAAGCTCCACGGCGAGGCCCAACCAAAAGGTTGGGGCAAGCTGGTGGAGGACTTCGCAAAGCAACGCGAACTGCGGGAGTTCGCTACCGAAGTGTGGCGCGAGCGCGCTGGCGGCGGGCATGAGTTGGCCCAAGAACCCACGAAGCTTGCCGAAATGTTTCTGTACCGCGAGCTTCTCCGTCGACCCAAAGTGCAGAACAACGCAGAGACAATGGGCCTTGTGCGCCTGACCTTTCCGGATCTGGAGCGGAAGGCAGGGCAATCGTTGCCACCTGCGCTCGCCCAGTCGGGGGTGGGCGAAGAGGACTGGATCGGGTTGGTGCTTGCAGCGATTGACTTCGTATTCCGGGACCGACTGGCCACATCGATGCCGCTGGACCGAATGATGCGCTTCGTCAGCCCTCGTTCGGGAGGGCAACCGTCCTCGGTCTGCCGTCCTGGCCTAGCGGTTGCAGATCGCCCGACCAACAGTGGGCCGTGGCCCGGCCCTGTTCCCCAATCTGGAAGGCCGTCGCGACTACATCGTTTGGTCTACGCGCTGCTTGACGCAGATTTTGGAAGTTCGCTGGACCAAGATCGGGCCGCAGAGGTATTGTCGTCCCTATGGGGATTGATTGTTTCTACGACCGCAAAAGACATCGGCGGCGGGGCATACCAACTCGATCTCCAGAAGGCCGCCGTACAGCGACTTGACGTCGGCTGGCTCTGTCCCGTCACTCGGCGGATATTCGGGTACTCCCCGGCGGGACGGTCCCCGTACGATCCAGACCGCCATCTCGCTCGGATCGACTTGCCGCGGTTGCCACGAGCGGTTCAAGGAGGATTGGATCCAGAGTTTCGCAGAGAGATCTCGCGGTGGTCTGAGAGAGATGGGCAAGTTGCCGCATTGCGCAGAGACGGGTTATGGACCGACCTTCACGACAGGGTTGCCGCCTATGCGCCATTCTTACGCGCACAAGAACATTCCGCACAGATTGAACGTCCAGTACTTGCGAATTACGAGCGAATGTTCAAGGACGGAGAGATAAATTTACTCAATTGTTCGACCACTATGGAAATGGGTATTGATATCCCGAATGTGCAGGTGGTAGCGAACGGCAATGCGCCCCCGGCGATTTCAAACTATCGCCAGCGTCTGGGTCGCGCGGGAAGGCGCGGGGAGCCCTGGGCCTTTGGGATGACCTTTTGCCGCGATCTGCCGATGGATCGAATTGTTTTTGAGAACCCTGAACGCTTTCTTGCGACTTTGGCAACTGCGCCGGCTGTGAGACTAGACAGTCAGAGCCTTTCCGCCCGGCACGTACACGCGGCATTGCTGGGCGCTTTCCTGCGTGATCTTCCAGAAGGTTTCAATCTGCTGTCAACGACCGGTGCATTCTTCGGTGCAACTGATGACGCTGATAATTCGGTCGCAGAGGGTGCTGCTGCGGACGGGTTTCTTCGATCCCTTCGGGGAGAGTGGGGTCGCTCTGACCAACTACGCGGCGATTTGGCACACCTGACGAAAAATACGGTGCTGGATGGAATGGGCGTCGAGTATCTGACCGGCATGACAGCCGAAAGCTTCGAGAGGTTGCTTCGCCGGTGGCGGGAAGAATACGCTGAAATTCTCCTTCGTCGCGATGCGGCTTCCGAAACGGAAGTGAGGCAAGCGTTTGCAATACGGGGCCGAAGGATGAAAGGCGAGTTTCTGTTGGCGGAACTCGCACGGCGCGGATTTACGCCATCATACGGGTTCCCGGTCGACGTGGTGACGTTCGACCATCTCTCTGGACACGATCGCGACTTGGGCTCGGAAACTGTAGCTCTTGGAGATCGTAGAGGTGGGGCCTCACGCACTCTCGATGTGGCAATCCGCGAATACGCTCCTGGCGCCGAGATTGTAGTCGACGGCCTGGTACACCGATCCGAGGGGGTTCTACCGGCGTGGCGGGCAATGGCCGATGCGTCGAAACTCGAGGATCTGCAGTATTTCTGGGAATGTTCGTCGTGCCGTGCCTTCGGATTGGCACGCATGGTTCCTGAAGCCTGCCCGGAATGTTCTCGACCGAAGCCCGGCTGGAAACGGAGCTTGAAACCAGCAGGATTTCTTGGCCGACGGGCGCCTCACACTGGCTACGAAAATCTAGGTCATGTCCCGTACGAATTGCCGAGAATTTCGGCGTCGAAGGGAACGTGGAAATCGCTACCTGACCCTACGACCGGCCGCTACCGCGCCGATTCGGCTGGCCAGATTGTGACGCTCAGTTCTGGGCCGCATGCAAGCGGTTATGCCCTGTGCTTGGATTGCGGAAGAGCCCAAGCGGAAACAGAAGAGGGGGTCGGCGCCCCAATTCCTCGCGGGATCCGGCAGCATTCGCCGTTAGCGCGAGCGCCGGGAATGACGTTGAAGGGCGGTTATTGCCCTGGCGGTTTTGTGAAGCGCGAGAGAATTCAGCGCAACGTTCGGTTGATCCATGCCGCACAAACAGATGTGTTCGAGTTGCAATTGCCGGCCGAAACAAGCAGTGGGGTAGGCCTTGCCTTGGCCGCCGGATTGCGCGAGGCGTTAGCGGAAAGGCTTGGAACTGACGTGCGGGAGATCGGTGTGTCCGTTGGTGTCTCCAAGGGGCAGGCGAACGAGAACAGGATCTCGGCGTTTCTCTATGACCGAGCTGGGGGAGGTGCAGGCCTCTCTTCTCGGCTGGCCGAATCAGAATGGTTCGACGTTTGCCTGAAGCGGGCGAGAGAGCGGCTTTCTTGTGCTGAGGATTGCACCCATGGGTGCCCAGCGTGTGTTCTGCGGCCGGATCTCAATTTTGGAGGCGAGCGGCTAGACCGCCCGGCCGCCATGGCTCTCGCGGAAACACTGCATGGCTCCTTGGAAATCCCGGAACACCTTCAAGTATTTGGTCCTAACACCAAACTAGTCCGCGACACACTCTCGGAGTGGATCGATCAAAGGAGCCGGACGAGGGGTTTGGTTTCGACCACCTTCTATCTGCACGGTGCACCATCGGAATGGGAGCTTGCGGCTTGGCCGATAGACGACCTATGTCGTCGCCTCAAAGAGGTAGGGACAAGAGTTGATGTCGTATTGGAACATCGGGCGTTGACAGACAAAGGGCTGACAATCGGACAAAAGCTCGATCTTCATAGATTGTCGGCATATGTGTCCTTGGGACTTGCGACGGATTTGCCGTCTGCGAACCATGCGCCGGTCGTTGTGTCGATCGAGGACGTGGAGGGCTCGTCAGCTATCGCGACATCTTCTGCACGTGAAGCGATACCAGGTCCCCATTGGGGATTGGGAGAAGAGGCGCCACTGGTCCGTGGCCAAATGAACGAATTACCTGAAACTAGTGGTATTTCTGGCAAACAGTTAGTCAAATTGTCGGGTGGAAATGCTCAGCTCATTCGACTGGGAGCTCGACTTGATGGCCAAGTGACTAATTTTGGGCGCAGTTTCTGGAAGCTCCTTGATAGCGCGGATCCCTTAGTGATGGCCTCTGTTCGAACGCATGGAGTTCGTTCAGCAGTCTATAGCGACCGCTACCTTCTGACGCCGCTCAATTTGCGGTTTTTTTCTGAGGTGGTCGGTCGAATCCCCGGGGGAAAAATTGATGATCTGAACATTGCGACAGCTCGGGCGCCGAGAACTGACCATTTGGGGTGGGCGGTATTCCATACGTTTCCCGAGGACGGGGTGCGCCATGCTGTGATCCAGGAGTTATTTCCAAACGCGCGGATTGATATTCGTGAAAAGGCGCAACTTCCGCATGAACGAAGTTTGCAGCTGTTCCTAAGCGACGATCGGAAGATCACGATATTGTTCGATCAGGGGTTTGGCGCGTGGCGAGCGAGCGGTACGCCTCGACACAATTTCGCGGCCGAGCCTTCTCGGCAGGCGCGCTCGCTTAAGTCATTGGACTTTCCCGTACAAGTCGAAGAAGGTCGGGACGCGCCAGTTGTATTGCAGGTGAGTTGAGCGTGCGGCGTTGCCCGAACAGGACTCACTGGTGCCCCTCATGATGTATGCGATGGCGGTGGCGGGAAAGTGGACGCAGAGCGGAGGGAGCACCGCGAGGTCGCCCACGATCTGATGCAGGCCGAGGAACGTTGGCAGCAATTGTAGGAGCAACGGGAGATCACCCAGGCCGTCTGACGCGTTGGACATGCCTCGAGCGATGGACCGTCCGGCACGAGAACTTCCCACTGACTGGACGGTGGCACGAGGGTCCGACGCTTACCATTCTGGGCGGCGCAGTTCTCGCCAGAGGATCAGGGCGTTCTTTCCTCGGCGCTGCGGTTGATCCCCACCGAAGGTGGCAGCGTTGGGGCATGGCCTGCCAGATCGGGCCAGGTGATATCAGATGCGCACGGAGTCGTCGAACAGGCTGGGTGAAGGCGTTTTCGTCGCCTAGCTTCGAGGAGCGTGAAGCCGGCAGACTCTTCAACCACGAGTTCGCCTTCCGCATGGTCCCGCTAAAACGGCAGCCCGCCAGCTTCATCTCTGTGCACCTGATGCTGCATGATGTCCGAAACGACCTAGGTTTCGAAGATGGGGCCAACGCAACCGATGAGTGCGAAGTTGTTCAGGCGTGCGGGATCCCAGCAGCCAGCCCGCTAGGCCGGTGTCGTAGAAATGCAGCTTGGGTTTCTTCATTGGACGCATGCGCGGATTCGTATGCGTGGCCGGCAGGCGGAACACGAGAAAGCTGGATTCGATGAGACTAAGCCAGTCTTTCGCGTTCTCAAGACAGTGTTCGTAAACGGCGCGAGGATGTTGAGCGGCTCACAAGAAGGATCTAGGACTGATGCCAAAGGATGCAAGCCAGTTGCGTCGTTCGGTACCCGAATTATCTTTTGTGTAGCTGCTCTCATATTAGACGGCCCGGTTGCAAACGTATCGGAGAACACCCAGTGGCTATGTGTTTCGTGATTCAGCCTTTCGATTCTGGTAAGTTTGATAAGAGATTCAATGATGTTTTCAAACCAGCTTTGGAGCAAGCCGGAATTGAACCGTATCGAGTTGATCGCGACCCTAGAGTTGAGGTGCCGATTGACTCAATAGAAGAAGGCATTCGTAACGCGACTATCTGTTTAGCAGACATTACCACAGATAACCCAAATGTTTGGTACGAATTGGGATATGCGTTTGCCGCGGATCGCTCCGTAATCATGGTTTGCTCTGATGAGCGGGCGGCGAGTAGATTCCCATTTGATATTCAACATAGAGCTATTATCAGATATGGATCTGAATCACCAAGCGATTTTGACGTTCTCAAACAACAAATTGTGGAAAGAGCAGAAGCACTGAAAAGTGGGGCTGAAACCAAAAAACTAATAGAAAATGAGCAGGTTGCTCCAACGGAGGGGGTGAGTGCAATAGAAATTCAGGTACTCTCCCTGATAGCTACAGAGTCTGTGTCGATCAAGGAGCCAATAGCTGCCTTTTCTCTCAAGCATCGCGCAAAGAGTGCGGGTCTTACTGGCATTGGGTACAGTTTAGCTCTTAGGAGATTACAAACGCGGGGGTATTTGGAAATCATCGAACAGATGGACAGAGAAGGTGACAGTTATTCAGTAGTTGTGCTGCAGGAGGCTGGTTGGAATTGGATTGATAGCAACGAATCGCTGTTTATGTTACGTAATGACAAACCTGCCACATCCCACCATAGCGATATCAGCGATGACGACATTCCATTCTAGGGAGAACCAAAGAATACAGAGGCATTTGCCTGAAAGATCTTTGTTGCAAAATCTCACTGCGTGGGCGAGCTTGGCGCTTCCCGGGTAGTAGCACTGTCAGCTTACCCCCAATGCAGTTTCAGGCTGATTCGGCTAGATTTCGGTAATGCGCTGATTAGTGGTGGTGCAGTATGCCTTTGCCTCTGTCGAGGTGTGCGCCTTCAGGTCTCTAGGGTATTCCGGCATGACCCAACCAGGCACTGCAGTCTGGCACTCCCTTCTGCGAGCCCATCGGCGGTTTGATTGTTTTTCGAGTCGGGCGGAGGCGGCAGCAGTTCTTGCTCACAGCCCGCTTGCGCCTCGAGCGGCGCGACATTCAGGCCGTGGCGGGCGCTTCGCCGCCTCGACTAGCGTCGCGCCCTCCACCACGGGGACACGGAGGACACGGTGATCGCCACGTCGGGCGAGATCCTGCTGGAAGGCGATGCCGGCGAGCACCGTGGCCTCATCGCCTACAACGGCCTTCCCTCGGGATCGGGTTTCGGGGCGTAACGGTTCCATTCGGCGAAACAAGGCACGCACCGGCTTCATGGTGATTCGCCCAGTGTGATCGTTGCGTTCACCGATCCCACATGCGCCAAACCGCGTAGGTCACGGCGACGAATCCGCCGATGATCACGATTGTCAGCCAGACGGCGGCGATGATGTCGAGGATCTCAACGGGGGTCATTGCGCGGCTCTCCGTTCAGCCCGTCCTGCCTTGATACCGCCGCAGCGTCGCAGCCAGGCCGCATCCATCGCCAAATACGTCGGAACGGCGGCACGCAAGTCCGATTCCAGAAGCCGGTTCCCCCTTGCTGAAGCAAGGAACTTCGCCGTGCGGAGCAATTCAGCGGGCTTCAGCGTGATCCTCCGCTGCGACGAACGACATCACGGGGAAGCGATGCTCGCCGTGTTCGGACAATGCTGGACGTAGATGCCTCAAGACACCTGATAGAAGAAACGGATCGAGTTCCTCCCGGCTGGTGTCATGGACGACACTGACGTGCAATACCGACTCTCCGTCGCCGTCCTCATCTTCTGTCACTGCGACGGACACGATCTCCAACCCGAAAGATTGATCCGCCAGGGTTTTGCGGATAATTCGGCGGGCTTCAGCCACGCTCAGGCCGTGTTGTTCGGCGGCATCCATCTGCACCCCCCTGTAGAGGGTCGGACTATACGAATGCAGGGCCGCCTGAGCCTGCGGACTCTTCTCCGGTGTCGGGGCATCGCGAGCCGGCGCACCACATCGAGTGGCGATGCGTGTGCCGGCGGTTCAAGTGCGGGAGAGGCTTCGTGACCGCTCGCCGCTCGCACCGTTCATGCGTAGGGAAGCGAGGACCGGGTGGTGGTCGGTGTGCCGGAAGCCGAGGTCGGTGGTCTCTACCCGTTCGATCGCCACGTTGGGGGAGACGAGAAATCCGTCGACAATGGTCACGTAGTTGACGCCCGCTTCATAGGGCCGATGCAGCGTGCGAACGCTGGGAACGGACGGATCGAAGCCGAAGGCCCAGCCCTCGGGAACCGCCTCGCGGGGGAAATCGTGGATCCACGAGAGATATTTCGTCTCGGTGTCGTGCGGGAACGAGGTGCCGGTGAGCCGCATGTTCCAGTCACCGCCCACCACCACGTACGCGCCGCGTCGGTACTCGGCCAGCGCCAACTCCAGCAGCGCCGACACCTGCTGCGCCCTGACCGCTCCGCCGTCGTCGAACGCGGAGAGGTGGATGTTCATGATCACCCACTCGCGGCCATCCGCGAGCGGAATCCGGGTGACGAGGGCGCCGTAGTGCTTCTTGAGCATGCCGAGGCGAAAACCTGGCTCCTGTGGCAGGGGGTGAGCCGTGCACTCCGTGGCGGCAATGCGTGCCAGAGTCATCATCCCGTGCGAAATCTTGAGCAGTGTGGGCAGCAACGTCGTGGCAAAGTCGTCCCAGGAGGCGGTGCGGTAGCCGCTCAGCCGTCGCAGCACTCCCGCTGTGACGTCGACGCCCCGGGTGACGAAGCTCGCACCTGCCATCTCCTGCAGGAGGACGAGATCGGCATCCAGGTGCGCCAGGGTCTCGCCGACCGCGTCTACCGCGGTGACGATGCTCCGGCGATCCAGGGCCCGGATGCTGCTTCCGCCGTCCGCGACAAAGTCCGCCCCGGCCCCGAGCGATCCGTAACCGACGTTCCATGTGACAACTTGCAAGGCGTCGCCAGCCACGCCCGGCGCGGCCGTTCCGGTGAACGCGATGCTGCCGTAGCGAGGCGACTTCCGTCGATTCGCCAGGAAGACAATGACGGTCGCGACGACCAGCAGGAGCAGCAAGACCGCCACGGCCTCTGTCATGAAGGGGTTCGCCCCGCGAGATTGCGCATGCCGGTTGCCGCCTGCTGCACGACCCCGACGATGATGACGAGGAAGACCGCTTCGGAGAGCAGCACCCTGATGAATCCGGTGACCGAGCCAGCCGCCTTCACGTCCTGATAGATCTCCGAGTACCGCATGTAATGCCGTTGGTCCGTGGCGGACCAAGACTCCATGTGCGACAGTGATTCGGCGAGTACGCGCGAGACGGTAATGGCGTGAATGAAATAGCTGGCGAGCGAAATGGCCAGAAGGCTCACCACCATGAACAGGGAAGCAGCCGACCCCAACTGGCGGGCACCGACACGAAACGCTGCCGAGAGCGGCGTCAGTGATATCAGCAGCGTCATCATCATGACGTAGAGAAAGATGAAGGCGATGGGCTCGACCTGGACAAGCACGTCGCTCAGCAGCTGCCGGAAAGCCAGGTAGGCCCTTTCCACTTCAACAATGGCATGGAGGTCGAACACGGCGGGCTGGATCGCGAGCAGCGCTTCAGCCCTGGTGACCAGCTGCTGGGCGGCCGACGCGTTTGCCTGCCAGTCGTGGCGGAATTGCAGTGCAACCTTTGGCAAGCGCGAGTCCGCCCAAACCGAAGAGCACGCAGGTGTAGAGTTTGTAGATGCGGTACCCACGTTTGAGGTGGGTGGCTACATCATCGGCCTCCGGCCCTCCGCGGTCCCTGCCGCCGGCGGTTTCGCCCGCCGGCTGGGTGCCGTTCCCGGCCTTGACGCCTTGGTCGTCCTTTGCGGCCGCCTTGACCGCCCACCGCGCGTAGAACTCGGTGGCGCCGAAGACGCAGGCGAACCAGAACAGCACGTAGGCGAACTCGGGCTCGCCCGCGTAGTACAGGCCCACGTCCGGGCAGGAGACCATCACGATCCCGACGGCGATCAGCATCATCGTGAACACGGTGAACTCGCCGAACCTGCCGTCGATGCGCAGCTTCGATGCCGTCCCGCCGATGGGGATCAAATGGCGCTGGCGCCACACTTCCCCGCCGCGCCAGTAGCCGCCTACCAGAGCGAGAGCGCCGATACCGATCAGCACAAGCGTGGGGAAGCCTTCATCCCCGGTCGCAACAGAGAACATGCAATGAAACGCGGTTGAGTTCAGGCAGGTGCTCGCGCCGGACACCGGTCGCGTGGTTCATCGAGGATGCTAGTTGAGCGGTGTGGGCGGCGCTATTGGAGGCTTATGTCCCTGGTCTGACCGGGCCCTCACGTTGCTGCGTGGCTAATCCGGGCGTTGCCGGAAGGGAATCCGTTGCACGCCAAACAAGCCACGACAGCAGGCGAGACCATGGCATCCGGTCTCAACGACACGAAAGGGACCGGCCTCACGACCCCACCGCACCCATCCAATGGATCACCCGGCACCGACGTCCGCGTCACACCCAGTTTTCGCCTGCGGCTCCTTCCCGCACCTGACGCGGAGGTGATTTCCCGAGGCGGACGACCCTGCCGATACCGAGGGTTTCATCTTCCGTGGACGGTGCCTTGCCCGCCTCCTGATCACGCTGGGTAACGCTCGTCAATCCTCGCAGCCGCACGCTTCCTTCGACGGCCTTCGCGTCGTCGTCGTAGTACTCGAACCAGGGGAGCCCGTAGCCCGTGTACTGCCTCGCGGTCGGCGGGCAGGTGGGCGGGACCTCGCCGGTGATGGCCATCCACTGGGCCGTGTTGACGATGGAGACGAAGCATCGGCTCGGGTGCCGCTGGTCCCACGCGTCCAGCCCGTAGGGGTCTTCATGGATTTCCTGCCGCATACGGCCCCCGGGGGCCAGCCCCATGTCAGGGGATGCACTGGCGGCCTCGAAGACGCAGACATCCTTGAGGGGACGCGGGAGCTGCTTGTACCGCTCCGCCTTCATCGGGTAGGCGAGGATCTGCAGGCCGCCGTGCTCGGCCGCACCCGTCAGCTGCTCTTCCGCGGTGTAGCCCGCACCCAGCGGCATGGCCACGAACTGGCGGATGATTCCCTTCTCGACGCAGTATCCATCGAGCCATGGCTGTTCGGGCACGACCAGATAGTCCTGGGGGTCGGCGTTCAGGTGATTGACCCACGGATCGCCGGTGATGGCGCAGACCTTTCCGGTCCCGACCTTGACCGCGAACGGGTAGCCGTCATCGAAGCCGGCCCCGTTCTCAAAACAAATCCACAGGGCCTCGGCCTGGTGCATGGGGGCGATCACGCCGCCACGGCGCCGCCAGGGTGCCGGAAGCCGCGCCGCATAGTCGTCCAGGTGCCGAAGCGGGAACGCTCCGAGACCGGGCGGAAGCGGATAGTCGTGGCCGTCGTCAGGGATGCGCAGGGTGCGCTGAAACTCGATTCCGAAACTCGCCTTGTCGTGTACATCGGGCACGCGGATGTGCAGCGTGTCGTGCTCAAGTGTGATCATCGTTGGGTTTCCTCACCAGTCGCCGTCGCGCACCTCGCGCACCACCCGGAGGATGGCGTCGTCGGGTGCTTCCTTCAGTTGCCGGATCAGGTCTGCGAACAGGCGCGGCCGCCTGCGAATGATGTCCTGCAGATCACCGGATACCTTGCCCGCCAGGGCCAGCAGGACATCGGGATCCTCCCCGAGTTCGTTGGCGATCCGGACGGTCGTGGCTTCCGAAGGCGGCGCCACGTCACCTCGCTCGATCTTGCTGAGGTAGGCGGGTTCGACGCCAATCCGTTTGGCAACCTGACGCACCGAGAACCGCCGGTCCTCCGAACGGAGGCGTTCGCGAAGTGCGCGGACGGTGGTCCCAAAGTGCGTCATGTGTCGTATATAGAACACATATGTGCCATGTCAACCCGGCATACGGGGCCGGACTTGCCGCGTGATGGTGCGGGGCATGGGTGTTGGCGGGAAATGATCCGGGACCCGATGGTCCGGGAGGTTGCAACGGCGGCCACGCGCGGGGCTCGTCGATCCAGGCTACGTGGAGGCTCATTCAGGCCGCCAGCCAGTTCCGGCAGCCCGGCAGCCGGCGTCGATCTTCCGGCCGCCGGTTGCAACAGGGTGCGCATCAGAAGGTACGATGCAGGAAGGTAAGGGAAGTCCCAAACCTGATGGTTCTTGTCGCAGACATGCCGATGCGTCACAGGGACGATGTCGGTTTCGGGACCGGGACCGTCGGACCGCAGGGATCGCTGCACGTGCCCTCACAAGCAACACTGTTCGACGCCGCGGCAGAGAACGGGGATGAGCCCGAACGCGCGTTGCTCGAGCAATTGATCGCGGCGACCAAGCTCTACAACAGAAGCGACGCCATCCAGGATCTCTTCGATTTCACGATCCGGCTGCGGGCATTTGCCCCGTTCAACGCAATGCTGCTCCATATCCAGAAGCCGGGACTTACCCACGCGGCGACTGCACGGGACTGGTGGTCACGATTTGGCCGGGTGCCAAGGGAGGGTGCCCGCCCCCTTCTGATCCTCCGCATCAAAGGGCCCGTCGATTTTGTCTTCGACGTCCTCGATACAGAGGGGCGCGAGCTTCCTGACGGTGCCTTCGTCTTTCCGACTTTCGGGAAACTGACCGACCAGGGCTTTCTGAAACTCGTGTCGGCGGTCGCGCGGGATCGGATCAAGATTGTCGAGCTCGATGCCGGTGACGGACAGGCGGGCTGGATTCGCCTCACGGCTCGCTCCGGATCGCGCCGAGGCAAACATTGGTATGACCTTGCCTACAACCGCAACCATCCCGCGCCGACGCGTTTCGTCACCGTCGCGCATGAACTCGCCCACCTCTATTCGGGGCACCTGGGCCCGGACCCCGGCAGGCGGGTTCCCAACCGAAGCATGGTCCCATTCGCGCTGGCGGAACTCGAGGCGGAAGCCGCGGCCTATCTCGTTGCAAGGCGGAACGGGCTCAAACCGAGAAGCGAGAGCTATCTCGCGGACTATCGAAGCGCCCTGCCTGACCTAAACCTCTATGCCGTGATGCGGGCGGCCAACGCTGTGGAAACCGCAATGGGAATCTCCGCTCAGAGACTTTGGCAGGAAGAGAGTCAATGCGAATGACTGGCTTCCCTCGGACCGTTGCGGTGCGCGATGGAAGCCGTGTCGAGGCCGAGCGGGTCCCGCCGCCGATGGACGGGCGGGGCCGAGTCGGGAGCGGAGCGAGGCGTGATGCCCACGGTCGGGCCAACAGGACACGGTATCGCTGCACCCGGAATGCATCGAAAGGTCCCCGCACCCCCCATGGGTGATCAGCGTGCCGCGGATTTCGCACGGACGGCGCGGCGGCGCGCAGACGCGTCGAGCAGCCGCTTGCGAAGCCGGATCGACGTGGGCGTCACTTCGAGCAGCTCGTCATCCGCAAGGTAGGCAAGCGCGATCTCGAGCGGCATCGGCCGCGGCGAGCTCAAGCGAACCGCATCGTCCTTGCCCACGGCCCGGATATTGGTCAGCTGCTTGCTCCTCAGCGGATTGACGTCGAGGTCCTGCGGGCGCGAATGCTCGCCCACGATCATGCCGCGATAGACAGGCATGCCCGGCTTGACGAACAATGTCCCCCGCGGCTCCAGGTCCCAGAGCGCGTAAGGGACCGCCTTCCGGTCGGCGCAGCATTCGGCGAGACCGTGAAACAGGGCGTAGTAAGCCGTGCTCACGGCACGCCGAAGGTCCGACTCGAGCGGTCTGCCGGGGCCGGCGGGAAGGAGGTTCCCGGCGGAGGTGAGGAGGTCAGACGGTCTCAGGCTTGAGGTCCCTGGCGTCGGCCTTGGCGACGAGGTGCACACTCCGAAACGCGTCGAGGCCCATGTCCCACAGGATGTCCTGGATGCGGGTGCGAAGGCTGTGCTTGGCGGGGGCGGCGAGGTCGCCGGTGTCGCCGTCGTAGATCGCCCAGACCTCGATCATGCCGCTGCCGCTCCATGAGGTGCGCGGTTCGACCCAGATGTCGATGAGGTCGACGCCACGGTGGAAGACGATGACGGCGTCCTTGATCGCGGCTTCGACCTCTCGAAGGTTCGTGTCTGCGTTCAAGAGAGGTACCCTGCCGTTCCGTCGATGGTTCGACTCGTCTGCCACGGAGACTAAATCAGGGCAGGCGGTAGCGGGCAACTTCGCGGACGGCACGCGTTCTGCTCGACGGCGGCAATGGGATGGGAACCTGCGGGGGGCGACGACCTCCGCTTCCAGCGTGCCCCGATGGATGCGCCGGGACATCGCGACGTCGGCGGACCCGGCCGGCGGGACGCCAGGCTCCTGCAAGTTCCCGTGTGGTTTCACGTCACGTCTTGATCTCCGGCTGATGTTGGCGGGCGACGTCCCGGCGCCTTGCCGAGTCCCGAACCTTCCGGTCGTGCTGCGGCGGGGTCAGGCCTGGACTCCCGCCGGCACGATCTCGAGCCTCCGCCCCCCGAGCTCGCGAAACGCCCGCTGGCGACACGACAGCACGATGATCTGGAGATCCTGCGCCTGCCGGGTCAGGGCATCGAACATGCGCTCAATCCGGTCATCGTCGGTGTAGACGATCGCGTCGTCAAAAATGACCGGTGCAGGTGCGCCGCCACGGGCTAGCATCCGTGCGAACGCCAGCCGGACCAGCACCGCGATCTGTTCCTGCGTTCCCCCGGACAGCACGGCGAACTGCTCTCGTGTTCCCGCCCGCTCCAGGGCAGCCGGCAGTACGTCCTCGGCATCGAACCGGAGTTCCCCCTCCGGCCACAGCAAGCGCACGAGTGGCGCCAGCTCGGACAGCACCGGTTCCACGTACCGGTCCCGCGCCGACGTCCGCGCCTCCTCCAGCGCCGCTTCGAGCTTGGCGAGCACGGCGACTTCGAACTCGAGTTCATCGAGCGTGCGCTCCGCATCAGCAAGCCGGATCAAGGCATCCGCCAGCTCCTCCTCGACGGCCTCGCCCGCCCGGATGTCGATCGCGGCGTCGAGGCCGCTGAGTTCGTGGCGGATCCGATGACGGTCCTGGTCGGCGCCCTCCACGACCGAACGCGCCCGGTCAAGCGCGGCGCCTGCCGCCTCGAGGTCGGGTGCCGCAGCGGCGAGCGTCCTGCTCGCCTGCATTGCGTCGCCATGCGCCGCGGTGAGTTCGGCAACCGCCGTCTCGAGCCTGCTTCTTTCGGCTTCCGGATCCTCGAACTCGGCAAGGGGCGTCGCCGCTCGTGCCTGCCGGCCTTCTGCCCCCTCGAGCACGGCAACGGCGCGCGCGGCCTGCTTCTGCACCTGTTCGCTCGCGCTGCGCCTGGCGTTCCATCGCTCACTGGCATCGGCCAGCGCCTTCCGCGCCGCCGCATCCTGTTCCTGTGCCTCCTCGACGGGCGGCAGATGGTCTGAAGATTCCACTGGCTCCGGCAGGGCTGCGATCTGGGCCCGCAACGCGTCGATTCCGCTCGGGACCACACCGGCAAGCTCGGCATCGGCATCCCGGCGGCGTTCGTCGGCCAGGCGGCCGCGGCGGGCAGACTCGCGAGCCTCGGCCAGGGTCCCGAAGCCGGCGTTTTCGAGCGCTGCCGCCAGTGCTGCCTCCGCTTCTGCAACGCTTTCGTCGGACGCCCTCCTCCCGGGGTGGATCTCCAGCTGTCCCAACCGGTCAATCTCCAGCGTGGCGCCATTTGGGATCGGCACGCGTTTCCGGTCAGGAAGTTCCGCACCGTCCAGGGAGACGCCGTCCGTGCGACCGCCCGCATACGTCATCGTGACCGCGGCTGCATCCGCATCGCGCGTCCGTTTCAGAACCCGCAGGTCCTCGTCCAGCTTCTCGAGGGCAGAGAGGCCGTCCTCAGCGAGTTCGGCCCTGGCTTCGGCCGCCGCCTGCTCCGAACGCTGGCGCAAGTCCTCCGCACGCTCGAGCAACCCCTTGAGCTCGCCTCGGCGCTCCTCCGCAGACCGCGAGTCCGCTACGCGGACGGCCATCTGCAAGGTCTTCGCGACCGCGTCCGCCGCCGCCCGCGCTGCGTCGTGCGCCGAGGCTGCCTCGGTCACCCGGGATTCCGCCGAATTCGCGGCTGCCGTTGCGGTTCGCTCTTCCTCCCGTGCTACGGCGCATGCCGCCCGCGCTGCCTTCGCTTCAGCAAGATTGCGCTCGAGGGATGCCAGCCGTTCGGCTTCGCGGTCCCGTTCGGCCCCCTTCGCAAGTTCACGCTGCCGCGCCTGTTCCAGCATGTCGTGGTGACGGAGCGCGTCAGCATGGAACGCCTCGGCTTCGGACAGCCGTTTCGCGCGGGTCTCCGCCGCCTCCGGTTCGTCGAGGCCGGCGACCTCCCGCCGAAGTTCCCGGCGGCGATCGAGTTCTTGACGGAGCTCACCGGACCGCTGTTCCAGTTCCTCGCGCCGCTGCTGCAGCGAAGTCACGGCATCGCCGGCGCGCTTGAGCGGTCCATCCGCCTTCGGGCGCCCCGTCCTGGTCAGGTAGCGGTCCCGTTCCTTCCGGCACAGGTCGCGGGCCAGATCCATGCGCCGCCCGCCGGTCATGGCCTCGACTTCGCCCGCAACCGACGTCAGGAGGTCCCGCCGGGCGCGTTGCGTGGCCTCCCCCTCATCGAGACCGGACTGCCCTTGCCGGACCCAGAGAAGCCCCGCGGGCCCGCCGTCCTTCGGCGGCTTCAGGATGTCCGTGATCCATGCCTGGGCATCGTCGGCCTGTTTGACGACCCTGCCGTCGGACAGGATCCGAACGTCGCCCCGGCGCCCCTTGTTCCAGCGTTTCTCGATCCGGAACACGCCATCGGGAAGCTCGATCGCCACCATCACCGACGGATCGCCGCCCGCGTGGGGAGCCAGCGCCCGGATGTCCCGGTCCCACGCCTTCCGGTCCTTGAAGAACGCCGCGTGCAGGGCATCGAAGAACGTCGACTTGCCCCGTTCATTGGGAGCCGTGAGGACATTCAGCCCGTCGCCGATCGCTCCGATTTCGACGGGAGCGATGAACTGCCGGACGTTCTCGAGGCGAATCGCGCGGATTTTCATCGCATCTCTCCCTGGACGAAGGCGTAGAGCCGGCTGAGCGCCGCATCCGCAATGCGGCGCTCCCGATCACCTGGCCCTTCCTTCCGTGCATCCTCGTACAAACGCTCGGCGGCCATGCGCAGCGCACCCCCCGCCGCAATGGCCTCCAGGTCCTCGGCAACGCATTCGGTCATCAGCCCCTCGTCCCTGTACACGCAGTGCCCGAACTCCGGCGATGTTTCCGCGACCGCCGCTTCCAGGGCCGTCCGTTGGGGGAGTCGGACCCAGCCGGACGCGTGGAGACGGAGCAGGACGTCGCGGCGCGCGGCCCCGCTCTCGGGTAAGGCTGCGCGGAACGCCTGCACCGCGTCCTGCTCCGGCGTGAGATGCAGGGCCACCTCGGACCAGTCGAACCGTCCCGTCTCCACCGGCGCGACCTCCGGCACCGCGCGCGGCCCCGCCAGGGTTGCCGCCAGGCAGATGCCGCGCCCCTGATGCTTGAACCGGTCCCGTTCCGGGGTTCCCGAGTAGAACGCGCGGCCCGAAAGCTTCACGAACCCGTGCCAGTCGCCGAGCGCGAGATAGTCCAGGCCTCCGGATTCCGCCCGATCGATCGGGATCGTCTCGAGGCCGTCATCCTCGCTGCCGAAGGTCACCACGCCCCCGTGTGCGAGGCCGATCCGGAGATGCCCCTCCGGGCTCGCAGACTGTGCCATCGACTCGGTCGAGTCGCGGCCCGGAAAACGGCTCGGCACGGGCGCCGGCAGCAGCGTGACCGACGGCGCCACCTCCACCGGTTCGGCCGTGGCGAGAACCCGCACGGAGGCAGGCGCCTCCCTGGCGAAGCGGCTCCACAGGGTTTCGGCGGCAAGGCTGTCGTGATTGCCTGGAAGGACCCACCATCGGAGTTCCTCCGCCGTGCCCATGGCAGCCAGCGCCTGCCGCCAAACGCGTTCCGAAGGCGTCTCCGTGTCGAACAGGTCGCCGGCGATGAAGATGTCAGTGGCTCCGTGGTCCCGGGCGGCCGCCGCCAGCCTGTCGAGCGCAAGGTGCCTGGCTTCCACCAGCCGGCCGCGGATGTCCTCTGGCAGATTGCTGAATTTCCGCCCGAGATGAAGGTCGGATGTGTGAATGAATCGATAAGCGGACATGCTTCAATTCCGGGACAGGGATTGACAGGGGACTTGGCGGATTTTCGGGGGCAGGGGATAGCGCGTCACGGGTTCATGCCCTCGACCCCGGTCGCACGCAACCGGTCCTCCCCCGCTGCGACCAGGCCACGAGCTCGGCCGGTGCCTTTCGGCCCCTCCGGCGGGAGCGCCGCGGCCGCGGAATGCGCTGGCCTGGCCCAGGCAGATCTTCGAGCGTCAGCGGCTTGCGCCCGAGGCCGAGGCGCATCGCCGGGGTCCTGTCGTCGGCGCCAGCAGAAGACAGGACCGTGGCATCCAGTCTCAACTGCATGGGAGGGACCAGCCTCGTACTTGCTTGGCGCCAGCGGTCACCAGCCATCGCCAACCCGGTGCTCTCAGGCAAACGGATTGACGATCGTCAGCCCATTGGTCCGCCGGCCGGCCTGAAGGTTCCCTGTCAGGGGCCGGTCGCACCGTGCCTCCAGGGCCGACGCAACCATCAGCGCATCGTGGAAGCTGGATCAACGGCTGGCGTCGAGAAACGCTGTCACCTGGCGTTCGCTTCCTCGCGGTCGCAAACGTAGCCTTCCGGCATCGGCCATGCCCGGGCGCGCATCCGCTCGACGGCGCGTGCCCGCCAATCTTCCCTCGCGATGACCATGCGCCCGGCGTCGGTGGAAACGATTTCCAACTTGTCACCGGGTTTCAGACCGAGATCCTCGACTACCGCCTTGGGCAGCCGGACGGCGAGACCGTTTCCCCATCGCGAAACTTGCATGGTGTTTCTCATGATGTCCCTGACTGAGGATATCGTTTGGCGGACGGACGGGGTTTGCGCACCGGTTGACTCCGCGTCGACCTGCACGGCGCCGTGCTGCTGGATTGCGCATGCAGGCGGTGCCGGAAGGCCGCCTGCCGGCCCCAATGCCGGGGCGTCAGGCTTGGCAGCCGGCGGGGTCGCGGACGGGTCTGGCCGCAATCCGGCCCGTGCCCTGCCGCGCCGGTGCGACGTCCCGGCCGGACTGGAGGCAGCGCCACGCTCGGGCACTGCCACCGAACCTCTGGTCGAGCCGGATGGCCGGGTGTGCCGGGATCTCCGCCCGGGCGTTGACGGCGGCTGGCGGATGGCTGCGGTCGCGCGTCCCAGGATCTCGTGGCAGTGGTGGCGGACCGGGATGGTCGGGTGTGGCGGATACGTCGTCGGCACGGTGGAGACCATGTGCTAATGATGGTCGACAGGGTTGACGTCGCTGGCGATCCGGCCGTTGTCGTGGTCCCGCCGGCACTCGGGGATACGAACTCATGGAGCCATACGTGCCGCGCGGCGCGGCCCCGCTCACGTTCGACGAGCGGCTGCGCCCGCTCGCCGACCTCATCGGGTCGGTAACCCGGCCCGGCGACTACTGCACCCACGGACGGCTGTTCGCCCCGATGCCGCGGATCGAGGCGGGCGAGGCCGGGGCGCTCTCCTTGCCGGTTCCGCCCGTGCAGGTGCAGGCGCTCATCGCGGACGCGGAGCGCGCGCCCTACGGCCGGGGACCGGAGACGATCCTGGACCGCTCGGTGCGTGACTGCTGGCAAATCGACGCCAGCCAAGTCGCCGTGGGCGGCGGGGCGTGGGCGGAAACCTTCACCGACATCCTGCGGCGGACGGCAACCGGCCTCGGGTGCCCGGCGGAGGCGTTGTCGGCCAGCCTGTACAAGCTCCTGGTCTACGAGCCCGGCGGTTTCTTCGCGCCGCACCGCGACACGGAGAAGGCTGACGGCATGGTGGGGACCCTGGTGGTGTCGCTGCCCGTGGCGGGTGCGGGCGGCGAGCTGGTCGTCCGCCACCAGGACCGCGAAACCGTCATCGACATGACGAGCGCGGAGCCGTCCGAGCTGGTCCACGCGGCGTTCTACGGGGATTGCGAGCACGAGATCCGGCCCGTCACGGACGGCCACCGGATCTGCCTCGTCTACAACCTGACGGTGGCCGACCGGGGCATTCCGCTGGACGCACCGGACCACGGGGCCGAGGTCGAGGCCATCGCCGCCGAACTCCGGGCGCGATGCCAGGATCCCGAGGCCTCCGGCAAGGTGGTCTGGGTGCTGGAGCACGATTACAGCGAGGCGGGCCTGTCGTTCGGTGCGCTGAAGAATGCGGATGACGCGGTCGGGCGGGTCCTCGCGGCGGCGGCTGAGCGGGCCGGATGTTCCCTGCACGCGGCGATCGTGCACGTCGAGGAGGTCGGCGCGGCCCAGTACAGCGGCGATGCGTACGACGACCTGTACGACGAGGACCATTACGAAATGCTCGAAGTCGACGACGTCGACTGCCGGCTGGACGACTGGGTCGGCATCGACGGCGCGGCGGTGGACTTCGGTGAACTGCCCCTCCTCGCGGGCGAATTGATGCCGGAGGGATGCCTCGACGAGGCGGAGCCCGACACCGAGCGCCTGATGGAGGCCAGCGGCAACGCGGGCGTCGACATCGAGCGGCTCTATCGCCATGCGGCCCTGGTGGTCTGGCTCAGGGACGACGCCCCGCGGGTGCTCGCGCCGGCCGGCGCCGGTGCGTTGGCGGCGCTGCTCGGCGCCGAGCGGGCCGGGGCCGGCACGTCCGGCCGCGGGGTGTCGCCGGAGCTCGGGGCGCGGGTCGTCGACGCGTGGCCGCCGCCTTCCCCCTGGCAGCCCGCCGGGGACGGCGATGACAGCTGGTGGCGGCACGTTGCGGACGCGTTGACGCACCTCCGCGGGATCGGCGACGCGGACGCGACGCGGCGCTTCCTCCAGGACGTGGTGGTGCCGCACTACGGCGGCCGGCTGAACGACGCGATCGCGGCTGCCGCCGCCGAAGCGGGCGCCGGCGAGAGCCGCGGCCTCCTGCGCGATCTCGTGCGGGCGAATCTGTCGGGGCAGGCCGAGGGGATCGTGGGCCTCGTGTGGCAGTTGCGCCGACACCTGGACGAGGGGGAAGATCCGGCATGGGAGGCCACGCTGCGGGAGACGGTCGCGATGCTCTGCGAGGCAATGCCGTCCGTCAGCCCGCGCCGGGAAGCCGAGGAGGAAACCGCGTTCCAAGGCACGCGGCACGGCGTCCGGCCGCCCCGCAAGCGCAAGCCTGAGCGGCTGTCGGTGAATGCGCTGCGGAAATTCTTTGAGCTGGTCTGGCGCTTCGATCTCGAGCGCGAGGCGGGTGCCGCGACGGCCTTCTTCATCGGCCATCCGGAACTGGTGCTGCCGGACCGCACGGTGCCGGGCCTGCTCGAGGCGTTGCACACCGCCCGGGGCGACCGGGTCGGCGGCAGTGCGGCCGTGGCCGCCCTCTGGCGGCACGGAACCGAGTTCCTGCTGGGGCGGAGCGAGTTCCCGCCGGGGCCGCCGACGGACTGGGTCATTCCCGTCAAGACGCGGCCGTGCACGTGCGAGCACTGCACCAGGCTCTGGGAGTTCTGCGCGGACCCGGTTGCCGAGGTCCACGAGTTTGCGGTCCGGGGCGACCTGCGGCAGCACCTGCGGGAGTCGATCACCGCGGCGGAGGTCGACATCGAGTACAACACCAGGAGAGAAGGAAGGCCCTACAAGCTGGTGTGCACCAAGACCCGCGCGACCTGGCGGAAGCGGCAACGGCAATACCAGGAGGACGTCGTGGAGATGCGCCGGCTGGCGGGACTGGCCACGGCGGCGCCGGGTTCGGCGGGCCTGGCGGAGCGGCTCCTCGCGGCGGCAGACCGGGCGGGCTGAGGACGGACGCTGGGCCCGCAGCGGACCTGGGGCCGGGATAGCGAGGGCGAATGGCTCAGGCCGCGCCCGTCCGCAAGGAAGCAGACCTGTCCGGTCCGTTCGGGTTGTTGCTCGAGAGCCGTCAACGCGTCTTCAGGAATTCATCGGGCGATATACCGGCCTGCCTGAGAATGGCGCGCAAGGTGCCCTCGAGGATATCGCCGGGGTGGTTGGGGATCGTGGTGTACCGATCCGTCTCCGCATGGAACCAGATCTCATGCGACCCTGCCGCCTGCCGGTCGAAAGCGAAACCGAGCGTCCTCAGGCGTCTGGCAATCTGCCGGCAGGAAATGCCCGCCAGCCTTCCCTTCTTTGCCGCTACCCGCTGACGACTAGCGGATAGTCGAAGGCATCTCCAGTTTCCTTCAGTGCCGGCCGCCCCTGGCGCTCCGCCTGGGCGGCCAGCAATTTCCTGGCTACGTCGCGGGCGATCTCGAACGTCTCGGTCACCGTTCGGCCTTGGGCCACCAAGCCAGAAATCTCATCCGAGGTTGCCAGGTATTCGCCCTCGGGCAGCTTCTCGATGTGCACGTTGAGGATCTGTTCCATGCCCCATCATAGCGCGGCGCGACCGGGCCTTCAGGCCCGCTCTGCGGGTAGCTGGTGTCCTGTCCGCATGGCCCTCGGCAGGTCCCATCAGTCCCTGTTCGATCTCTGCCAAAGGCTTTTGCAGCAGTTCGGAAGCTTTGCTCTGCCCGATGAGCTGCTCGGCGAGGGCCCAGTAGCAGAGTCTCTCGAAACGTCGCGGAAGTTCGTACTTTCCCTCCTGGCCCGGATCTTCCAGCGGATCAGGTTCGTTTCTCCTCCATCCACGCGCGTAAGTCTGAAAGGCGTAGGCCAGGGTTGATCGATCGATGACTCCGACTTGGCCGAGCCGGACCAGCAGGGCGGCTGCACTGACTCGGTACATGCGTTTGAGTTGGATCAGTTCGTGGTATCCAAGGGCGTTCCGATGTTTGCCGATTTCGCGTACCAAGTGATCTCGCGGAACAAGAAACGCTCCGGCGAAGACATCTGACGCCTTGTCGTGATCAACGGGCGAAGTCGTGTCGATCAGCCGATGCGCAAGCTCGTGAGCGAGCGTAAGCCGGCGCTGTTCCAGGGTGCCCCGGTCGTTCACCACAATGACCGGCACTTTCGTCTTGTGACGCGGGCGGCGCACGAGACAGGTAAGGACGGAGACGCCGTCGGGCAGAGAAGTGACGAGCACCTTGATTCCCCGGTCTTCGAGCAATGAGGTCATGTTCGGGATGGGATCAGTTCCGAGCCTCCAACCGTGGCGCAAATCCTCTGCCAAGACCTCCCCGTCTTGTTCCCGTCCCAGGAACCGGTTGCCAAACTTGGGCGCTCTCCAGGCACCACTATCGAGTTCCAGTATTTCTTCGATTGCGAGGTAGCGCTGCAGGCCATCGATGACTGCGGCCTCGATATTTGCGCGGTCCCGGGCACTCGTACCAGAGCGTTTGCGGAATTCGGTAGCCTCCAACTCCTCGACCCGTTCGCTGAGGAGAAATTCCATCGAGACGCCAAGTGCCCCAGTGATCTGAAGTAGAACACCGGAACTAGGCATCATCTCACCGCGCTCATACTTACCGATTGCCTGCGCGCTCGGGGCGCCTCCCAGGGCGCCCGAGAGGCCGCGCAGTGAGTAACCGGCCCTCCTTCGGGCTAGCTTCAGGCGGTCTCCAAACATGTTGTCCCTCAGGCTTGGAGTTTACGATTATTTATTCTACCTTCAAAATGTAAACCACGGATGAGGCTTGGTCAACGCCTGCCTGACAAAGTCAGTGCCGTACAAGAAGGTTTCCCCATCAGGAGGTTACAATGAGGAAGCGCAACCAACATGTTGTCCCACATGAGGATGGGTGGGCCGTGCGCGGTGCCGGTAGCCAGCGTGCCACGTCCGTTCACCAGACCCAGCGGGAGGCCATCGACGCGGGGCGTCAGATCGCCCGCAACCAGCGCACGGAGCTTTTCGTGCACGGCCGCGACGGCCGCATCCGAGAGCGCGATTCGCACGGGAATGATCCGTTCCCGCCCGTGGGCTGACCATGGGTGCGAGCACCGAGGAAGGTTGAAGCCACGGGCATAATCAATGGGCCGGGGAACCCGCCAGGTCCGAGCCTGGCCAGCGCAAGGGGCGCCTAGAGGATTGGCGAATGCCTCGAGACACGGCTACTAGCCCCGTCTGCACTCCTCAGCGCCCCGCAAGCGGGGAATTGTTGATTGAGGACTCGCTCACGGAGCTCGCGAAGCTGGCCGGACGCAACAAGTCGAACTTGTCGCGGACGCTGAAGACCATGTCGCGCTATGGACTGGTAGAGCTGACGGAGGGACAGCGCGGCACGCTAGTGCCGCGGGTTCCTTACGATCAGGTGAGGCTCGACGTCGCACTGACCCCCACCTCTCCCGGCCCGGCCTGATTGGTCGGGGCCGGGCGACATGTGAAGCTGGTCACGTCCGGCGCGCGTGGAGAAGGACAACCGCTGTTCGGACAATGACCGAAAGCAGGCGTGTCATCAAAAGTCGTGAAAAGTAAAGGCTATGGCAGGACCTCGACGGCGTTGGCGCTTCCGTCAACGTGATATAAGTGCTGCTCACATTAAAGGTAATCCGCTATGGCCAAGATTCGATCAGAATCGAAGAACGCACCAGCGCTGGACATTTCCAATGTCGTCGCTGCATTTTCTGAAGCGCAGGTCGAACGTTTTACCAAGCTCAGCCAACGCAGGCTCCGATACTGGGCGAAGACGGGTTTTTTCGGTCCCAGCTTCGTTGAGGAACGACCTCGCTTGCCCTACAGCCGCTTTTATTCGTTTCGCGACGTCGTGGCTTTGCGCACGCTGGAAATGCTGCGCGTACAGAACAACGTTCCGCTCCAACATCTCAGAACGGTTGCAAAGGAACTGACCCACCTGAAAGACGAGCTGTGGACCAGTACCAAATTATATGTCGCCGACCGTCGGGTAATTTTTGTCAATCCGGAAAGTGGGGGTCTTCAGGAAGTTGTTTCCAAACAATACGTACTGGCGATCTCACTCAAGGAAGTTATTGAACACACTGAACGCGACGTGGCCAGGCTACGTGAGCGTTCGCCGGACACGATCGGAAAGATCCAGAGGCACCGTTCCATTGCACGCAATGCGTGGACGATAGCGGGTACGCGAATTTCCGTCGGGTCCGTCAGAAGACTTTCCGAGGATGGTTACTCGACCAGTCAGATCATTGACGAATATCCAGACCTCACGGAAAGGGACGTTGAAGCCGCCCTCGCACATGATGCGACACAGGCTGCATAGAGTCAGTTTCACGCATGCGGTTTTTTGTCGACCAATGCGTGCCGGAATCTGCCGCAAGGTCCCTCGAACAACGCGGTCATGAAATGATCCGTTTACGGGAGCGGATCGCACCTGATTCACCGGACAATCTCGTTGCAGCCATATCGCAATCAAATGACGCGATATTGGTCACGATGGACGGTGACTTTAAGTCCATCGCCTCTCGACATGGCATCGGCAGTAGTCGATTTCGGCGATTAAGCCTATTGCGATTCGAGAAGTGCCGAGAAAGCGCGGTTGCAGGCAGACTGGAGAGAGCGATGACACTGATTGAACACGAATGGGAGATTGGAGGAGGCCCCGGCTCGAGGGATCGCCGAATGTTCGTGATCATTAGAGCAGGATCGATCGTCACATACCGTTAACGGAGTTGGAAGAAGTGATGTAGGAAATTGGCCGAAGAGTTCAGCAAGTACCAATTATCAGCATCTTATGGAATGTACCCGCTTCCCCTTGGGGGTCGGAGCCTCGCCGCACAGCTGCCCCGAATTTGCATCAGGTATCCTCGGCATCAATCTTTCACTTGTTATCAGACACTGATAACATACATCGATGACGGCACGTGACCGCGCCCCCGGGGAGTCGACACCCCGCCCGCGCCGGATGGGGAGAGGCTGGTCGGTTTCGACAACGCCCACCCGGTAAGGGAGCGACGGGATCCAGGAACGCGAAGGCGCCGCGAAAGCGATCACCGACACTAGCGTCGATCCATCGGGCCGTACGAGTATCGGGGTGCGGCTGCGCTGCTCGATGACTTCTGGAATGAAGTCGACGCCGTTCTCAAGGAAAGGGGATCGGTCCCATGAAGACGCTCAGGATCGGTATTGCGAGCTACGACCGAATGAAGCAGCGCACGATGGCGATCGCGCGAGGAGAGCACAAGCAGGCCAAGGGCGAGCCCACGGTCTGGTTCACCTCCATCGAGAGCTTTGCGAAGGTGCTCTCGGGGCGTAATCGTGAGCTTCTGGCGACGATTGCCCGGGAAAAACCGGACTCGCTCACGGAGCTCGCGACGCTGGCCGGACGCAACAAGTCGAACCTGTCGCGGACGCTGAAGACCATGTCGCGCTACGGACTGGTAGAGCTGACGGAGGGACAGCGCGGCACGCTCGTGCCGCGGGTTCCTTACGATCAGGTGAGGCTCGACGTCGCACTGACCCCCACCTCTCCCAGCCCGGCGTGATCGGCCGGGCCGGTCGGCATACGATGCCGGTCACGTCCGGCGCGCGCGGGGGAGCGAGGGGGGATGCCCATGGCCGGGCCTACAGCACAAGGTGTCGCTGCATTCGGTCCGCGTCGAGAAAGGCCCGGGCACCATCCGGTGGGTGATCAGCGTGCCGCGGATTTCGCGCGGGCGGCACGGCGGCGCGCAGACGGGTCGAGCAGCCGCTTGCGAAGCCGGATCGACGTGGGCGTTACTTCCAGAAGCTCGTCATCCGCAAGGTAGGCCAGCGCGATCTCGAGCGGCATCGGTCGCGGCGGGCTCAACCGCACGGCATCGTCCTTGCCGGCGGCGCGGATGTTGGTCAGCTGCTTGCTCCGCAGCGGATTGACGTCCAGATCCTGCTGGCGCGAATGCTCGCCCACGATCATCCCGCGATAGACGGGCATGCCCGGCTTGACGAACAGCGTCCCCCGCGGCTCCAGGTTCCAGAGGGCGTACGGGACCGCCTTCCCGTCGGCGCTTGAGACCAGCACGCCGTTCCGCCGTCCCGCGATCGGGCCCCTGAACGGCGCGTAGCCGTGAAAGATCCGGTGCATGATCGCCGTCCCCCGGGTCACGGTGAGCAGCTCGCCGTTGAAGCCGATCAGGCCGCGCGACGGGCCGTGAAACCGCGCGCGGCTCTTGTCGCGCCCGGAGGGCCGGAGCTCGATCAGTTCCGCCCGCCGTTCGGCGAGCGCGTTCACCACGTCGCCCACGAACGCGTCGTCCACGTCGATCTGGATTTCCTCGATGGGCTCGAGCGGCGCGCCGCCGTCCGGGTCGTCGCGCATGAGCACCCGCGGGCGGCTGATCGAGAGCTCGAAGCCCTCGCGGCGCATCGTCTCGATCAGTACGGCGAGCTGGAGTTCGCCGCGGCCGGCCACCTCGAAGGCGTGCTCCTCGCCGGTCTCGGTGATCTGGATCGCGACGTTGCCCTCGCTCTCGCGCGCGAGGCGGGCCCCGATCATGCGCGAGGTGAGCTGCGTCCCCTCGCGCCCCGCGAGCGGTGAGGTGTTGATCGAGAACACCATCGAGATCGTGGGCGGATCGATCGGCTCCGCCGGTATCGGCTCGCAACTCTCGGAGCAGGCGATGGTGTCCCCCACGGACGCGGTCTTGAGGCCGGCAAGCGTCACGATCTCCCCGGCTTCGGCCCGCTCGACCGCGATCCGTTCCAGCCCGCGCGCGCGGAGCAGCTTGGTGAGACGCGTGACCTCGACGACGGCGCTGTCCACCCCTAACGTCGTCACGGTCTGGCCGGTCTCAACCCCGCCGGAGAGCACGCGGCCGCTCACCAGCCGCCCGAGGAACGGGTCGGATTCAAGGAGGCTGATCAGCATGCGAAAAGTCCCGTCCCGATCCGTCGCGGGCGCCGGGACATGCGCCAGCACGGTCTCGATCAGCGGGTCCATGCCGGTCCCGGCGACAGCCGGGTCGAGAGAGGCCCAGCCGGCGCGCGCGGACGCGTAGACGGTCGGGAAATCCAGCTGCGCGTCGGTCGCTCCGAGGGCGTCGAACAGGTCGAAGACCGCTTCGTGCACGGCCTCGGGCCGGGCGTCGGCGCGATCCATCTTGCTGATTGCCACGATCGGCCGCAGGCCGAGCCGGAGGGCCTTGTCCACGACGAACTTGGTCTGCGGCATCGGGCCCTCGGCTGCGTCCACCAGGACGAGCACGCCGTCGACCATGCCGAGCACCCGCTCGACTTCCCCGCCGAAGTCCGCGTGGCCGGGGGTATCGACGATGTTGATGCGCACGCCGCGCCAGTCGATCGCCGTGCACTTGGCCAGGATCGTGATGCCGCGCTCGCGTTCAATCTCGCCGCTGTCCAGCGCCCGCTCCTGCATGGGCTGGTTTGCCCGCACGGTGCCGCTTTGGCGCAGCAGGCCGTCGACCAGGGTCGTCTTGCCGTGGTCGACGTGCGCGATGATGGCGATGTTACGGAGGTTCGCCGCAGCGCGGCGCTCCTCCGCCGCAGGCCGGACCGGGCGGATGTGGGGCGTCTCTGTGTCCACGACTGTCACTTGGTCAGATGCTCCCGGTGAAACCTTCGGTGGAGCGGGGTACTCGCATCGCTCTGGCTGCCTCCCGGATCTCGTGGGACCGGCGCATCCGATGCGATCGGCCTCTCAGGCGGAGGTCGATGGCACCAACCGGCATTTCCTGGTGTTCATCGTCGGGATGACCAAGACCGGACAGGACATCCGCGGGCTTGACGAAGACAGCCCATCATACGTTCCCGTTACGGGCGCGCATTCAACCACTAGTGATTTGGCGGAGACCCGTCGCGACCCGTCAGGGTCGCGATGTCGGTGTTCCTTCGACCACTCACCTGGTGAGCCGATGGGGAGGCCGTCGCATTCCGGCTCGCCCGCCGCGGTGTCCCTCGTGCCGTTGGCGATGATCCGCTCTCCATTGTATTTCTGCGTGCGGCGTGTACACCCCGGGCCATGCTGCGGATCGACAACCTGAAGTACCGGATCGGCGATCGGGTGCTGTTCGACGGGGCGAGCGCGGTGGTCAACGCCGGGCACCGCGTGGGATTCGTCGGCCGCAACGGGACCGGCAAGACGACGCTTCTCCGCCTGATCACCGGCGCCCTGGAGCCGGAGAAGGGGACGGTCAGCGTATCCGGGCGCTGGCGGATCGGCATGACGAGCCAGGAGGCGCCCTCAGGGCCGCAGAACCCGGTCGAGACCGTGCTGGCGGCCGACCACGAACTCACCGCCCTGCAGCGCGAGGCCGCGACCGCGACGGATCACGCGCGGATCGTCGAGATCCACGAACGCCTGCGCGACAAGGAGGCGCACAGTGCGCCCGCCCGGGCAGCCCGCATCCTCGACGGGCTCGGTTTCGATCACGCGGCCCAGCAGCGCCCGCTTGACACGTTCTCGGGTGGCTGGCGCATGCGGGTCATGCTGGCGGCCCTGCTGTTTACCCGCCCCGATCTGCTGCTGCTCGACGAGCCGACCAACCACCTCGATCTCGAGGCCACCCTGTGGCTGGAGGAGTACCTGCGGCGCTACAGCGGCACCGTGCTCGTCGTAAGCCACGAGCGCGATCTCCTGAACAGTGTCGCCCAGAAGATCCTGCATCTCGAGCACGCGCAGCTGAAGCTCTACCAGGGCGGCTATGACCGCTTCGAACGGACCCGGCGCATGCAGCTCGAGCGGGATGCGAAACTGCGCACGCGTCAGGAGGCGCAGCGCGCCCACATCGAGAAGTTCGTGGCGCGGTTCCGGTACAAGGCCACCAAGGCGCGACAGGCCCAGTCGCGGCTGAAGATGCTGGAACGGATGGAACCGATACCCGAACTCCGGGACGAGGCCAGCGTCATCTTTCGGTTCCCCGATCCCGAGCCCCATGCGCCGCCGCTGTTCAGCGCCCGGGACGTCTCGGTCGGCTACGACGATACGCCCGTGTTGGAGCGACTCTCGCTGTACCTGGACGACGACGACCGGATCGCGCTGCTGGGCGCGAACGGCAACGGCAAGTCGACCCTGATCCGGCTGCTTGCGGGCCGCCTGTCGCCGATGGGGGGCACGGTTGCGGCCGCGCCTAAGTTGCGGGTGGGCTACTTCGCGCAGCACCAGGCCGACGAACTCGATCTGGCGGGAACGCCGGTGAGCGAGCTGGGACGCCGGCGCTCCGGCGATTCACCCGAGCAGATCCGCTCTCAGCTTGCCCGGTTCGGCTTCTCGCAGGACCGTGCCCTGACCACCGTCGCCAGCCTGTCCGGAGGCGAGAAGGCACGTCTCCTGTTTGCCCTGATGACGGCCGACCGGCCCCATATCCTGCTGCTCGACGAGCCGACGAACCATCTGGACGTCGATTCGCGCCAAGCGCTGATCCAGGCGATCAACGCGTTCGACGGCGCCGTCGTCATCGTCAGCCATGATCCCCACGTCATCAAGCTGACGGCTAACCGCTTCTGGCTGGTCGCGGATGGGACCGTGACGCCCTTCGACGGCGACCTTGAGGACTATCGGGACCTCCTGCTGGCGGGTTCCGGCAACGGGAAGCGTGACGACGCTGCGGCCGGGGCGACACCGTCACTCCAGCCCAAAAACAAGCGGGACCAGCGGCGTCGTGCGGCGGCACATCGCAGGGCCCTGGCACCGCTTCGCCGCGATCTCGAGCAGGCCGAGCGGAGGGTCGAACAACTGACCGCGAGGAAGGCGGAACTCGACTCGGCAATGGTCGCCCCTGACCTGTACGACGACGGGGGCGAGAAGGCGGCGGCGATGCGGCGGGAACTCCGGGAGGTCACCCGCGATCTGGCGGAAGCCGAGGCGCGGTGGCTGCAATTGCAGGAGCAGTGGGAAATCGCCCAGGCCGCATGACGCGATGGACGTGCCTCGAATAGCGGATCTCTTGCGGCAAAGGTATTTCGTTGAACAGACGACGGTGCAATGGTCCAGTGACTGCCAGTCGAGGCGGAGCAGCTCTCGCCAGGGCACCTAGGTCGTCACGGCGAAGCGCGTAGCAAGGATCCGGGCCGGGTTCAGCGTGATCGTCCGTTACTTCCGCAAGAGAGAGGCGAGCATGCAGGCCTAGGGGAGCTAGACCGTTCCAATGACGGCTACCATGGAGAAAGTCCAGTAGTGATGCGGGGACTTCGCGCTGGCTGCCGAGTGTTACTTTCGAGGGTTAGCGGATCAAGTCTCGAAAGCTGTCGAATTTGAGCCGATAACGGTGTCTACTGGTCCACTCCTGCTTCATTCGGTCGGCCTCTACGACGCTGAGCAAGCCCTCGTGAATCATGGAGACGACAAAGTCTTGCGTCGCAAGGATGCGAAGGGTGGCCTTGGCGCTGCGAGCATGCGTGACGGCACGGCGATCGTCCATGCGAGGATGTAACCGCGGCTGACTGCGAGGGCGATGGCGGAACACTCGCCCGCACCAAGGCGTCCGGTGGCGAACAGGGACGCGAAGAGTTGAATTTCCGCAGGTGCGGTGACGCGAGTTTCTGAAATGGCGCCGGCTGCAAGGGCCGCGGCGAAGCGCTGTTGCTGGTCGGGATAGCGGTCCGTGATTTCCGCAGTGACATGGTCGGTGGCAATGAATGCGTGGGAGTGGCCGGCGAACAGGTCCGTTCGGTCAATACGCAGGAAATCAATTAGGACGGACGCATCGGTGACGATGATGGCCGGCCGGTGCTCTCCCACGAGCTGTGTCATTCGCCGCGAGCTGCGTCGGCAAGGTTGAGCAGGGTATCGCCAGCGATGCGGAGGGTCGCGCTCAGTTCGAGTACCCGGCCACGGGAAATCTCGTCGCGGCGGTAGGCCTCGATGGCGAGATGGGCGATTTCGTTACGGAGTTCTCGATCCCAGTACCGCTGCTGTTCTCGCTCGCCGACATCGGCAAACATGCCGAGCGCCTTGAGATACTTGCGACCGAAGCGCTCCTGTTCGAGTAGGTCTCCGGTTTCGCGTCCGGAGATGTATCGCAGGCTCTTCAATCTGTAGACAGCGGCTTGGTAGCTGACACCGAAGTGATGTGCGAGCAGGGCGTTGTCCTTGTAAGTGATGCGTTGCGATCGAGCCGGCGCACGCTGTGCCGCCTCGATATGGCCGCCGCTGGCCGCATCGAAGACGGCGTGGTCTTGGCGGCTCGGCAGGCCTTTGTCCAGGTTCCGGAGGGAGGCACGCATGCCGCCCCTCGGCATGAGGAACGCGGCTGCGAAGGCATTCGCGCGCTTTTCGACCGTCTCGGACGAATTGTCGGTGCTGGAGATCGTGACATCGCCGTGTCGGTCCAGCAGGGCGTGCGCGTATTCATGGGCGTAGGAAAAGCGTTTTCGCCCTTTCGCATGGGACGAATTGACGAGAATTGCCAGCCCGATACTGGGGTGTCGCAGGAAGAGGCCTGACATGCCATCAGGAAGGGTGACGCCGGACGCCCAGATGCCCTGAGACGCGATGAGTTCGGAAACGTCCGCGATTGGTACGTTGCCAAGACCAAGTCTGCGGCGTTCCTGTTCGGCCGCCTCTTCTCCTTGCGCTACGGCGTCTCCGGGCGAGCGGGGAAGGCGTACGTCGTAGCTGGGGGGACCGGCCCGGGATTCCGTGCCCAGCAGGCGCGCGAGTGCAACGCCCTCGCGACAAAGTTGGACACACCGGGCGACCTGCTCGCGGGTGGCCGGATCATCCTCCAGGCCAGGAGCCGCGCGGTGAAGGGCCACCAGGACATCCCTGTCCTCGTCCGTGGGCCCTTCCTGCAGAAGGTCGGCGACAGTACGCAGGTAGAGTTCGGAGAGCCGGGTCAGCTCAAGGGTCGACACGGATCGGCTGCCAGCTTCGAGTTGAGTGATCGCGGTGCGAGGGAGGCCTACCGCCTGAGCCACGGCCTGCTGGCTGAGGCCACGAGACTCTCGCGCCGAGCGCAATCGTGATCCCAAATCTCTCGCGTCCATGGCCCGTCTCCTCCCGTTTGGATAGCCGCCGTATAGGCATCCGGCGCAGTTTCCAGTATCGGACATATATTGTTAAAATCCTACATTTAAAGATCGAAAATCGTACCTCCATATCTGCGATGTCGGGCCGAAAGCTCGCGATGCCGGCATACCGTGGCGGCGACCGCTACAGCCGGTGCGGAACCGGTCGGTGAGGGAATGAGGAGGTGCCGTTGGTGGGAGAGGACGAACGGCCTGGTCAACGGAAGCGCCGTCTCCTGTGAATCGGCGGGGGCGGCATTCTCGGCACGTTACCGGCGGCATTGCTGGCCGAACTGGAACAGCATCTCGAACATCCAGTCAGGTCATATTTCGACTTGATCGCTGGCGGCACGACGGGGGGAATCATTGGCATTGCCTTGGCGATCGGGCTTTCGGCTGAGGAGATGCTGGGGGCTCTACGAAGACAAGGGGCTTGAGATCTTTGTCCATTGGGTAGGCAAAGTGGACAACGAAGAACGGGAATTTCCTGAGCAACGGAGACGGCTGATTTTTGGGCAGCTG
>CAYWUV010000038.1:0-56472 GCA_964461235.1 uncultured Bryobacterales bacterium | reverse complement strand
CGGTGCGTGGGGCGGGGCACCCGCCAAGACGCCCAAGGCCGTCTTCGTGTATCCGCTGCAGCGGGACTGGCAAGCGGTCCTGCTCGGACCCCAACGCCCTGCGCGCTCGCGCTGAACGCCGGCCTCCTCGGGCCTCCCGAGCCTCGCCTCAGCCGACCCCTTGCGCCCCGGAACCTGAATGCTTACGATGTGACCGGCAACGTGGCGACCATTCGCAGGCGATCGCCACGGCAGCCATTTGCGGTGGTCCCGCACTCACTCTCCAGCGCGCCAGGAGCGCCTCACCTGAGTGCGAGACGACCAGGGCGCTACCCCCACGGCAGTGCCGTCAATCGTAATCGCTTGTCCTAGCGATTCCCGGCTCGAATCCTTTCCAGCAGCCCCTCGGCCCGGGCCCGGGCGAGCCGCATGATCCGGTCGTTCATCGCAATCTTGCTGAGAATCGGCTCGAGCAGCCGCGGGGCCACGATCCGGTCCCGCTCGTAGGACATCTCCAGATGCACCATCGCCTCGTTGACGCCTAAACGGTCGAACCGGTATGCCCGCTCCAGCCGCTGAAGGTGCTGCTGCGTTTCCGATAGCTTCACGAACCAGGAGGCGGCTTCCCTTGCCCGCGGATTCTCCGAGTAATCGAACTCCGCCTCGCCCCGAACGGTTCCCCCCGACTCGTACCTTAGAACCTTCCGCCCCGTTGATGCGACCCGGCGACGGCTGGCGAGGACCTTGGTGAAGTGGTCCAGCTTTGCGGCCAGGTCGAACACTTCAGCCGCCTCGTCCTTGCCGACGGCTAGTTCCAGAGGCTCCCCGCCATCCTCCGAATAGACGGCCTGCCCTTCCATTGAGAGCCGCACTTCGAAACGCTCCGGGATGGCACCGGGAAAGTCGCGCTCGAAATAGATGATGTCCTGGGCGCTGACCGCGAGGAAAGCAGCAGGAAGGATCAGGACGGCCTTGCCGAGCATTACCTTAGGGACCTCCCTGTAGTCACCCGCAGGGTCGAGTGGCAGTAGGCCACCGCCAAGGCGTCCGAAACGTCCAACGGCTCGATTTCCTCCTTCACATCCAGGAGAACGCGCACCATGTGCCGAACCTGGCCCTTGTCCGCGTGGCCGTGGCCGACGACGCTCTTCTTCACCTGCGCCGCGGTGTAGCTGGCGACCGGCAGACCGGCCCGGGCAGCGCTGAGCATGGCAACTCCGCGCACATGGGCCAAGACGAACGCGCTGCTGACGTTCTTGCTCACGAACAGGTCCTCCACAGCTGCCTCGTCCGGCTCGAATTGCCCGAGTAATTTGTCGAGGGCGTCCGCCACCACCCGCAGGCGATCACTCAAGTCAGCGCCCCGAGGTGCGGTAATCGCCCCGTAGCCGACTGCCCGCTGGTACTTGCCGTCGGTCTCAATGATCCCGTACCCCGTGATCCTCGACCCACAATCGATGCCCAGGATCCGCACGGAGCCCGCCTCTCAGGCGGAAAGCGCCTCGAGCTCCTTCTCGTCGATATCGAAGTTCGCGAATACGTTTTGCACGTCGTCCTGGTCTTCGAGCTTCTCGATCATCCGAATCACGCTGCCGGCCTGCTTTCCCGCGACGCGGACCGTGTTCTCGGGGATGCGCGACACTTCCGCGGTGACCGGCTCGATCCCCGCGTCCTTAAGGGCGGCAAGCACTTCGTCGTGAGCGTCTGGCGAAGAGTAGATCGCCCAGTGATCCCCGTCGTCCCGCAGGTCGTCGGCACCGGCCATCAGGGCAAGGTCCATCAGCAACTCCTCGTCGCCATCGTCCTTGGACACCACGATCAGGCTTTGCTTGTGAAAGATCCACGAGACGCAGCCATTCTCCCCGAGGTTTCCGCCGTTCTTGGCGAAAATGTGCCGGAGTTCGGCGACTGTCCGGTTGCGGTTGTCCGTGACTGCCTCGATGAGAACGGCCACACCGGCCGGAGCATAGCCCTCGAATACGATTTCCGAGAACGTCTCCCCTTCCAGCTGCCCGCTGCCGCGCAGGATCGCACGCTTGATGTTCTCGCCGGGCATGGACTGCGCCTTGGCGGCGGCAACCGCCGTGCGCAGCCGCGGATTGGAGTCCTGATCGGCGCCGCCTTCGCGGGCCGCCACCTGAATTTCCCGGATCAGACGCGTGAAGATCTTGCCGCGCTTTGCGTCAGTCGCGGCCTTCTTGTGCTTGATGGTCGCCCATTTCGAGTGCCCGGACATACAGTTCCCCGAGGCAGGCCGACCGCCAGCCTGCAACCCTCTGGTCTAGAGCATAACAGACCCCAGAATGAGCAATCGTCCCGGTCCAACCCGCCCGGGGCGCCCCCTCACCGACGGCGGCTGCCCCGTCGAGCGGGGACCAGCAGGGCCGTACCTACCGGATAGAATGGACCCGTGGCCTTTCCCGCCGATCGGTTGCGCCGGCTCCGGGTTTCCGAAGGCATGCGCTCTCTCGTGCGGGAGACCCGGCTGTCGCCGACGGACTTCATCAATCCGCTGTTCGTCTGCCCCGGCGAGGGCAAGCGAGTTCCGGTCCCTTCGATGCCCGGGGTCTGCAACCTTTCGATCGACTGCCTGATCGAGGAGTGCCTCGAGATCGCTTCGCTGGGCATCCCGGGCGTCATCCTATTCGGGATCCCGCCCGCCAAGGACCCGCTCGGATCTGGCGGCTACGACGGGCACGGCATCGTCCAGGAGGCGATCCGAGCGCTGAAACGCGAGGTTCCTCGACTGCTGGTCATCGCGGACACCTGCCTCTGCGAGTACACCGACCACGGGCACTGCGGCTTGGTGGAGGACGGCGATGTCCATAATGACAAGAGCTTGGATCTGCTGCGGAAGACAGCCCTCTCGCAGGCGCTGGCAGGAGCCGATATCGTCGCTCCGTCGGACATGATGGACGGCCGCGTGGGAGCGATCCGCGGCGCCCTCGACGACGCCGGCCTGGAGCGTGTGCCGATCCTCTCGTACGCCGCAAAGTACGCATCCTCGTTTTACGGACCGTTTCGCGACGCCGCCCAGTCAGCGCCGCAGTTCGGCGACCGCAGGAGCTATCAGATGGATCCGTGCAACCACCGCGAGGCGCTGCGCGAGATCCAGGCAGACCTGGAGGAGGGCGCCGACATGATCATGGTCAAACCGGCGATGCCGTTCCTTGACGTGCTCTACCGGGCAAAGACGGAGTTCGGCGTCCCGACCGCGGCATACCAAGTGAGCGGAGAGTACGCCATGCTACAGGCGGCAGCAAGGAACGGATGGCTGGACGGCGACAAGGCCATGCTGGAAAGCCTGCTCTGCATCAAGCGAGCCGGCGCGGACTTCATCCTCACTTACTTCGCCAAGCACGCTGCGCGGACCCTCGCCTGAAGTGCCCATGCGGTCTGCACTCTGCTGGTCCCTGCTGGTCCTCCGGGCAGTTGCCGCGCCCCTAGCGGCGCAGGCGCCCGCCGAAGATGCCAGAATTCCGGCCGTCATCGACGAGATCCTCTCGCGACCGGCCGCCGAGCGCACCCTCTGGGGAATCCTCGTCCGAGACCTCGATGCGGGCGAGACGATATACTTCCGGAACCCCGACAAGCTGTTCCTGCCGGCGTCCAATGCCAAGCTGTTCTCAACCGCCTTGGCCCTCCGTCGATTGGGCCCCGATTACCGATTCACGACCCTCCTCGCGCTCGACGGCACAGTCGGCGACAGCGGTGTCCTCAACGGGGACCTCCGACTCGTCGGCGGGGGCGATCCCAACCTCTCGTCCCGCATCCTCCCGTTCCGGAAAAGCGGGGAGTACGGACCTGACCGCCTCGCGCCGCTCCGCAGCTTGGCTCGCCAAGTCCGCGAAGCCGGGATCCGGCACGTCGCCGGGAGCGTAATCGGCGACGATTCGCGCTATGTGTGGCAACCCTACCCGCGAGGGTGGTCGTACGCTGACACACTCCATAGCTACGGCAGCCCAGCCAGCGCGCTCGTCTTTAACGACAACCTCGTGGAGGTCCATGTCCGTCCGGGAGCCGTGGGAACGCCCGCCCGGATGCAGGTAGCGCCCCAGCTCGGGTTCTACGAGCTCGCGAACCGCACCGCGACCACCGGTGACCGTTACGTGAGCCGCACGGTCCGGGCCCGTTGGGGCGAAGAACCCGGGAACGTCGTCCTGGCCGGGCAGATCCCTTCGCGGTCTCGAGGCAAGACGATGCGCCTCGCCGCGGACGACCCGGCGCGGTACGCCGCCCTGGCACTCCGGCAGGCCCTGATGGACGCCGGAATCGAAGTCGACGGGCCGGCGGTCGCGCACCACCTGCTGCCCGACCGTCTCTCCACGCTTCGCTCGCGGCCGGCCGCTGCGGGACGAGCGAGCCGGACCGTCCTCGCCGAGAGGCCCTCGGCCAGCCTCCGGGAATCGATACGGGTGGTCAACAAGGAAAGCCAGAACCTGCACGCGGAGATCCTCCTACGCGAAGTGGCCTACCAGGAATCCGGCATCGGGAGCCAAGAGGCCGCCGTGGCGGCGATGCGCAGATTCCTCGCCGAGGTCGGGCTGCGTTCCACGGAGTTTTATCTCTTTGACGGATCGGGGCTTTCGCGCCACAACCTCATAACCCCGACGGCGACCGTCCGGCTTCTCGAATTCATGTGGGACTCAGACTCGCGGGACGCCTACGTCGACAGCCTGCCCGTCGCCGGTCGCGACGGAACGCTGGACTGGCGCTTCAGGCGCACGGCCGCTCGCGGCAGGATCCACGCCAAGACGGGATCGATGTCCCACGTGCTTGCCCTGTCCGGCTACGCGCGTTCCGGGGACGGCAAGTCCTATGCCTTCGCGATTTTCGCGAACAATTTCGGCCTGGCATCGTCGTCCACGCGGCGCTTGGTCGATGCGATCGCGGCCGCGCTCGTCAAGCCATCCGCGAGTTGACCGACCGGCACGGCCGGGCGAGCGTGCCAGCCGCCCCGCGGGCAGGGGCTCTTTCGCCGAACCGCGTTGCCGATGGTCCGGCGCGGCCCGTGGGAACGGCTCGGTATCATGGGGAGCTGGGAGGTTCGAGCCGACTTTGAACTCTAAGGGCCCGAACCCCCGCAACCTGCTTGGCACCGAGGACCTCGAGCGGTCGGAGGTCGAGACCCTCCTCGATCGGGGCCGACACTACAAGTCGATCCGCTCGAACAAGAAGCTCACCACGCTGCTCGGGCGCTCGATGGTCAACCTCTTTTTTGAGCCATCCACCAGGACCCGCACTAGTTTCGAAATCGCGGCAAAGCGCTTGGGGGCCGACACGATCGGCATTTCCTCTCAGTCCTCGAGCCTCTCGAAGGGAGAGTCCCTGGTAGACACGCTAAACACCCTAGCCGCGATGAACCCGGACATCATCGTGATGCGGCACTCGGCGTCCGGGGCACCGCACTTCCTAGCCCGCCATCTGTCCACGGCAATGGTGAACGCCGGCGACGGGCGCCACGAGCATCCGACGCAGGCCCTGCTCGACGCGCTGACGATCCTCGAAGTCAAGGGCTCGCTCCTGGGCCTGCGGGTGGCGATCATCGGCGACATCGCCCATTCCAGGGTGGCTCGCTCGAACATCCACCTGCTGTCGAAGTTCGGCGCGGACATCGTCGCCTGCGGGCCTGCCACGACAGTCTCGAAGAACCTCACCCATTTGGCGCCGGGCGTCACTCTCACGCACAACATGGAGGACGCCGTGCGCGACGCCGACGTGATCATGATGCTGCGTGTGCAGCTCGAGCGCCAGAATATCGAGGTTTTCCCGAAGAGCGAGTATTTCCGCCTCTATGGGCTGACGCTGGGGCACGTCTCCCTGGCCAAGCCCGACGCGATCGTGCTGCATCCGGGCCCCATCAACCGCGGCCGGGAAATCTCCAGCGAGGTGGCCGACTCCCAGCGGTCGATGATCCTGAGCCAGGTCGAGAACGGTGTCGCAATCCGGATGGCGGTCCTGGAATGGGTCTGCGGGGACTAGAGCGGAGTCCGGGATGCGACTGCTGATACGCAACGGCAGGGCAGTGGACCCCGCTACCGGTCTGGATGCGAAGCGCGACCTGCTGATTGACGGCGACCGGATTGTCGCTATCGAGCCGAGAATCGAGTGCCCGGACGCCAGTGTCCTGAACGCGGAAGGCCAGGTCGTAGCCCCAGGCTTCGTGGACATCCACGTCCACCTCCGCGAGCCCGGGATCGAACACGCCGAGACGATCGAGAGCGGTACCCGCGCGGCGGCAGCGGGCGGCTTCACTGCTGTCTGCTGCATGCCCAATACCCAACCGGTGAACGACTCCGCACAGGTCACCAGCTTCATTGTCGAGCGCGCGAGGCGCACGGCGGCCGTACATGTGCATCCCATCGGAGCGATCTCCAAGGGAAGCCGGGGAGAGCGGCTCGCGGACATCGGGGCGATGCACGCGGAGGGCGCCGTGGCGATCAGCGACGACGGCATTCCGGTGATGAATGCCGGACTGATGCGGCGGGCGATGAAGTACGCGGCCTCGTTCGAAATCCCCGTCATCGACCATTGCGAGGACCTGACGCTGAGTGCCGGGGGCGACATTCATGAGGGCCTTCAGAGCCTGCGGCTGGGATTGGGCGGGATCCCCGGCTGCTCCGAGGACGTGATGGTCGCCCGGGACATCATCCTGGCGGCTGATACTGGTGCCAGGACGCACATCGCCCACATTTCGACGGCGAGTTCGATCTCGATGGTGCGCCACGCGAAATCTCTGGGGATCCCCGTGACGGCGGAGGTCACACCGCATCACTTCGCCCTGACGGACGACCGAATCCTCGGCTACGACTCGAACTACAAGATGAAGCCGCCCCTGCGGGCACAGCGGGACATCGAGGCCGCCCTGGAGGGTCTGGCTGACGGGACGATCGATTGCATCGCGACGGACCACGCGCCTCACACCGGGCATACCAAGATGCAGGAATTCGAGCGCTGCCCGTTCGGCGTGACCGGTCTCGAGACGGCTCTGGGCCTGTCGCTCGAAGCCCTGTATCACGCTGGCCTGACCGACCTGACCGGGCTCGTGCGACTGTTCACGAGCGGAGCGTGCGGGTGCTTGGGGCTGGACCGCGGCCGACTGCGTCCCGGGGGCATGGCGGACATCACCGTCTTCTCGACTGAGCGCAGGTGGATGTACGACGTCAACGCCACCTTGTCGAAGAGCAAGAACTCGCCGTTTGACAGGGTGGAATTCCGTGGCGGGCCGACGGCCACGATCGTGTCGGGTCGCATTGTCTGGACGGCGGAGGACGGCATCTCAGCCCCTTGAGGAAGGCCTCTGGGGCCTACGGCAGCGCGGCGAACTCTGCGGACATCCCCGCGAGATCCAACCCCGACCCGTCTCCCCGATGGACAACCAGCCTGTAGCGCAGGCGGACCTGCTCACCCTTTTGCAGGCTCAGCGGGGCCGCTCCCGGCCATACCGGGTTCTGCATGCTGGGGGACGCCGGCGAACGCAGGATCCAGGACTGCGGGTAGCCCGCCGTTCCGGGATGCACCAGAATCGCGACACCGCTCTGCTGACCCGAGCCAGTGAAGTCTCCGGAGAAATCGACCCAGTCTCCGAGATCCATCGCGAGTCGCTGGGGCTCGACGGAGCCGTCACGTGAGACAAAGCGCAGGTTGTCGACCATCGCGACGCGCACGGAGAACCCGCCGTAGCCCTTGTCGTCCTCAGACCCGCCCAGCCGAACGCCGTCCTGCAGCGGCACCAGCCGGATGTCGAAGTCCAGCTTGCGCACGTCCCGTTCCGCTGGGTGCACGACGACTTCCGCCGTCTCCTCCAGAATCGCCTCCTCGCCGGCCCGGAAATCGGGCGAGAACCAGCGGTGCCGGAGGCGCAGGCCGTCATTCGACGACAGCACCTCTGCCTGTTCCACCCGCCAAGAGAAACGTTGCGCGAGCCACGGGTCGCCGGCACGCACGTCACCGACCAGAACCTGATGCCATGTCCAGTAAACGCCACGGTGATGGAGATGGTCCTCGGGGAAGTCCTCGGTGAGGACTTCCCCGTCGAGCCCGTACAGCGGGTGGACGTAATTGGACCGTTCGTACTTGCCGTCCAGGGACTGCGGCGCCAGCCTGTAATGGAGCACCGGCCGCCCCTGCTCTCGAATGCTGAAGCCGCTGTCCTCCCGGACAATCTGCAGGCGCGGTTCGGGTTCCGCAGTCTCGGGCGGCAGCGAGCAGCCGGCAAGCAGGGCGAGACCTAAGAAAGCGCGGATCACGGCGGGTACGCAAGGTGCGTCGCGCTTCGGATTATATCGCCCGAACGCTCGCCCTCACGGGGACCCGAACGCGATCTGACGCTGCGTGCCGAGCTTCGGGAGCGTGCCTACGAGGCGTCCGGGGGCTCTGCTAGGCTGGGCAGTATCCGATGCTGACCAAGGGAGACAGGGCCCCGGACTTCACCGCCGAGGCGGACGGCGGAGAGACCGTGACGCTCCACGCCCTGCGCGGTAGCAAGGTCGTGCTGTATTTCTACCCGAAGGACAACACGCCCGGCTGCACGACCGAGGCCTGCGAGTTCCGGGACGCTCAAGCGCAGTTCGAGGAGCGCAACGCAGTGATCTTGGGCGTAAGCCCGGACGGCGTAGGGTCGCATGACCGGTTCAAGGCGAAGCACGGTCTGCCGTTCCGTCTGATCTCGGACCCGGATCACGAGATCGCGGAAGCCTACGGGGTCTGGCGGGAGAAATCCATGTACGGCAGGCGCTATATGGGGATCGTCCGCTCGACGTTCGTGATCGACGAGCAGGGGACGATCCAAGCTGCCTACGACAAAGTAAGGGTCCGGGGGCACGTAGACAGCGTGCTCGCGAGCGTCTGAAGGGGCCGGTCCAACGCCCGACCTCATCCGCGGTTCGGGTATCATTCTGGCATGCTCGGACGACGTCAGTTTCTCCAAGCCGGACTAGCGGGAGGTGCGGCGGCCCTCTCGCCCGGAATTCCCCAAGTGCTTCGGGCGTACCCGGCCGCCGAGAGCCAGCTTGGCAAGGTCAGGATCACGGGAATCCAGACGGCTTCCGTCCACATCAAGTACCCCGCCCACCTGGTGCGTATCGACACGGACGCAGGCCTCTATGGAATCGGCGAGTCATACAACCGGGACGGCATCCTGAGCCATATCCGCTCGTTCGAGGAGGTCCTGCGCGGCGAGGATCCGCTCCAGGTCGACTACCTCGCAACCAAGATGGCGGAGGCGCAGCTGGGCCACGGGTCCTGGACGGGCTCGCTGCCAAGCGCGATCAGCGGCCTGGAGATCGCGCTGTGGGACCTGGCAGGCAAGATTCTCGGAGTGCCGGTATACGTTCTGCTCGGAGGACGGTTCCGGGACAAGGTACTCATCTACCACGACACCGGTTCGCCCGGAACCCCGGATCCGGCGGCATGGGTCGCGGAAGCTGAGAAATCGCTTGCCTACGGCTTCCACGCCACGAAATTCGACATGGACTGGGAGGGCCGCAGCATGGCCATCCGGGGCGAGCCGTTCCAGTACCGGGGTGAGATCTGGAACCGCGGCATCTCGTCGCTGGAGATGAAGCAGTGGCGCGCTATCCTGGTGGCCGTTCGCAAGCGTCTCGGAGAGCACTACCCGATCGGCATCGACCTGCACTTCAACTACAACTACGCGGACGCCCTATCGTTCAGCCGCGCAGTCGACGACCTCGGACTCTGGTTTATCGAGGATCCGATTCCCCCGCAAAACGCGGACGCGATGGCCCGCTTCACTTCCGAGTGCACGATCCCGACGTGCACCGGGGAGAACCTATACACGCGGCAGACGTTCCGGCCGTTCATCGAGAAGCAGGCCGCGGACATCCTGCAGCCCGACCCGCAGAAGGCGGGCGGACTGCTCGAGACGAAGCGAATCGCAGACTGGGCCGACCAGTACTACATCACCTTCGCCTGTCACAACATGTGCACCCCCGTCGGAACAGTCGCGAACGCCCATGCCTGCGCCGCGATCCGCTCCTTCGTCGCCCTCGAATCGGACTCCGTGGAACTCGAGCACTGGGACGACCTGATCGAACGGGACGGCCCGTTCTACGTCGACGGTCATTACATCCTGACCGACAAGCCGGGGCTGGGGATCGAACTGAACGAGGAGATTTGCCGCCGACACCTGACCGGGGGCTCGTCCTACTTCGGCGGCTGAGCCTCGGGTCAAAGGGCGGTGGGACGACACTCCCGCGTATAATGGACGCTGCGTGGAGCCCGCACTCAAGCACAAACAGGAGCGGCTCTTCGAGTTGCTGACCGGCATGGGTGAAGTGCTGGTCGCCTACTCGGGCGGCACGGACTCGGCGTATCTCGCTTGGGCCGCGAACCGCGTGCTCGGCGCGAAGGCGCTCGCCGTGACGGCCGACTCGGCCTCGATTCCGGAGTCCCACAAGCGGGACGCCGCGGAGTTTGCCGAGCGGTTCGGCATCCGCCACCGCGTGATCGAAACCGCCGAGTTCGACAACCCTGACTACGCGCGCAACGACCCGAACCGCTGCTTCCACTGCAAGGACGAGCTCTTCCGGCGAATGGGCGAGATCGGAAGCGCCCTGGGCGTTTCGACGATCGCTTACGGGGTCAACAAGGACGACACAACCGATTTCCGCCCCGGGCACAGAGCGGCCAAGGAGCACGCGGTGCGGGCACCGCTCCTCGAAGCGGATTTGGCCAAGTCGGAGATCCGAGCGCTGTCGCGCGCCGCGGGTCTGCCAACCTGGGACCGGCCCGCGGCTGCATGCCTGAGTTCCCGCATACCCTACGGAACCCGTGTCACGCGCGAGAACGTCAAGCTGGTCGAGCGAGGGGAGGAGGCGCTGGCGAGCTTCGGGTTCCGCGTTTACCGGGTCCGGTTCCACGACGAACTGGTGAGAATCGAAATCGGCAAGGACGAACTGCACAGGGCGCTCGACCCCAATATGGCTGATGCGTTCGTGCGAATCTTCCAAGATCTGGGGTTCCGCTACGTCACGCTGGACCTTCTCGGATACAGGCAGGGTTCGCTCAACGAGGTCCTTCCGCAGGATACGGTCGAGCCGTTCCGGATTCTCAACTGAAGTCTGCCCCGGCATCTGCCCGTCAAGGAACTGGTGCGGTACAGGATTCGAACGAATGCCCGTAGATTCAATTTCCTTTACGCCTGATTAAAACAATCGAAATTCATATAGCCTGTAACCATTTCGTAACAGAACGTTTTTCTTTGAAATCCTGCTTGCGGATCGCAAATTCCTGCTGGTAATCTAGATAAATCCGTCGTGGAACCCAACGGCGGAGCCGTGCCAAGCTTGTTCGCCCCCACCTGAGGACAGAGACAGCCCTGTGTTGCCCGCCCGAGCCGTGTCCGAGCCGCTAGACGAATGGAGCCGCATCCGCGACTCCATCCGTCCGTCGATGAGCAACGAGAGCTACCGCAACTGGCTGGAACCCGTAGAGTTCAGCCACATCTCGGACAATCGGCACATCCACCTCATTGCCCCGAACAGCGATGTCCAAGACTGGCTGGAGTCTGAGTTCCAGACTCGCATCCTGCAAGCGGCGCGCTCGATCGGCATCGACCTTCTAGCAGTGCGCATCGAAACGGCGGAACCGGAGCCGAGGCTGGTGCAGCAGTCCTTTCAGTTCGAGCCGGACGCGCCTGCGTTCCACGAGAGATACACGTTTGACCGGTTCGTCGTCGGGTCCTGCAACGAGTTCGCCCACGCGGCGTCTCAAGCGGTTGCGACCAAGCCTGCGACGGCCTACAACCCGCTCTACATCTACTCGGGAGTGGGCATGGGCAAGACCCACCTGCTGCACGCGATCGGACACACGTTCCATATGTCCGAACCAACGATCAACGTCGTCTACGTTTCTGCGGAAGAATTCATGAACGAGATGATTAAGTCGATACGGTTCAATAGCATGCGGAGATTTCACGATCGCTTCCGCAGGGCTGACGCACTGCTGATCGACGACATTCAAGTGCTCGGTTCCAAGGAGCGAACCCAAGAGGAGTTCTTCCACACGTTTAACGCACTGCACAATCGCGGCAAACAAATCGTGATCTCAAGCGATTCGAATCCCGAGGCTATCCCCGGGTTGGTCGACAGGCTCAAGTCCCGGTTCTGCTGGGGCCTGATGGCCGATATCCAGCCGCCGGACCTGGAGACGAAGATGGCGATTCTCGGCCGCAAGTCAGAGGAGGCTGGGATCGTGCTGCCGGACGACGTATGCAGCTTCATCGCCACTCGGCTGACCTCGAACATCCGTGACCTCGAGGGGGTCCTGAACCGTCTGATTGCCAGGGCGCAATTCATCAACAGCCGGATCACGCTCGGCATGGCCCGGAGCCTTTTCGCGTCGCTCGCCCCGAGCCAGTCCATGGGACCGAGCATCGAGGCCATCCAGCACGCCGTGGCCGCAGAATTCGGAATCCCGGTTGCCGCGCTTGCTGCAAGGAACAACTCCCGCAACGTGGCGCTTCCCCGGCAGGTCGCCATGTTCCTGAGCAAGAAACTGACCGGCGCATCGCTTTCGGAAATCGGCAGGACGTTCAACAAGCATCACACTACGGTCCTCCACAGCGTCAAGAAAATCGAACGGTCTATTGTTAATGACAGCGAGTTAAGCAAGCGCGTATCTGCACTCAAGGAAATTTTGGCAAACAGCAAATACTACACAAAATTCTCAGATATTCGCCAATGAATTGCAGCGAACTGAACGTTCCTCTATTCAGATTATCACCAACAGCCAGAACCGGCAGCGTACGATACCTGCCGCATGTGCCGGAGTCGGTGTCCGGCCGCTTCGAGCAGACGAACCGGCGGGTGGTCAACGGCTTCGGCGGCCAACTGGCTGGGAGGCCGCACGAGCGGCTCCAGCACCGCAGTTCCCGCCGCTCGCGCTGGTGCGAAAACCGAACGGAATCAGCTATACTTGTTATATCCACAGCAGTGCCTCTGCATGGACTGTGAATGACTGTGGGTCCCCACAGCGCGCAGCGAAACCGTGGAACGATGACTCGGTTTTCCACGGCTTCGCGACAGTCTTCGGCCTTACAACGAAACGACTCCCGGAAGTGCTCCACAAATCCACACGCCCTACTACTACGAAAGGGATCTGAGGAAGTGTTGCTAGGGATCGTCACCATGGCGCTGCATGCGGAACATCGGTGGGAGGACGCGAACCGATGAAACTCACCCTGAGGTCGCAGGAACTAGTCAAGGAACTCGGCTTGGCCCAAGGGGTCGTGGACCGCAAGCTCACGATCCCGATGCGAGGGAACGTTCTCCTTGAGGCGCAGGGCGAGGAGCTCACCGTTACGACCACGGACCTAGAACTGGCCTTCCGATCGTCGTGCCGGGCAAGTGTCGCTGAAGAGGGCTCCATAGCAGTTCCAATGCGGAGGCTTTTCGACTACGTACGTCTGCTGCCGGATGCGGAAATGTTGATCGAATCCGTTTCCGGCGATGCGATTCAGATCTCCTGCGGCAGCGCCAAGACTCGCGTTCCAGGAATGGATGCTGGCAACTTTCCCAAGCTTGCCGAGGTGCCGGAAGCGGTGGCGCGGCTCGGCTCCGCTCCGATGCTGACCGCAATAAGGCGAACAATTATCTCGGTTGCCGGCGAGCAATCCCACTACACGCTTGCTGGCGCGCAGCTGCTGGTTCGTCGCGGATCGGTGGGAATCGTCTCTACCGACGGCCATCGCCTCTCCCTTTACTTCGAGCAGTTGGAGTCGACCGATGCTACGCAGGAGGTTCAGGGCTTGATCGGGCGGAAGGCTATGGGGGAGTTGCTGAAGGTTCTCGAGCAGTCCGAGGACTCGGCGGAGGAGCCGGCGGCCGTGGCTCTGTCCGTTGACGAGAACAACATGTTCTTCCGGTGCGGCCGGCGGCTCTTCATTTGCCGGAAGATGACAGGAAAGTTCCCCGACTACAACCGGGTGATGCCCAGGGATCTCGACATCGCCTTGGAACTTGATGCGGAGAAGCTCGGAGCTGTGCTGCGGCGGGTGTCGCAGTTTTCGGATGAACGCTCCCGGACCGTGAAGTTCGAACTTGAGGACGGCAGGCTTGAGATGGCTGCCGCGGTGGCCGATTTCGGATCGAGCGAGGAGTCGATCCTCGTCGAGTTCGAGGGGGACCCGCTGGGCGTGGGGTTCAACGCACAGTACATCTTGGATTTCCTTGCCGTTTGCGGAAGCGAGAAGGTCGTGATGCGCCTCAAGGATCCCCGCAGCGCGGCGCAGTTCGAGATCCCCGGCCTGCCCGCTGACAAGGACTACCGCTACGTGATCATGCCCATCCGGGTCTAGCTCGCCTCGTGGCGCGAGGAAACAACGGAACGCAGCGACAGAGCATGGCGGCAACGGCAAACAAGCGAACCAACGAGTACACGGCCGAGAACATCCGCGTCCTGGAAGGACTCGAGGGCGTGCGCAAGCGTCCGGCCATGTATATCGGCTCGACGGGGGAGATCGGTCTGCACCATCTGGTCTACGAGGTGGTCGACAACGCGGTGGACGAGGCGTTGGCGGGTCACTGCGACACCGTCGAGGTCACGATCCACATCGACAACTCGGTGACGATCCTTGACAACGGCCGCGGCATACCTGTGGACGTCCACGCGACGGAGGGCGTGTCCGCCGCGGAGGTCGTCATGACAAAGCTGCATGCCGGAGGCAAGTTCGACGCCGACAGCTACAAGGTCTCGGGAGGCCTCCACGGGGTCGGAGTGAGCTGCGTCAACGCTCTGTCGGACGCGCTGAAGATGGAGATCTGGCGCGACGGTCACGCATGGGAACAGGAGTACTCGCGCGGCGTGCCGGTTACTACGCTCCAGCAGGTCGGCCGGTCTCGCAAGACGGGGACCCGCATCACGTTCCATCCCGATCCCGACATCTTCACTACCATCGAATTCAAGCACGAGATCCTTGCCACGCGGCTCCGGGAGATGGCCTTCCTCAATGCGGGACTGCGGATTGTCCTAGCCGACGAGCGCGGCGAGCGTGATCCCCAGGTGTTTCATTTCGAGGGCGGGATCGCGGAGTTCGTTGGCTACCTGAACCGTGGCAAGGCAGTTCTGCACCGCGATCCAATCTCGTTTCACGACGAGCGGGAGTTCTCCGGTGGGATTGTCGCCGCTGACATCGCCCTGCAGTACAACGACACCTACCAAGAGAACCTCTTTGCTTTCGCGAACACCATCAACACGATCGAGGGAGGGACGCACCTGTCGGGCTTCCGCTCGGCGCTGACCCGCACGATCAACGCCTACGCGAAGAACGCGAACCTGCTGAAGAACGCGAAAGCCGGCCTTTCCGGGGAGGACGTGCGTGAGGGTCTGACGGCGGTTATCAGCGTGAAACTGCCCCAGCCGCAGTTCGAGGGTCAGACCAAGGGCAAGCTCAACAGCGACATCCAAGGGCAGATCGTGTCTGCCGTGAATGAGCATCTGGGTGAGTTCTTCGAGCGGAATCCCGCCGTGGCCAAGAGCATCGTCGGCAAGGCCGTCGAGGCCTCCAGGGCGCGCGAGGCAGCCCGCAAGGCACGCGATCTGACTCGGCGCAAGGGTGCGCTGGATTCCGCGGGCCTGCCCGGCAAGCTGGCGGACTGTCAGGAACGTGATCCCCAGCGGGCCGAGCTGTTCATCGTCGAGGGCGAGTCCGCAGGGGGCACCGCCAAGCAGGGACGCGACCGCCGCTACCAGGCGATCCTACCGCTGAAGGGAAAGATCCTGAACGTGGAGAAGGCGCGCTACGACAAGATGCTCTCCCACGAGGAGATCCGCGCGATGATCACGGCGCTCGGGACCGGGATCGCCGATGAGTTCGACGTCGCGAAACTGCGCTACCACAAGATCATCCTGATGACAGACGCGGACGTGGACGGCTCCCACATCCGGACGCTGCTGCTGACGTTCTTCTTCCGGCAGATGCGCGAGTTGATCCTGCAGGGTCACGTCTTCATCGCCCAGCCGCCTCTGTACCGCATCAAGCGCGGCAGTAAGGAGATCTATATCAAGGACGACTCCGAACTGGCGAGCCAAGTGATTCAGATCGCCACAGACGGGATCCGTCTCGAACTGGGCCAGAACGGCACGCCAGGCCACGTGCTCCAGAACGACGACCTGCGCCAGTACGTCGCCGATCTGGATGTCTATGCCCGGATGTACAGGCGGGTCCAGCGCCGGCTGCGTAGCGACAAGGTCACCGAAGTCCTTGCGAACCCGGCGTACGAACTCGACACGAAGGAGCACTTCCAAGACCGCGAGTCGCTTCGGCGAGTCGCTGGCAGACTCCGCCAAGCCGGCGTCGAAGCGCTCTTGGCGGAGGACGAGGAGCACTCCGCATTCGCTCTGGAGTTCAAGCACGGCACAGAGGCTACCGGCCTGATCAACCTCGATCTGGCGGCACAGCCCGAGTACAGGCGGCTGCGGTCTCTGGCGCGGGAGCTGGCCGATCTGAACCAGCCGCCGTATTTGATCGTGGGTAAGCGGTTCTCGAGCAGGGCCGAGAATCCGCTGGAACTACTGGACCGGCTCAAGGAAGCGGCGATGAAGGACGCCTCGATCCAGCGCTACAAGGGTCTCGGCGAGATGAATGCCGAACAGCTCTGGGAGACGACCATGACCGCCGAGTCTCGGAGCCTGCTCCAAGTCCGCATCGACGATGCCGTCGAGAGCGAGGAGATCTTCACCACGCTTATGGGCGAGAGCGTCGAGGCCCGGCGCAAGTTTATTGGTGACCACGCTCTCGACGTGAAGAACCTCGATATCTAGCTGCGTCGAGGCCCGCCCCTAGACACCGCTAAGGGAGCGCCTTCCTAGCTAGGCGGAACGATCGGACGCAGAACCCCACAAAGACGGCCAAGTCGAGGGCCATCAGAGTTTTGGCCCAAGCCGCGAGCGGATTGCTGACTTCGGCACCCGCCAAGTGCCGAACGGCATCCGGTACCCCGCTCCACGAGCCGGCGATGCCGATCACGGCGATCAGCGCGGCGGCGTGCATGGCGTGCTTCGTCGAGGCCGCCCGCCGTGCCAGCAGGCCCAGCGCGATGAGAATGAATCCGAAAGGGACCGGGATCAACGCGGTCATGCTGGCCCGCCCGCTCGCGAAATAGGCCCCAACCCCGAGGACGACGAGACTGGCCCCGAAGCCCCTTGCGAGTCCCGGCATCGTGTACTTCATGAACCCTCATTTTAGGCCGAGCCCCGGGCTGATCCGAGCGGACGGACGCCCGACACCCTTTCGAAACGTCTCATATCGAAATTGTCATACAAGTTTCTCCCTACCGTAACGCCGTTGGAACGCCAGCCCACGATTCTCAAGATACGGAATGAACCGTTCCAGTCCTGTCGGCGGGTCAGCAGGGCCAGCGCGTGCGACTGCCGCTCAATTATCGGTCCCGGCGGGCCTCCGGCCGGCCACGCGACCGACTCCGGCCGGTCCCGACTTGCGAGGGAGGTGATATGCACCAAGGTTTGGCGTACTTCGACCGCTGTCCCGGCATCGCGAGTCGATTCAGGACCGGGGTCTCGCTCCACAGCCACACGTTGCACTCGAAGGAAAACGCCCTTCCGCTCGGGCGGTTCCTGCAGTCGTTCCCCCTAGCGCGGTCGCTCGTGAGGTACGCGCACGAGCGGTACGGCGATCGGTCCTTGGAGGACGACTTGGCCCGCATGTGGTGGACCCCCCCACTCGCTGCGCGGCAGGCTTTCGAACTCGAGGCGAGGCAGATCCAGGACGAGCTCGGACTCGCTCCAATCGTCTCGATCTCGGACCACGATTCGATCGAGGCTCCGATGCAGCTACAGATCCTGCAGCGCGACGGTGCGATTCCGGTATCCGTCGAGTGGAGCGTCCCATTCCGTGACACCTATTTCCATGTCGGCATTCACAACCTGCCTCCCCGCACTGCGGTCTCAAGCATGGAGCAAATGGAGGCCTACACGGCGGATCCCCTGCCTCCGCGGCTGCCCGAGATGCTCGCAGCGTTCCATGCGGACCCCGGCTGCCTGATCGTGCTGAACCATCCCTATTGGGACCAGCCGACGATTGGCGAGAGCCTGCACCAAGAGCGGCTTGAGGAGTTCATGGACCGTTTCCGCCCGTGGATTCACGCCCTCGAGATCAACGGTCTGCGCGACTGGCGCGAGAACCAGCGGACGGTGGGCTTGTCCGCAAGGCTCGGCGCTCCCCTGATCTCAGGCGGCGACCGTCACGGCCACGAGCCGAACGCGGCATTGAACGTGACCGCCGCGGGAACCTTTGCGGAGTTCGCCGGCGAGATTCGGGCAGGAGTCAGCCGTGTGGTCCTGATGCCGCAGTACCGGAGGCCCCTGCCCCTCCGCATCATCGAGAACTTCACCGACATAGTGAGCGACCTGCCGGACCACGGACTCGGGTGGACACGCTGGACCCAGCGGGTGTTCCGTCAGTGCGATGACGGCAACGTCCGGACGTTGCACGCTCTGTGCGGGGAGAAGCCGCCGGTCCTGTTGCGCACGGTCGCGGCAGTTTTCCGGATGCTCAGCCACCGCTACGTGAAGCCCGCCTTGGAGTGGGCCATGCCACAGACCAAGGAACTGGTGTGAGCGGTGCCCGGACCGCGTCCGTCACCCGCCGGTGTCCCCCGGGTCGCGTACCTCCCCGACACCTTTCACGAAGTGAACGGGGTGGCGCGAACGGCCCGCCAGCTGACGGCCTACGCCTGCAGGAGGGACTTCCCGTTCCTCTGCATCCGTCCAGGCACGGCCTGGAAGCTATGGCGGGATCGGGCCGTGGAGAACATCGAGATTCCTAGGAGCGACGGTTCCGTGCAGGTCGAGGCGGACCTCTGGCAGGACCCTGCCATCCTCCGCTATCTGGGCTCGCTCCGGGAGCACTTCCGGAGGTTCCGTCCTACGCTCGTTCACGTCACATCCATGGGCGACTTCGGGCTCCTCGGCTGGAGGCTCTCCCGGGAGTTTGACCTGCCGATGGTGGCCTCGTGGCACACGAACGTGCACGAGTACGCCGCGTGGCGGTTCGAGAGGGTCGCGAAGTCCCTGCCTGCCCGGCCCAGAGGTGCTATCGCCGGCCGGGTTCAGCAGCTGGCTCTCGCCATTTCCATCTGGTTCTACCGTCGCGGTGCCGTCAGTCTCGCTCCGAACACCGAGCTGGTGGAGCTTCTCCGAGCGGGGACACGCAAGCCGGCCTTCCTGATGGAGCGCGGGGTCGACACCGTACTGTTCGACCCGGCGCGGCGTGGGCGCGACGATTCCGTGACGGTGCTGGGCTACGTCGGCCGCCTCAGCACCGAAAAGAACCTGCGCCTGTTCAAGAAGCTGGAGGACGCCTTGGCCGCCGAGGGCGTGGGCGAATATCGATTCGAGATCGTCGGGCATGGATCGGAGTCGGAATGGCTGCGGCGCAACCTGCGGCAGGCGAGGCTGCCCGGAGTGCTGCTGGGCGAGCCGCTCGCAAAGGCTTACGCCGACATGGACATCTTTCTGTTCCCGTCCCATACCGACACCTACGGGAACGCGGTCTGGGAGGCGAAGGCCTCCGGCGTGCCGGCAGTGGTCACCAGCAGCGGCGGGCCCCAGTACATTGTCCGGGACGGCGAGACGGGATTGGTGAGTCGGTCCGACAGCGAGTTCGTCAAGAACGTGATCGCGCTCCTTCGCGACCGCCAGCGGAGGCTGAGCATGGGGCGGACCGCTCGGGAGGTCGCGGTGCGTCAGTCTTGGGACAGGGTTTTCGACCGACTCTACGCCGAGGCCTACGCTACCGCCGTCAGGGGCTGAAGCGGGTCCGCCTCAGCCGATCGCCTCGCGGACGGCACGACCGACCTCCCGGGTGGTCGCGGGCGTGCCTTCCGGCTTGAGGTCGGCTGTGACACGGCCACTTTCGAGGACCCGAGCGATCGCACGGTCCACCGCAGCAGCCTCTTCGCTCAGGCCGAAGCTGTAGTTCAGCATGGCCGCGACGGATCCGATGGCCGCCAAGGGGTTCGCTTGGCCCTGCCCGGCGATGTCCGGAGCGGAGCCGTGCACCGGCTCGAAGAGCCCCCGCCAGGCACCGTTGGGGAGGCGGCTGCCGACCGAGGCGGACGGGAGCATCCCGATTGACCCCGCGAGCACGGACGCCTCGTCACTGAGAATGTCCCCGAACAGATTCTCGGTCACGACCACGTCGAACGCGGTCGGTCGCAGGAGCAGCTGCATCGCGCAGTTATCGACGAGCATGTGCTCGAGTTCCACGTCCGCGTAGTCCTCGGCCAGTTCGGCCGCTACCTTGCGCCAGAGCTGGGAGTTCTCCAGGACGTTCGCCTTGTCGACCGAGGTGACCTTGCCCCGGCGATTGCGGGCTAGCTCGAACGCCATGCGGCACACGCGCTCGATCTCGGCGCGCGAGTACACCATCGAGTTCAGTGCCGTCTCGTGGCCTCCCGCCCCGTCGACGCCACGAGGCCGGCCGAAGTACAGGCCGCCGGTGAGCTCGCGGACGATGAGGATGTCGGTGCCGCGCACGATGGCGTTCTTCAGCGGTGACGACTCGATGAGGCTCTCGTGGCAGCGGACCGGGCGCAGGTTCGCATAGACATCCAGGGCCTTGCGTAGGCCGAGCAGCCCCTTCTCGGGCCGGCGGGCCGGCGGAAGACTGTCGTATTCGGGCAGTCCGACCGCACCGAGCAAGGTGGCATCCGAGGCGAGTGCTAGCTCGCGCGTCTCGTCCGGGAACGGCCCGCCGGTCTCGCGAATGGCCACGCCTCCCAGCAGTCCCTCGCGGAGGCGAAGGTCGTGGCCCCACTTTGATGCGACATGCTCCAGGACCCCTACAGCCTCTGCAGTCACCTCGGGGCCGATGCCGTCGCCCGGTAGGACAAGCACGCTCAGTTCCATGCGATTTCCCATTGTACGGTTGGGGGTCCGGCCGCCTTGTCCTAAGATGGGAGCCGGATGACACGCAGGGAGTGGCTGGCGGGAACCGCGAACGGGTTTGGCGGATTGGCCTTGGCGGCTATGGTGGCGGAGGAACGGGCTCGGGCGGAACGGTCCAGGGGGCCGAATCCCCTAGCGGTGCGGCCGCCCCACTTTCCTCCAAAGGCCAAGAGCGTCATCTTCCTATACATGGACGGCGGCCCTGGCCAGATGGACAGCTTCGACCCGAAGCCCAGGCTGCGCGCTGAGCACGGACAGAAGATCCAGCTTCCCGAGCTGCCCACGACGGTATTCAACATCACCGACAAGGTCTTCGGCTCGCCTTTCGACTTCCGGCAGCACGGACAGTCCGGGCTGTGGATCAGCGATCTCTTCCCGAACGTGGCGGAATCCGCGGACGACCTCTGCGTGATCAATTCGATGGTCGCGGACCATTCCGAGCACACCGCCGGCAACTACTTCCTGCATACGGGCTCCGGCTTCCAAGGCCGGCCCTCGATGGGTGCCTGGATCACGTACGGGCTGGGAAGCGAGTGCGACAACCTGCCCGGTTTCGTTGTCCTCGACAGCGGCCTGATCCCTCCCGGAGGCATGGACTGCTTCGGCAGCGGCTTCCTGCCCGCGTCGTACCAAGGGACTCTGTTCCGTCGCGGCGAGCACCCGATCGCCGACCTCGTGCCCCGAGAGGAGGCACCGGACATCCAGACCGGCAAGCTGGACCTCATCCGGCGGCTCAACCGGGGTGTCGTGCAGCGCCTCGGCGCGGTGAGCGAGATCGAGGCGACGATCGCGAACTACGAGCTGGCGTTCCGGATGCAGAGCGCCGTGCCGGAGTTGCTCGACCTGGCCGGGGAGTCCGCAGCGACCAGGGCCATGTACGGGCTCGACGAGGACGAGACCGGCGAGTTCGGCCGCCAGTGCCTGCTGGCGAGGCGTATGGTCGAGCGCGGTGTGCGATTCATCGAGCTGCTGACCCCGGCCCGCAAGGGCCAAGACCGCTGGGACCAGCACCAGCGCCTCGAAGAAGGCCATCAGGTGAACGCCCGCGCCACGGACAAGCCGATCTCGGGACTCCTGAAGGACCTGAAGGGTCGCGGGCTGCTCGACTCGACACTCGTCGTGTGGGGCGGGGAGTTCGGCCGGACGCCGACTGCCCAAACCAACAGCGGGAAGTTCGACAAGACCACCGGCCGGGACCACAATCCTTTCGGGTTCACGATGTGGCTAGCGGGGGGCGGCGTCCGGGGCGGCATGCGCTTCGGAGCGACCGACGAGTACGGCTACTTCGCGATCGAGAACAAGATGCACCTGCACGACCTGCACGCGACCATGCTGCACCTGTTGGGAATCGACCACGAGAAGCTGACGTACCGCTACAGCGGCCGCGACATGCGCCTCACCGACGTGCACGGCGAGATCGTGCACGAGATCCTGGCGTGAACGGCGGCGGCGTCTGGCGGGTCAGTCGGCGCTGAGGTCGCGGACGAAGATGTCCTTGAACCGCATCCTGCCCTCGCCACCGGAATGCAGCTGGAGCGCGATGACGCCCTCCTCGGCGACTGGTGACGGATAGGTAAAGTCCAGGACCTGGATCCCGTTGAGGTGCACCACGTAGTGGTTGCCCTCGACCTGGATGAGCATGTCGTTCCAGTCGTACGGGCGGATCACCGTCTCGTACTGGGGCGAGGGCCATGCGATCCAGCCCCTGCCGTCGCCATAGATGCCCCCGGTGTGGCGGCCCAGGCCCCGGTCGATCTCGATCTGCCGGCCGGCAATCACGCGCGGGGAATCGCCTTCGAACGCGGTATGGATGTAGACGCCGCTGTTACCGTCCGCCTCGCACTTGAATCGGAGTGACAAGTGGAAGTCACGGTAGGACTCCTCCGTGGCGAGATAGCCGTACGCATCGGTGATCCCCTGCCCGTAAATGGCCCCGTCGATGACGTCCCAGCGTTCCTGACCCACCTTCTTCCATCCGGTCAGGTCCTTCCCGTTGAAGAGGGAAACCCACTCGGGGCCCAGTACGCGAGGCCTGGGCCTGTCCTGGGCGAAGAGCCCGGCCACCAAGGCCAGGGAGAGGAGGGCAATACCGATCGCGCGTGGCATGGACAGAACCTATCTTAGCCAACGGCCTTGCGGCACCCGTCGGCCCTGCAAGAGCTTCCCGGGCGATGTGATGGCACTGCTTTCGGCACGGAGGCCACTTTCATGCAGCAGTTGATCAAGCGGTTTCTTGACAAGGAATTCATCCTACGCGGACTCTCCCGCGAACTAGCGTCGGTCGGACTGACCGCGGCGGCGGCCCAGTCACTGCTCGAGACCCTCGACGCCACGGAGACGGCGGAATCCAGCCTTTCGGTGCCTGGTACGAGGGAGCTGACAGGCAGCGGCGGGGAGCTCGTCACGGAGCAGGCCAAGGCCGCTGGCTCCGAGTACCTGTTCACCAACCCGGGCTCGTTCGAGGTCGGCCTCTTCGACGCCCAGATCACCTCGGGTGTGCCCTTGATCATAGGCCTGCACGAGGGGATTGTCGCTGCGATGGCCGACGGCTACCACCGGGCGAGCCTGAAGCCCGCGTTCGTGAATGTCCACGTCATCGCCGGAACGGCTCAGATGGGCGGGCAGCTGTACAGCGCCAGCCGGGACGGTGCTGCCGTAGTGGTCACGGCGGGGATGCTCGACAACGAATTGTGGAGCGACGAGGGGATACTCGCGCCGCGTCCGGGCTACGACCAGAAGGACGTGCCGCGCCAGTTCACGAAGTTCTGCTGGGAGTCGCGCGACTCCCGGAGCCTGACGATGATGCTGCGCCGGGCGTACAAGGTGGCGACGACGCCCCCCGGGGGACCGGTCTATCTGGCGATGACCAACGGCGCCCTCGAAACCAAGGGAGTCACCTCGCAGGTCGTTCCGGGCGAGCGGTTTCTGATGTCCGCCCGCCCTCGCCCCGAAGCGGCGGCCGTCGAGTAGGCCGCGGACTGGCTGACCCGCGCCAAGCGTCCCTTGATCGTGGTGGGCGACGAGGTCTGGAAATCCGGAGCGCAGGCCGAGCTGGAGCGATTTGCGGAGAAATACCGTGTTCCTGTGGCCTCCGGAACCGGGGGCTACTTCAACTTCCCGTCGCGCAATCCGTTCCACCTGGGCCGGTTCAGCATGCGCTCGGCGTACGCGAGCTCCGGCGTCGATCTCGAACTCATGGTCGGAGCTCGCGACCTCGGGATCTGGCGCCTGCCGTCCGGACCGGAAGCTCCCGTGGATGCCCGCATCGTCCGGATCGGTCTCAATTCCGGCAACATGGGCCGGAACTATCCGACGGATCTCACGATGCTCGCCGACGTGAAGCAGTCCTTGGCCGACCTGGACGCGGCGATGGAAGGCAGGATTCCCAAGCAGCGCATGGATGCCTTCGGAAGAGAACGCGGAGACGAAATCCGCGACATGACGGCGACGACGTGGGGTGAGTTCGACGCCCGGGTGCGAGGCAACTTCGGACTGTCCCCGAGGCATCCGGACGAACTGACACAGGTGATGGCCAGAGCGGTCGAACCGGGGTCGATTGTCGTCGGCGAGGTGCACTCCGGCTACAACCAGCACAACAATTTCCATTGGGGCTACCGGGACTCTGACCCGGCCTGGAGCGGGTACACGGGGAACTCTCTCGGCTGGGGAGTCGGCGCGGCCACCGGCGCCAAGGCTGCGACGGTCGCCAGTTCTGTCGACCTCGGCGTAATCGCCCTCATCGACGAAAGGAAGGCCCTCCGCATTTGCTCGGCACGGTTCCCCGAACTTCTGACCGGCGTTACCCTCGATGTCTTCACCCACCATCGGGTCACATCTGCGCTTGGTCGAGAACGGCTTTCCGAAGCCGTCTTCAATGCTCTGGTTTGGGGTCGTGTGCGCGTCCCGTCGCGATATCTGCAATGGGTAGTCGATTTGATCGGTACGACCAAAGCGAAGGAGTGCCGCTCCTTGCCGCGGTCGGTGCGGCACCCGGACTGAGGTATGTCCGGCGACTTGGGCGAGCAGCACGAAGAATCTCGCCGAGACCTGCAGCTGCCGGCGGCTCGCTTGGGCGTACACAACACTTGGCACGTCCGTCAGCAGGGGCATTCAGACCCACCCAGCACGGGTCGAATCACGGTGATAACCGAATGACGGGTCCCGGCCAGCGGATCAGGCTTCAGATTTGGCGCGTTCGATCCGGGCGTACGCTTCTCGCTTGGCGATTCCATGCTCGCGAGCAGCCTGCTTGATGGCGTCCATCCGCGGCTTCCCTTCCCGCTCCAGTTCGGTCACGCGAGACGGCAGGGAGTCCTCGGCTGGAGTTGGGCCGCTCTCGTCCGGGCCGACAATGACGACGAACTCCCCCTTCAAGGCCGCTCGCCCGGCCAGTTCCTCTAGCACGGATCCGACGGTGCCGCGCAGGAACTCCTCGTGGAGCTTCGTCAGTTCTCGCCCGACCGCGATTCTGCGATCACCGAGCACTTCCTTGAGGTCCTCCAGCGTGTTGAGTATTCGATGTGGGGCTTCGTACAGGATCGTCGTTGCATTCGCGCCCCTCATCGCCCCCAGCGCCTCGCGCCGCTTCGATTTCTTCGGCGGGAGAAATCCCAAGAACACGAATCGGTGCGTCGGAAGCCCGGATGCGGAGAGCGCAGCGATCGCGGCGTTCGGACCCGGGACCGGCACGACGGGCACCTCTTGTTCTAGGGCCGCGCTCACCACCCGAAAGCCCGGGTCCGCAATGCCGGGCGTCCCGGCATCCGAAACGATCGCGACGGAGGCCCCCTCCGCGGCGCGGGCTGCGATCTCTGTGGACCGTGCCGCCTCGTTGTGCTCATGACAGCTGATGAGAGGCTTGTCGATCCCGAAGTGCCGCAGTAGCCGTCCTGTGTGCCGGGTGTCCTCGCACGCGATTAAGTCGGCTTCTCGAAGGATCCGGAGGGCCCGGAGGGTGATGTCCTCGAGGTTGCCTACCGGCGTGGCGACCAGATAGACAACGCCGCGGGCCATGTACCGTTCCAGTGTGGCCGCAGGTGCTCCGTGCGTTCAAGGCTGCTGCCGGACGGGGGCGGCCGTTAGCCCTCGAATCCGCCGTCCAGCTCGAACGCGTGCCCCAGGTTGAGCATCGTCTGCTCGCGGAAGTGGTTCGCGAGGATCTGCAAGCCGACCGGGAGCCCTTCCGGACTGGTCCCGCACGGGACGCTCATCCCCGCGATGCCGGCCAGGCTCCCCGTGATCGTGTAGATGTCGGACAGGTACATCTGGAGCGGGTCGCTGGTCTTCTCCCCAAGCTTGAACGCGGGAAAGGGCGACACGGGGGTGACGATCGCGTCCACTCGCTCGAAGGCCTCCGAGAAATCCTGGGCGATCAGCGCCCGGACCTCCTGGGCCTTCCTGTAGTACGCGTCGTAGTAGCCCGCGCTCAGGACGTACGTTCCGAGAATGATCCGCCGGGTCACCTCCGGGCCGAAACCCTCCGCGCGCGAATTGCGGTACATGTCGCTCAGCGTCCCCGAGTGCTCCGAGCGCCTCGAATACCGCACGCCGTCGTATCGCGCGAGATTGGAACTTGCCTCAGCCGTGCAGATCAGGTAGTAGCTTGCGATGGCGTACTTGGTGTGCGGAAGGCTGATGCTGACCGCGCGGCATCCGAGCCGCTCGAGTCTGCGGATGCCCTCATCGATCCGCGCCCCGACGGCCGGGTCGAGTCCTTCCTCGAAGTATTCCGACGGAATGCCGATTCGCAAGCCCGCGACCTTGTCACAGAGCTCGCCGGCGTAGTCGGGCACGGGCATTTCCGCAGCGGTCGAATCATAGGGATCGCCTCCAGCGATCGTGGTCAGCAGGGTGGCGGAGTCCCGGACCGTCCTTGAGAAGGGGCCGATATGGTCGAGCGAGCTGGCGAACGCGACCAGGCCATACCGCGAGACTCTCCCGTAGGTCGGCATGATCCCCACCGTGCCGCAGAAGGAAGCCGGCTGGCGGATCGATCCGCCGGTATCGGATCCCAGGGAGATGGGCGTGTAGCCTCCCGCCACGGCAGCGGCCGAGCCTCCGCTCGATCCGCCCGGAACCCGCTCCGGGTCGACCGGGTTCCGTACCGGGAAGAAGGCCGAGTTTTCGTTCGACGAGCCCATCGCGAATTCGTCGCAGTTGGTCTTGCCAACGATCACGGCTCCCGCCCGCTCCACAGCCGCGACTGCCGTCGCGCTGTACGGGGCGACGAATGTCTCGAGTGCCCTGGAGGCGCACGTGGTCCGCTCGCCCTCGGTCATGATCACGTCCTTGACGGCCAGCGGCACGCCGCCCAATGGACCCGTGTCGCCGCCGGCCGCCAGGAGTGCGTCGACTCGGGCCGCCGCCTTGTAGGCCCTCTCCGGGGTGAAGCTCAGGAAGGCGCCGCAGTTGGCGTTCTCCGCTTCGGCGAGCCGCAAGGCCTCTTGGGCAAGTTCGCGGGCGCTGAACCGCCTTTCGCGCAGGCCCGCGCGGATCGACTCGATAGTGAGGTCGCGATAGCTCTCCATGCCGGGCCTCAGCGGTCGATCACCTTGGGAACCTTGAAGTGGCCGGCACCGGCAAGCGGGGCGCACCGCAAGGCCGTTTCCTGCTCGAAGCTCGGGCCCGGGGCATCCTCTCGCAGCGGCGTGGCATCGGCTTCGTGCAGTACCTGCGCCATCGGCTCGACGCCGGAGGTGTCGAGTTCGTTGAGTTGGCCCACGTAGTCGAGAATCTCCTCCAGGTCCTTGGCGTAGCGGGCCGTGTCCTCGTCGCTCAACCGCAGGTTCGCCAGCTTGGCGATCTTCAGGACTTCTTCCGGTGTGATTCTCATCGCTTGCGCCGGTCCTCCGCGTCGGCCCTGTCGTCGGGAAGGCGGAACTCGATCGCCCGCACCCTCGTATCGGGCAATTCCGAGCGGAGCGCTTCGACAATCTGCTCTCGCATCGGTGCGAGCAGTTCCCGCCACGCAGGGCCCTCTGCCTCGACGACCAGCCTCCCCGCTTCCAGCCCGACCGGCGTCGTGCGTTTCGCCAGCAGGGGACCCACCGTCTCGGCCCAGTACACCCGGATCAGGTCCAGCTCGCCCGGGAACGCCGCCTGGCTCTGCCGGAACAGCCGAGGGAGGATGCTCTTGGCCTGTTCCATCCGCGACGGCAAGGCCATTCTACCGCAAGCGGCCGACCGCGCCCTCCTGTAGCGCGACGACCCGATCCCGGAGCCACGCCGCCCGTAGCGGGAAACCTCTTCCGTATAATGAAATACTTGGTAGGGGTGCGGAATTTACGGCTCCGCTCGCCAGTACGCGATGAAGCTGCATTCTTGGGACCGGGTTGCGCTTGAGAATCTCAGCGAGACTGCCTCGCGGCGGGTGATCCACAGCGAGCGCATGACGACAGCGAGGATCCTCCTGAGCAGGGGTGCCGTGGTGCCACGTCACAGCCATGAGAACGAGCAGATCAGCCACGTTCTGCAAGGCTCGCTGCTGTTCCAGTTCGATGATGCTGAGATCACGGCCCGGGCCGGCGACCTCGTTGAGATCGCATCCAACGAGCCCCATCGGGTCGTGGCGCTGGAGGATTCCGTGGCGATGGACGTCTTCCAGCCGGTTCGTGACGACTGGGTCCGTGGGGATGACGCCTACCTTCGGGAACCTTCGGGCTCCTGATTGCGTACTTGTTAAGCGACGACAGGAGAGCCATCGCCCGACACGTGCCCGGCACGACCGACTCCTAGCGGGGCGCTGACCGCAGCAGAGAATCGATGGACTTGGGAATTCGGGACCGGGCGGCCGTTGTCACCGCGGCCAGCCGCGGGATGGGACGCGCGATTGCGGAGGCGCTGGCAGCCGAGGGCTGCCGCGTAGCGATTTGCTCGCGGGACGCAGACGCGCTTTCCGCCACGGCCGACGCGATCAGGAGTCGGCATTCGGTGACGGTGTTCGACCGGGCGGTGGACGTCAGCGATGTCGCGGCAGTGCAAGCGTTCGTCAGCGCCGCCCGGGACCGGCTCGGTCCCATCAGCATTGCGGTGGCGAATGCCGGCGGCCCGCCCGGCGGGCGGTTCCAGGATTTCGGCACGGAGGACTGGACCGCTGCGTTTCGTCTGAATTTCCTGAGTTCATGGGCGCTCATCCGGGCTGTACTGCCGGACATGCGAGCCCAGCGGTGGGGCCGCGTGGTCACGCTGACTTCGACCTCCGTCAAGCAGCCCATCGAGGGGCTCATCCTCTCGAACGGCGTCCGGGCCGCGGTCGTCGGCATGCTCAAGACCCTGGCGTCCGAGTACGGCCCGGACAACATCCTCTTCAATAATGCTGGTCCCGGCCTCATTGCCACGGATCGCCTCCTGAGCATCGCGCAGCGCCGGGCCGAGGAGGCAGGCGTGAGTCGCGACGAAATGGTCGACCGGCTCGCCAGCCAGACGGCCCTCCGGCGGGTCGGGCAGCCGGAGGAGTTCGCGGCCGTCGTCGCATTCCTCTGCTCGGAGCAGGCCAGCTATGTCACTGGAACCTCCACCATGATCGACGGCGGGCTCGTGAAGGGCGTTTGACAGAGACGACAATGCGATTCGACCCATTCAAGGCGCTCTCGGCAGCCGCGCTGGCCGCAGTGCTTGTCCCTGGCCCTGGCGGCGCCCAGCCGGTTCCGGTCACGATCTCCTCCGACGCGGAGCCGGTGTGGGTGAACCACCAAGGCGCCCGGCTCGTGATCGGCCAGGATAGCTTCACCCGGCAGAATCCGGTTTCCAGTCGCGAGGTGCTCGGTGCGGCGCAGGGCGTCGCCTTTGCCGGCAACCGCCTCTTTGTCGCGGACGGGAACCGCATCGGAGCGCTTCCCGTCAACAACCGCGTCCTGATTTACAACAACGTCTCGGGGTTCGTTCCGCGGCCCGATACGCTATTGCCTCAAGACAGAACATGCCCGGCCTGCATCGGTTTGCCCGATACCGTGCTTGGCCAGGCGGATTTCGACGCGACGGCGTCATCGGATCTGCCGGACACGCCGGGCCTGAACAACCCTTCCGCGGTCCACAGCGACGGGGTCCGGCTCGCCGTCGCCGACACCAACAACAACCGAGTGCTGCTGTGGCACTCGATGCCCACGGTGAACGGAACGGAACCCAATGTGGTGCTCGGCCAGGAGGACTTCACCTCCAGCTTCCCGCGGACATCGCCCATGGGGATGCGCGGTCCGCAGGGTGTATGGCTCGACGGCGGCCGGCTCTTCGTCGCCGATACGCAGAACAGCCGCGTCCTGATCTGGAACTCGATTCCGAGCTCCAACGGCCAGACCCCGGACATTGTGGTGGGCCAGCCGGACCTGAACACCCGCCACGAGGCGGACCTGACTCAGGGCGTGTACGAGAGCGATGAGAAGCGGTTGCTCGACCCGGTCTCCGTCACCGTTTCGAACGGCCGCATGTTCGTGGCCGACCTGGGCTTCAACCGCGTCCTCATCTTCAACTCCGTGCCCAGCCAGAACTACGCAGCTGCCGACGTCGTCGTGGGTCAGCCGGACTTCGTATCGAGCGCGCCCAACAACAGCGAGGCGCTGTGCGAGCCGATCGGGCCGCTCGATGACGACGGCAGTCGCAGCGAGAACGAGACTCCGCCTTCGAACATCCCGCTGCTGGTGCAGCTTCCGCCCCGGCCGGCGGAGATCGACCCGGACGAGACCCGATACCCCAGGCGTTGCGCGAGCACTCTGAACTTCCCGCGTTTCGCCCTCGTCGTGGATGACACGCTGTTTGTCGCGGACGCCGGCAACGACCGGATTCTGGTGTACGATCCGGTCCCGACCACGAACGGACCGGCGGCGGATCTCGTGATCGGCCAGCCCAACTTCGTCCAGCTGACCGAGTCGGAAGGACCGGGCAGCATCCGCTCGCCCGCATCGATGGCGTACGATGGCGAGAACCTCTATGTGGCGGATCCGTTCACGCGGCGGATTCTCCTGTTCACCCGGGGTCTCGACCTGATCGGAGCGGAGGGAGTCCGCAATGCCGCCGCTATCAGCATCCACAGCCACGGGCATCTCGAGTTCGACCAGGAGCTGCCCATCGACGTAACCGACACCGAGGTCGATGAGTCCCAGCTTCCCCCTGTGCTCCCGGGCGGAGAGGAGGTCAAGATCACGATTGACGGCAACGAGCTGTTCTACACCACGGTGGAGGGCGAGACAGCCGAGGACGTCCGGGACAAGGTGATGAACCTCATCAACGCCCACGAGACCCTGCCCGTCACGTCGTTTCCGTCCCTGGGCGTCGGCCGGCACGCCAACGGCACGATCCGGTTCGGGGGCGACGCGCGTCCCGGCGATGTCGTCACGCTCGACATCAATGGCCGCGAGTACAGCTACACCGTGCCGGAGGGAGACATTCCCGAGCGGTTCGTCGACCGGCTGAACTACCTGGTGGACCGTGCCGACGACCCGGAGGTCCTCGTCGAACGGAAGATCGACCAGATCGAGACCCTGGAAATCGTGCACAGGGACGTCGGGCCCGTCGGCAACAGCCTTCCTTTCTCAATCACAATCACCCCGGGATCGCCCACGACCACCGATGTGTCCGGAGCGACCCTGGCCCAGGGCAAGATCAGCTACCGTGCCAATCTCGTCGCCAAGAGAGAAGGGCCTCAGGGGAACTGGACGCAGGTCGAGCTGCGCAACAGCGGGACCGAACTGGATGCAACGACGTCGGGATCCCGCCTTACGGGAGGGTCCGACGCTCGGGACCTCCCCCCGGGCACAATCGCGACCATCTTCGGGGCCGACCTCGCCAGCGAGACCGTCAGCATGGAGGAAGGCGTCGAACTGCCCACGGAACTGGGCGGCGTCCAGGTCTTGGCCAACGGCCGACTGTCGCCGCTTCTGATGGTCTCGCCCGAGCAGATCACCTTCCAAGTGCCGTGGGAACTCGAAGGCACGGGATTCAGCTTTTACGTGCGCCGAACGACGCCAGAGGGCGACGTCACCGTCTCGGCGGCCCGCGCGAACCAGTCCGTGCGGGCTGCTCCTGGCCTGTTCGAGTGGCCCGGGGACGAGCCGCGCTTGGGAATGGCCGTCCACGCGACCGGGGTTGCCGAGGGCACGGTAGCGGTCACCCTTCCCGACCGGCCTCGCGACGATGACCCGAACAATGACGATACCGAGAACCGCCAGCTCACCCAAGAGGGTGCGGACGGACGGATCGTGATCAACGGCCGCGAGTACTACTACCGCTCGCCCGGAGACGAGAGTCCCGAGCAGATCCGCGACCGGTTCATAGAGCTCATCAACGCGGGCGACGGGGACCCTGACGTTATCGCCTTGGCGGGGACGGTCGGATTCTTCTCGGCCCGCGCCGATTTCGATTTCGAGGGGGAGCCCACGGCCGGCGACACCGTGACGATCACCGTAAGGGACCGGCCCTACAGCTATACCCTGACCGAGCGGGACGTGGCAGATCCCGAGCGCGCCCTGCTGATCACGCGCAACATCCTGGTGCGTTCGATCAACGCCGGAGTGGGCGACCCCGAGGTCACGGCGCGCGTGCTGCAGGTCGTCGGGTCGGTCAGGATGCAGGTCGTGGCCAGGTCGCTCGGCTCGGACGGCAACGAGATCCCGTACAGCTTCGAGGTCTCGTCGGGGGCCGGGATCCAGGTCGAGACGAACCGCGAGAACGGATTTCTCGAAGATGGCAATACGCCGCCCGTCGTCGTGCTGAAGGCCCGCCAGGCCGGCAAGCAGGGTAACGAGATCAACTACGCCGCCAGGGGCACGGAAGTCCCTGATGACGATCCCGCGACGCCGGACGTAAACGAGCGGACGGAGGCCGACGTGCTGATGACCCTGTCAGCGCGCGGCTCGCACCTCTGCTGCGGGAACGAGCCGTTCTCCCCGATCACCCCGGAAAACCCGCTCGTGCCGGGCGAGCTGATCATCGTGTTCGGCACCGGCCTGGGCCTGACGGACAATCAGAAAGCCATCGAGAGCGGCCTGCCTACTCCTGCCGGCACTGTCGCGAACGTCCCGCTCGTGGCCGACGACTTCGTCTCGTCGCAGTTCGGCGGCCGCACCGCGCAGGTGGAGTTCGTCGGGCTGATGGAGGGATCGGTCGGTGTCTATCAGGTCAACCTGCGCACCAACACGGACCTGGTGGACAATCCGGCCACGCCTCTGTGGATCGCTCAGGGCCTGTTCATCAGCAACGTGATCCGGCTTCCGGTCAAGAACCTGGTGCCCAGGCCGCCGACGGACTTCTAGCGTCTCGCTAGATGTGCCATTCGATCCGGTCGCCATTCAGCTTGGTGCGAACCGTCCGGTCGCCCTGCCGGGCCTCGGCCTTGTCTGCAGCCCAGTTCTCCAGGATCCGTCGCAGATCCTTCACAATCTGGCGCTGGCTGTCAGCTCGGTCGCGGGACTCTCCCGGGTCCTCTTGCACGTTGTAGAGCCTGGTCAGGCCATCGCCCCCAAGCAGGAGCTTCCACGGGCCCCGACGCACTGCGGCGTTCGGCCCGGAGCGCCAGACCAGGTGCTCGTGGGGAGGGCTCCGGAGCGTCCCGACGAGATGGGGCAGCAAGTTCGCGCCGTCGAGTGCCAGTTCCAACGGATTCGCGCCAGCGGCCGCCACCGCCAGCGCGGTCGGGAAGATGTCGAGCGAGCTGACTGGGTGCTCGAACCGGACGCCGGCCGGGAGCCGGCCCTTCCACTGCAGCACGTACGGAACTCGGATGCCGCCCTCGTACAGGTTCCGCTTGTGCCCAATGAGGGGGAAGTTGCGACGTCCGTCGATATCGCTCGTCTTGGCGGCCCCGTTATCGCTCGTGAAGATCACGAGGGTCCTCTCCTCGAGGCCGTGCGTCCGCAGGGCTGCCAGAACCGCCCCGACCCAGTCGTCCAGGGCACTGATCATGCCTGCGTAGATGCGCTGCGTTTCGTCGGCGATGGCCGGAAAACGCCGGTAATACTTGTCGATGGTCTGGATCGGGCCATGCGGTGCGTGGAAGGCCAAGACAGGAAGAACGGCCGGTCTTTGTTGCGCTCGATGAACCGGACGCCTTCTCGCCCGAGGCGATCGGTGAGGTACTCCTCCATCGGGACCGGGTTGCGCCCGCTGACCAGGCCGCGGTACCGGCCCGCCCCATCGGGTGCACCGTCGTCCTCGTGCCCCGGCGCAATGCGCGCCTGCGGCCAGTCCGCTTCCACGAAGCGCGCCCCGGAGGGCATCCCCAGGAACGAATCGAATCCACGATCCAGGGGATGATACCCGTCGGCCATGCCCATCTGCCACTTTCCGACCGCGCCCGTGACGTATCCGAGGCGCTTCAGGGCCGAGGCGAGCGTCGTTTCGCTCCGGGGCAATGACTTCCGAGGCGCTCCGACGGGTCCAACCGTCTGCGAATTCAGTTCCTTGCCCCAGCGTTGCTGGTAGCGTCCGGTCATCAGTGCGGGCCGGGACGGATTGCAGACTGGCGCGGTCATGTATCCAGAGGCGAAACCGGTCCCGCCGGCGGCGATCGAGTCGATGTTGGGAGTGGGGATGCCGCCGCCGTACCAGGACACGCTGCCATAGCCCAGGTCGTCGGCCAGCAAGACGACGATGTTGGGAGGGTCGGCCGGGGCGGCCTCCTGCGCGGCCGCCGCGGCCAAGCAGGCCAGGATTCCGGCCAGCAGCCGGCCGGCACGAATCGGTAAGGAACTCATTGCGCCCTTGGCTGCCCGCCGCTAGGTTCGCACACCGTGTTTGCCATCCATTGCTTGAAGTCTTGGTTGTCCGTGAACTGCTTGAAGAGCTTCGTGTCGTCCTTCATCCATGAGGTCATCACCTCTTGCAGGATCTTGGCGTGCTCCACGCAGGCGGTCTGCTCGTCCGACTTGTGCAACGCGTTCCGGAAGGCAGCGTCCTCCCAGGGGATCTTGCCGAAGAGGTCGTCGAACCACCTGAGAACGTTGGAGAGCCGGTCCAGCTCGGGTTCGGGAGCGTGTCCACCGCCCCCTACCGGCGCCGGCCCGATCTCCCCCTCCTCGCCCGGCAGCAGGACCTTCTGCACCGAGCGCCTCTCCACCCGGTAGCTGTCCATGTCGATGGCATCCCAGATGCCCTCCGAGAGGTCTCCTTCCTTGCGTGCCGGCAGCTTGGGGATCAGGAAGTTGAGAACGATGGAGCGCCTCTCCTAGGCTGGGTTTGCGTAGGTCAGGATGCAAGACAGGAAGCCGTACCTCCGCGCGACGCCCTTCGCCATGTCCTTGAATTCCACCTGCCCGTCCTCGTCGAGATCGTGCACATACACCGACACGCAAGCATCGAGGATCGGGTCGAGGCGGTCGCAGTCCGCATTACCCAGGTACAGTTCGACGAATTCGCTTATCTGCTCGTTCGAGTAGACCTGGGTGCCCTCCAGGTCCGCTTGCAGGTCGTGCAGCTTGTCGAGGTCGGTACCGTTCAGAAAGTCGAGTACGAAGGCATCGTGTTTTTTCGGGTGGGCCTGGTTGATGCGCGATAGGGTTTGAACTGTCTCGATCCCGGATAGGGTCTTGTCGACGTAGATGGTGTGCAGCAGGGGCTCAGCGTACCCGGCCTGGAGCTTGTCCCCACAGGCCAGGACGCGGTAAGGGGCCTCTCGGATCTTCTCGGCGATGCGGTTGGACGGGAATCCGTTCATGGATGCCTCGGTCACCTTCGAGCCGTCGAAGTCGGGCTCACCGGAAAAAGGCGACGATCGCCCGGTGCGGGCTCTTGTGTTCCTTCAAGTAGTCGCGGAGGGCGTGGAAGTACCGGATGGCAACGTTGATGCCGCTGGTGACCACCATGGCCCCCGCCTCGCCGCTGATCTTGCCCTTGGCGAGAACCTGCTCGTGGAAGTGGTCCACCATGATCTCCGCCTTGAGCCGGATTGCGTGCTCGTGCCCTTCGACGCAGCGACGCAGCGACCTCCGGCTGCGTTGCCCGTAGAGACTCGGCCAGCTGAATGCGGTCCACGAAGAAGTCGCGGTCGTAGTGAGCGGGTCGGCACCGGTCCAGCCCGCTCCGCCGACCGTCTGCGCGGGGGTACCGGAGCCCTTCGCGGGCTCGAATGTATGGCCGGCCAGAGCCGTACAAATCAGCCGCTCTAGGCCGAGTTCGGTGGTATCCGTAGTCACGCCGCTTCCCTCAGGACAGCAGCAAATTCGTCCGGCCGCGACCAGTGCGACACCGAGGACAAAGGTTCGACCAGCCTGTAATCCTCGTCCGACCAGACATCGGCTGTATCGTCGAATAGCGAGACGAATGTCAAGGCTTCCGGTCCCGCAACGAGGTGATTCAGATCGTACCAACCGGCCAGAACGTGCTCGGTAACCCTGCGCGCTGCCGCTCGATTGCCACTGCTCAGCACTTGGACCAAGTAACTCCGTCGCCCAGTCCGCACGTGGAAATCGATCGTCCAGCCGCGGCCGGACCGGCCGGCCAGTCTCTCAGCCCGATCGAATCCGAATTCCCGGTCGGCCAGGAAATCGGCCACGTCATCAGAAGTTGGTTGGATCGCCTGGGTTCGGAAAGTGAACCACAAGTCCGATACCCGTAGCGCCGCCTGTGCCACGCGCGGGACAACCTGCGCCAGTTCATCGCCCGTCCGGCACCGAGCCTGAACCATCCCCCGGTAGAACTCAACCCCGTGTGTCAGGCACACGTCTGCGATAAGGCGCGAATGCCTCGGTGATCGTCGCGAGCTCGGTGACTGCATATGGAGCCAGCCAGTGGTTTCCGCGAGATCGCTGATCGTTACCACATTGTCTTCAACCTTGCAAAAGACATCGATGTTATCTCCGTCCGGATAGAGATACGGCGTCCGGATGCGCTGATAGTCACCTTGTTCCGAACAGGTGAACAAGGCTCCGAGTCCCTGCTGCAGGTCTTGGCATGTGCGGCTGGCCGGCATCACCACAATTCCCCTTGGTCTGGCGGTGGTGCTCTCATTGTCCCGTCATGTTGAATCCGCGCCTCGTCACAAAACTGCCTCCAAACCGCGACTGGATCCGATACACGTGCAGTCACATCATCCGGTACGTAAGCCTCCTTGTCCGAGTGCCGTTCCGACCCCCGGTGCATGTGCTTTTCGCCGACCTGCGCGCATTCTGGATTGTGGTGGTCCTTGCCCAAATCGAGACCGACGATGCGACCTGCCGTCTTCAGAATGAGTGCAAACGTCAACGTTCCGGCATGCCGATTGTAACGGCCCTTGACGAAAAGCGGCCACCCTTGATTCGACTCGACCTCGGCCCGAAACTCCCACGCCGGAGAGTGGTCCTCGTCTTCGCTCCAAGTAACGTCATTCCGGATGCACTTCTGCTCGTCCCCCAGGATGGAAGCAAAGTCGGCATCGGTCAGTCCCGCTGACATTCTCCTACCTCTCTATGCCCTTGCGTCGGCCGCACTAGACGGCGCGCTTAGGCCTTTGGGATGCGCAGCCGCCGCTTGACTGGAGATGACATCCGCATTTTCCCCATGTAGCGCATCCGCATCCGACACTGTGGGAACCGCCTCTCGCACGTCCAGCTTGCCGGTTGCGACGTCTCCGATGAGTCGGGTCCGGCATTCGTTCAGTAGTTCGATCGGTCGCTGGGGGGGCTGGATGCAGCACCGGATGCCCCGTTCTCTGCGGGCGAGATAGCGGACGATTGCGGCTTGTTCGTCAGGTGGTGCGAGCGTGGAGCGGATTCGCTCGAACTCGTCCCAGTAGAGCCGGTTTCGATCTGGAATCATGCCTCGCGAGAACATATTCGCCTACCCTTGCAGACCTCCATTCGAAACAGATTGTCGAAAATAGGGCGCCTTCACGCCCCTCAATGGTCGCGCCACACCATACGCAGGACCGACGAGACCGTCGACGGGTGCGATACCTACAGCTCCTTGCCACATTTGCATCATGTTTCGGTGTGCTCGCTTCGAATCCGACCCTGTGCCTTTCCGTAGGCGGCTTGCAGGCGCAACCACAGATCGTTGCGAGACCAGCCCGCGGCTTCGAGCTTAGTCGCCAGTTCGGGAGATATTCCCCGCTGGCCGTCCAAAACGCGGGCTAGAGTGTCGGGCGACACGTCGATCGCTGTTGCGGCTTTGGACACGGACATTCCGTCGACCATCCAGCCCTCGCGGATGTTCACACCGGGGTGCGGCGGCTTGCGCATGGCCATGGCAAATGTCCCAACGTAACGGTAGTCCACCAAGTCTACATCCCAAGTTTGGCTATCTTCGTATCGGAAGACGATGCGTCAGTTGGCAGAGACGCTCATGCTCCAGCAATTCGGCTGGCCCTTGAGGCAATGCAGCCGGTACCCGGGAGCAGGCAACTCAACGGGTGTTGCGGCTTGAACCAAGAGTGCAAAAATCACCTTGATGCGCTGGCGGAACTGCGGACAGATCTGTTGCCCGTGATCGCGTTCGTACAAGTGTTTCAAGCCGCCGTGTTGGAACGAGCGAATAGTTATGATCCACCTTCCCACGCCCTTTCGGGTAGGATTCCTGCAATCAAATCCAAGGTGGTGCACAAGGGAAGTGGGCCTTGCCCGCAACCCGAAACTCCGAGAGTCGATCTTGCGTGGTCTTGGGAGCTTGACCAGCCCGTTCTCGCCGAATCCATGGAGGGACCGCCCCACGGTTCGCAGACGGATTCCCACTTCCTAGGCGGTTCGGGTCGGCCTCGGAACCGGAACCCGATCGATTCCAGGAGTCGACTGCCGTCTTGCCAGCGGAATTCAAGCTGAGTTTGCCCATGGAGGCCTGCCCAGGTACATAACGGGATTCAACACAGGAGCCGGATTCTTGGTTGGTCGAGGTACGGTGGCGCCAATGCTCCGATAACCTTCCTCCGGATCGAACGAATCCACTTCGCTCCATTTGTCCGATACCGAAAGCTCGGGATCTGCCTCACTTGGCAGTCAAGCGAAGAACAACTTGATCTGGCTGCCCAGCAATTGCGTCACCGGTCAGCGACGCGGCTCGGGCAGGCTACCGTGGCTCGTTGGAACAGGTCCGGGCCGGTGCTCGCGTCGGTAGCGGTCGGTTCCAACGTTTCCAGCAATGGACGCGAGTCCGAAGCTCCGGGGTCGGACTCGGTCACCCGGTCAGCGCACCACCACCGACACCGCAGGCGCCTTGCCGGCTGAGACCTCTGCCCGCTGATCGGTGAATTCCACAGTGGACAGATTGACCCACTCGTTAATCGTGCTCCAAGCCGTCTTGGCCTTGCCGTCGAAACGGGCCACTTCCTGCGGGCTCCGAGAGCTATTCCGGCCGTGGCAATGCGGGCAGGCTCGATCAGCGATGGCGGTGTAGGTCCGGTAGGCCTCCAACTCAAGTCCGGCCATAAGGGCACGTTCCCGGACATCTTCGGGGCTGCAGCTGTTCAGTTTCGCGAGGTTCCGGGCCAGCGTCGTGTAGTAAGACTCTGACTGCACAACGGTGTCGCGAACGGCCTCCGTCTCGTCACCGTCTACCGGTTTCAGCTTGCGCAGCTTCGCTCTCCGTTGCCTTCGTTTCCAAGTGCTCATGTCAGTATCTCCTGAACTACCGAAGCCGGGGCGTCGAATCTGCCCGTGCGCACGGAGAAACCGAGCAGGATCGCCCCCCGGCTCCCAAGCCTTCAACTGCTGTCAACCGTGTCTTCGCTCCGCTTGAGGGACGCGCACAACGATTGCTTCGCATGGGGTCGAAGGGCCCGACTGGAACGATCCCGGCACCACGCCATGCGCATCACCGTAACTCGCCATTCGCACCGTACATTGTAATCCCGCACGAGTCCCTTCGGCCTGACGAACTGACATTGTTGACTACCGGGAGCATTACGCAGTCGCCGACAGTACGCACATTGGCTCCTTCAGGGAACGGTGGCCGGCCCATTTCGAGGTCATCCCTTGAGCTAGAATCAACTCACGCCCTTGCCGGTCGGCCGGGATGGGTGCCCGGATGCTCCGCAAATCGGACCTGAGAAACCTAATCGCAGCCCTCGCGGCCACATTGTTTACGGTCGCGGCTCTACCTGGCGCGGAGCGGGTCGAGTTCAACCGCGACATCCGCCCCATCCTTTCCCAGAACTGCTTCGCGTGCCACGGACCCGACCGCAACGCCCGGCAGGCGGAACTGCGTCTCGACCGTCGCGGGGAGGCGCTCGCCAGGGGAGTGATCCTGCCCGGGGACGCGTCACGCAGCCGCTTGATCGATCGGGTCCGCCAGTCCAATCCCGTGCTGGTGATGCCGCCCGTTGCCACAGACAAGAAACTGTCCGACCGTGACAAGGAGCTTCTCGAGGCCTGGATCGACCAGGGAGCCGAGTACCAGGAGCATTGGGCGTACATCAAGCCGGAGCGCCCGGAGGCGCCCGCGGGGCCGGCGGGGATCGATCACCTGGTGAACGCCGGGCTCGACGCAAGGGGCCTGCGCCCCGTTGCGGAGGCCGACCGTCGCACCCTGGCCCGCCGCCTGAGCTTGGACCTGACGGGTCTGCCTCCACGGCCGGCCGAGGTGGAGGCGTTCGTCGGGGATCGGAGGCCGGATGCCTACGAGAGGTTCCTGGACTCGGTGCTTGACTCGCGGCACTACGGCGAGCGAATGGCCGTCCACTGGCTGGATCTGGTCCGCTACGCCGACACGACGGGGTATCACGGGGACATTCCGATCAACGTCTACCCGTTCCGGGACTATATCGTTCGGTCGTTCAACGAGAACAAGCCCTTCGACGTGATGACCCGCGAGCAGATCGCCGGGGACTTGCTGCCGGGCGCGACGGATCAGCAGCTGGTGGCGAGCGGCTACAACCGACTGGCCCGCATGACCAACGAGGGCGGGGCTCAGGCGAAGGAGTACTTGGCCAAGTACGCAACGGACAGGGTGCGTAACGTCTCGACGGTATGGCTGGGCTCGACCCTGGGGTGCGCCGAGTGCCACGACCACAAGTTCGATCCCTTTTTGGCCAAGGACTTCTACTCGATGGCGGCGTTCTTCGCGGACATCGAGGAGGAAGGCGTCTTCAGTGGGAACGCCGACTGGGGCGCTCACGTCCGCGTTCTGGACGAGCGGGCTCGGGCCGAGATGGATCGCATCGAGAACCGCCTCGCCCGGCTCCGCGGAGAGGGCCGGGAGAATCTCGCCGCGGGTCCTGAAAGCCTTGAGGCGCTGGCGGCCTACTTACGCGAGGCCCTTCTGTCGTGGAGGGCCCTGAATCCCGCCCGCGTCCGCGCCGACTGCGGGCACCCGGACTTCAGCCAGTGCGACCTGTACGAACTTGAGCGCGAGTCGGACGGGCTCGTTCGAGTTGCTCTCACCGGCTCCAAGAAGCCGCGGGAGTCGATTCACCAACTCGAGATCGCGCTCGATGACGGTACTCTGACCGCGCTGGCGCTGGAGCTGTTCCCCACGGCGGATTTCGATTCCTTCTATGTCAGCGAGTTCGAGGTGCGGGTGCTCGGTCGGGAAAGGTGGCCAGTCCGCATTTCGCTGGCCGGGCTCCTGCCCGACCGCGAGGAACCGGGATCGATGCTTCGCGACACGCAGGACGGCAACTATCACTCGGGCTGGCAGGGGGATTGGCGGGACGACCCGGTTCGCGTGGCAGTGTTCGTCTTCGAGGAGCCCTTGGAAACCCGGACGGGCGAGACGCTGCAGGTCTCTCTGATCGCGCATTCGAGAACCGGGCGCAGCCTGCCCGCCCGCTTCCGGATCCTCGGAACGGACTCGGCCTTTCCGGAGGTCCCGGTGACCGGAACGCTCCGCACGGCGGTTCTCGCCGAGGGGGGGCGTTCGGCCGAGCAGACCGAGGCATTGGGTGGGGCCTTCGACCGCATTGTCGCCGGCAACGCCAGCTGGCGGGAGATCCGCGCTCTCGAGCGGCGCCGGAAGATCCTCATTGACCGCGCTCACGAGTCGCTCGTCACGAAGGCCGTGGATGACCCGCGGACCGTCAGGATCCTGCCTCGCGGGAACTGGATGGATGACTCCGGCGAGGCGGTGCAGCCGCAAGTGCCAACATTCCTGGGTGGGGCCCCTGCCGCCGAACGACGCCTCAATCGATTGGATCTGGCGGAGTGGATCACGGATCGGGATAATCCGCTCACCGCCCGCGTCTTCGTCAACAGGCTCTGGAAGCTGTTCTTCGGGACCGGGCTGTCGAAGGCACTCGACGACATGGGTTCGCAAGGCGAGCCTCCTGCCAACCAGGAGCTGCTGGACTGGCTCGCGGTGGAGTTCGTCGAGAGCGGTTGGGACGTCCGACATATGGTCAGGACCATGTTGATGTCGGAAACCTACAGGCGATCGAGCGAGCCCTCGGACGAGCTTCTCGAGGCGGATCCGTACAATCGCCTCCACGGCCGCCAGACCATGACCCGGGTCGACGCCGAGTTCATCCGCGACAGCCTGCTGGCCGTGAGCGGGCTGCTCAACCGCCGCATGGGCGGGCCGAGCTCCAAGCCGTACCAACCGGCGGGGTATTACAAGGAACTCAATTTTCCCAAGCGGGTGTACGAGGCCGACTTGGACCCGAACCAGTTCCGTCGCGGCCTGTACACCCACTGGCAGCGACAGTACGTGCATCCCGCACTGAGGGCGTTCGACGCTCCGGCCCGCGAGGAGTGCACCGCCCAACGGGCCGTCTCGAACACGCCGCTCCAATCACTGGTGCTGCTCAACGATCCGAGTGCGGTCGAGGCGGCCCGGTCCTTTGCCGCGCGCATCCTGCGCGAAGGAGGCCGAAGCGACCGGAAGCGAGTGGACCACGCGTTCCGGGCGGCGTTCTCCAGGCCGGCGCGGCCGGAGGAGGAGGCGATCGTGCTCCGTCTCCTCGCGGGGCACGAGGCCGAGTTCGCCAGCCAGCCCGAGCGGGCGGAGGAGCTGCTGGCAACGGGGATCACCCCGAACCCCACCGGGATACCGCCTGCCCGTCTGGCGGCCTGGACAGGCGTCGCGAGGGCGCTGTTCAACAAGCACGAGTTCCTGATGCGGTACTGAGGCAAGAGCATGCGGAAGCCCGAAATCGATCACCTGCACACACGTCGCGCCTTCCTGGGCAGGGCGTCGATGGGGCTTGGCTCGATGGCGCTCGCCTCGTTGATGCGGAGGTCATTGCCCGGCATCCAGCCCGGCACAAGCGGATTCCCGAACGGGCCGGCCAAGGTCAAGCGCGTCATCTTCCTGTGCATGGCCGGCGGTCCGGCGCACCTCGAGTTGCTGGACTACAAGCCGGAGCTAGCCAAGCGCAGCGGCGAGCCGATGCCCGAGTCGTTCACCAAGGGCCAGCAGATTGCCCAGCTCCAGGGCAAGGAGCTCAGGATCCTGGGTCCGCAACATCCGTTCCGCCACTACGGCGAGAGCGGTCAGCACATGACAACGCTGCTGCCGCAGATCGGCGGTATCGCGGACGACATCTGCATTGTCCGCTCGATGCAGACCGAGCAGATCAACCACGACACCGCTCACACCTTCATGAACAGCGGCTTCCGCCTTCCCGGCAGGCCCAGCATGGGCTCGTGGCTCCTCTACGGTCTCGGCAGCGACTCGGAGGACCTGCCGGGCTTCGTGGTGCTGACCTCCGAGGGCGGATCGCAAAGCCAGCCGATCGCGGCCAGACAGTGGAGCAGCGGTTTCCTGCCGAGCGTCTACCAAGGAGTCAAGTTCAGTTCGACGGGCGATCCTGTCAACTACGTGCGCAATCCGGACGGAGTCAGCCGCGACATGCAGCGCGACCTGATCAATGCGGTCGGGGAGCTCAACGGAGTCCATCAGGGCTGGAGCCGCGATCCCGAGATAGCGACCCGCATCGCCCAGTACGAACTAGCCTTCCGCATGCAGATGAGCGTCCCCGACTTGGTGGACTTTTCGAATGAGCCCCAGCACGTGCTCGAGATGTACGGTACCCGCGGGGGGGACGGCACGTACAACGCGAACTGCCTGCTGGCGCGCCGCCTGGCGGAACGGGGGGTGCGCTTCATCCAGCTCTACCACCGTGGCTGGGACCATCACAATGAGATCAAGACCCTGCTTCCCAAGAGCTGCGACTACGTCGACCAAGGCACTGCGGCGCTCGTGAAGGACCTGAAGCAGCGGGGGATGTTCGAAGAAACCCTGATCGTTTGGTGCGGCGAGTTCGGACGCACGCCGATGTCGCAGGGCGCCGATCCGGCGCTGATGGGCCGCGACCACCACATCAAGGGATTCTCGATGTGGCTGGCCGGGGGCGGCATCAAGGGTGGGCACAGCCACGGAGCGACGGACGAGCTCGGGTACAACGCCGTGGAGGACGTCGTCCATGTCCACGACCTGCATGCCACGATGCTGCGCCTTTGCGGCATCGATCACACGAAGCTGACGTATCGCTTCCAGGGGCGCGACTTCCGGCTTACGGATGTGCACGGCCGGGTCGTGAGCGAGGTGCTCTCCTAGCGCCAGCCGACTCGGCCGGCCGGCGGCCCACCGTGGAACAAGCTGCCCGGCCGCCCGGCTCTTCCGGCGCCGCCCGTGCCATGACGATTCAGCTCGTCAGTTTCGGAACCGCAGGCGACGTGCATCCGTTCGTAGCGGTCGCGCTGGCGCTGCGCGACCGCGGGCATTCGGTCAGCATCGCCACCAGCCCGTATTTCGCACCGCTGATGGAGCGGCTTGGCCTGCCGCTCCGGCCGGTCGGAACAGTCGAGCAATACGAGAGGATCACGTCGCACCCGAGCCTGTGGCGTCCGCTCCGCGGCCTCGCCGTCCTTGCCGCCATGGTCGGACGCGGCATCCCCGATGTCTACCGTCTAGTGGAGGAGGAGGCCGCGCGAGGGGATTCCCTTGTCGTCAGCCACCCGCTGGCATTCGGTGCACGGGTCGCACACGATGCCTTGGGAGTCCCTCTCGTAACGATGCATTTGGCACCGGCTTCATTCTGGAGTCTCGAGGCCCCGCCCGTCCCCGCCACCCGGATGGGCTCGATCGAACGCTGGCCGAGGGCCGCTAGGCGCCTCTGCCTCGGCCTTGCCGACAAGGGCGCCGACCTTACGCTCGGGCCTGCCCTCAATGTGTTCCGAGCGGGCCTCGGCCTTGACCCGGTTCGCCATGTCGCCAGCCGCTGGTGGCATTCCCCGCAGCGTGTTGTCGGGCTCTTCCCGGACTGGTACGCCGCGCCGCAGCCGGACTGGCCGCCGCAAGCGGCTCTGACCGGGTTCCCGTTGTACGACGAGGATGAGGTGTCGCTTGTACCCGCCCGTCTGGAGGCGTTCCTTCGAGAAGCGGCAGCGGCGGACGATCCCCCGGTGGCCTTCGCGCCGGGTTCCGGCAACCGCCATGCCCACCGTTTCTTCGCGGCTGCCGTGGATGCGTGCCGCAGGCTGGGTCGCCGCGGGATTCTGCTCACGCGTTATCCGGAACAGCTCCCAGCCCGGCTCCCCAGCGGGGTGCTGCACGCGGGTTACGCACCGTTCAGCCTGCTGCTGCCACAGGTCGCGGCTCTGGTGCATCACGGGGGAATCGGCACGTGTGCGCAGGCCCTCGCGGCGGGACGGCCCCAGCTGGTGATGCCGATGGGTTTCGACCAGCCCGACAACGCGGCTCGGCTCGCCCGGCTCGGAGTGGCCCGCGCATTGTCCCCGAGACGCTTCACGGGTGCACGGGTCGCTCGCGAGCTCGATGTCCTCCTGGGGTCGAACGCCGTCGCGGGCCGATGCGTAGAAGTGGCGCGGCGGTTCGACGGCACCGATCCGGTCAGCTCCACGTGCGACCTCATCGAGGAGTACGTGGGTTAGGATCGCCCTTGCACGACCTGTTCCGGGACGGCCGTCGGTCGGTCCGAGACGCTTCACCCTTGCACGGGCCGCGTCGCGTCGTAGGCCGGAAATGGCCGAAACAGGCGGGTCCTGCCGTCGTTGCCGTCGCGCCCTGGGGGATGGTTTGGCGATAGGGTCGTGGCGGGTTCGGGGTGGCCGGGCCTCGGGTCACGCCTTCGAAGCAGCTGCCCGGAATGAGGCTCTCGCCCGCTGACCGGCGATTGATGCTCTGGAACCGAGAACGGTTCGGGCTCCTGGTGCCCGCACTCCAGGCGGGGCGGTCAGTGGGTTCCGTACCGCGATCGCGGTTAACAGCTACGGAAGCGCGTCGCGTGAACCGAGACCGCCGGAGGAGTCAGGCTGGGGAGGAGACTCGCAGACCCGCCAGTGACGCAGGCCGCAAGGTTCGCTTGTCGTATGCGATGAAGACGGGATCGAGCTCAGCGAGGTGCAGCGCGCATGCTACTTGGAGTGCGTCGAGGCTCCGAACGTCCGCGGGATCGAGCGATGCCGCCCGCTCAATGACCTCGCGATGGATCGTGACGGTCTCCAGGTTGCGCATCAGGCGCCGCGCTACCGCGACCCTCTCCGGATCTCGGCGTCGAATCGCTTGTAGAACCTCCACGGTCGCCAGCTGGCTCGCGACCACCTTGGAGTATGCTTGCAGACCCTGCCGTAGCGCCCGCGATTCGGGCTCTTCGACGATCAGCTTGACCAGTGCCGAAGAGTCGCAGAACGCCACCTTCACAGACGGTCTCCTCGTATTTCTTGCAAGTAGTCGGACGCCCTCGGGCTGGAATCGACATCCCGGTCGGCGTCGGCGATGTCAAGCCACGAGCCCGCAGCCGGGACCACCGTTCCGTTCTGGATCAGCCGCTGCCAGGTGTCGTCCTCTCTGGACAGTGGCCTGAGTACTGCCACGGGCTTGCCCCTGTCGGTCACGGTGAACGCAGAGCCAGCCTTCACCTTTTCCAGGTAGACACTGAGGTTCTGACGAAGTTCGCGGATGCCCACGCTTGCCATGTAGCACATGATACTACATTGATGGGCGGCGTGATCGCGGACCCTCCGCCTGCCTCGTCGACCGGCCCGACCGCGGGTGCCATGTTCGGCAGCTTGAGGCTGCGAGGCCGCATCACAGCGGTCGGTTCCGACCCGCGCCCGAGGCCATTCGCGTGCTGGATGGCGCTGTGAGTGGGGCCATGGACGAGAACGGATCGAGCGAGGGCCGAGAAGCCAGGAACCGGCCCTCGCGATATAGTGGAGGCCGCTCCCGGCGCGCAGGAAGGCACACTCGACGGAACGACGGACGCGTTCGGGACAGGGATTGCGAAGGCGAGGAAGAGAATGTTGCCAAAGCCACAAAGCCGTGTGGCTGGGATCCTGCTGGGCCTTGCGGGCGCTTTGGCCGGGAACCAGTCTCCCGCCCAAGAGCGGTTCGACATCCTGATCCGAGGAGGTCTTGTCGTCGACGGAACCGGCCGCGATGGTTTCGCGGCCGACATCGGAGTCCGCCGGGGCGTGATCGCGCGCATCGGAGACCTCTCGGAGGCTGATGGCTCCCGGGTTATCGATGCGGCCGGTCTGGTCGTCGCCCCGGGCTTCATCGATATCCACAACCATTCGGATTTCACCCTGCTGGAGGAGCCCCGGTGCGAGAGCATGATCCGGCAGGGCGTCACTACCATGGTCCTCGGCGAGGGAGGGTCCGCCGGTCCAGTCCGCCCCGGCCAGCGGGAATGGACTACGCTCGGCGGGTATTTCGACCATGTGGAAGCCCGTGGCGTGGCCGCGAATGTTTGCTCCTACGTCGGCCTGACGCAGGTCTGGCGATATGTGAAGGGGGACGCCTTGGAGCCCGCGGACCCCGCGCAGATCGAAGCGATGGGGGACCTTGTCGCCGAAGCCATGCGGGAAGGTGCCATGGGCCTGTCCAACTCGCTCCTGATGCCGCCGTCCAGCTTGGTGACCACCGAGCAGCTGGTGGCCCTGGCCGAGATCGCCGGCGAGCACGGAGGGATCTACTCGACGCATATCCGCGACGAAGGCCGCGGGGTGTTCGACGCCGTGGCCGAGGCGATCCGCGTCGGTGCCGAAGCCCGGATTGCCGTCGACATCATCCACCTCAAGATCGCCGACCAAGCTCTCTGGGGCCGGATGGACGAGATCCTCGCGATGATCGAGTCGGCCCGCCGGCGGGGGCTCGACATCCGTGCGAACGTCTATCCCTACACTGCGGGGCAGAACGACCTCAGGGCGATCATTCCGCCGTGGGCGCACGACGGCGGCAACGACGCGATGCTGGAGCGGTTGCGGTCTCCTGCCGCCAGGGAGCGCATCCGGCGCGACATCCTCGATCCCAACCAGGACTGGTACAACCACTACCTAGCCGTGGGCGGCGACTGGAGCCGGATGATCCTCGTCCAGCTCCGGCGGCCGCCCAATTTGCCCTTCGTCGGCCGCCGGATGAGCGAGTTCGTGGATGCCCGCGGAGGCGACCCGTTCGACGCGCTGTTCGACCTGCTGGTCGAGGAGGGCGGCAGCGTACGGACCGTGTACTTCCATCACCAGGAGGACGACATGCTCTTGGCGCTCCGCAGGCCCTACGTCTCGGTGGGCTCGGACGGCGCCGCCGTCAGTCCCGACGGCCCCTCCGGTCGTACGCACCCGCACCCGCGCTGGTACGGCACGTTCCCGCGAGTCCTCGGACGGTACGTTCGCGGGCGGAGTGCGCTGACCCTGCCGGATGCGGTACGGAAGATGACGTCGATGAATGCCGACAAACTAGGGATCCTTGACCGGGGCCGGATCCGCGAGGGGCTCGTGGCCGACATTGTGGCCTTCGATCCGGACACGGTGATCGACACGGCCACGTTCGCAAGCCCCCACCAGTACCCTTCGGGCATCAGCCTCGTTCTTGTCAATGGCACGGAAGTGCTGTCCGGCGGCTCCCACACCGGGAGGCTGCCGGGGCGCGTGATCCGCCGCGCTCGGCGCTGAGCGCAGCGCGGCCGCTTCCTCCTGCCCGAATTCTCCTTCCGCCAAGACTGCGGGGACCGTTCGGTCCTATAGAGCGCATAGCGTGAAGATAATCTGATATGAATACACTAAGATTTATTTATATTACTGCTTGACATTGCTCCGAATCGATGTAGAATGATCTTGGAAGCCGAGCTTCCGGGAAAAAGAAAGGAAAGCCAACCATGACAATGCTGCACACAACCCCGTTCAACCCTTGGAGGGACCTGAACCGATTCGTCCTGCCAAGGATGCGTGAGGGAGGCTGGGTGCCCGCCTTCGACATCGAGGAGACGGACACTGCCTACGTGCTTCAAGGCGACGTGCCGGGCGTGGTCCAGAAGGACATCGAGGTCCGGTTCGAGGACGGCATCCTGAGCGTTCGCGGGGAGCGGAAAGGCCCCGACGCGGATCTGCGGTTCCGTCGCGCCGAGAGGCTGCACGGACCGTTCGAGCGCCGCTTCCGTGTGCCGGACGAGGTCGACGCCGACGGCGTCAAGGCCTCCTTCGCGAACGGCGTCCTCGAGATCACGCTGCCGAAGCAGGAGCCCGTCGACACGTCCCGCCTGATTCCGGTCCAGTGATCTGGAACCGCGCGCCGTGGCGGAGGCGGATTCGGGTCCGCCTCCGCCCGGAAGAGGGGCGGAAACCCCCTCTTGCCGTCGCGGGCGAGGGTAGTCGGAAAGGAGGCACGACGCCATGATCCCGTTAGAGAGGTTCACGCAAAAGGCGCAGGAGGCGTTCGCGCAAATGCAGGCGCTGGCCTTGGAAGCGAACCACCAGCTGCTGGCCCCCGCGCATCTGCTCGTGGCGCTGGCCGAGGAGGCGAACGGCGTCGTGCCCGCCGTTCTTTCCAAGCTCGGGATCGAGACGACCGAGGCGGTTTCCCGGGCGCGAGCGTTGCTGGACCGCATCCCGTCCGTCCGTGGCGCAGACTCAGGGACCCGCCTGTCACCGCCCTTGCAGAAGGCGGTGTCACTGGCCGGGAAGGAGGCCGAGCGCTTCAAGGACGAGTACATCTCCACCGAGCACCTGCTGCTGGCCATCAGTTCGCTGGGAGACGACCCGGCGGCGCGGCTGCTCGATGAACTCGGGGCCCGGCACGAGGAGATTCTCAATGCGCTCGCGTCGATACGTGGCGGCCACCGTGTGACGGACCCGAACCCCGAGGCGAAGTACCAGGCGCTCGAGCGCTACGCTGTCGATCTGACCGAGCAGGCGCGCCAAGGCAAGCTCGACCCGGTGATCGGCCGCGACGAGGAGATTCGCCGGGTCATCCAGGTACTCTCGCGACGCACCAAGAACAACCCCGTCCTGATCGGCGAACCCGGCGTCGGCAAGACTGCCATCGTGGAAGGGCTGGCCCAGCGGATCGTGCGGGGCGACGTTCCCGAGACGCTCAAGGACAAGCGGCTCGTTGCAATCGACCTCACGTCGATGGTCGCCGGCACCAAGTTCCGCGGCGAGTTCGAGGAGCGTCTCAAGGCGGTCTTGCGCGAGATCGAGGAATCGGACGGTCGGGTCGTCTGCTTCATCGACGAATTGCACACGTTGGTCGGGGCGGGGGCTGCGGAGGGCTCCATCGATGCCGCCAACATGCTGAAGCCCGCGCTCGCGCGCGGAAGACTGCGGTGCGTCGGAGCGACGACCCTAAACGAGTACAGGAAGCACGTCGAGAAGGACGCGGCCTTGGAGCGTCGGTTCCAGACGGTGCTCGTTGACCAGCCCTCGGTCGAGGACGCGATCGCGATCCTGCGCGGGCTCAAGGAAACCTACGAAATCCACCACTCGGTCCGCTACCGGGACTCGGCGCTCGTCGCGGCCGCCACGCTCTCGAACCGCTACATCACCGATCGCTTCCTGCCGGACAAGGCCATCGATCTCGTCGACGAGGCCGGTGCGATGCTGCGGATGCAGATCGACTCGGTTCCGGTCGACGTCGACAGGAAGGAGCGCAAGGCGATGCAGCTCGAGATCGAGCGGCAGGCCCTGCAGAAGGAAAACGACTCCGGGTCGAAGGAGCGGCTGGCGGTCATCGAAGGCCAGCTCGAAGAGCTGCGGTCGGAATCTGCAGTGCTCCGTGACAAGTGGCAGGAAGAGAAGAGGCTGATTGACGACGTACGACGGCTCAAGGAGGAGATGGAGCGGCTTCGGAACGAGCAGGAGGGAGCGGAGCGATCGGGCGACCTCGCATTGGCCGCCGAGATCCGCTACGACCGCCTCGCGCGGGTCGAGCAGGAGCTGGAGGCTGCAACCGGACGGCTGGAACGGCAGCGTGGCGACAGCCCGCTGTCGCGTGGCGAGGTCACCGAGGAGGACATCGCGCGCATCGTGGCCAAGTGGACGGGGATTCCGGTGTCCAAGATGCTCCGAGGCGAAGTGGAGAAGCTCGTCCACATGGACGAGGCACTGCAGGAGAAGGTGATCGGACAGAACCCGGCGGTGGCCGCCGTCTCCAACGCGATCCGCCGGAGCCGCGCAGGACTGGGAGATCCGGACCGGCCGATCGGTTCCTTCGTCTTCCTCGGACCTACCGGAGTGGGCAAGACGGAACTGGCCAGGGCACTTGCCGAATTCCTGTTCGATTCGCGCCAGGCGATGATCCGCGTCGACATGTCGGAGTACATGGAGAAGCATGCCGTGGCGCGCATGGTCGGTGCTCCGCCCGGGTATGTCGGGCATGAAGAGGGCGGCCAGCTTACCGAGCACATCCGGCGGAACCCGTATTCGGTCGTCCTTCTGGACGAGATCGAGAAGGCGCATCCGGATGTCTTCAACCTGCTGCTACAGGTCCTGGAGGACGGACGCCTGACGGACGGCCAGGGCCGCACGGTGAGCTTCCGCAACGCCGTCATCGTGATGACCTCGAACGTAGGCTCGCAGGAGGTTCTCTCCGGAGAGGCGATCGGATTCTCAACGGGGCTGGCGCCTGAAACGGGGGCGGAGATGCGTAACGCCTTGCTCGGCGAGCTCGGCCGGACGTTCCGGCCCGAGTTCCTCAACCGGATCGATGACATCGTGGTGTTCTCCAGCCTGCGACCGGACGATCTTGCAAGGATCGTCGACCTGCAACTGGCCCGCGTGCAGGCCCTGCTCGCTGACCGGAGGCTGCGCCTGGTTGTCACGAGGGAGGCGAAAGAGCTGATCGTGGCACGGGGGTACGACCCGCGCTACGGAGCCCGGCCGATGAAGCGCGCGATCCAGTCCCTGATTCAGGATCCGCTCGCGCTCGCCCTCCTGGAAGGGGACTTCGAGGAGGGCGACGTGGTGCGCGCGGTGCGCGAACGGGACAGCATTCGATTCGTCCGCGAGGCAGAGGCCGATCTCGCTGCCCAAGCCCCGGCGGCGTGACCGAGGTCCGGCCGCGCCCGGAAGGGGTCGGGTAGGCCGCCCCCGGGGGCTCAGCGTCGCGCGAACCGGACTACGTTTCCCCCCAGGATCGCGCCGATTGCCCCGATCAGCGGGATCGCGAAGTTGTACCAGACCGGCGACCTCGCGACGGCTCCGGCCTCGAAGAACGTCAGCTCGGCCGTTCGCTCGGCGCCAGGAGGCGGGGAAGGGGCGCCGCGCAACTGGAGCACGGCTGCGGCCAACCCCAGGGCCAGCACGAGGCCTGCCAGGATCACGACCGGTCTGCGCCCGGACGAGCGAGAGCCGGCCAGGGCTGCGATCGCGCCGCCCGCGATGCTGGCGAGCAATCCGAACGCGCACATGGCCAGGCTCCACCCCGTGGCCGCTTCGGTCGTTCCCTCCCGGAACGCGCCTTCGGGCCCCAAGGCGGCCCAGGCGATTCCCGTGCCCGCGAAGACCGCGACGGCCATCGTCGCGTACCCGGCGATCGCAGCGAGGAGGTCGCGGAGGACAGTCATGCGGGATTTCCCGGAGGGTTGCCGTTCCCGGGTGGGAAGACGCGCTGCCCGAGTATACCGGCCCGGGCGCACCGCAGCCTCCAAGAGGAGGGAGCGGCTGGTTTCGGCACCGTGGGCCGGCTGATACCATGGCCGTTTGCGGGATGCGATATGGTCCCGGACCCTCCCGCAGGCATCTCGCGCTGCGCTGCTGGCCTCGGACCCCCTGCCGCCCACGGTCGATGTCGTCGTGGTAGGTGCCGGGCTGGTTGGCCTCTGCGCCGCCCTCTCGCTCCGGCGGAGAGGTGTCGGCAGCATCGCGGTCGTCGACCGCACCTCCGTCTGCGGGGAATCGACCGGAGCCAGTGCGGGAGGGCTGTGGCCGAGCCATGAATGCCTGACGCTGCCGTCGCCGGACATCGCCCGGAGGGCGGGTGACCTGCATGCACGGTTGCGCGAGGAATTCGATTGCGACTTCGTCCGCAGCGGGGTGATCGAGCTGTTGCAGGAAGGGGAGGAACCGCAGGGACGGGACCGCGTGCGCGAGACCCGCCAGGCCGGTTTCGCGGCGGATCTGATCCACGGCGACGGGCTGGCTCGCAGCGAGCCCTCGCTCAGTCATGGGGGGCCCGCGATCCGGTTTCCCGATGACGGTTCCATTCATCCGCTCAAGCTTGCTGCTGGGATCGCGGCTTGGCTGCGGCGGAACGGAGTCAGGATCTGCCTCCGGGAGGAGGTCACTGCGATCTCGACGGCACCTCCCGCGGTGGAGACAGCCGTCTGCCGGACGAGCGCCGGGGCGGTCGTGGTAGCTGCCGGGGCGTGGACGCCGCTGCTGACCCGGATGCTCGGCTGGAGTCCCCCGATCCGCCCCGTTCGGGGAACGCTGCTCGCCACCGAGCCGCAGCCGTCCCGCACCCTGCGGTCCGTCGTGATCGGCCGCCGGTACTATTACTGGCAACTGGCAGCCGGTCCTGTGGCTGGCGGGGGATCCGAGGAGAACGTGGGATTCCGCGAAGGCGTCAGCGCCGCTGTGGCCAGCGACATCCAGCGGGAATGGGCCGGCCTCTTCCCGGCGCTGCGCACCCTGCGGTTTACCAGTTCCTGGTCAGGCTTCCGCCCCTTCTGCCGGGACATGCGCCCGGTCATAGGCCGCGTACCAGGAGGCCAGGGTGTCTTCGTCTCGGCGGGTCACTTCCGCAGGGGGATCCTGCTGGCTCCCCTGAGCGGCGAGCTGCTCGCGGACGAGATGCTGGACGCGCGGCACTGGGAAGCGGCGGCTCAATTCCGCCCGGACCGGTTTCCGCCGGGCCAGCGGCCGACTTCCTAACCTGCGGCGGCGTAGCGCTCGGCGACAGCGCTCCAGTCGATGACGTTGTAGAAGGCCGCGATGTAGTCGGGCCTGCGGTTCTGGTACAGCAGGTAGTAGGCGTGCTCCCAGACGTCGATGCCGAGGATCGGCGTCCGCCCCGCCATCAAGGGTGAATCCTGGTTGGGAGTCGACTCGACGAGGAGCCTTCCGCCGTCGACGCTGAGCCATGCCCAGCCGCTCCCGAAGCGGTTGGCCGCGGCGGCAGAGAACTGGGCCTGGAATCCGGCGAAATCCCCGAACGCCGCGTTCATCGCGTCCGCCAGCGATCCGGACGGCTCGCCGCCTCCTGACGGGCTCATGACCGTCCAGAAGAGGGAGTGGTTCGAGTGCCCTCCTCCGTTGTTGCGGATTGCGGGGTTCTCCACGGCCGAGGTGTCGCTCACCAGCGCGTTGATGTCCATGTCCTCCTGGGGCGTGCCGGCTACCGCCGCATTGAGCTTCGCGACGTACGCCGCATGATGCTTGTCATGATGGATCTGCATCGTCCGGGCGTCGATATGCGGCTCGAGCGCTCCGAAGTCGTAGGGCAGGTCGGGTACGGAAAAGGCCATCGTGTGTCGCTCCTTGAGTCTTGATGGGACGAAAGACCTCCATCTTACCAGTCCGGCTCGCGGCGAAGGGGCGGATCGCGCCCCCTTCGGTGTCCTCTTGCATCACGGGTTGGCTGGCGCTCGAACCCGGCCCGTCCGTCGGTCGCGGGACGGACCAACCCGACCGGGTTGCCGGATCCCGTCACTACGGACCCGAGGCGCACGGAGGACGACTCGCTAAGGTGGGACGATGGAGTTTCGGAAACAGCCCGTCGCAAAGGCCGAGCTCCTGATCCGGAGGCCTGTCGCCGAGGTGTTCGAGGCATTCGTCGATCCTGACTTCATAACCAAGTTCTGGTTCGACAGGAGTTCCGGCCGGCTGGAGTCGGGCACGACCGTCCAATGGCATTGGGAATTGATCAAGGCCACTGCAGAGGTTCGGGTGAAGGCGATCGAAGAGAATAGGCGCATTCTCATCGAATGGGGCAATGGCGATCCAACAACCGTGGAGTGGACCTTCTTCCCCCGGTCGGCGGACACTACCTATCTTCGGGTCGTCAACTCGGGTTTCACGGGAGAGGGCGACGAGATCGTGAGCCAAGCGCTCGAGGCGACGGGCGGCTTTGCGCTCGTGCTTGCGGCGGCGAAAGCGTTCCTCGAACACGGCGTTGCACTGAACATCGTTGCCGACCGCTTCTAGCGGCTATGCGAGCTATGCCTCGGATTCGGGGAATCCTCCCGATCAACTCGTTGAGGGGACTTCTTGAATTCGACAGGCTGAGTCCAATGCCGTCGCGATCGAGACTCCGTTCAGAACCTGTCCAGGCCCTCAGTCAGTTCGATGTACGTGCCCCACGGGTCGGTCAGGAAGGCCACGGACAAGCCCGTGCGCTCGATTCTCCGGAAGGGGACATCGAACCGGATGCCTTGGCCCTCGAGCTTCCGGCAGAACGCCTCCAGGTCGTCGATCTCGAAGCCGATGTGGTCGACCACGCGGCCCTTGGTGGCCTCCGTGCGGCTGTCCGACGGGGCGAACGCGAGTTCGATTCCCGGGATGTCCATGGTCTTGAACCGGCCCCGCATGCCGGGCTTGCCCCCGAAGTGCCGCACGTACCAGTCGCGGGCCGCCCCGTCATCCTCCGTGAAGATGTGGATGTGGTGGGCGACCGTTCCGTCCAGCTCCTTGTTCTCCATCAGCTCCACGCGGATGTCGTCCGGCCCCCTGACGAATGCGAGGTAGACGTCCTGGTCGGGATTGTAGTGGACTTCCTGGGTCGCGGTCGCGACCACTTCGGTCGTGATGATCTCGTAACCGGCGGCCTTCAGCCGTCCGACAAGGCCGGGCAGGTCAGGTACGCGGTAACCGAGGTGATTGACCGTGCTGCCGTTGCTCCCGCCTGCGGGGTCCTGGACCTCCAGGAAGAGCAGGGCGTTCTCCAGCACGGCGACGTCGGTCTCCTCGAACTTCCCGAATTCCGCTCCCAACATCTCGCCCCAGAACTTCCTGTGCGCTCCGACGTCTGTCACGTTGAGCTGATGACGGCCGACCGCGAGCGGGTTGTCGCGCGACGCGAGCAGCTGGCCGGGCGCCGGAGCTGCGAGCGCCGCGAGGGACAGTGCGAGGAGGATGGTTGCCGTCACGCCCAGAGTGTAGCAGCGCGGCCCGGACCGGCCTACCGCGTCGCGCAAAAAAAGTTCCGCGGGCCCCTTGCATCCTGGCCGCGAGGCTGGTAGCCTACTAGGAGAGCGGCGGCTCGAAGGGCGTCTTGCGCCCTGGAGCTGCTGTCGGGGCGTCCCGCCCCGGCATGAGGCTGGTCCGCCGAGGGGATTGCCGGAGTCGCGAAGCGGCACGGCGAGGCGATCCGAGGCGGCTCCGTTCTTTGACAGTTCGGTTGGACGTGCAGTACGTTTTCGTCTGATTCCGAGTGGAAGTCGGATCGGCACACTCTGTGGAATTGCCCGGTTCCCCCTTGGGGAGCTTCGGGCGAATCACTTTTCCTCGAGAGTTTGATCCCGGCTCAGAATCAACGCTGGCGGCGCGCCTAACACATGCA
>CAYWUV010000037.1:0-56636 GCA_964461235.1 uncultured Bryobacterales bacterium | reverse complement strand
CTGCAAGCGCAAGCCCTAGATGTTGGGGCTGCGCCACTTATGTATATAATCCCCATTCAGATACGCCTCTCCAACCCCAATAGCGTGGCTATAGACTCGACCGGAGACCTTGTCGTGACCGACGAGGGTTTTCGGGATCATACGGTGTGGCGAATTGATCCAGCGGGAAACGGTTCCCTTCTGGCTGGTCGGTCTCGCCAACGAGGGGGCTTTGCAGACGGCCCATCTGCCCAAGAGTCGCGGCTGTACTATCCCCGCGGTATTGCGATCGACGGTGCAGGCAACACGTATGTCGCCGACGGTAGGAACCACCGCGTGCGAAAAATCGATCTGTCCGGGGCCGTGACGACGATCGCGGGCACGGGCGAGCAAGGGTACGGGGGTGACGGCGGCCCGGCGTTGGCTGCGATGCTGAACTGGCCGAGCGACGTCCATGTGGGCGGGGCCGGGCACATCTATGTGTCCGAATCTTCCAACCACACCGTCCGTAGGATTGACTCCCAAGGAATCATTGAGACGATCGCCGGAACAGGCAGTCCAGGCTACTCCGGCGACGGTGGTCCTGCGGAACAGGCGCAGCTTGCGTCCCCTAGGGCAATTCTGGTGACGGCTGCGGGGGAGTTGTTCATTGCCGAGACTGCGAACGATCGCATTCGCAAGGTCGACGTCGCGGGTGTCATCAGCACGTTCGCCGGAACGGGAACGGCGTTCGCTCGGCGGAATGGCGGTTCGGCTGCGCTGGCCCAATTCGGGTACCCCTTTGGGATAGCGGCGGATGCAAACGGCAACGTGTACGTCGCCGACTCGAACCAGATTCGCAAGATTGGCTCAGACGGGATGATCTCGGCAGTAGCCGGAACGGGCACGTACGGCTTCTCCGGGGATGGAGGGCCGGCTATCGAAGCGCAACTCGGTTCGCCAGGGGCACTTGCGGTTGACATTGCGGGCAACCTGTACGTTGGCGGATCCGATGATCGCGTTCGGCGAATCGACGGTGCGGGCATCATTACAACCATCGCAGGGACAGGAGAATCCGGTTTCGCAGGAGACGGGGGGCCGGCTACAGCTGCACAACTCAATGATCCGCGAGCCATTGCTGTGGATTCTCTGGGGAACGTGTACATTGCTGACTACTTCAACCATCGCGTGCGTCGGGTGGACGCTCTCGGCGTGATCACGACGTTTGCCGGGAGCGGAGTGCCGGACCGCACCTCCGAGTACGGCTACGTGCTTGCGACGGGAGAATCGGAGTCGGACTATTCCCCGCAGCCCGACGGATCCGCCCCCGCCGCGCAGACACGGCTTACGACTCCGTTTGGACTTGGTGTGGATGCTGACAATAACGTGTACGTAGCCGATCGCGGGAATCGATCATTACCCGAGGCAAGGATCGGCAAGATCCTCGCTTCCTCGCCAGATCGGGTTATCACGCCGTTGGACCTGAGGGACGTGCCTCGGTTCTCGACCGACTTTGCGATTGACGCCGAGGGCAATACGTACTTCACATACAGTGGGTCAGTACTGAAGTACTCGACTGACGGCGCGGTGTCGACTATCGCCGGACGGGGTGAAACCCGGCCGACCGGAGACGGAGAACCGGCCGCCGGAGTAAAGATCGGGCAATTCCTGCGGATCGCGCCGGACGAACTCGGGAATGTTTGGATCGCTGACAGCTCGAACCGGAGGGTTCACGTGCTAGAGCCGGTGCGCTGACGACAGGCAGCTGGCTGAATGTCGTGCAACTCCTGCGCGACGATCAACTGGTTTGGCGCGATCAACCAAGTGCCTCTTGACAATCCCACGACGCCTCCCGCCTCCTTCCTCGCGGCCATCTGCGTCTCGGGTTCGGCATCATGACACGCCCGGCGGGCGTGCGGGCTTGCAAGCGGCTCCTATCGCCGGCCTGGAAGGACTTCGAGCCGAACATCCCGTCAAGAAGTTCACGTCGATTTCCCGGTGTGTATTGGCGTTCGATCTGGATGGATGCTCACTCGAGCGTCACCCAAATAGGGGTGCTCCAGGCGAGGGAACCATCGGATTGCTCTACCCGAATGTAGTAGTAGCTCTCGCCCGGCGACGCCTCGTCATCGCGGTACTCGAAATCCACTGCATTGTCATCGGGCCTGACGGTGTAGACGATCTTGTTGTTCTTGACAAGCACGACCCTTGCGATCGCCTTGGTGCCGATCGCTTTGGCCCGGACCAATGGCTGCTCGGCGGTCAAGAAGGCTTCGCCCATCAGGCGGTCCTCGATTCGCACGTCGACGATGATGTTGTCCGTCGCCGCGTAGGCGCGCCTCTGCACCATGGCGTCAATCAGGTCCTGCCTCGTGACCTGCCTGTCGGCCGGCACTAGGACGCAGGCATACGAGTCGTGGGTTCCGACGTGGTCGGAACTCGCCTGCACGCCAATCTTGATCCCCTTCGCCCATGCCTCCCATACGAAGCCGTCCGGTTTCCACGGCTCCCCGTGATGGAAGTACCTCTTGTCGCGAGTCTCGGCCCGTGGGGCGCCGGGGTACTCGTACGACGCGTGGAGGCTTTGGTAGATCTCGACGACCGGCTCGACCACGGGATCGGTATCCTGCCAGTCGGTCCCTTGCCCGGACCCTGACGTGTGGGGAGTGGAAATGCCTCCGTATCGCCGCAGGTACGGGAACAGGATCTCGCCGCTCCGGATCTTCCCAGTTCGCTCGCCTGCTTGAATCGGCATCCAGCGGACGCCCCTCCGGGCAAACACGGTGTTTCTGTGCCCGTTCGGGTAGGGCACGCTGCGTTCTGTGCCGAAGAGCGGCCAGAAACGGCCGGGGACGAGGAAGATGTCTTCCGACTTTTCCGTCCTCCACCAGTTGTACTCCACGCCGGGAACCGAGTCTCCGCCGTACTGGTGGTCTGCCACTAGCATGAAGTCGAACTGACCCGCGGTTAGTGCGTAGCGATAGAAGTCGATCAGCGCCCCCTCGCCAATCCCGTCGTCGGAAATATCGGTATGGCGGTGCAAGTCTCCGCGCAGGATCCGGTACGACTTCCCTCCGATCTGATAGCGGTAGGACCGGATCGCGGACGTGTCCTCCGTCTCGTTCGGATGAACCGGAACCGCCGGCTCCGTGTTTTCCCGGAAAACACTCAGAGCCGGTTCTCCAGACCCGCGCCATGCGGGTCGTTCCGGACTGACCGTCGCGTACGAGACCTGAGTGGTCCTTGCCCTTGGAGAGCCGCGGTTGCGCGGGCGCACCGGGCTTCCGAACGGGCGGGCGTCCCTTGACCACGCGAACCACAGCTTTCCGTCCGTGTCCCTGGTGCTTGACGCCCAGACATCGTTCCGGCCGTTCGTCGCGTGGAGCTTCGTGGCAGGCAGCCAGCCGTCGCCGTCGAGCCTGGTCAGCAGCATCTCCCAAATGCCGCCGGCTCCCCAGTTGTTGTTGACTCGGGTGATCACGCTCGTCAGCGACCGTGCCATGACCCAGACGTATCCGCGCGAGTCAACCGCCAGACGGGCCTGTTGTACGTAATCCCTGTAAGCGTCCGGAATGGCATCCATGATGTTTGGCGGTTGGCGCAGACGGCCGCCCTCCAGGACTGCCACCTTGACGGAACGCACCCTGTACAGGCCGGCGCCTCCCCCCGGCTCGAACCTCTGGCTGCTCCAGTCCTTGCCCCAGTTGGCCTCCCCCCGATCCCAGGCGATCCAGAGCCGGTCGGCGCCATCGCAAACGAGCGACACATTGGCATCGAATCCGGGTGATCGCGTGACTTGAAGCGCCTCGTCCCACCGTCCGTTCGACCGCAGGCGGCGCACGCTGACGTTGAAGTCGCCGGTCTCGTAGCCGTCCCAGCCCACCCAGACGTTTCCCTTCGAATCCGCAGCAAGAGCGGGTGCCCAACTGTCTGTCTCCCCCGCCGAGACTTCAGCCTCCTCTGACCACGACGACCCATCCCATTGGGCATGCAGAATCCTAGACACTCGTTCTCGGAATGCCTGCCAGACGACGTGGACATTTCCGCGGCTATCGCTGGCCGCGCTGTGGTACAGGTTCCCCGCGACACTCGCAATGCTCGACACGTCGCCAAGCTCCCCGCCGCGTAGGACTCGCGAGAAGAGGCCCCAGTCTCCTTCCGGGGATTTCCCGGACCAGATGACGACCACTCCGCCCGAGGAATCGATGGCTGTCGCGGTGCGGAAATTGTCGGCGTAGTCCACCGGAGAGATGCGAACCGGCTCGCCCCAACGGTGGCCATCGTGCCGGACCAGCCAGACCGAATCCCGCTCGTTCTCGTACGAGATCCACGACAGCCAGACGGCCCCGTCACGATCCGCTGCTAGTGACGGGTAGTCGTTGTAGGCGTTTCCAGCGGTCAGGTCCAACGCTGCGGGGATCCGTTCCGCACGTGCAAGTCCTTTCAGGAAGTCCAACGGGCGTCCGAATTCAAGGCGCTGCAAGGGGAACTCGAACGAGCCTTGATCGGTTGCGAGTTCCACGACCGCAGACTCGTCGGCGTCCAGTAGGCCGGCAACACCGTTGGGAATCATCGCGAACTGCCGCGTATGGACCGGATCATATCCGCGCGGCGTCGTGGAGTCGGCGTAGCGGGTGACCCTGTTGGAGACCAGCCAGCGGTTGCCGTCCAGAATGCGATCACGGCCTTCGAAATGCACCCCGTCCAGGCTTAGCACTTGGCCGGGACGGACATTCAGCGACCCGTCCCAACGCTGCGGAGTGAAGCGATCCAAGCCGAACATCAGCCGGACGGAAACCGGGTCTTCCGCAGTCGGGGTGCTCGCGAGTTGCGGGGATTGCGCGGCGCAGGGTGCGTAGGACACCACAAGAAACACCGTTGCGAGGGCAATCGGCCGGGTGGGACGGCGCGCGTAGGGCATTCGCACTATTTTGCCCGCACTCTCGTGTAGGTACAGCTGGATTGCGCCAGTCGGCCGTGGCGTCCCGTTCGATTTCACCTACGGGAGGTAGTACCGGATTGAGGACACGAACGAATTCTCGCGTCCCTGCGGCTGTAGGCTCCCAAGCCCCGACCAGAGGGACCGCCGAGTGTAGATGTAGGAAAGCCCTAGCGCGATGCTCCCTTGGTCCCCCTGAGTCAGGCTGTACCAGATTCCCGGCATGACCTGCCAGATCGAGCGGTTGCCTCCGCCGCAGGGAAAACCCGCTTCGGAAATACAGGGTGAGAGGTCCAGCCAGGGGGACCCGTATCCGAACGGCGAATCAACGAATGCAGTGCGGCCATAGAACTCGGCCCCGACGTAGTTGTAGACCTGCAGAGCACTTGTCGGTTTCCAATCAAATCCCGTGATCGCTTGGACCGCCCGAATCGGGTGGACTGACCCGTCAGGGCCGATAGCGATGTCGGGCCCCACTGCAGCCGCGTAGCGCCCGATCCCGCGACCGGCCAGTCCTTCCAACAGCAAGTCCAGTTCGTTCGACAGCGGCAGCAATGCCGCTGCTCCGATGCCACCGCCCAGGGCGGCGGTGTTCCTGCCTTCGAACCGGCTGCGGAACCAGCGGCTGACGCCCTTGACTTCGTAGTGGCCCCAGCCGGGCTCGAATACCATCTTGGCGACCACATCCGGGGCGAGATCGGTGGAGATTCCGTTCGCACCCGGCGTTAGGCTGCTCGCGAAGGTCGCGGCGGGTACTTGGGCGTTCGGGCTGCTGCTCAAGCCGAACGTCCCGGGCGGGACCACTACGCCGCCTGTATGGGTCTCCGGGTTTTCGATCGCCGCTGCCGCCCAGACACCGTGTCCGAAGTCCTTTGTGAATCGAAATCCGGTCTGGCGCGCCCAGTTGAAGCCGACCACATGCTGGGCACTCAGCGCAAGCGTCAGGTGTTCGTCGAGCGGTCGCAGACCCGCCTGGTGAGTGGTCAGGAGCGTCCATGTCTGGCCGGCTGTGACCGACAGCCCGTTGGCGAACTCCACATCGCCAAAGAACTGGCGGACTCGCAACGGGAAGTCGTTGCTCTCGACCTCGTTCGCGGATGTCGAGGAGCCGAGGAAGTCGCCCTCGAAGTAGCCGGTTGCCTTGATATTGCCGCCGTTCGCCTTGACTAGGAGCGACAGACGAGAATGCCTGCTACTCATCCGGAACGAGCTCAGGGCGGCGTTGGCCGTTCCGTCAAGCGGTATGTTGCCGAACGTCTCGCCGACATCTGCATTCTGATTCCGGGAGCGCACCATAGCGGTGGCCTCTACGAACCCGCCTGCCTGCAGTGATAGCCGGTCGTTGCCGATCGTTCCTGGCTTGGGTTCGGTGGACTCACTGGCGGAATCCATGGAAGCCGGACTCGGGTCCGGACCGTAGAATTGACCCTGCAGATTGCCCAGCATCTCGGATTGGTTGGCCAGAGCTGTCTGCAGGGCCTCGATCTGGGCTTGCTGCTCACGGATGACCTCGGTAAGCCGGGCCAGCTCCTCGCGGACGTCTACGTTCTGGCCAGCCGCGACGGCGGTGCCGGCCGCGACAACACAGCACGTTCGAAGAGCCCTCTGGGCCCCGCCGAGTACTTGGAGGACCGAAGGCGCACTAGGGAATCGACGGAGTTTCATGTAGTGGTGCATGGGGTCCCTGCGGCTGGCAGATGTCGACAACTACGTCCGGGCACACGGCTTGGCTGCGGGAGCAGCACTCGGCCACCAGGAAGGTCAGCAGATCCTGGATGACGGGCGTATTGGCCGTGTAGCGCAGGAATGTGCTCTCGCGCTTCACCGTCACCAAGCCCTCGTTCTTGAGCCGATCCAGGTGATGCGAGAGTGTTGACGGCGAGATCCCGAGGTCCCGTTGGATCTCACCGACGACGAGGCCCCGCGGGTGAGCCGACAGCAGCAGGCGGAGTGCGCGTAGACGTGCTTCCGAGCCGAGGGCCCCGAACATGTCCGCGTAACGGGCGGGATCATCGGACGGACAACTTGCTTGCATTAGTTCTATATTTCCACAAATGCCGAATTATATTGGATTCCGCAGGCTGAGTCCTGCCCGCAGCCCTCAGGCTGGCTTCTGTTGGTCGCTTGACCGCGCTTGGCCGGCCTTGGCTCAGGCCGACTGTAGCGCGGGCGGCGGCCCCGGCACCTGTTCCCGGAAGTACTTCCGCAGCGCGTATCCCGAAACCCGGCACCAGCGCGCGATCGGCGTCAAGTGAGGCGCATTTCACAGCTCCTGCAGGAATGTCGGCATCGCCACGAACACGATCCGCAAGTCCCCGGCGCACTGTACTTGGTCAAGACCGGCCTCTTCTGACGGCCATGCTGAATCACCGGCCCAATCCCATCCGTTATCTGAGGCCGGCTCATCTGTGCCTCCCGTCACGCATCCGGGTCGATCATTCGCACGTACAGCGACTACCGGCTGCACACCCGCGCGAAAGAGGTCGGCGGTGAGTTCGTAGTTCTAGTTGAATCTACCGCTCGCGTCACGGAAACGAGGACCTGGTTCGATGGCACCAAAGCCATTTGGCTACAACTCGTTCCGGATCGTGTCCTAGTGAATGAACGCGACGGCGGGAGTTTGATTGCCGTACCTCGCGTGCCACTTGTCCGGTACTCTGCCATCCCTGTCAATCTGGGCCCGAGCTCCCACTCATCGCCCTGCTGGAAGTCGACCGACCAGACTCGGTGGACTTAGACCGGAGACATGGAACTAGGTGCTGAATTCGTGAGTTCTGGTCAGTTAATTGGTAATCCGCATCATTTTGCTGCGACAACGCGGATCAGTGCATTGTAAGTACGCTGCCAACCACATAGGATTGTCCACGTGGGCTTTCTGGCTCTGAACTAGGAGGGAAACAGATGCAGCTACTACGTTTGATCAGTGCCGTCTGTGCGGCCATATCCCTGACCGGTTTCGGTGTAACTGCTTTGTGGGGGCAAGCCTCCACGGGAACCGTGGTAGTCAACGTCGTCGATCCGGCGGGACTGGCGATCCCCGGAGCGCGCGTAACCTTGACGGACGAAGCGACTCAGATTGAAACGTCCACAGAATCCATCGATCAAGGCATTGCTCGCTTTGCCTCCGTAAAACCCAGCACCTATACCGTCAGCGTCAGCGCCCAGGGGTTCCGGCAACAAGTGCAAGCGGGAGTCATTGTCCACGTGGCTGAGTCGGTGACTCTAACCACGCAGCTTCAGATCGGCGAGGTGACCGAGACCATCGAAGTGACCGGAGCTGTGCCGCTACTCCAAACCGAGGGCGGTGAGATGGGACAAGTCGTCGAAGAAAGAAAGATCCGCGAACTGCCGCTCAATGGACGGAATCCTTTCGCACTGGCGGCATTGACGCCGGGCGTTGCTCCCGGGCAGAATTTCGGGAACAATCCGCTGCTTCTTTCCAATCTTGGAATCAACGGCGGACGAGGAGGAGCAACCGAAATCCTCGTCGACGGATCGCCTGTAACTGTCCCGGAGAACAGCCCGGGCACTTATGCAACCGCGATTATGCCCTCGGTGGACCGAATTCAGGAATTCAAGGTCCAAACCAACTCGTTCTCGTCTGAATTCGGCCGCACTGCCGGCGGCATCATCAACGTCGTGGTGAAGTCCGGCTCGAATGAATTCCATGGATTGGCTTTCGAGTACATCCGAAACAGTGAACTGGACGCGAATAATTTCTTCTTGAATCGTGCCGGGCGCGAACTGGGAGTCTTCCAGAGGAACCAGTTTGGGTTTACGTTCGGAGGACCGATCGTCCGCAACCGAACATTCTTCTTCGGAGGCTACGAAGGGCTGAGACAACGAAGCCAGGCGACCAGCGCGACCACGGTGCCGACGACGGCTCAGCTCGGGGGCGATTTCTCCTCTACGCTGAATGCCGGAGGCAACCCGATTACGATCTACGATCCGCTCACTACGCGTGACGACCCGTCCGGTAGCGGCAAGATCCGCGACGCCTTCCGAGGCAACGTGATACCTGGGAGTCGGATCGATCCGGTCGCTCGGAAGGTAATCGGCCTCTACCCTCAGTCCAACACCGCGGGGCGGGGAGCGGCGAACGTGAACAACTTCATCGCAGCCGGCAGTGCCGCCACCGACGATGACAACTTCGACGCTCGCGTCGACCATCAGCTCTCGGACCGCCAGTCGATCTTCGGCAGGATCAGCTACCGGGATTTCGGGCAGACACGACCGAACTTCTACGGTACACCGGGGCAGCCAGGTCCGGCCGCGATCCCGAGACCCGGCCGCAGTGCTGTCCTTCATCACTCGCAAACCTTGAGTCCGAGCCTTTTCTCCGAGTTCGGAGTTAGTTATTCGGACCTTTGGACGGTCCGCCGCTCACACTCTTTCGGTCGCAACATTGCCGAGGATCTGGGAATGCCGCAAGCCTTCGCCAACATCGCCGAAAACCGTGGTTACACGCGTATGTTCATTGCCGGTTTCGGCAGGATCGGGGAGTCATTCCTCGCTCGGTTTCGGCTGCAGTCGTACGGACTTCAGTACAAGATGACCTGGATTCGAGGCAAGCATACCTACAAGTTCGGGACGGAGTACCGGATCAACCGCACGCACTTTTTCCAAGGACTCGACCCGGCCGGCCAGTTCCGCTTCACACCGCGCTTCACGCAGGGGCCGGACCCCAATCGTGGGACGCGCATCGCAGGACACTCGATCGCATCCCTCTTGCTTGGAGTGGCGGATCGAGGTTTCGTTTCGCACGACGAAGCCATCTCGACACAGAGCCCCTATGCCGCTTGGTTTGTTCAGAACGACATCAAGCTCACTTCGAGATTCACTTTGAATCTGGGCCTACGCTACAGCATGGACTGGCCACGTAGCGAACGGTACGACCGCCTGAGTGTGTTCAATCCGGAGGTGAACTCACCCTTAGCGGTGCCGGGATTCTCCGATTTGCGAGGTGGTTTGGAGTTCGTCGGCATCGATCGTGACGCTCAGTTCGAACTGGACAAGAATAATCTGTCTCCCCGGTTCGGGTTTGCCTGGCGCGCGCTCGGCGAGACCGTCATTCGGGGGGGATACGCCATTTTCTATCCGCCCCCTGCCGTCACGGCTGCCGGCACGCTGGGGGGTGGGGGAGTTGCGGGCTTCAGCTCACAGACGCCTTTCGTCGCATCGCTCGACGGGGGCCTGACTCCGAACGACTTCATTTCGAACCCATACCCCAACGGCTTCACGTTGCCCCCAGGCTCCTCGCAGGGATTGCGTTCGTTTGCCGGGCTGAACTTCCAGACCAACCGGATCTCGGATCGTAGTCCCTATGTGCAGCAGTGGAATCTCAACATTCAACACGAATTGGTGCCCAACCTGCTCTTGGAGGTCGGATACACAGGTGCGAAAGGTACCAATCTATCTGTTGTCTTCGGCTCGCCGAATATGTTGGCTGCCGAGCAACTGGCGATTGGAGACGCCCTTCTGCAGCGAGTCGATAACCCCTTCTTCGGGGTTATCACGAGTGCTGCTTCACCGCTGAGCCGGCCCACGGTGACCCGCAACCAACTACTGCGTCCCTTCCCGCAATTCGGGAACATCTCCCTCGAGAAGGGCTCCTTCGCCAGTTCGATCTACCATGCAGCGCAGGTGCGGCTCGATCGACGATTCTCGAGCGGACTGACCTTTCTGGCTTCCTACACGGCGGGAAAGCTTATTGATGATTCCTCCACCTCTGGCACGGGTTTGCTACCACCGTTTGCGTTCATTCAGCAGTGGCACGACCGAGCCGCGGAGCGCTCGCTCTCGGTGACGGATGTCTCCCAACGGTTCGTCCTCAGCTTCCTGTACGAATTGCCTTGGGGCCAGGGCAGATCCTTCGGTGCGAATATGGGCCGCTTGGCGAACTTTTTCGTGGGGGGATGGCAGATCAACGGGATCTGGACACTTGCGACGGGAACGCCGCTGATTGTCGTCAATGCTCAGGACAACTCGGGAGCGCTCAACTTCGCCGGATTGGCCGAGCCGGGAACGCAGCGGCCGAACAACAACGGAAGCAGCCCGCGGAGGAGTGGAGCCGTCGCGGACCGCCTCGGCGAGTACTTGGACACCTCAACCTTCAGCCAACCCGAGCCGTTCACGTTCGGCAACACAGCACGCACGCTGCCTGACACGCGCGCGCCGGGAGTCGGTCAATTCGATTCTTCCATTTTCAAGGACTTTCCAATCACAGAGCGAACCAACCTTCAGTTTCGTACGGAGTTCTTCAACCTGACGAACACACCCAATTTCGGCCCACCCAATACACGGTTCGGTACGGGTGCTTTCGGAGTGATTGGGGGCCAGAGGAACACACCGCGACAGGTACAGTTCGCACTGCGGCTCAGTTTCTGAGATGCTGACGGCTTGCATCAGCGGTCTGGAGCGGATCAGGCCATGTGAAGGACTCTATGGTGCAGCTATAGTTGACTCGACATCAGGGGCTATGGATGTACTTCGATCCCCGTCACCGGCAAGGGATCGGGAGGCTGTCAGGCGTGAATTCAGGGCTCTTGGAACCGGTATGAAGGATTGAGCCCGGGCGAGTTCGATGAGGGTCGGTTGGCCGATTTCCGTGGCAGCGAGCCCGGAGCAGCGGTGTGACGCCGCATCCATGGCGCTTACGGTGTCACACGACCAAGCCAGTCCTCGTGGAGCTTCTTGAGCCGCGCGACGACTTCGGGCCGGTCCGCTGCATGGTTGACCGACTCGGGATCGGGGTCCGCAAGATTGGCCAGGTACAGTGCCCCCATTTCCTTCCTCGGAGCATGGCGGGATTGCAGTCCCGTCGTGTCACGGCCGTTGCCGATCAGCTTCCAGTCTCCCTGCCGCACCGCCCACTGTTCCTGCCACATCCAGTGAAACGTCTCGTGTGTTGACGGACCATCGTCGGAACGCAGCACCTGAGCAAGGCTGTTCCCGTCGACCTCGTACGAAGGCGGCTCGACTCCGCAGAACTCGAGGATCGTGGGGAAGAAGTCCATGTTGGAAATTGCCTGGTCCCGAGTCTCCCCTTCCGGGATCCGGCCGGGGAAGCTGAGCACGGTCGGCACACGGATGCCCCCTTCGAACAGGCTGGCCTTCGCGCCGCGCCACTTGCCGGTGTTCCCGCCTCCGCCGTTCGCGCCGTAATTCTCGCCCCAGTTGGCGAAGTCCTCCGTGGAGTGGCCGTTGTCGCTCAGGAAAAGCACGATCGTGTTGTCGCGCAGGTCCCAGAGGTCCAGTGTCCTGAGTACTTGGCCGATCCGGTCGTCCGTCGTGGTGATCATCGAGGCGTAGGACCGGCGCGGCATCGGCATGCTGTCGTACATTTTTTGGAACTTCGGGTCCGACTGCTCCGGGTAGTGCGGAACGTTGAACGCGCAGTACAGGAAGAACGGCCGGTCCTTGTTCTCGACGATGAACCGGGTCGCTTCGCGGACGACGAGGTCCGGGAAGTACCGGCCGGTTTCGAAGACCTCCTCGCCGTTCCGATACAGGTCATGGAACGGAGGGCGCCTAGGATTGGAATGCAGGAACTTGTGTTCGTAGTTGTCGATGAAGCCGCCAAGGTGCCCGTAGGCTTCGTCGAAGCCCTGGTCGAGTGGCTGGTGGCCCGGCTTTGCCCCAAGGTGCCATTTCCCAGTCAGGCCCGTGCGGTACCCGTTGTCCCGGAGAACCTCCGCCAAAGTGATCTCGCTGACAGCCATGTTCCGTTGGTTCTCGTCCAACGGGTTGTTTGAGAGCCAGCTGGTGACACCCGAGCGCTGGGGCACGCGACCGGTCAGGAGCTGAGACCTGGAAGGGCAGCAGACGGTATGCGCGTATGCCTGCGTGAACCGGATGCCTCGGCTAGCGAGGACGTCGATGTTCGGGGTGTGGATATCGTCGGACCCGTAGCACCCTGCGTCCAGCGTTCCTTGGTCATCGGTATAGATGATGACCACGTTCGGCTTCCGCGCCTGGGCGGGAGCCAGGCAGGCCGATCCGAGCGCTGCACCCGCCGTCCCCAAGAAGGCTCGTCGTGTCAGGTCTGGCATCGCCCCATGCTACCCGAACGCTCTTCGCGGTCGAAGTGTCACGGCCGGGTCTCGGCCGGCTCGCGAATCGTGACGAATTGATTCGCTGAGACTTCCTGCTCAGTTGCCGGTTTCTCGGAAGGCCACGTGACGCGCACCGTTGCCGAGCGTGCGTTGCCGAGCCCGAAGTGCAGACGGAAATCCCCTTGGGACAGGTAGCTGGAACCGCTACGGACCTCACCGACTTGCACCCTGTCTCCCGACGTGACGGTGACCCGGGCCCCAATCCGGTCACTGCCCACGGGGGATACCGCCCGAACGGTGAGCCAGTTTCCGGCCGGCTCGACCTGGTTCTGGAGCAGGGAAGGGGATCCGCCCAAGTTCACGACGACGATCTCCATGTCCCCGTCGTTGTCAAGGTCCCCGATGGCCGATCCGCGTGACGGATGCCGCTCGGTGATTCCCGGACCCGCGTCTCCAGAGAGCGGGTAGAAGATGCCGTCGCCCCGGTTCCAGAACAGCAGCCTCGGCTGAGCGAAGGTTTCGTCGCCGCCCGCGCTGTCGACGCTCGGTGCCACGTGGCCGTTTGCTGCGAAAATGTCCGGCCAGCCGTCACGGTCAAAGTCCAGAAAATCGGTGCCCCAACCCACATAGCTCGTGACGGTCGCCAAGCCGGCCGCGACAGTTCGGTCGCGAAAGAATCCCCCGCCCTCGTTGCGGTAGAGGGTGTTCGTGTCGGACGCGAAATTCGTTTGGAAGAGGTCCAGCAGTCCGTCGCCATCATAGTCTGCGACTCCCACCCCCATGCCCGCTTGCTCCTGGCCGTCCTCGTTGTAGGCCGCCCCCGCGATCAGTCCCAATTCCTCGAAGGTCCCATCTCTGGCATTGCGGTAAAGGAGATTGGCTGTCGAATCGCAGGCGACGAAGATGTCCGTCCACCCGTCGCCATCGAAATCGGCGGACAGCACTCCGAGGCCGTAGTACCGCTTCGCCGTTTCGATTCCGGCCTCCACTGTGACATCCCGGAACTCGCCATCCCCTACGTTGGCGAACAGCGACATCGATTCTGCGGCCAGCCCGCGCGGCCCGCAGGGTATCGGAACGCCCTTCCATTCGCACTGCGGGGCTTCGCCCGGGAGCGGAGTGCTCTCAAGGTCGAAATCCACGTAGTGCGCCACGAAAAGGTCCAGGTCGCCGTCCCGGTCGTAGTCCAGGAAGCTGCAGCCGGTGCTCCATCGATGCTCGCCTGTTTGAAGGCCCCGTTGGGCCGTCTCATCACGGAAGTGTGAGCCCTCGACGTTTCGCAGCAGTGCGCTCTGACCCCATCGTGTGACGAACAGATCCGTGTAGCCGTCGGCGTCAAAGTCCCCGGCACAGACTCCTTGCGCCCATGCGTCCCGGCGTCCGATCCCAGCCTCCGAACCGGCGCGCTCGAACTCCAGGTTTCCAAGGTTTCGGTAGAGCAAGTGTGGCTGCCCACTCTCCGGATTTTGGAAGCTGCTCTGACCGACCAGAAAGATATCGACCAGACCGTCGTTGTTGTAGTCGACCAGGGCGACTCCCGTTCCGGTCGTTTCGGGCAGGTAGGTCATCGCGTCAAGCGGACCGACAACGGGCTGGCGGGCCAGGCCTGCGATCCCCGCGACATCCTTGAATGAGACTCGCGGCGGCAGGGTGTCCTTGGGCAGCGAAATCGGGGAAAGGGCGCGAGTCCTCCCCACCGCCATTCCCTGCGCTGCCAAGAACTGGGAGGGCGCCACCAAGCAGACTATCGCAACGACCATGGCGACCAAGACACGGCCGGCCGGCCCGTCATTGGGCTCGATAGGACACCCCGGACTGGGTCTCGGAAAGAGATCGTTCGCCATTGACATTCGGGGCCGGAAGCGATTACGATGCATCCGGGGTTGATATGGGTCTGGGCGTCATCCGTTCAGATGACGTTCCCATCATGCCAGTCACCCCATAGGAGTCGAGATGAAAAGCGATCCGTTCAGTTTCGTTACACGCACACCGCGTGTCCTGTGCACAGCGGCGGCGCTGTGCTCAATGCTTGCCGTCTTCGCCGGCCTGGCGTTTGGCCAGGCTTCGAGTTCCGCAGTCAACGGCACGGTCACCGACCAGCAGGGTGCCGTAGTACCTGGCACGAACGTGATTCTCACGAGCGTCGAGACGGGAATCGAGCACAGATCCGAGGCCAACGCGGTCGGGAACTACGTCTTCGTCAATATCCCTCCGGGCTACTACACGATCGAGGCATCGTCCGAGGGGTTCCGCACATCGGCCATCGAGCCGTTTGTACTCGTGGTAAACCAGACCGCGACGTTTGACATTGTGCTCGAGGTCGGCGCGGTGACCGAGTCGGTCACCGTCGAGGCCGTGGGCGCCCAAGTCCAGTCCTCCTCATCCGAACTCGGGACTGCCATGACAGAACAGCAGGTCATTGACCTGCCGCTCAACGGCCGAAACTTCACTCAGTTGCTGATGCTCACGCCGGGCGCGTCACCCGTAAACGTCGCGCAGAGCAGGGGCGGCTTTGGCAGCACGTCCGTGGGCACGTTCAGCTTCCCCTCCATCAACGGCCAGAACAACCGCAGCAATCTGTTCCTGACCGACGGCGTGAACAACCAGGGAACGATGACGGGTACGTACGCTGTTCCGCCCATCATCGATGCGATCCAGGAATTTAAGGTCCAGTCGCACAACGACCTCGCCGAATTCGGAGGCGTCACCGGCGGTGTCGTGAACGTGGTGACGAAGGCGGGTGCCAACGATACGCACGGCAGCCTGTGGGCGTTTCATCGAAACGACAACCTGGATGCCCGCAATACGTTTCTCAAGGACAAGGCTGCGCTCGCCCAGAACATGTTTGGCGCGACGATCGGCGGTCCGATCGTCAAGAACAAGACATTCTATTTTGGAGCCTTCCAAGGCTTCACGAACCGCGCCCCCGCTAACCGTAACTACCGCGTGCCGACGGCAGCGAATCGGATGGGCGACATCAGTGACTCGAATCGTCAGATCTTTGACCCCTATTCCACGCGCACCGGGCCCGACGGCAACGCCGTTCGCGACCCGTTCGTCGGCAACGTCATTCCGCAGAGCCGACTGGACCCCGGGTTTGTCTACTATCTCGAGCAGACCGTCCCGATGCCGATCGACCTGGGCACGGACCTCGGCAACCTGAACCAAAGGGACACGACCGGGACAAGGTTGGACCAGTACGAGTATTCCGGGCGGGTGGATCACCGCTTCAGCGACGCCGACATGGCCTACGTCCGGTGGAGTGCTCAGACCAACGAACGCCTGGGCTCCGCTGGGCGCCAGAACTTTACCAGCTTTATCGACATCGAGAATCTGAACGTCGCGGGGAACTGGGTCCATACTTTCGACCCGACCAGCATCCTGCAACTGTCCTTTGCTCGGACCGACGTCAAGCGCGATACCGGCAACTCGTTCACGAACCTTCCAGACGGGTTCATTTCCACCGTGGGATGGAATCCTGACTTCGCCGGCGGCTTCCGAAGTGGAGACACGTTTGTTCCTAATGTGGGCGTCGCCCAGTACTTCGGTGGTGGCGAGCGGACCGGTTTCACCCGCACGAGCGATACGTGGCAGTACAAGGGCACTTACACCAAGATTTCGGGTGCCCACACACTGAAATTCGGAGCGGAATACAATATCATTGGCCACTTCGGCACGACCAACGACCACTCCAACAACTTCAGCACGGTCGGCACTGCCAGCCCGGAGAGCCCGGGAAGCACTGGCCACCCGCTGGCTTCGTTCCTGCTCAACGTCCCGAACGCCTGGTCCCGGCGCGACTTCCACAAGCGTGCCCGGGGAGGGGCGCTGTATTCGTTTTTCGCCCAGGACCAGTGGAAGGTTACCCCAAAGCTGACGATCAACTTCGGGCTGCGAATGGACCACACGGTACTACCGCAATTTGGGAACCGGGAGGAAAACACAGTCGAGTTTGGCAACATCGACTACAACGAAGGCATCTATTGGATTACGGCTGTGCCCGAGACCTGTGAGGTCAAGCGGGTTGCCCCGTGCCTGCCTGATCCCAGCGGGGCTCTCCCGGACCGAGTCCAGGTAACGCCAGGCTACATCCAGGAGCCTTGGCCCCTCAGCTGGCAACCGCGCTTCGGCATGGCATACCGGCTGAACGAGCGCACGGCAATCCGTCTGTCGTCGGGTGTGTACTTCGAGAACTTCGCTGGGGTCACCCAGAACACGCAGAACCTGGGACATACTTGGCCCGATGTCGGTCGCAAGCTGGCGAACGGGACCAATCCGGCCGATTCCATGCCGAGCGTGTCCGCGAAGAATCCGGCACCGACGGGAATCCTGCCGACCGCGACCCCTTACAACCAGGGAGCGTGGTACTCGGACCCGCGAATGGACAATGCCTATTCGATGCAATGGAATTTCGGCATCCAGCGACAACTCGACGAAGCTACCGTATTGCAGGTTAACTATGTCGGATCCGGAAACCGCCGACAGCCTCTCGGCACCTACTACAACGTGGCGCTCACGCCCGGGAAGCGGTCCGAGGCCCGCCAGCGTGCCCCATTCCCGCTCTTCCGCGCCAACAACTACCTCACGTCTTGGGGGCGCAGCAACTACCACTCCCTTCAGACGCAGTACAACCGCCGGTTCTCGCAAGGCCTGTCGTTCATGGTCAACTACACGTGGGCGAAGGCGATCGATATCGGCTGCACGGGATGGTTCGTCGAGAGCTGCTCGCAGCAGAACCCCTACAACTTCAACATCGATCGCAGCGTGTCGGGGATCGACCTGACGCACAACCTCAATTTCAACTGGGTGTACGAGATCCCGCTCGAATTCGAGAATCCGATCGCACAGGCGGTCCTCGGCGGCTGGCGGTTCAACGGCCTAGCTCTCTTCACGTCCGGACAGCCCTACACCCCGACCGTCAACGGAGACATTGCGGGGACGGGGCTGCCGAACGGCCGGTACAGGCCGGACTATGTCGGGAATCCGGTGCTGTCCAACCCAACGCCCGCCGCGTGGATCAATACGTCCGCGTTCGCCGTGCCCCAGACCGGAACCTTCGGCAATGCGGGCCGAAACAGCTTGCGTGCCGACGGGATCAACAACATAGATATCTCGTTCTTCAAGATCGTAGAGGCCACGGAGTCGCTCAGGGTCGAATACCGCGTGGAGTTCTTCAACACCTTCAACTCCCCGCAATACGCAGCGCCGGCTGCGAATGCCAGTCGCGGGAATTTCGGCCGGGTGCTGGGCACCGCAAACCGCGCGCGCCAGATCCAGATGGGCTTGAAGATCTACTTCTGATTGCGGGGTTTCCCGACAGGGTAGTCCCCAAGGCCGTCGGCATGGCCGCCAAGGTTTCCTCACCGGAGACCTTGGCGGCGGTGTCCGGTTCTTCGTAAGCTACAGGGCAGCAGTTGCCGCGCATTCCGAGTTGATGCGTCCGTATTCTGGATCTCGGGCGGAGAGCCGGTCATCTGGTCCAGGCATGCTACGGTTCTCCCGGTTCTTGGCGGCAGCCTTCGGCGGGCTGTTGATCCATGCCTTGCTCGCTCAGTCTCCGGAAGCTGCGCTTTCCGAAGCGCAGCAGTACCGGCAAGCCGGCGACCAGGGCGAGGCCCTCGCGATTCTTGAGCGGGCAGCACGCGAATTCCCAAGCATTCCCCTGATCCGGTTCAACCTTGGCTCGTTGCTCGGAGAACTGGGACGGCATGACGAGGCCGCCCGCGCACTCCGAGCTGGCCTCGAATTGGAACCGCACCACGTCGAAGCACGCCTCACGCTGGCAAAGGTGCTGGTCCAGAGCCACCAGTACGCGGCAGGGCTCTCCGAGATCGACCGCTACGCAAACCTCGTTGGCGACCTGCTTCAGGGATTCGAGGGCCACTATGTGCGGGGGCTGGCCCTGCGCCGGCTCGACCGGCCGGCTGAGGCCGAGACGGAACTGCGGCGCGCCGTTGAGATTGATCCAGGCCACGTTGACGCGCTGTTCAATCTGGGGGCCGTTCTGGAGCAGTCAGGCGCGAGTCAGGAAGCGGCAGCCTACCTGCGAAAGGCCGCGGACCTTGAGCCGGAGAATCCGGACATCCGGTACCGACTCGCGAAGCTTCTGCTGAAGCTCGGCGACTCCGACGCCGGCAATGCCGAGCTGGCAGCGTTCCAGCAACTAAGGGAGCGGGCCCAGCAGCAGTCCCGGCTCTCTGTCCTGATGCGGCAGGCGGCGCAGCACATCAACACAGGGAACCCGGAGCAGGCCAAGGACATCTATCAGCAGGTGATCCGTCAGCACCCGAACCACGCCGAGGCGCACGCGAACCTCGGAGTCGCCTACGAAGCGCTCGGGCAGGGCGACTCGGCTCAGGCCATGTTCCGAAAGGCGACTGAAATCCGGCCCGACTACGCGGAAGCGCACCTCAATCTTGGGCTCAAGCTGGCAGAGAAGGAGCAGTTTGAAGACGCCCTACGGAGCATTTCGGAAGCGGTCCGTTTGGCTCCTGACCACATTGCTGCGAGGCAGGGGCTGGGGATGGTTCTGACCAGGCTGGACCGGCCCCACGAGGCGATTTCGCATTTCGAGGGGATCATCCAGGAGCTTCCTTCGTCGGCCGACGCTCGTCTCAATCTCGGTATCGCCTTGGCGGAAGCGGGCCGGACCGAGGAAGCCTTGGCGGAATTCGACGCGGCCGTCCGCCTTGCGCCGGATTCCTTCGAGACCCACCACAACCGGGGGCGCGCGTTGCACGACCTTGGCCGAACGTCCGACGCACGCGAAGCCCTCGACCGGGCAATTGAGCTCAACGGTCAGCATGCACCGGCGGTGCAACTGCTGGGTTTGATCGAGCGGGCATCCGGAAACGACGAGAGTGCTGTCGACCTGCTTCGGCGGGCGGCCGAGCTAGACCCCGGCAATCCCCTTGTTCACTATGACCTCGGCCTGGCGGTTGCCCAGGCCGGGCGCCCTCTGGAGGCAATCCCCCATTGGGAAAGGGTGCTCTCGCTGGATCCCCGTCACAAGGAGGCGATCTACAACCTCGCGCAGGCCCTACAAGGAGTCGATCCGGCGAGGGCGCGGGAATACTCGCAGCGGTTCGCAACGCTCAAGGCCGAGGAGCAGGACACCGACAGGGCCGGGACCTTATGGAACTTCGCCCTGGCCGAGGCAGGCAAGAATCGGTGGGACCGCGCATTCGATTTGTTCCGCCAAGCACTCGAAGCCTGTGGGAACTGTCCCGCGAGAGGACAGATTCACAAGAACTTCGGTCTGGTCTACGGCCATTCCGGTGACTACGGCAAGGCTGCAGAGCAGCTCTCCAAAGCCCTCGAGCTCCACCCGGACGATGAGGAGATCGAGCGGGCGCTCAGGATCGTCCAGTCGTCTGGAAATCCGTAGAATGGCGAGGCAACCCGGATCCAATGCCAAGCAACTACGCGGAGACTTGACCTGGACGGGGCCTGGTTTCGGCACGGTGCAAAATGGGACTCCCCATCGACTGCTTCAAGTGGACCGAGGCGACGGGTGTTCGCGAAGTGCAGGAAGACTCTAGAGGAATAACAAATAAACAACGATCAAATTAGATATTTGTGGGAAGGTTTAGAGAAAATCAATTGCCAGGCGGAGGAATCCGTGCTTGAACGATGAAGTAGTGTCTGATTCCAGTTCAGACAAACTCCTGCCGACTATTTGGCATCCGTGGATGGGCGAGAATTTCCGCGCTGTCCGGTTTCCGGTGACCACTCCGACCCGTTACTTGTCGTACTCGGTCGCTCTCAATCTTCGTTTGCCTGGAGAGGATACCGGAGACTGGCACGGCGACGTTCCCTTCATTACGTCCGCCGAAAACCCGGATATCGTTAGGCCCGCCGGACCAGGCGGCTTGTCGGATTCGACTCCTAGCCTCGGCTGCAAGGGCGTTCGAGACATGGCACACGTTCTAGAGGGGGAATATATGTCCGCGTGGCTGTGGGCCGGTCTGGTTGGCCAACCACTACCGAGCGATTGCGGATTACGTGCTCGTTGATACTCAAGGCTGTTGGTGCGCAAAGTATCCAAGGCACGTGCCGGTATACAACATCAACCAGTGGCTCGAAACGCCTGAGCAGATAGAACACTTAGTCGAGGAGTATCTCAAGCCGCTTCGGAACCAACTCACTCCTGAGGAGAGGGATCTCCACGACACATGGTTACCGACCGTAGTGTTCGACTGACGCCGGAACAGACACTCCACGAACAGGTGATGAGAGCGGTCGCTCTCCGGATGTACGACACCCCATTCGTGTCGAAGGGTGGGACCGCACTAGCACTCCTGTACGGTCTGGACCGGCATTCCGTCGATCTCGATTTCGACTGTGGCAGAGCCAAGCGGCTTTCAATTGAGAATCAAGTTCGAGATGGCCTGCAAGAGGTTGGTGTACCGGTATCTTCCTTCAAGCGGGGTCGCATCATGTGGAAGGGATTGCGGTTCAACGTTCGCTACATCAACCTTGATAGTGGCAGAGAGCGGCTCTTGAAAGTCGAATTGAGTCACAGGACAGAGCCGCTTGCGGCAGACGTCACAATCATGGATGGAATTCGCACCTATAGGATTCCAGGCTTGTTCGATCAGAAGATGAATGCTACCGATGACCGGACGAAGGCACGGGATCTGTATGATCTCGGATTCCTGGCGGAGTCTTATGGGGCCAGCTTATCGAGCGAGCAGATCCTTAGAGCCGACGAATTCAGTCGGGACTACGAAGGCTTGGCAGATCGATTTCGCTGAGCCTTCCTAGCCGACAAGCTGCTGCGGGACGTGACCACCGCTGACGACCGCGCGTTGTCGTTCAGGACTGCGATTGTCGAACAGTTGACTCGTCGCGGGCGGTCGATCATGGAGCAGAGGCTTCCGAAACCTTTCGCGCTTCCAGACATCTTGGCTTCGCACAAGATCTGGCTTGAGTCCGATGGCCAGCAAGGCTCCCGTGCGGACCTCAGAGATAGGAGATTCAGAAGAACTGCGTTGTGTGGCATTAGTTTCGAGAAGGCTGATATGCGACGGGCCGTCTTTACAGCCACGGATCTTCGGAACGTCAGCTTTCGCAATGCAGATTTGCGCGAGGCGTCGTTCGATAGGTGCGATCTGCGGAAGGCCGATTTCGATGGCGCGAACCTTGCTGGCATTCTCGTGGACACGAGCGTGGTTGGATCAGTCTCCAAGGAATTCGCCGAAGCGCTCGCCGCGATCGACAAACCCGAACCATCCCCTTCTGCGCCTATTCGACTGGGCACTCGTCGGTCCGGGACGGAGTGGGAGTTTGGCCCTTCGCGCTAGTTCCGTGGGGAGCAGCGGGCATATCGGCTCGCGAATTCGCCTGAAGGATCACCGGAACTCCAGGCAACGGCATTGCTTCCGGCGCTCTGGCGACTGTGGGACGGTACTGAACGTCAAGTCCCCGGACGCCGGTGATGCAAAGTCGGATTCGGCACTATTGTTTGGAATCCCCTGCTCAAGATCCGTTGTGGGATCTGGGGACCTCTGTTGATCCCCCGTGCACGGCCCGGCACGGATTGACTGCTTTCGCGCCAATGCAAAGGGATTCGTTCAGTTCCGGTTCTGGTCCCGGTCGGCCGGGGAACTGCCCGAATTCCCGACCTGTACCTGGAACTTGGATGGGGAGCCAGGAATGCTCCCGTCCGTAACCGGAGCGCGCCTCAGTAGCCGACCGACTTGTCGACCAAGTGCGTCAGGGGTTCCCCGCGCGCGAAGCGCCCCACGTTGCCGACGATCAACTCCAGCCGCCGGTCGTCGGATCCCTTTGCGTGCGAGGCCACGTGTGGGGTGATCACGATGTTGTCGAACTGCCAGAGCGGATCGTTGGCAGACAGCGGTTCCGGATCGGTCACGTCGAGTCCAGCCCCGGTGAGTTTCTGGCTGTCGATCGCCTTGACCAGAGCTCCCTTGTCGTAAAGGCGTCCCCGGGACACAGCCACAAAGTAAGCGCCCTGCTTCATCAGGTCGAATTGCTTCGTCCCGATCATGTGTTCGCTCTCCGGCGTCAGCGGTGCCGCAATGAACACGACATCACCCTTGGGCAAGACTTCGTCGAGCCGGTCCGGTGGCACGATCGTAGGAGCGTAGTTGTTGACGGGGATGTTTTTCGGGTCCACGCCGATGACATTCATACCGAACCCGTGGGCCCGTTGCGCAATCTGCATCCCGATCCCGCCCATCCCGACAATGACCGCCGTCATTCCGGGCAGCTCCGTCATGCCCTTGGGAGCGTTGCCCCTGGACCTCCACTCCCCTCGGCCCGGGATGTACTCGTACATGCCGCGCGTGAGCGACAGCAGCAGCGCGAAGGCGTGGTCGCCGATGGTGGGTCCCTGAACGACCTTGCAGTTCGTAAGCTGGACGTCGCTGGCCATGAATTCCGGCCAGAAGCTGTACGCCTCCACCCCGGCGCTTGTCGACTGGACCCACTTCAGCTTCTTCGCCTTTGCGAAGAGATCCTTGCTGATGCCTCCGACGATCCCGGCGGCATCAGCGACGGCGTTCTCGAACTCCTCTGCCGAACGGGCCACGACAATATCCGCATCTTCCCCGGCCGCCTTCTCATAGGCTTGGACGGCGTTGTCGTCGTAGGCGAAACCCGACGATAGGGCGCGTATGACAATCTTCTTGTCCGCGGCGAGCGCGATCGTTGAGCACGCAAGCAGCAGTACGGCGATTCTCTTCATGGGATCCTCCGGTGCCTGAAAGTCTACCACTTCCGCGGGCCGGCGAACCCCGTCTCGACTAGGGCCGTGGGTATCCCGCTACGGCTTGTTGCGGAACAGACCGGCGGCCCGGCACTTGCCAAGCTGCTACGATTCCCAGCGATGCGAGTCCAAGCTGCCGTCGCAGCCTTTCCCGTGATCGCCGTCCTGCTCGGAGTTGGGACTGCTTCGGGCATCGAGACGCCGAGAACCGTGCTCCACCACCCGTCCGCAACCCGCGTGGTGAAGCTAGAGTTCGGGCTGCGGAGCACGGAACCGACCCGCTGGACCGGCAGTGCATCCGTCTCGCCCGGGCAGATCCATTCCGCTTGGGGGTGGCACTTCAATCGCCCCGACCGCATCGTGGGCTCGAATGGATGGGACCTTGAGGCTCGTGAGGCCATGCTATCGGATGCTGGGTACAGCCTTCGCGAAGCACTGCCGCGGGGGATCACAATTCTCCCCAACGGCGTCTATCTGAGCGTCGAGGCGGTCCCTTCCGCTGTCGTCTCCGTCGAGACGAATCGGGGCCGCTTCCAGTTCAAGCTCTCGGACCTCGACACGAAGGGCCGGCTCAAGTTCCACGATGGCGACGTGGCTGCTGTTGCAGCGCCCCCCGTGCGAGCCCTTACGAGGGGCGAAGCTAGCCAGCACGATTTCCCCGCTGCTGTAAGGACCGAAGACGGCCTCTTCGTCGCTTGGACGACGTTTCACAACGAGGCCAATGTGCTGTACCTCGCCTGGCGCAAGGACGCCGATTGGCAGACTCGCCGGGTCACACCCAAGTGGGGCGACTACTCGGGGACTGCGATTGCGGCGGGCCCTGCCGGTCGGATCCACGTGATTTGGAGCGAATACGAGGATGGCCGCTGGCGCTTGGTCGACCGCGCGTTCGACCCGAAAACCGATGCTTGGGACGACGAGGTCTACGTTTCTCCGGCCGGCCACCGCCAGTACTTTCCGGTGGCGGCGACCGCCGCAGATGGCTCGCCATGGGTGGCCTGGCAGGAGTTCCGGGGCCAGGACCTCGACATCATGGCGGCACGCCAGGAGGACGGGCACTGGTCCGAGGCGGTGCGTGTGAGCGATTCGGACGCGAACGACTGGGCTCCTGACATAGCTGCGGCTCCCGATGGGTCGGTCTGGGTCGCGTGGGACAGCTATGAGCGCGGCAGCTACGGGATCTACGTCCGCCGTCTACACGGTCAAGGGGAGGATCCCGTGCTGGAGCTTCCGCCGGATCCGAACCGCGCGATGGAGCCGTCCATTGCAGTAGACGACCGGAACAGGGTCTGGGTTGCTTGGGCAGAGACCGGCCCGAACTGGGGCAAGGACTGGGGCGTGCTCGGCCGGCCGGGCACGTCGATCCGGTCGAGCAGTGACGTGAGGCTCGCACGCTACTCCGACGGGAGCTGGAGCGAGCCGGTTTCCCCGCTGAAGGAGTCTGTGCCAGCCTGGATGTCCGAGATGCACGAGTATCCGAGCCTGTTCATCGGGGAGGGCGGCGTTCCGTATGTCTTCTTCCGGAGGATGATGCTGCGGCATCCCGTCGCCGAGCACGAGTTGAGGGTCAAGTTCGGCGCTGACGAGAGGACCCTGCAGCCTTGGTATGACACCATTCGCGGCATGTCACGGATCCAGGTGACGGGCTTCGACGGCGCCAGTTGGCTCCCAGTCCGGGACGTGCCGTTGAGCGTTGCCGGAGCCTACGCCCAGCTGGCGCTCGCTCGGGTCGAAGGCGGGGCCGATGTGGTCTGGCCTGCGGATGGCAGGACCTATGAGGATCCTCATGTCCGGACCTCGCAGATCCGCCATGCACGCTATTCACTGGATGCCGATTACGCGGGCGAGGAGCGGCTTCGTCCACTGGAGCCGAGCGCGGACGAGTTCGTGGATGCGGCCCCCACCGAGGCGGCAGACCTGGCTCGGGTCCGCGCTGCGCGCTGGCAGGAGAAAGAGCCTCTGCGGCTGTTTCGGGGGGACTTGCACCGCCATTCGGACCTCTCAGCTGACAGCCAGAGGGACGGGGACGTGCTGTTGCAGTACCGCTACGCGCTCGACGCCGGGGCGCTCGACTTCCTGGCGGTGACCGACCACTCCGGCGCGGAGCGCCTCCACTTCTACCAGTACCAGTGGTGGCGGACCCGCCAGATCGCGACGATGTTCAGCCAGCCGGGGCGCTTTGCCACCTTCTTCGGGTACGAAAGGACGGTTACGTTCCCCGGGGGGCACCGTAACATCATCTCGACTCGACGCGACATGCAGCCGGTTCCCATCTCCGACGAGGAGTTCACCGGCAACGAGAGCTGGGCGGAACGGCTGTACCCGTCCCTGCTACGGCATGGCGACATCGCGATCGCCCACACGACCGCCGGAGGGGGAGGAACCGACTGGCGGGACAATGATCCTCGGGCCGAGCCCGTCGTGGAGGTGTTCCAAGCGCTCAGGGGATCCTACGAGGAGCCGAACTCGCCGGCCAAGGCCGGCACCAACCAGCCTGCTGGATTTGTATGGAGCGCTTGGAAGAAGGGATGGAGGATCGGTTTGCTCTCGAACTCGGACCACGAGTCGACCCATCAGTCGTACGCCTGCGTGTGGGCGCCGGAACTGACCAATACCGCGATTCTGGATGCGATCAAGCAGCGTCGGAGCTACGCCGCGACAGACAATATCGTGCTGCACTTCGAGGCCCGGACGGCTGGTCCGTCTCCTGTGAAGATGGGAGGCGAACTGGACGCCGACCGGCCGCCGGAACTTTTCATCGAGGCGACCGGAACCGCTCCCGTCGCATCCTTGGAGATCATCCGTAGCGGCGAGGTGGTGTACAGCGCCGAGCCTGGGACCGCTGAGGTGTCGGTTTCGTTTCGCGACCAGAGCGCGCCGAGGTCCGGCTCAGCGCACTACTACGTGCGGATGGTCCAGGCCGACCGCCAGATCGTCTGGTCGAGCCCGATCTGGGTGGACTATCGTTCCCCTGACTAGGAATGGCGTTCTTCCAAGTCGCGGGCGGCGTGATCCGTCAAATGGACCTGGACCGCGACGGGCATCAGCGGGGTTAGCGGAGGTCCCGAAGCCGCGAAACCACCTCATTTTGCGGGCTGCACCTGACCGGCTTCGATCTGGCGGTTACCTAGTTCGAGGATTCGAGGGAGCGCAAGGCTCTCCTGCATCTCCTCGTAGCTTCCGATGTCCCCCCCGGGGACCCCGGCAAGGCGATCGCGCCCTGCACCGCTCTCCGGGGGCTTTTGCGCCCCCGGCAACCCAGCGTCAGGGTCTGGCCCCGACACTCGCGCCAGGGTGCCGCCGTGGCAACCCGGCCAGGGAGCGGCGGTCCCCGACACCGACGCCGCCCGGCGGCAACCTGCCAGACGGGCGGCGCTCCCAAAGGGCCGAGATCGGAGGCTGCCTGTGGACCGAGGCGGTCCGGCAGGCCGACCGTCGCCTCCAGGTCGAACGCCAGAAACTCGAAAAGGAGTCGCGCTCCCTGGCGGGTACGGCCGACCGGCTCGCTCGCCAGGTTGACGAACCCCAAGCCCACCGCGCGGAACTCGACTAGGAAACCGCCCGACTGCGAGCGGACCTGGAAGCCACGCGGGAGGACTCAGCGCAGGCCGTGGCGCGGGCTGATGCCGAACGGGTCGAGGCGCTTGAACTTGGACGCTCCGACCGCCCCGGCTCTAGCTCGCCCTGAGCGGAGCGAACTCAAGCGGTTTCTACTGGCTCCTGCCTGGCTTGGCCTGCTTCATCCTGCTTTCGTTCGGCCCGTCTGCGCGCTTTGTCCAAATCGTAGCTGGCCTGACGCCAGAGCCACGACTTCGCGCTGCCCCATCCGACCGACTCCAGCTTCAGCGCCAGTGCCGGCGTGATCCCGCACTGGCCACGAATCACCCGCGAAAGCCCTCGGCGATCCACTCCCAGTCGCGCGGCCGCCTCGCTCACGTGCCGAGCACCCCCACGGTCTGCCGCCTCCGGTCCAATGCACCCATCTAGAATCGCGTGTCCGGGGTGCGTCGGATTCCTCCGCAGCCAAGCATCCTCTCTCGCTTCTATGGATTCGTCCATCTTGACCCCCCTAGTGATGATAGTCCTCGTACTGCACATCCCACACGGACTTGTCGTCCGTTCGGAACGTCACGCGCCAATCATGAGACACGCGAACGCTCCATTGGCCTTTGCGGTCGCCTTTCAGCCGATAGTTTGGCATGGACAATGCCCGAAGTGGATCCGGCCCGTCTAGTGCCTCCAGGATCTCTCGCAGCCGTACGCGATGTGCCGGGTTAACTCGCCCCACATCCCCTCGGTGGAAGAGCCGCTCTGCCGCCCCTCGCCTGAAACTCTTGATCACCACCACGCACCTCGCTCGATCAGGTCTTTTCCTGAGACCGACCAGTTTGCACTCCCGCTGTATCAGGCAGCGGCTGGAAGCGCATCCAGTCCCCGGAGACCCTTGTGCCGACACGGCGGATCACTAAAGAGGGTTCGTCGGCGGAGAATTGAGCACGGGAGCGCCGACATGTTCGCCCTGGCTTCTCCGTTTTCGGTGATGAAGGAGGGCTCCGGTTGATCCCTTTTCGTCGGCATGACCTCCTCGGCAGGAGTCTTCAAGTATCTGATCGGCATGATCCGGTTGGCAAATCTGCTCGGGCCTACCCTGCAGGTCAATATAGTCCATGAGAAGCTCGCCTGCCAGAGGTGACGCCTCTGGCGCTCGCCGCTGTCCGCCGGCGCTGCCGCCTTCCCGCCAGCCAGTTCGCGCAACCCTGCCCGCACCGTGTTGCGCGACAGGCCCGTCGCTTCGGCCACCCAGCTGATCCCGCCCCGACCGATTGCCTGCGCCTCCACCGTAGCCCAAAGCCGACGCCTCCGCTCGTCGAGACAAGGCAGCAGCACATCAACCTTGATCTTGATGCTCTCCGCCGGACCCTCCATTCCGGCCATCGTAGCAAATCAAACCATAAAATGGTCAGTTTGTTTTGGTGAGAGCCCGTAGCGTCGAGCGACTGACCTTGGTCGTACGATCGGTCATTCGGCGGGTGCCAAGGTTACTTGCGTCGGCACCAGTCTTCCGGTCACCCAGTCGACCGGCCAATTGGCGGTACTGCATGTCGGACGGGTGTTTCACTGGCGTTTCGCGCTCCGACCGGTCCCCGAACCCGGGACAGGTACCCTGCGAACTCCAGTAGGAATACTGTAGGCACTGAGCCCTCAAGCCATCAAAGATCGGATGCAGCCGTGCCTTCGGACCACCCGAACAAGAGGCACGTTGGCGATTGAGATCGTGCCGCCCGTTAGCCCGGGCCATTTTCGGTTGCGCAGAACGCCGGAGTTACCAGCGAAACGGTGAATCCTGGAACGCAGGCATTGGATGCCATACAGCGATCCAGAGGAGCGGCCCTGGGGTCTTTGATGGGGATCCCACTTTCACGGAGTTCATCTCTTCAGCGACGGATCTCAACAGCGGGGCACCCGATCGAATTGTCTCTTCAGAAGGCTTCCTTTTCAGCCGGGGGCGGCGGTTCGCCCTAGACGCGGAATGAGAGATGCGAGCTTTGGGTAGCGTTCGCCAAGAGCAGGAACCACACGACGGTACCGGGAGAGTCAACCCCGCATATTGGGGAATGTCATTAGACCCGCCAGAAACGCGTCTGCCTGGACACTCCGCTCCACCAGACCCCAGTCCCGGACCGCTCGCTCCGCCAGTTCAACTACGTCGAGAACCTCGCGCCTCGTGAAGCGGCGTAGCGTGTCGTAGTCCGTAGTCCGCTTCGTGGCGGAGTTGCTGGGTTTCTACGAACGCGCTGGCTATGCCCACCAGCTCCGGTTGCAGGGTTGGCCGTTCAATCCCGAACTGAGTCTCGGGGAAATGCTGTTGTTCGAGAACTGAATCGCTACTGTTCTCATGTTTCCGTGGCCGAAGGCGCGCGCCACACAGCCGCGAAGAGCAGCCCTGTCGCTGCCGGAGAACATTCGCCTCGTTGCTTCATCTATCAACAGGTGAAAAATGGCGTAATACGAAGCTGAAACCGCCCTTCGAAGGCTCGCTTGCCGAGGTCGCCTTGGCTCCTTGACTGCAAGGTGTCGGGCTTGGCGCAAGGGGTCGGATGGCAAGCTCACGTCGACTGTTCGACTTCCGATTGTCCTCGGAACATCACGTAGACCCATGGCACGCCGTCGGTTTCGCTTCGGATCAGAGAGCGCACCTTGCTTCGCAGCGTGGATCGCTTCGTGAAGTCGACATCGTCGTCCTTCAGAATGGCCCACACCCACACCGCTGGATCGTCTGCCCAGTCAACGCCCGTCTTGACTTCCCAGGAATCCACGGGTGTAGGAAGGTCTTCGAGTCCTTTGAGCACGGACTGAATCCCTGCCTCTGTGATTTTCATTCCAGCGAACTCAAGGGAACCGTCAAGCGTGATTGTACGCCTGCAGTGTCTCGGTCAATTCCCTGTCCTCGCGGCTCCGAAATTGATCCATCCCTCGCGGGGGATTCGGTTGGGCTCTCGACTCTCGTGATTCAGTCGATGTCGGTCCGTGGTCAGGGCCGCCAGATGACCAGTAGCTGCGCGACATTGTCATGGTTGGTCGTCCCGAGCTTGTTCAGCCAGTACTGGTACTCGATGCCCAGCAGGAGTCGATTCGGTTTCCAGATCGCCGCGCCCAGATCCCATGTGAATTGCGGTTGCGCAAGGATCCAGCCGTTCAAGCCGGCCCCGAACTCGTCGGTCGTCTTGCCGATGTGCTCGGCATGTCCCATGAAGGCGAACGACTGACCACCGATCGCTATGGGCAGCAGCCAGCTCACATCGATCATGAAGCTGTTGCTGGTCCGCGGTGCCCCGCCTCTCGCCACCCCGCTGCTGGCGTCAATGAACGCGGTGAAATCCGTGTTGAGGAACACGAAACCCGGCACGTTCCACGACGCCCGCAATCCGGGTAGGAACTTCAACACCTTGGGGTCCTTTCCGAAATTGATTCCCCCCACGGCAGATATGTCCCGGATCGGACCGAGCCCGATTCTGCGACCGGCCATCTTCCCGAAGCTGAGGGTCGGATACCACTCGGTGTAGATGTCCTTGTCGTTGAAGCCGTCCCGTCCGCGGTCCTCGATCATGTCGGCGAAGAAGAAGCTGTCTCCGTATTTCCAGCTGCCCGCGTGCTGGATCGTGAGGATCGACGTGTATTCCCTAGTCGCAGTGAAGGGATTGGTGAGCCTGCCCAACTGGTACTGGAAATCCAGCTGCGCGGCGCAGGGGGCCGACAGCAGCCAGGCAGTCACACCGCCTCGAAGGAGGCGGAGCACTGCCACGTGCGAAGGGCCCGGTCCCCCAATCGGGTCACCGACCACCTTTCTAACCAGCGCACTGCCGGCATCCCCGTGCCGAGCCATGCAAGCTGAATTCGTGCGCGGTTGCATCGCAGGCCCGCATTCGGAGTCGGGCTCCCGATCCCAGTATCCGGTAAAGTGAGCCGGCCGGCCCTTTTCGTGGCGGGTCCCTCGATCGAGGAGCTGGTGCGGGAGCCTGTGCCCGTCTAGGCGTCATTAGCCGTCATGGATGTGGGAGGAACGTCGTTGGCGGACTCGGAGTTATCGGCGATCGTGTCGGCTGTCGCACCATTCCCCGGTGTTCCGGCATTTCCCTTTACGTCCCAGCGGGAGAGGCCCGCGGTCTTGTCAGCAAGACCCAATGAGCGGCTGAATCGGACGTGTATCGTCCAAGCCAGCTCCAGTGGGAAGCCGGCCCGGGTTTTCTTCGGGTTACTCGCGTTGGCGTCTTCAACCTGCTTGGCAGTCCGTCTTCGGATGAGACTCGTCTGGACGGGAGCGTTACGCGGGCTCGGGAGCGGTTCGCTGTCGCGAGCCGGCCAGGCTGGAAGCGGTCGCGCGTGCTACCGCCTCCTCGTCGGCTTCGGAGAAGCGGACGGACAGAGCTGCGAAGGAGACCAGTGTGACGACCGCGCCGAGGACCAGCAGAGCCTGGTGCCAGTCCAGTGCTTCCGTCTTGAACAGGAATCCAGCCGCCACGGCTCCGGCGTTCCCTCCTGCACCGACGATCCCGGCCACGGCCCCGAGGGCCTTCCGATTGATGAACGGAACGACGGAGTAGGTCGCCCCCTCGGACATCTGCACACAGAGACTGAACAGGATCAGGGTCGCGATCGCGATTCCCAATACCGTCTGCTGCGAGAACAGCATCAGCGCGAGCCCCTCAAGGAAGAGTATGCCGGCAAGGAACCAGACCCGGCCGCGGAGCCCCCACTTCAGCCCGCATTCGTCGCCGACCACCCCGCCGACTGTACGGGCGAACACATTCATCAGCCCGAACAGGGCCGCCACCAGCCCGGCCGTTCCGAGGCCGAGGCCGAAGTAGTCGTGAAAATAGAGGGCGGCGATGTTGTTGATCGTCAGTTCGACACCGAAGCACGCTCCGTAGATCAGGAACAGTGCCCAGACGCGCTTGTCGGTGCAGGCCTTGAGGAATGCGCCCTCCACGGTCCGGGCGCTCGCCATTGCCCCGGACGCGCGCAGCTGGTGGTAGCTTCCGTCCGGTGAGTCCTCGGTGAACTTCCAGTAAAGGCCCGAGGTTCCGAGCAGTGCGAGTCCCGGAACGACCATCGCCAGCCGCCAGCCCAGTGCTTGGTCCGCCACGACCGTCATCGCCGCTGTCAGGATCAGCGGCATCGCCATCTGGGTCACTCCGCCGCCGAGGTTGCCCCACCCGGCAGTGGTAGCGTTCGCCGTCCCCACTGTGTTCGGCGCGAACATCACCGAGGTGTGGTACTGGGTGATCACGAACGACGCTCCGATTGCACCGATCGCCAGTCGGAACAGCAGGAAGGACTCGTAGGTGTCGGCCAGGCCGATCGTCATGACGGGAACCGAGCCTACGGCGAGCAGCCAGGTGTAGGCCCTGCGCGGCCCGATCTTGTCGCACAGCCACCCGATGGCCAGCCGCGCGACCACGGTGATCGCCACCGAGGCGATGATCGTGTTACCGATCTGCGCCTTCGTCAGTCCGAGGTCCTCGCGGACCACGGCCATCAACGGCGCGATGCCGAACCAGCCGAAGAAGCACAGGAAGAAGGCGAACCACGTCATGTGGAATGTCCGCATCGGAACGGTTCGGAAGCTGAACAGGTCGATTCTTGTCGCTTTTCCTTGAAAGTCCATGTCTTTTCCCATCCGCCGGACGCACGAGTCCGGCACCGGGCACGACACTGGCCGCGCGCGGCAGGTCTCCCTTTGCTGCTTGGAATGCCGGACGTCTGGGTCCGGCGCTCGCCTCGGACGGACTGGGTGAGGCGGTTTGCTTAGTGAACGGCGCTGCGGGGGCCGCTGCGTTCGACCCGGACCGCCGCTTGCTTGTAGTTCGGTTCCCGCGAGATCGGGTCGAACGCGCTCTGCGTCAGCCGGTTCGAGTTCTTCTCCTCGTAGTGGAACGGCATGAAGACCTGCCCCGGAGCAACGATTTCCGTGATGCGGAGCTCCAGGTGGTCCACACGGCTGCGGGGCGACACTACCGTGACCAGGTCGTGCGGCCGCAGCCCTAGCCGCCGGGCGTCCCGCGGGTTCATCTCCAGCCACGCCGCGGGCGACATCCGTTCCAGGATCTTGACTTCCTTGGTTTTCGTGCGGGTATGCCAGTGCTCGACCGTGCGCCCCGTGTTGAGGATGAACGGGTAGGCTTTGGTCGGCTGTTCCGGGTGGGGCTCCCATTCGATCGCGAATAAACGGGCCTTCCCGTCCGGCGTCGAGAACTCGCCGTCGGAGTAGAGCCGGGTCGATGGCGGCCGCTGGTCGGCCGGCCGCTCGGCGCAGTCGAACCGAAGCGGCCACTGGACTGCGTGGTGCCGATCCAGCAGTTCGTAGCTGATCCCTGAGTAGTCGCACAAGCGGCCCTCGGAGACGCTGCGCCACTCCTCGAAGGCATGTTCCGGTTTCCGCCAGCCCGGGTAGAGCCTTTCGCGCGCGCCCAGCTCTTCCGCGACGTCCAAGAAGATGTCGAAGTCCGCTCGTGCCTCTCCGGGCGGGTTCACCGCCTTGTTGACCTTGCTTACGCGGCGCTCGGAGTTGGTGTAGGTGCCGGACTTCTCGCCCCAGATGGCAGCCGGAAGAACGATGTCGGCAAGCTCCGTGGTCGGGGTGGGGTGGAAACCGTCCTGCACCACCAGGAAGTCCAGGTTCTCGAAGCCCTGCCGCAAAATCTCGACGTTCGGGAACGAGACCAAGGGGTTGGTGGCGATGATCCAGAGCGCCTTGATCTTGCCCTTCACGCACGCCTCGACGATGTCCGGGTAGGCGAGGCCGCGGGCGCGCGGCAGCCCCGACGGTTCGACGTTCCAGAGGCGGGCCAGGTCGTTTCGGTCCTCCTGGCTGGCGAAGTCGCGGTAACCGGGCATCGACGAGGTGAAGCCGCTCTCGCGAGTACCCATGGCGTTGCACTGCCCCGTGATCGAGAACGGCGAGGCACCGGGTCTGCCGACGTTCCCTGTCAGGATTGCCAGATTGTTGATAGCATTGACCGTCTCGGTGCCCTTCGTCGAATGGTTGACCCCCATGGTCCACGCGAGTAGCGGGGCCTTGGCCCGGCCGTACAGCAGCGCTGCCCGGTAGATCTGTTCCTCGCTGAGGCCCGTGACGGCCGCCACCGCCTCGGGCGTGTACTTGGCGAGGTGGCGGTCCAACTCGCCGAACCCGGTCGAGTGCGCGTCGACATAGTTCCGGTCGATCAATTCCTCGCGGATCAGGATGTGCGCCATGCCGTTCAGCAGGGCGATGTCGGAACGTGGCCTGAGCGGCAGGTACAGGTCCGCCATGCGGGCCGTCTTGCTCACCCGAGGATCCACGACCACCACTGTCTTGCCAGGGTTTCGCTCCAGCCGATAGCACAGGATCGGGTGGTTGTCGGCGATGTTGGCTCCGATCAGGAAAACAACGTCGGCTTGCTCGAAGTCGTCATAGGCCCCGGGCGGGCCGTCGCTGCCGAACGAGCGCTTGTAGCCTGCTACCGCGCTCGCCATGCATAAAGTCGTATTGCCGTCGAAATTGTTGGTTCCGAATCCCAACTGGACCAGCTTGCCGAGGGCGTAGAACTCCTCCGTGACGAGTTGCCCGGTGCTCACGACGCCAAGCGCGCTGGGCCCGTGAGCGGCCTGTGTCTTACGGAACTCCCGCACCATGGTCTGGACTGCCTCCCGCCAGCCGATGCGCTCGAACCGCCCCGTGCGGTGTTTCAGCAGCGGGTACCGGGCGCGGCTCTCAGCAGCGATGATCTCGTGCTCGGCCAGGCCCTTCGGACAGAGCTTGCCTAGATTCACCGGGTGCTCCTCGTTGCCCCGAACGGCGACTGCCTCGCCGTCGCGGACGCCGACGAACATCCCGCATCCCACCGAACAGTAGCCGCAGGTCGTGGCCACCCAGCGGTCCGGGATCCGCCCGGCCGATGTGAAGCCGTGATCCGGATCCCTGCCGTAGGCGTAGTCCTCCCGAAGTGTGTCGAATCCGAGCAGCCTCTTGAGGTTCATGCCGCAGCCTTTCTGTGGACGAAGGGCATCGCCATGTTCTTGGGAACGGCGCTCACGAAGAACAGGTAGCGCCCGGCCAGCGCCCCGGTTGTCGCCAGCGCGAAACCCGTGCCGAGGTAGCCGAGCGCGGGCAGTCCCACGGCACCCGCCGCCAGCAGCCCGAGCCGGAGCAGGAAGGGCCGGGCGAGCGGGCCTGAAAGCAGCCTGGCGGTGGCCCGCCTCTCGTACTCCTCCGTTCGCACGAAGCTGAGGAACCGCCACGTTTCGAGCAGGACGTGGGCGACCGCCGCCGCGGCGGCGGCCGCCAGCAAGGCGCGCTCGTTGCTTGCCCCCAGGACTGCCACGAGAAGGGGCCCCAGGGTCGCGCCTGTCAGGAAGAAGTCGCCAACCGTCAATGGGGTGTTCCAGGACGGACGGCCCGGCACCAGGTAGATGCGGGAAGTCGCGTACATGCCGAACAGGCCGGCCGCGGAAGCCGCGCCGCCAATCGCCGTTGCCCCGGGCAATTCGAGCACCAGCGCGAGGGCGTACGCAGTTGCCACTGCGCCGAACGCGCTCAGGGCGACGATCTCCCGGCTCAGCCACGACGTCCTCAGGTTGCGCATCGCCAGCGGTGCGAAGGCCGGGCGGCCAAGGTGCAGCGGGGACGCCGCGAACGAGACGAGGCCCAGGCAGAGGCTCGCGACGGCCGCAGTCTCCAGCGACGCCGAGCCGCCGAACAAGCTGAGCAGCCAAGCTGTCGCGAAGGCCGTGACCGAGATTTGGGTCAGCACGGTCATCAGCACGAGCGAATAGTGAGGCTTGGCCGGCTTCACGCTGTGCAGGTCCGCCTTCTCCGCGTCCAGAGGGAGGTCCTCGGGCAACGTGACTCGCGTCGTAGAAATCGTGTCGTCCGCGCTCGGCAGGCCGGGCGCGTTCGCCTGCTCGCGATACGTCTCGCGCCACCCCGCCACGTCTACGATCTCGATCGAGAGGGCTTCGGAGGGGCACGCGTCGACGCAAGCAGGTTCGTCGCCGTCCGCGAGGCGCTCGTGGCACATGTCGCACTTCCCGACCACGCCGCGAGCCTCGTTGAAGGTCGGGACACTGTACGGGCAGTTCCAGATGCAGTACTCGCAGCCGATGCACGAGTCGGCGTTGTGGAGCACGATGCCCGTTCTCGGGTCCTTCGTGTAGGCCTGCGTCGGGCAGCCGGTCATGCACGAGGGATCGAGGCAGTGGTTGCACGCCATCGACAGGTGCAGTCTCTGCGTGTTCGGGAACACGCCGCCCTCGATTTCCCCCACTCGCCTCCAGGACACCTCCGCCGGGTTGCCGTTTTGCTGTGCGCAGGCGACCTCGCAGCACTTGCAGCCGACGCACTTGGTCATGTCGAAATGGAAGCGGTATTGCTGTCCGTCCTCCAGTGGGATGTCTGGAATGAGTCTGGCCGGTCCGTCCAGGCCGCGTGCTGTGCGCGAGGGGGCCCGTCCATGGATCGCTGTGGCGGGATCGTCAACATCGGCTTCCGGGCCGAATAGCGTAAGCGAGGGGGTTGGGGCCGATCCGAGGATCGCGAACGGGCGATTGGGTTGTTGCCCGAGGATCGTGGCTGGCTGCATGGGTTCCGTACGATTCCTTTCTCTGCGCAGGTGGCCTTGATCGATGCACCTCTCCCGTGCGCGGCTTGGCCGCCCATCGTGCATCGATTTCCGGCGAGGGAGTGCCGCGAGTGCCCGGCGTCGCGCCGGTGCGCTTGGCGGCTTCGAATCTACGGGGATCGGATCTCCGGGCTAGGCAGGGCCCGGCATCCGCGAGCGGGGGCAGTACTGCGGTGCCCGCCCGTCTGATACGACGCTAGCACGCCCTCGGCGCCAAGTGAAGCAAAAAATTCTTATCGTCGCCATAAGCGGCGGAGGATCGCCGGGGCGCGCCTAGACTGAAATTGTTAGTTCAATTCCGCTCCCCGCCGAGTGGATTCCAGATTCTTCCGGATCGCCGTCCCGAGCGGCGGCGTTCCCGTGGCAGAGCCGGGTTGCGCTGCCGCGCGAGAAGGAAGTCGCACCCAAGGAGGAGGTCCGCATGGCGGGGAGGAATACGGTCGTTGTGATCGGCAACGGTCCGGTCGGGCATCGTTTCTGCGAGAGGCTGGTCGAGTACGACGAGGAGCGCGACTACCGGATCGTCACGTTCTGTGAGGAACCCAGGCCCGCCTACGACCGCGTGCGACTGACTTCGTACTTCGACCATCGCGATCCTGCCGAACTCGCGTTGGCCCGCGTGGACTGGTACCGCCGGAACGGGATCTTGCTGCACGTAGGTGACCGCGCCTGCGGAATCGACCGGTCCCGGCGCGTTGTCGTTTCCGCAGCGGGTGTCGAGGTCCCGTACGACAGGGTCGTTCTCGCCACTGGCTCGCGCCCGTTCGTGCCGCAGGTCGAGGGAATCGACAAGCGCGGGGTCTTCCTGTACCGGACCATCGAGGACCTGGAGGCGATCATCGACTACGCCTCCCGTGCGCGGCGGTGCGCCGTCATCGGTGGCGGCCTTCTGGGGCTCGAGGCGGCGAAGGCTGCGTACGATCTGGGCCTCCAGACCCACGTGGTCGAATTCGCCCCTCGCCTGATGCCTCGCCAGATCGACGAGGCCGGCTCTCTTCTGCTGGTCCGGAAGATCGAGGACCTCGGCGTGGCCGTGCACTTGCAGAAGGCAACCCAGAGGGTCCTGGGTAACGGGAGGGTTTCCGGCATGGCGTTCGCCGACGGCGGCAGCCTCCCCGTGGACATGATCATCGTCTCGGCCGGCATCCGGCCCCGCGACGAGCTTGCCCGGAGTTGCGGGCTAGAGACCGGTCCCCGAGGGGGCATCGCCGTGAATGATGCGTTGGAGACCTCGGACCCGGACATCTATGCCATCGGCGAGGTGGCCTCGCACCGGGGAGCCACCTACGGCCTGATTGCTCCCGGCTGGGAGATGGCGAAGGTCGTCGCGGGCCGGCTGGCCGGCAGGAACGGTCTGTTCCAGGGGGCCGACCTGTCCACCAAGCTGAAGCTGATGGGCGTCGACGTGGCCAGTTTCGGCCGGTACCAAGCCCCTCCGGAGGTAGCGGTTCCTGTGGTAGTTCAGGATCCGTTCGCGGGCGTTTACAAGAAGCTCCTCTTCAGCCCGGACGGCAAGAAATTGGTCGGCGGCATCCTTGTCGGGGACGCCTCCGACTACTCCGCGCTTGCGGCTCTGGCGCGGACTTCGGCCGATCTGGAAGCCGAGCCCGCCCGGCTCGCCGGGGTCGGATCCGACAGCCCGGCCGGCCCTGGGGCGTTGGTGGGCGACGATGCTCAGGTCTGTTTCTGCAATAACGTGACGAAGTCGGCCATCGTGTCTGCGATCCGCGAGAGCGGGCTGGGGACGGTCGCAGCCGTCATGGACCGTACCGCCGCCGGGTCGGGCTGCGGCGGGTGCCTGCCCATGGTTACCACCCTCCTGGATGCGGAACTCGCTGCCGCCGGGAAACCGGCCGAGAAGAACCTCTGCGAGCACTTCCCGTACAGCCGCCAGGACCTCTTCGACATCGTCAAGGTCAAGGGGATCAGGACTTTTGAGGAACTGATCGGCGAGCACGGAACCGGATATGGGTGCGAAATCTGCAAGCCGGTTGCTACGTCGATCTTCGCCTCCCTGTGGAACGAGAGCATCACCGACCGAGAGCATCACACGCTGCAGGACACGAACGACCGCTTTCTGGCCAATATGCAGCGGGGGGGCCTTTACAGCGTCGTTCCCCGCGTGCCGGGAGGGGAGATCACTCCCGACAAGCTCATCGCGCTCGGTTCGGTAGCGAGAAAGTACGGTCTGTACACCAAGATCACCGGGGGGCAGCGCGTCGACCTGTTCGGGGCGCAAGTCCACCAGCTGCCCTCGATCTGGGAGGAGCTGATTGCCGCGGGCTTCGAGAGCGGGCACGCCTACGGCAAGGCCCTGCGGACGATCAAGAGCTGCGTCGGCACCACTTGGTGCCGGTACGGGGTCCAGGACTCCGTCGGATTCGCCGTCCGCATCGAGCAGCGCTACCGCGGGATCCGCGCCCCGCACAAGGTCAAGGGCGCCGTTTCGGGCTGCGTTCGCGAATGTGCCGAGGCCCGCTCGAAGGACATCGGGCTGATCGCGACCGAGACAGGGTACAGCCTCTTTGTTTGCGGAAACGGCGGAGCGAAGCCCCGCCACGGCGACCTGCTCGCGTCGTCGCTCGACGAGGAAACGGCGATCCGCTACATCGACCGGTTCTTCATGTACTACATCTCCACCGCCGACAAGCTTACTCGCACGTCGGTGTGGCTCGAGCAAATGGAGGGAGGGATCGAAAGGGTCCGCGACGTCGTGGTCCGCGACCGCCTCGGGATATGCGACGAGCTCGAACGGCGCATGCAGTTTCTGGTTGATAGCTACCGATGCGAATGGAAGGAAGTAGTGAATGACCCGGAGCGACGGAAGCTCTTCCGCCAGTTCGTCAACACCGACGAAGTCGAACCCGGGATCGAGATCGTCGCCGAGCGCGGCCAGGGCCGTCCCGCGGACTGGCCCAAGGACTGTGTCCCGTTGGACCGGATCAAGCTGCCCGACGGGCGGGCGATCGGCGAGTCTCGGCCCGTTGCGGCATCGCGCAATCCCAAACGGCTGCAGTGGGTGCGTGTCGGCCGGGTGGCGGACTTCCCGCGGAACGGCGGTGCGGCCGTGAAGTATGGCGACACGCAGATCGCCGTGTTCCGGCTGACCGACCGGAACGAGTGGAGAGCTTGCCAGAACATGTGTCCGCACATGAATGCCTTCGTGATTGCCAGGGGGATCGCGGGCGATGCAGGGACCGTTCCGAAGGTGACCTGCCCCCTGCACAAGAAGCCTTTCTCGCTCGACACCGGTGAGTGCCTTTCCGGCGAACCGTACGCGCTGAAGGTGTTCCCTGTCAGGGTCGCCGGGGACGGCGTGTACCTTTTGCTGCCGCCCGTCCGGCAGATCGACGCCCTTCTCGCGACCTCCCAGCATCTGATCCGGGCTGGAGAGTCGATGTCTGGCGGGTGCCATGCGTGCTAGGGGGATGTCCGGGGCGGGAGGCCCGATTCAGGCGAGGAAGGATGGATTTCCAATGACAACCGCTACCGCTGGAATGGCCGAGCGCGACAAATCAGTCCAGGCCGAGTCAAGGCGCAACAGCGCGGGCGAGGACTCGCACCTCGAATTCCTGCACCGCATCAGCGGCCGTCTTGCCGTGGCCGACCCGCTGCATGAGGTGCTTGCCCAAATCGTCGAGTTCCTGAATGCTGTCATTGGTGCCGACTCCTGCTTCTTCTACCTGTTGGAAGAGGACCAACTCGTCCTGCGGGCTTCCAGGAACCCGCACCCGGAATCGGTCGGCGCCATCCGGATAGCCGTCGGGGAGGGCATTACCGGATGGGTTGCCAAGCACCGGGAGGCCATTGCGATCGCTGAGGGTGCCGTGCGCGACGCGCGGTTCCGCGCGTTCAGCCAGCTTCCGGAGGACGGATTTGAAGCGTTCCTGTCGGTTCCGGTCATGGCCGGCGGCCGGCTCATCGGCGTCGTGAACCTGCAGCATCGCAACCCTCACGAGCATTCCCGGCGAGAGATCAGCCTGGTCACTACGATCGGCAATCTGGTCGGCGCCGAGGTCGAGCGCGTCCGTCTCGATACGGAAGTCACCAAGCTGACCGGCCAACTGGAGACGCGCAAGCTCATTGAGAGGGCCAAAGGCATTCTGCAGCGCGACCTGTCCCTGACTGAGGAGCAGTCGTACCTGAAACTGCAGCAGGAGAGCCGCAGGCGGAGAATTCCGATGAAGCAGGTCGCGGAAGCCGTCGTGCTCTCCGACGACCTCCGCAAGGAGCAGGACGGAAACTGAGGCTGCGGCCGGCGCATCGCTCCTTGGCCAGCATTCCCCCGGACTGGGTCCCTGCCAGTGCCCTGAAGCTGGTGCGGTCCGCACGGTTCGCGTGGAGTGCTAGCATTGCAGTCCGGTCGGTCGCCGTGACCGGAGCCGCCCGGAAGGTTGCATTCAAAGCGCGGCCGACCGGCGTCACCCGAGCCTCTCCCCTGAGCGAGTGCCTCGGCCGGGCACAGTCGGCAGGAGGTGCCCATGAACGTATCCGGCAAGGTTGTCGTCGTCACGGGAGCAGCGCGCGGCATTGGCCGCGCCCTCGCGGATCGGTTCGTACGGGAGGGAGCCAGGCATGTGGTTGCGTCCGACGTCGACCGGGAGGCCCTGACCAAGACGGCCGCTGAGATCGGTGCCGTCCCGCTCGCTGCCGACGTGACGTCGGAGAGTCAGGTGAACGGGCTGATCGCGCAGACCGAGAGCCGATGCGGTCCGATCGACCTGTTCTGTTCGAACGCCGGTATCTCGCATCCCGGGGGGCCGGAAGTTCCGAACGAAGCCCTCGAGCGCGTGTTCGACGTGAACTATCGGTCACATCTGTATGCGGCCCGGAGCCTGGTCCCGAAGATGACTGCCAGGGGACACGGCTATCTGTTGAACACGGCCTCGGCGGCCGGCGTGCTGACTCAGATCGGCTCGCTCGCCTACGCGGTGACCAAGCACGCGGCGGTGGCGCTCGCGGAGTGGCTGTCGGTGACGTACGGCCACAAGGGACTGCAGGTCTCGGTGCTGTGTCCCCAGGGCGTCCGTACACGGCTCCTGCTCGGCGAGCGAGGGGAGCGGAACAACTTTCTGACTCCGGGTGCAATCGAACCCTCCGAGGTGGCCGACGCTGTCATTGAGGGGCTGGCCGAGGAGCGTTTCCTGATCCTGCCCCACCCCGAGGTCGCCGAATACATGCGTCGCAAGGCTTCCGACTACGACCGCTGGCTTCGCGGCATGCGCAGGCTTCAAGCCCGCATCCGTGAAGATCCCGTGACCGCGATGAATCGGTAGCGGCCCGAGGCCGGGACTGGAACGGGTCGGAACGGGGTGGCCACCCCCGTGCGAAACATCGCGTTGTTTCGCGAACGACCCGGTAGACGATCCCGCGTGTGTCGCAACGCTACCGTTCACGACCGACTGGGCACCAGTGCCTGCTAGAATTCCCATTCGGCGGTGACCCCACGAACTCCCGTCTCCCGTCTTGATGGAGCCAACATTGGATGCGCGGTACGGTGGCGGGACCAAGCTCCTTGAGGGAGCTTCCGCAAGGCTTGGCCGGAGAGAGTTCCTAAGGGGATTGGGCGGGATACCGGCCGCCAGTCAAATCCTTCCGGTCACGACCGAGCCCGCCTTGGCGCAGGAGCCGGAACGATTCCTTGGCGCAGTCGGCAAGGACCGGCGGATGATCGTCCACGACGCGGTCACTGGCGTCGCGGAGACTCCGGTGCGCCTGCTACGAGAGCATCTTGTAACTCCAAAGGAGCTTCTTTTCGTCCGAAACAACCAGGTCCTGCCCGGGACCCTGACGCTAAGGCCCTATCCGTCGGGCAGTTGGGATCTCGCCTTGAGCGGCCTTGTAGCGCCAGCTCGGACAGTCAGCTTGTCGGACTTGGTCCGGATCGAGCAAACCGAGGTCGTTGCGGTATTGCAATGCTCGGGCAACGGCCGCGCCTTTTACGCACAAACCTCGAGGACCAAAGGCACACAGTGGCAGCGCGGCGGCATGGGACAGTTGCGATGGAAGGGAGTCCGCGTGAAGCAGTTGCTGGACTCCTTTGGAATGGTGATAGGTAAGGACGCTCGGTTCCTGACGGTCGAAGGGCGCGATTCACCCGCCGCGTCCGACGGTGACGACTACGAGCAGAGCGTTCCGCTCAATGACGTGCTGGAATCAGCCTTGCTCGCGACGCACATGAATGGCGAGCCGATTCCGGCCATTCATGGCGGGCCGCTGCGACTGGTGCTGCCCGGCTACTACGGGTCAATGAATGTCAAGTGGGTAAGTCGATTGCGGTTTGAGCAAGAGAGTTCGACCAGCCGCCATCATGCTCGGAGGTACCGAACGTTTCAACAGCGTATCGAGCCGGGCAGTGCGCCGGAGGTGACCCAGGAAACCACCAATCCCACCTGGCGTCAGAAGATCAAGAGTGTCATCTGGAATCCTCTGCACGACGAGCGACGCCTCCCTGGTCCGGTCCACTTGGACGGAGTGGCGTGGAACGACGGACGGACTGAGATCATTGCCGTCGAGCTCTCTCTGGACGGGGGAGACTCTTGGCGGCGAGTGAGTCTCGAAGACCCGCTGAGCCGATATGGCTGGTACCCGTGGCGCGTGACCCTCTGGTACGGGTGGAATCGACGCCTCGGGCAAGGGGATACAACTGCAGAATTCCGCGTACGAGCCTTCGACGCCTTGGGCAGGTCGCAGCCGGACGATGGTTCGGTGCACTGGAATCCGTCCGGCTACGAGTGGTTCGGTGTCGATAGCGTCAAGATCTCGCTGCGGTAGTGCTTGGTCCTGCCTCGGTGCCCGGTCGCCGACTGTTCACTCCGCACGACCTCCGGGCCTTCTCGCCGGCTTCGCTCCACGCGCGGGCTCAAGATTCGTGCTCCGGAGGAGCCTGGCATGTCGATGACGTGGTAGCGTCTCGCCACGGGGAAGGGAATCGGCCATAGCTAGGCGCTTTCGCCTGCCTCGGACAAGCCCCGCCGTCCGCCCTACGAACGCCTTGGCATGGCGGCCGGAAGGGACACAGGCGGTGTGCCCCGGTCTGCGGGAATGATGCGCTGGCAAGAATCGAGTTCCCTGAGCCCGGGGGGCGCCAATCGCGCGGGCGGTCGACAGTCACACGCTATGGCTTTCCCAACTCGTCCGCCAGTTACCCCGCCGCTACCGCTCTCACCTTCGCCGCGAGCGGGTATGACTCGTGGCCGGCGTGGACTACGACGACTTCGTCAAGGTCTAGGTCGCGCAATGCCGACCGAATCGACGGCGTGACCTTCGGTGCTGCAGTGCGCTTGATTTCAATGCCGATGCGCAGTCGCGGAATCAGGACGTCGATTTCGGCACCGGTGTGCGTCTTCCAGAAATGGACCTGATCATCTCTCAATCCGAGCCGGTCGACGATGGCGTCGAGCAGGTAGCCTTCCCACGATGCACCGCACTTCGGATGCGACTCAAGCGCCTCCATGCTGTCGATGCCGAGCAGTGCGTGCAGCAACCCGGGATCGCGCAGGTACACCTTCGGTGCCTTGACTTGGCGCTATGCAATGTTGGCATGCCAGGGTTGAAGTTGCCGCACCACCAGCGCACTGCTGAGGGTGTCGAGGTAGCGACGAACGGTGGTATCGGCTACGCCAAACGAGCGGGCAAATTCCGACGAATTCCAGACCTGCCCGTGCCAGTGAGCGAGCATGGTCCAGAAACGGCGTAGGGTCGGGCCGGGAACTTGCACGCCGAGTTGGGGTAAGTCGCGTTCCAGAAACATTTGCACAAAGTCCTCCAGCCAGAGAAGCGCGGCCGAATTCGTTCGGGCTAGCCATGCGGGAGGGAATCCGCCGCGCAGCCAGTGCCTGTCGATGCGATCCCAGCCGACCTCGTCCAGTCCGAGCCCGCCAAGCCGGTGGTAGTGGATGCGGCCGGCCAGTGATTCCGACGACTGCCTGAGCAGGTCCGGTGACGCGCTGCCGAGCACTAGGAATCGGGCCGGAATGGGACGCCGATCCGCCAGTACACGCAGAATCGGAAACAAGTCGGGCCGCCGCTGCACCTCGTCGATTACGACAAGGCCACGCATGCCGTTCAGGACAAGTTCCGGGTCTTCGGCCAGACGGTTCAGGTCGGCAGGCCGCTCAAGGTCGAGGCGATTGGCCGTTCCTCCTTGGGCGTCCGCCACCAGTCCTGCCAGTGTGGTCTTACCGATCTGGCGCGGCCCGATAATCGCCACCACAGGATAGTCCCGTAACCGTCTGAGAAGAGTCTTGACGTGTTGCGGACGGGGAATCATCACCTCGAGTCATACCATGAAATCTCTGCAATAACTGCCGACTTTTCATGGTGTTCTTGGCCGACCCCAACCAGTTTGTCAAGCCCGTCCTCGGCTGGGCCCGGAAAGCGGCCGCTGGCCGGTCAGAGCGGTTCCCGGTCAGAGACAGGATCCCGCCACGAGCAACCGTTCGAAACCTACCCGGCCCCAACCAGAGCAAGCACTGCTGCGCGTGATCTCAGGCGAAAAGACACATCGTCAAAAACGGGCCTGGGTAGTTACCTGGAGAGGATCGTTTTCGCGACGCGCTGACCGCGTTCCGGGGATTCCCCTGCTTTGGCTGGAATGGATCGGGAAGCTGCGATCGGAAGCGAGTGTTAGTGGGATAAGCCCACGCAATCGGCCGGTGACGCACATGCACTACAATTCGATTCGTGGCGGGCATTCCTGAAGGTGAAGTCGCGCAGGTGTGGAATGCCATGCGCGAGGCGCGGGTTCGCTCGCTGTACTTCGGCGAGATGGCGTCGCGCTACGCGAGACGCCAGCAATGGGTTCAGGGCGTGTCCTTGGCGTTTGCTTCCGGGGCTTTCGTCACGCTGGTGCGGGAGCAGTGGCCGGTTGTGGGTGCCTTGTGCGCGTTGACCGTTGCGGGCGCGAATATCTGGGCAACTGCCACGAACCTGAACCAGACCCACTCGACGCTCGTAACATTGAGAACGTCTTGGGAGGGCCTGCGCATCGAGTACAGCCAGCTGTGGTCGAATTGGTACGCGGACGGTGCTGCGGCTAGGTTCGACGCGCTGCAGCGCCGGGCTAACGATCTCGGGATGCTTGCCAACTCGGGAGCCCCGTGGGATCGGAAGGCAGTCGCCGAATGGGAGCGGTTCGTGGACGCCGAACTAAGCGGGGAGGACGCGGAGTGCCCGGCAGCGACGAAGTGATCAAGGGCAGCTGGCCCCCAGTCAGGCCTTCGCGTGTTCCGGCACCGGCACCTCCGCGGCCGCCAAAGTCCCCGAAGCAACCGCCCGCGCGGTAAGCGATCGCCTTCGCGGCGCTGCCACGCTTGCGCGAACCACGCACGGCGGCCATCCAGCACGCAAGGATCATCAGTTCCGTGTCGTCCAGCCTAGTTCCGATTCCCGGCCTGGGGCTTTGCCGCTGGTTTGCGGGGCAGCAGGCCGCTTAAGTGCCGGCGTTCCGTTGGGCGATTCGTCTCGGGCTGGAGGGACGGCTCGCGAAACGCCCAGACCGCGATCAGTACGGAGCGAGCCGGCATCCAGCGCCAGTACGCCGGACCAGCCCTGACCGACAAGCATGTGGACAGGCCCGCCGAGAGTTAGCAGCGTGCCGGGAATGAGGGGGCGGACCCGGGGCGGGCGTCGTGGTTCGTCATGCTTCTGGGTCTCTTGAGACGGAGGGAACTGGACCGCACTCAGGTTCCCGACAGGACGTCTCTGATGAGACGTGCGAACCTGGCGATCATTGCGCCACCGATGACCAAGGAGAAGACCAGCCATTTGACGGATTGGATCTGCTCCTGTAGCGACTTCGTTCGTGCCTCGTGGATCCGTGCCTGGGCCTCCAACATCGACCCGAATCGCGTCACCACATTCTCGCCTGCGAGCTTCTGCGTGTCCTCCGCGGACGCGTGGGTGTCGCGGGGTGGAAGTCGGACTTGGAGGAGCAATGGATGCCGGTCCGGGCCGGGGGGTCCGGAATGCCGGGGCGTTCCCGGTGGTCCGTCTCGTTCGGGTTCATGGTCGTTCCTCCTTACGGCCCCGCTCGCGGGCGGCACCCTCCTGTAGCGCCTTCGCGATCGACTTCGCCACGGCCGCGCGGCGCTCCGCGGCGGCGACCTGCTCGGCGCTGGGCGGGCGGGCCCAGTGGGAGAGGGCTTCTGTCAGCTGCAACGAGACAAGCGCTAGCAGGGCCGTCGCCGTGTCGGCCAGGGCGCCGCCCAGAAACGGGATGCGCGGGGCCGCCCGGACAGGGCGGCGGAAGCCGTGCGGGCACAGCGGCGCCCAGAGCGCCAGGGCGGCCAGCCCCGGGGCCTCAAGGGTCCAGCCGGTGGCCAGCAGGGCCGTCCAGGCGATTCCCCCGACCAGCGTTCCGGCGCGGATCCGCGGCCGCGGCGTTGTCGAATCCATGCTCCCCAGGTTAGGAGCGGAACGGCCGGCCGGGAAGGGCCGGCGGAGGCCGCCGCCGGCTGGCTTCCGGAATGTAATGCGCCATTCCGGATCCGGAGGTGCTACTACGGGCCGGCCGGCCCCTCGCGGAGCCCATGAGCGGCCTCTACGGCCAGTGCTTCGCGGGTCCCCGGCGAAATCGCCGGATTTTACGTCCTGTCTCCGGTTTCGGGGGTGCGCGCGGACGGAGCGGGTCAGCGGCTTTCCCCGGGTTCGCTAGCGTGATCGCGGCGGCTCGGGCTCCGGGCCCGCGTCCTGCGCCTTGTGGCCCAACTCGGCCAGGCTCTGGCGGGGGCGCTGCGGACCCCGCTCCGCCACGAGCTTGGAGAACGCTCTACTGAGCTACTCCTTGGCGACGTCCGGGAACTCGCTGTACGGAGCGTGCGGGAAGCACCGGTCGCGGATGTCCCGGACCTGCTCGAACGTGCTCGCGCCCGCTTTCCGCATCAGAAGCCGGATGTCATCCCAGTCCTGCCGGCGGTGGGCCCGGAACTTCATCGCCAGGAGTTGCCGGTCCGAGGCGGCGATCGCCGTCAGGCACCGGCCCTCGTAGACCGTCCGTTCGGCGCCGTCAGGCCGCGGCGGCATCCCGGGCACCAGCGATACGTTCTGGTTGAGCCAGTTCCGGGCGATGCCGATCTCCTCGGCGGTCTCCCGCACCGCGGCGGCAAACTCCTCCGGCCGGCCGCCTCGATGCGCAGTGTGTCCACGTCCCTCGTCCGGCTCCCGTCCAGCACCAGCGGGGCGCTCCTCGCCAGATGCACCACGGCCCGCAGGTCGCGTTCCCGGAGCTTCCGGTCGAGACGCTCGAAGGCCTCGAGGATCAGCGGCCTGTCCGGCTCGCGGTCGCTTTCCCCGGCTGCCCGTCGATCGCCGTTCCTGGCGGGGCCCCGGCCGCTCCAGTCGCTCACTGCGATCGCGCCGGACTGGCCCAAGGGTAGGCGGGCGGATTCTCCCACGGCCATTCGGGCAGGCTCCAGGTGTTCAGCCAGCCCGGCGTCCCAGCGCGTGCCGGTCAGCCGCGGCGGCCGGGCCATGGCCAGGATCCGCTCCGCGCGGGGCTGGGCGTGGAAGCGGCGCGGCAGGTCGCACACCAGCATCCGGTAGCGCATCGAGAAGTCCGAGTGCCGCACGATCACGCCGCTGTAGGCCGCGACCTCGAAATGCGGGTCGAACTCCCGCATGCCGCTCCAGCCTCCCTGCCCTCATCGTACGGGTTCTTCCGGGTCGCGGGGGCCGGGGCCGGCCCTGGATTCGGATCCGGGAATCGCTAGCGCGAGCGGGCCGGCTCGGGATGGGGTCGGCGGCCTGCCGCGCCTGGCTGGCCAGGGATGGTTCGGCGGGCCTCTCGTGCGCCCGTTCGGCCAGTTCGCGGACCCGGGCGCAGGCCTTGTAGAGGCTGGGCTCGTCGATCGTCTCGCCCGCCAGCGTCCCGGCGAAGCATCCGTCGATGTCCACCTGCATCACCGCATGGCCGCTGCGCAGCTCGAGCTCGTGGAACCGCAGCTTGGCCCGGGGCGGGTCGATCGTTCCCGTCAGCAGGAGCGGGCCCGGTCTGTGGCGGTCTGGATCATCCGGACCCGCGGTGTGGACACGGTAGCGGGACGGGCGTTCCGGGAAGCCCTTGGGGTGCAGGCGCCGTCGGAGGCCGTCGAGCGCCGCGGCCGGGGATTCGGCGCGAATGCTGACCATGGACCGGGTAGGGCCGCCGGGGCGGCGCTCGTCGCGGACCATGACGTAGCGGTTGTCTGCCATCACTGCCACCCGTTCCCTTCCGGCCCGTCCGAGGTGACCCGGGATTCTCGGACAGTGCGTAAGGGTGGGCTTCGCTAGGGTTGAAAGGAGGCAACATGGCGAAGAGGCGGACGTTCACAGCGGACTTCAAGGCACGAGTCGCCAAGGAGGTGCTGCGCGGGGACCGGACCGTGCAGCGGATCGCAGCGAAACACGGGGTGCACCCGAATCAAGTCAGCCAATGGAAGGGCAAGGCGAGCGCAGGGCTGGTCGCGTTGTTCGAGCGGGGCGCGAAGGCTGGGCAGGACGAGCGCGAGGCGGAGATCCGCAAGCTGCGCGAGAAGATTGGGCAGCTTGTAATGGAACGGGACTTTCTTACGCAGTGCGTGGGAACGCTGAGCCGGGCCACGCGCAAAAGCTTGATCCAGCGCGACCACCCGGAGGCGAGCCTCAGCCTGCAATGCCGTCTACTGAGGCTGTGCCGGTCGAGCCTGTATTATCGTGCGCGGGAGCCGGATACGGAGCATTGAGCGTCTCTGCCGGGGCACGGATCCAAAGCTCGGAGAGAAAGGCTCTGAAGAGCAGGTCCTCTCTCCCACGGTACGTGCCTCGTGCAACTCTGAGAGGTTCGCAAACCGTTGCCAGTCGACCTGCCGACTGGCGCTCGTCCTTGTTCCAGACCCCGCCCTGCAAGCTCCTTCCGCCCCCTTCGTGTGTTTTTGAGGGAAGTCGGCCTCAAGCGGATTGCCCGGCTCTACCGAACTCCGTTCCCGGATTCATCTCTCGCCAGTTGATCGTGGTCTCCTTGGCCGAGCTGGACAGAACGAGGGGCCCTCGTTAGCCGCACTCAGGTCCCTGCCGCTCGCGCGAGGCATGCCCTTGCTTCTCGGACAATCTCATGCACGATGTCTTGCGCCGGAGCAACGCTGCTGATCACCCCGACGCTCTGCCCGGCCGGCAGCACGCCGCTATCGACGTCGCCCTCGATGCGCCCTCGGGTCGATGCCGAGTTGCCGACTTCCAGCGCTTGCTGCGGATACGGCTTGATCTCGTGCTCGCGCGTCGACCAGTGCTCCGTGAACGAGTTTCGGACCATCCGGCAGGGTTTGCCGCTGTGCGCCCGTGTCACGACCGTTCCCGATGAATCGGAATTTGCGATCCTTGCCTTGTAGTTCCGGTGAGCGCCCGCCTCCTCGCTGGCGATGAACCGTGTGCCGAGCCACACCCCGTTCGCCCCCCACGCCAAGGCTGCGGCAAGACTCGAACCGCCCCCCAAGCCGCCCGCGGCGACCACCGGGACGCCGACGGCGGCCACCACCGCCGGAACCAGGGCTGCCGTCCCGACCTCGCCGACATGTCCGCCTCCGTCCCGACCCGACGCGATCAAGGCGTCCACGCCGTCAAATACTGCCTTGCGCGCGTGCCGCTCCGCGCCGATCACGGACATCACGTAAATCCCCCTCGCGTGAGCTTCTGGTATCGCCCCCTTGGGGCTGCCCAGCCCGGAGATCAGGACCGGAACTCGCTCGTCCAGGGCCACCTCGACCAGCCCCTGCACGTTTTCGGTGTACCTCTCGACCGAGTCGCCTTCGACGCGGACTGTTGCGAACAGGATGTCCACGCCGAACGGCCTCCTCGTTGCGGATCGGACCCCGCAGATCTGCTCGCGCAATTCGTTCGGCCGCATGTTCATGCCCGTGCCGATCACCCCCAGCCCGCCGGCCTTGGAAACCGCAGCCGCCAGCGGCGCCTGGGCGATCAAGCCCATGCCGGCCTGGAAGACGGGGTAGTCGATCCCGATCGCCTCGCAAACGCGGGTTCGCATGGGGCGCGGTGCGGGTCTCGGCATGGCTGAGGGCAACGGATCCGGGATTCAGAGATTGCCGCGCACCACCCGAATCCGCGATTCCAGTTCCGCGTCGACAGTCGCCAGGTTGTCCGTAATGGCGTAGGAGTCCAGTCCGCCGGCCTTGCTGAGGTTCTCGAGAGCGATGCCGGCGGATTTCGTTCCCTGAGCCACGACGTTGCGGATGCGGAGCCCGCCGAAGCGCTCATCAGACCGGATCCGGTATTCGATGCCTCGCTCCGGACGGAGGCTGCCCGCAAGGACGATGTTGTCGAGCAGGGCGTTGTCGGCGTCCTCCACTACGACGGCCGGCCCTTTCTGGCTGGCGTCGAGTAGGGTGATGTTGCGCAGTGCGATGTTGTCGCTGTTCTCAACCGCGATCCAAGGCAGTTCCTTCGGTCCGCCGGCGAGTCTGACGTTCTCGATCACGACGTTGCTGGTGTTCCGGACATGCAGGGGCCTCCATCGGTCGTCGGGGCGGAACTCATCCCCGGTCACGTTTCGGATCGTCAGGCCGTCGTGACCGAAATCCCTGTTCGCCGTACGGATGGCCGCGACACAGTCGCGGACCTGGACACCGTCGATTAGAATCGCCCGGTTGACCATTCCTTCCCTGCCATGGTCCTGTACGTCGACGCCGTAGAAGCTGGACTCGGCGTAGATGTCCCGGACCGTGATGTGCTCGCTCCCGTCCGAGACCTCAACCGGTCCGCGTAGCCGCGAGCCGTAGCTGCGGATATTCTCGACCACCAGGTGCCGGACGAAGAGGCCCTCGTTTCCGACCCCGCCGATCGAAACCACGTCACGGATCGTGTCCTTGGCGGTGAGGTGGCGCACCACGCCGTGCTCGATGTCACCGAATTCGGGGACGGGCGTGATCATGACGCCGTCCTTGGCGCTGTTGTTGGTCTCGCCGTTCTCGATGACGAACCGACCGCGCCGCACGACGATCAGGGGTGCCCGGTCCGACTGCGGAACGGAATCGCCGTTTCCGATGAGCGTGAAGTCCCTGACGCGGACATGCTCTGACTCGATCGAGAGGATGGGAGTCTTTGCCAAGCCCGGCTCGAGTCGCATGTTGAGGCCCACAAGCGTCAGCGGCTTGTCGATCACAACGGTCTTCGAGACTGTGACTTCCCGGCCTCGGTCGGCCACAAGCACCGAATACGGGGGGGCGCTGGAGACCGCTTCGCTCAGTTTCGCGGCATCAATGGCGATGCTGGGGCCTCCCAAGACACTGGGAGCTGCGACGGCAGCCGCGGCGAGCAACAGAGCCAGCGCTGCGTGTTTCATGGCGCGACGGACAGACTCTACCACATGCACTCTGCCTCTCAGGCCGGGAATGAACACGCCTTGGCTCCTCCGTTCGCTGCTTCCGGCAGATGCCTACTCGCCGTGGGCTGCCGTTACTGTAGTCGACAGTCCGCCTAGTGAGGTCAAATGTCCGACCGCCTTGACGGTGGCGGGACTGCACGCTGCCACGACCCCGTCCAGTACCCGGTTCACCACGTTCTCCCGAGAGATGCCCGGATTGCGGTATTCGTGGAGGTGGAGCCAGAACGACCTCTGATCGAGGCGCAGCTCGGCTGGCTCGCACGTCACGACCAGCGTGGCTAAGTCCGGCAGGCATTTGTTCGACCGGATTGACGTGAGTTCCGGGTACTCGATCTGGATCGTGAACCGCCTGCTGGAATACCGGTTCGGCCGCCTCGCGAACGCGGGCAGATTCGCGCTGACGCCTGACCGGCGTGACCGTCCCTGTATCCTGTCACCGCAGTTTGACGGCGCGTCCGGCTGTGCCGGTCAGTCCTCGTCCTGTTGCGCAGCGAGCCGGTTGATCACGGAAAGATCCTCTAGGGTCGTAATGTCACCGCTCACGGTTTGAGTCGTCACGATCTCCCTCAGCAGACGGCGCATGATCTTGCCCGAGCGGGTCTTCGGAAGCGCATCGGAGAAGCGGATCTGCTTCGGTCTCGCAAACTTGCCGATCTGCTGCGAGATCCACTCCCTGAGTTCGGACGCCAGCGCGTCCGATGCCTCGTAGCCTTGGATCGGTGTGACAAATGCGATCACCGCTTGTCCCGTCAGATCGTCGGGCATGCCGACCACGGCAGCTTCCGCCACGGCGTCGTGCCGGACCAGTGCGGACTCGAGCTCGGCTGTCGAAAGGCGATGACCGCTCACGTTCATGACATCGTCGACCCGTCCCAGGATCCAGAAATAGCCGTCCTCGTCGCGCCGTGCGGCGTCGCCGACGAAGTACAGTCCCGGGATCTGGCTCCAGTACGTCGCGAGGAACCGGTCCGGATCGCCCCAGAGCGTCCGAAACATCGACGGCCAGGGCTTTCTCACCACCAGGTATCCCTCCCCACCCGGCTCGACGGAGTTGCCCTCCATGTCGACCACGTCCGCGGCGATGCCGGGTAGGGGGAACGTGCCGGAACCAGGCTTGAGCGGAGTCGCCCCGGGGAGCGGAGAAATCATGATCGAGCCAGTCTCCGTCTGCCACCAGGTGTCGACGATCGGGCAGCGGCCCCCGCCGATGACGCGGTGGTACCACTCCCATGCCGAGGGATTGATGGGCTCACCGACCGAACCCAGCAGCCGCAGGCTCGACAGGTCGTGGCGCCCCGGGTGCTCCTCGCCGAACTTGATGAACGCCCGGATCGCCGTTGGCGACGTGTAGAACACGTTCACCTTGTATTTGTCGACAAGGCGCCAGAAGCGGTCCGGGCCTGGAAAGTCAGGAGCGCCCTCGTACATGACAGTGGTCGTGCCGACGAGCAGCGGCCCGTACACGATGTAGCTGTGGCCGGTCACCCAGCCTACGTCGGCGCCGCACCAATAGGTGTCGTCGTCATTGATGTCGAATACCCAGCGCATGGCCATTGACACCTGCAACTGGTAGCCGCCCGTCGAGTGGACGATGCCCTTGGGTTTCCCCGTCGTTCCGGACGTGTAGAGCACGTACAGTGGGTGCTCGGCGTCGAGTTCCTCGGCCGGACACGTCTCGCTGGCTCCGGCGTCAAGCTCGTGCCACCAGGAGTCCCGCCCCTCCCGCATATCCACCGGGGTTTTTGTCCGCTCGTAGACGATCACGCTCCGAACTGCGGGACAGTCCTCCAAGGCCTCGTCCACGGATTGCTTCAAGGGAACGATCTTTCCGCGGCGCCAACCGCCATCGGCGGTGACCACGAGCGTAGCGTCGAGGTCCAGAATTCGAGTCTTGAGTGCCTCGGCGGAAAACCCGGCAAAGACCACACTGTGGGTGATGCCGAGGCGTGCACAGGCCAGCATGGCAACCGGCAGCTCGGGCACCATCGGCATGTAGATGATGGCGCGGTCTCCTGCTCGGAAGCCTTGCCTCTTGAGCGTGCTGGCGAACCGCTGAACCAGCCGGAGAAGTTCCTGGTAAGTGAGGGTCTGCTGGTCGCCGGGCTCGCCCTCCCAGACGATGGCTGCCCGATTCTTGCGCCACGTCTGGCAGTGCCGGTCCAGGCAGTTGTAGGCCATGTTGGTGGTTCCGCCGGCGAACCACTTGTAGAAAGGAGGGTTCGAGCCGTCGAGCACGCTGTCCCACTTCCGGAACCAGTGCAGCTCGGACTCGGCCAACTCGCTCCAGAAGCCTTCCGGATCGGACTCCGCTCGTGCGATCAGGTCCCGGTGGGTCTGGCCTGACGGGACGTTCGCCTGGGCTACGAATTCATCGGAGGGATGGTACAAGGACATGGATCCACCTTTGAGTGGGGCAACCGCCGGTATCGGTCCCGTTCGAGGGACGCTTGAGCGGCCTTGCCGTCGGCATGGTCACTGCCATGCGGATTGAGTCTCGCTGTTCATTACCAGCGAATCGAAGATGGCGAGGACCCTCTTGCGATAAACGTACATCTGGTGCAGTTGCGCCCGGAAGTCGGCATCGTATTCGCGCGCCCGCATCCACTTCTTCAAGACTTTGGGCGGAATGTCGATCTCGGCCCTCAGTGCGTCGGCGGAATGCCCGCGCAGGAAGAGCCCGAAGAACAAAGCCGCCTCAGTCTGCGGGGAATGGAACTCTTCCTCCTTCTTGGTCGCCATAGCGATCGTTTCACCGGTCAGGTGCAGATTGAATGTACCAGTATATGGGGCTCGTAACTTGGGCAACAAACCGTAGCGGAAGGCCGAGGGTGTCCGGAACTCGGCGTCCAGTCTCGGCATGACACGGCAGGCTCTCCGCAGGTTTCGCTCCGCCTGCGGCGGTGTGAATCCTGCCGCGTTTTTTCGGGATGCGGACCCGCATCAACGGGCCTTGGAAGAGACCCCTGTAGGTACGATCCAAGCAGGGTCACGGCCTGTCACCTGCCTCAGCGGCCACCGTGCAGCTGATTGGAGCCGATACACCCGTGTTCGGGCCAACCTGTCGATTATCCATTGAAGAATCGACATATTCTGCCGACCTGTCGATGCGATAAACATGATCGTCTAACCTGTCGATTTGCGGTATGAGAAACGACATGTTGGACCGAAAGGCCCCCTCGACTAGCTGACTGCCTACCGTCCTGAAGTTACGCGGGCCGACCCAGGTGATGATCCGACCCGTCACGCTTCGTTAGACTGGGCGGCCTTGCCGGAAGGCACTTTCCGGTTCTGCGGTCGATTCCGGCGTCCAGCAACCCACAGCTGGCCGTCACGATGATCAAGTCGATTTTTCTCGGAATGGGCGACCGTTTTCCAAGACATGTCGATTTTCTACAATGAAATCGATGTGTTGCGATTCTGGACCGGTCATTCGATGTCCGTCGTGGCGGTCAGGCGGGCACCTTGACCACCCTTCGTAGCAATAGTCGGGCGGAAGACATGATCAACCCCGACAGCGCCCAGCCGTTCAATGCGCTCCCGCCGCTGCCTCCCGCCGCGGATCTCGAGACCGGGCCCGTGCTGAAGCTCTGTATCGAAGCCCGAGTGAACCTGGAGAGGCTACTGCAACTAGGCAAGCGCGTACCGAACCAGGCTGTGCTGATTGACGCTATTCCCGTGCTCGAGGCCAGGGACAGTTCTGCTATCGAGAACATCGTGACGACGACCGACAAGCTGTTCCAGGGAGTCGCGATTGGGGAGCAGCACGCTGACCCGGCCACCAAAGAGGCTCTGCGATACCGAACAGCGCTTCGCCGGGGTTTTGACCTGATCCAGGTCCAGCCGGTCTCGACACGCACTGCCGTAGAGGTCTGTCGGACGATCCGGAACCTGGATATTGGAGTTCGTAAAGTGCCGGGCACGAGACTCCTCAATGATCAAACAGGGGAGATCGTTTACACGCCACCGGAGGGTGAAGGCCTGGTTCGAAATCTACTCGCGAATTGGGAGCGGTTCTTGCATCAGGAGGAGTCTCTCGACCCTCTCGTGCGAATGGCCGTGGGCCATTACCAGTTCGAGGCGATCCATCCGTTCACAGACGGCAATGGCCGGACAGGGCGCATCCTCAACCTTCTTTACCTTTGCGACAAGCACCTTATGGACCAGCCAGTCCTTTACCTTTCGAGCTACATCTTGCGGACGCGGCGCGACTACTACCGACTCTTACGGGCAGTCACGAATGAGGGTCGCTGGGTCGAATGGCTCGAGTACATACTCGAAGGAGTCAGGGTCCAGGCGATTGACACCTCCGCAAAGATCCAAGCAATCCTCAATCTCCAGGAGTCCACGGCCGAGTGCATAAGGAGGACACTCCCGACCGTGTACTCACCGCAGAGGATTTTTTGCCTGGCGGCGCGGCAGACGGGAGTCAGAAGTGGGGCAG